>JBBSPA010000061.1:0-26400 GCA_038259225.1 Propionibacteriales bacterium
GCAGTCCTCCACCGCGCAGTCCTCCACCGCGCAGTCCTCCACCGCGCAGTCCTCCACCGCGCAGTCCTCCACCGCGCAGTCCACCACCGCGCAGTCCACCACCGCGCAGTCCACCACCGCGCAGTCCACCACCGCGCAGTCCACCACGGGCATGCGCGGTGCGAAGGATGCGGAAAGGGCCGAGGGGTGGCCTCGTGGTGTGTCCGCGCCTTCCGGGGTCGACCTTCCCCAGCTCCACACCGAGCTTCGGGTCACGATGAGCGCTGACACCCTGCTCGGTCTCGACGACGACACCTGCGAGCTCGAGGGGTGGGGTCCGATCACGGCCGCCCAGGCCCGCCGACTGGCGCAACGATCATCGTCGACCATCCTGCGACGGGTCTTCATCGACCCGGTCGACGACGCGATCATGATCCTGGACGCCGGCACCTACCGGTTCACCAGGGGTCAGATCCTGGCGAGCCAGACCCTGCACCCGATCTCGTGCTTCCCGGGCGCCACCACACCGGCGACCAGGTGCCAGACCGACCATCGGATCCCCTATCGCACCGGACCGCCGGGTCAGCCGGACCCACCAGGGCAGACCATGGTGGGCAACGCACAACCGCTGGGCATCCGGCACCACCGGATCCGAACCCATCTCGGCTGGACAGCGAGCGCGCGCCCCGATGACCCGCACACCATCGTCTGGGTCACGCAGCACGGCAAGCAGTACACCGTCAGCGACCACGCGGGCGCCTGAGTTCGGACCGCCCCGGTGATCAGGTGATGAGTGATCCGGGGTGGCCCGGTGACCCAGCGTCGGGCGAGGTCAGTCCAGCATGGCTGCAGGCCCGGAGTGCAGATTGCCCTCGTTCACGATCCGCAGGTGACGTTCGGTGTAGTGCCGCAGCGCGCGTACCTTCGCCTCGGTGAGCCGGTCGCAGACCCACTCCCAGTGCAAGGAGACCCAGTCTCCGACATCGAGGTCGTCGATCATGCTGATCCCGTCGACGGATCGTACGACGGTCTCGGTCTCGGGCTGACCGAGCGCCAATCGCTGCCCGTCATAGGTCAGCGGCGAGGACTCGACGACGACCTGGTCACCCTGGACGGCGAGCACCCGACCCCATCTGATCCGGCAGCGATCCAGCACGGTGAGCGCCTGTTTGGCCTTTCGTCCGTCGGTGAGCAGTCCGGTCCACGGGTAGATGCAGAACACCGCAAAGCTGTGGTGCGGCACCCCGCCGCCGAGCACGCTGTCGGTGAGCGTGAAGAAGCGCGGACCCGTAACCCGCCGGAAGCGCTCCTCCATGGACGTGCCGACGGCGCGAGTGCTGACCAGGTCCAGGCGCGGCGTCCCGACCCAGTACGCCTCCACCACGCGATGGTCCAGCGGGTCGTTCAGGCCGGTGGCCTCGGCGATCAGCTCGAGGTACGGCCAGGCGCCGGCGAACTGCTGCGACATCGCCCGCAACCCGTCATCTTGAGCGGCTACGCCGTACTCGAAGAACGCCTGGGAGTCATTGGGACCGCAGTAGCCGTGTGAGTTCGGCGGGAACGCATAGCGCGCGAACAAGACCGGTCCCGGCGTGGGACGCGTGGCCGCGGTCGCGGAACCGTTGTAGCTGTCGCTGTGGGTCCCGAAGATGAGTCCGCTCGGGGTGCCGTCAGGCACTCACACCACCACCGGGGTCGGACTCACGAGGTCGGCCCATCATCTCCAAGCCGGCCAGCGCCTCGGCTGCTCCGGCAGAGTCGACCCGCTCCACGGCGAAGCCCATATGGATCAGGACCCAGTCACCCGGTATCAGCTGCTCTTCGTCGAGGTCGAGCATGCCGATGTTGACCTTGCGCTGCGCACCCTCGACGTCGATCATGGCGAGCTGGCCGCCGTAGCCCTCCAACATTGAGACGACTTGACCGGGGATCCCGAGGCACATGGTTAGATCCTTCTGCTCGTGCTGCTGGCGGATGCGGCGTCGGGGAGCCCGGTGAGCAGCTCACGTACGGCGTCTGCGGCGACGCCCACCGCCGCCATCAGCGGTGCGCTCAGGCCGATGCCCTCCTTGAGGTCCAGCGGCCGGGCGCCCACGACGTACGTCGCAGGGAGCTCTCCTCCCAGAGCGGTCACTCCGCACAGCACGGCCACCGGGTCCATGCTGTGGGCATCGAGCCCGGCGGCACCGTCGCGTGCCGTCGCGCTCAATGAATCAGGGTCGACCTGGAGTACATCGACCGCGCCGGGCGGACCGTCACCCGGGACGGCATCGACGAGCACGAGCGTGTCGTACCCGTCGAGCAGGTCGTAGGCAAGGTGCGTGCCACGGATGCCGTAGTCGACGATCCGAACCTGGTCGGGGGAATCGGGCGCGCCGAGACCACCGTCGGCAACGAGACGTCGGACGACTTCGGGTCCGAAGCCGTCGTCGCCCAAGAAGATGTTGCCGATGCCGGCGACGAGAATCGTCTGGCTCACCTCACATCTTTCGGATCCGCGAGTAGCGGCGGATGTCTGGGATCGACCTGAGCAACACCGCCACTCCCACGATGACCGCGAGCGCGATGAGCACCAACGCAATCCAACCGATGACCGCCATCAATGACTCCTTCTCACATGCGCCGCATTTCCAGGTAGCGCTTGACGTCGGGGATGGACTTGATGCCCACCCAGATACCGACGAGGGCGACACCGGCCATCAGGGCCGATGTCATCGATCCGAGGACCTTCACGACGAGCTCTCCTTCCGTTGAGTCGCTTCTGCGTCGGCGAGAGGCTCGATCTCGTCTGGCGCGAAGTACAGGTAGCGGCCGTACCACTCGTGCATGTCGGCGGCTGGGTCGTCGACCAGGACGACGGCGACGTGAATGTCCCCTTCGAAGTCCTCGTGCACGGCGGCGACACGTGCGATCTGGTCGGCGAAGAACAGGTCCTGGGCGTCCGCTCGGCGGTTCGGGTGGACCCGGACCATGCTGCCCTTGGACACCGGAACGCCGGTGATCAGCACGACCGCCTGCTCGGGATCGACGTGCGGTGCGTTCTCGCCGAACAGGTCGGGCCCGAACGGGTCGGTATCGGAGCTGAACGGGTCCGGGCCGAACGAGTCGGTAGCAGAGCTGAACGGGTCGGCACCGGACGGGTCACGCAGCACGCCGTGCAGCCGTTGCATGTCCTGCGGGGTCATCTGCTCGCAGCGCTCCACGATCTCGGCAGCCCGCGGATCGGTGGCCCGCGCCTCAGCCTTCTCCTCGTCGGTCATGGTGAGTACGCGCAGGGTGAGGATCTCGTCGATCTCGGTCGAGTCGAACAGCGCTACCGAGCTCTCCTCGGCGACCTCCGGGTGGTCGTACAAGATGATCGGCGAACCCAGCAGCAGGCTCTCGTCGCCGCTCACCCCGGCCAGCACCGGCCAGCACCGTTGCTGGTGGCAGGTCAGGGCCGCTTGCTTGGCGTCCTCGGGTGGGTCGATCACGGAGACGAACCGGGTGTCGGGGTGGGTGAGGTCGAGCAGCAGGTGCGTCCCCACCAACGAGCGACGGATGACGTCTGCAGGCTCCAGATCATCGGCCGCGACATGGTTGTCGACCCGGACGGTGAGCTTGAACAAGCCGTCGGCTCCGACCGGTTCCGCGGTGGCGGTCACGGTGGCCGCCAGGTGCGCGCGTTCACGCACCAGCCGGGCCGGCGCGTCGTCGCCATCGTTCCCGGCACCGACAGCCGCAGCCGCACTGGCACGGTCCGCGGCACTGTCGGCTGTGAGCGGCTCGACGTCCCTGCCTGACTGGATCTCGACGTCACCGGTGGCCCCGGCAGCGAGCTCGTCAAGGCTGAAGGTCACCACGTGCTCGACCGCGACCGCCTCGTCCCACGCGAGCCATCGTCGCGCGCCGACGGTGACCTCGGGGACGTCGTGGAACGTGCCGTTGTCGGTGCGTTGCTCGGTCCGGCGATGCTGCAGCTGCAGGAACCGAAGGTAGATGTCGACACCGGCCGTCGGTTCACTGCCGACGACGCGGATCAGGGTCTGCATCTCGACGAAGGACTCCTCGCCGGTACCAGCCGCTGCGGCTCCACGCGGACCGACGACGCCGAACTGCCAGCGCGCCTGGTTCTTGCTCGACGTGGCGCGGTAGGGGTAAAGGAGATAACCCTCGTAGAGGACCGCGTCGGCGACCTGCCGGGCCTGCTCCAGCCGGTTCATCGGGCCTGTTCCTTCGTCGCGGCCAGCAGTCGCAGGACGACCTCGTCCCAGGTGGTCAGCCCGTGCGCGACCTTGTAGTGACCGAGGTCGACCAAGGTGTCGCGGTCGAGCCGCAGCCAGCCGGCGTTCGGGAAGTGCAGCTGCATGCAGGTACGCCACACGTCCACGGGCATCTTGTAGTTGGCCTCGAGATGCCACGGGACCTGCTCGACGCCGAAGCCGTTGCTGCCACGGGTGAAGACGGTTCCGGAGAACAGGAAGTTGAGCGGCACGTCGCCGGACGGTCCTAGTGCGTGCAGGTACTTCGACGCCGCCACCTCGAAGTCATAGGTGACGGGCATCGGGAGGTCGACCAGCGTGGAACCGTCGAACCCCTGGATCATGGTGCTGCACTGCATCCACTGGAACGGCTTGAGCGTCTGCGACCAACGGTCCCGGGTGCCGAACTGATCGGCCAGCCCGGTCGTCTCGTCTTCGGTGTACGCGCGCTTCTGTGGCTCGATCCGTACGACGGAACGCAGTGCAATCGCGTGGATCGTGGTCTGGCTGCTCTCACTGACCTGAAGCCGTGCGGTGAGCTGCGGCGCGGCTGCGTAGGTCTCGGCCACGACGTCGTCGATCCTGAACTCGAGCTCGCTCACGAGGCGATACCTCGCTCGGTGTCGGAGTCGCGCACCGGTCTGCTGCGCTGGGACACGTTGTCCAGGAAGGCGCTGATCTGCTCGCGGGCCTCGTTACCCCCGTCGAATCCGTGCCAGACCATCCGTAGCCGGCCAGAAAGCTCATAGCAGGCGTCGATCGGGACCAGGAAGCACCGGGCGTCCGCTCGGTCGTCCGGTGCGGTCACCAGCAGCGCCTCGACATCGGACGTGAGCGCGTTCAGCTGTGGGTTGGCCTCGACGATGCTTCCCCACGACTCCAGGTCGAGCTCGGACTCGGCCACTCCGGCGGGGCCTGGGTAGAACGCGACAACTCGTCCGAGGATCGAGCTCTTGAAGAAGAAGGACAGACCGACCGGGATCTGAAGCGAGTCCCATGCTGCACTGCCCAGCTCGAGGTCGGGAAACGACAGGTAGGTGTCGGGGACCGCACGGTAGCGCTGGTGCGCGTCCGGCGTCGCGAACAACAGGTAGCAGCCGCGGCAGGTGCACATCAGCTGGCGACTCTCGATGTCGACCACGTGCTGGTGCTCGGCCCCGATCTCCTCCGCGCACATGTCGCAGGTCTCGTCGCGGGCCGCAGGCGGTGGCCGGGTCGCGATTCGCCGCAGCACCGAGAGCGGGCTCTGGCCGTTGCCGGTCGCCGTGCTCTCGTTGCTGCTGGCGCTCGTCATGCCGTCGCCACCGCCGGGACCGCTACGGAGAGCACGCCGTCACGCATGAGCAACGGCAGCGGGTCGAGGTGGACGTCGGCGTCGCCGACCGCAGCACCCGCCCGGCGTACGTCGTAATGGATCCGACAACCGGGACACGTCAGCACCCCTGCGCCGACCGGCTGACCCAGCGGACGCTCCAGCGCGGCTCCGGCTAGGTCACGGCCACAGCTCGGGCAGTGGTCCCGGTAGACGAACAGGTCCGAACCCAGCCGGCAGGCCACTACCGACGTGCCGTCGACGGAGAACCCGCCGACCTCTCCGGCCGCGAGCTCGGCCAGCTCGGGCACCGGCGTCCAGGTGCCCGTCATGGCCGGGGCTTCGCCCAGCCGAACCCGGAGCGACTCCACGGAGATCACGGCCGGGGTGGGCTCGGCGGCGGTCGGTGGCGCCTCGACCTCGATGGACGTGACCTCGGGCGCCGCAGCCTCGATCGCCCCCTCCACGGCCAGCTGGAGCGTCACCGAGGACGACGGACAGCCGTCGCAGCTACCGAGCAGCCGGATCCGCACGACGCCGTCGGTACCCACGTCGACGAGTTCCACGTCGCCACCGTGCGAGCCCAGGTAGGGCCGGACGCTGTCGAGCGCCGCCGCGACCCGGGTGTTGACGTCATGGGGATGCAGACCGTGGACCAGCAGCAGGCTGGCGACCAGGTCGTCGTCGGCCAGGGCGTCCAGGACCGGTGCGTCCAGACGCCCCACATCGGCAAGGATGTCGAGGAGACGTTCGAGCCCCGCGCCGTAGAGGTTGGTGATGAGCGCTACCAGATCCTCCGCGCGCTGACGCGCCACCGCCCCGCCCGCCGCACTCGCGTCGAGCAGGGTGGCGATGCGTTCGCCGGTGGCCCTGAGTTCGTCTGCGCCCGAGTCGGGGGAGTCTCCGTGCGCCACCGATGCCTACTCGCCGGTGACGGACTGCGTCGGCGAGTGCGTCATCTGCAGACTCTTGCCGCCACCCAGGTACATGTGGACACCACAGGGCAGGCACGGGTCGAAGCTACGCACGGTGCGCATCACGTCGATGCCCTTGAAGTTGTCGAGGTCGTTCTCCTCGAAGATCGGCTGCCCCTGCACGGCGTCCTCGTAGGGACCGGGGGTCCCGAAGGAGTCACGCGGGTTGGCGTTCCACGGCGTCGGCGGGTAGGGGTGGTAGTTCGCGATCTTGCCGTCGCGGATCACCATGTGGTGCGACAGCACACCGCGCACGGCCTCGGTGAACCCGCAGCCGATGCCCTCGTCGGGCACCTCGAAGCTCTCCCAGGTCTTGGTCCGACCGGCCCGGATCTCCTCCAACGCCTTCTCCGCGAAGTGCAGAGCACAGGCCGCGGCGTAAGCCTGGAAGTAGGTACGCGCACGGTTGCGCTCGATCGTGTTGCTCCACTGCGGGATCTTCCACTCGAACTCGACCGGGCCTTTCAGCGCGGTCTTCGGGAGGTTGATCTTGACGCTGGTTCCGGTCGCCTTGACGTAGCCGATGTCGACCAGCCCCGACAGCGCAGTCGACCACAGCCGAGCCAACGGTCCGCCGCCGGTGTCGAGCGCGAGGTGGTCGTTGCCGTCGTACCAGCGCGGTGACATCACCCAGCTGTACTTGTCGTCCATATCGCGCTTCTGCGGACGCGGGTTGGTGTGCTGGTTCCAGGGGTGACGTCGGTCGACCGGGTTGCCGAGCGGGTCGTTCTTGACGAACATCTCCTGGCCCTCCCAGTCGTCGTAGTACGACGAACCGAGCAGGATCCGGATGCCAAGGTTGATGTCGACCAGATCGTTGGTGACCAGCTTGCCGTCGACCACCACACCAGGCGTGACGTACATGGCACGACCCCACTGGGTCATGTCCTTGTAGTCGAAGTTGCAGACATCGGGGTCCTGGAACGAGCCCCAGCAGCCGAGCAGGGTCCGGCGCAGGCCGACCTGCTCGTAGCCCGGCAGGGCCTCGTAGAAGAAGTCGAACAGGTCGTCGTGCATCGGCACGACTTTCTTCATGAACTCGACGTAGCGCATCAGCCGGCTCATGTAGTCGGTCATCAGCTGAATCGTCGCGACGGTGCCGACCCCACCCGGGTAGAGCGTGGAGGGGTGGACGTGGCGTCCCTCCATCAGGCAGAACATCTCGCGGGTGTAGCGGCTGACCTGGAGAGCCTCGCGGTAGAACTCACCGGTGAACGGGTTGAGCGCCCGCATGATGTCGCCGATGGTCTTGTAGCCGTGCTCTCCGCCGTGCGGCGACTCGGTGTGGTTGGCCCGCTCGAGGACTGCTGGGTTGGTCTCGGCGACCATCTTCTCGCAGAAGTCCACCCCGACCAGGTTCTCCTGGAAGATGTTGTGGTCGAACATGTACTCGGCGGCCTCGCCGAGGTTGACGATCCACTCGCCGAGGTGAGGGGGCTTCACGCCGTACGCCATGTTCTGCGCGTAGCAGGAGCAGGTGGCGTGGTTGTCACCGCAGATGCCGCAGATCCGGCTGGTGATGAAGTGCGCGTCGCGGGGATCCTTGCCCTTCATGAAGATCGAGTAGCCGCGGAAGATCGAGGACGTGCTGTGGCACTCCACGACCTGCTTCTGCTTGAAGTCGATCTTGGTGTAGATCCCGAGACTTCCGACGATCCGGGTGATCGGGTCCCAGGCCATGTCGACGAGACCGTCGGCGTTCTCCTGGAGCTTGGGGGGATGGGCCATCGTGCCGGCCATGACGCCGCCTCTCTGGGGTCTGCTGGAAGAGCTGTAGGTGGGGGAGTGCCGTTACCAGGTGCGCTTGGCACCGGTAGTGAGCTCGGAGCCGGAGTGACGCCACTTGGGCTCCTGGTCGACGGTGTGCGTCGTGATCTTGCGGAGCTTGCGGATCGTGGATCCGTAGACGCCGACCGCGGTCGTCGACAGCTTCCCTCCGGGTGGCTCGTCCATGAACGGCATGAACTTGTCGGGGAAGCCCGGCATCGTGCAGCCGATGCAGATTCCACCGACGTTGGGGCAGCCGCCCACACCGTTGATCCAGCCCCGCTTGGGCACGTTGCACTTCACTACCGGTCCCCAGCACCCCAGCTTCACGATGCACTTGGGGGAGCCGTACTCCGTCGCGAAGTCACCCTGCTCGTAGTAGCCCGCTCGGTCGCATCCCTCGTGCACGGTGGCGCCGAACAGCCAGGTCGGCCGCAGTGCGTCGTCCAGCGGGATCATCGGGGCCTGCTCGGTCGCCATGTAGAGCAGGTAGACGAGCGTCTCCGACAGGTTGTCGGGCTGGATCGGGCATCCCGGTACGTTCACGATCGGGATCCCGGCCTTGGACTTCCACTCCCAGCCGAGGTAGTCCGCGACGCCCATCGCGCCGGTCGGGTTGCCGGCCATCGCGTGGATGCCGCCATACGTCGCGCAGGTGCCGACAGCCACGATCGCCGTCGCCTTGGGTGCCAGTCGGTCCAGCCACTCCGACGTGGTGATTGGTTGACCGGTGTCCGGGTCGTTGCCGAACCCGCACCAGTAGCCCTCGTCGTGCAGCTTCTCGTTCGGGATCGAGCCCTCGACAACAAGCACGAACGGCTCGAGCTCACCTCGGTCGGCCTTGCGGAACCACTCCAGGAAGTCGTCCGCGCCGCCGGTGGGGCCGCACTCGAAGTCGATCAGCGGCCAGTGGACCGCGATCTGGGGGAGACCAGGGAGGGCGCCGAGGGCGATCTCCTCGATGCTGGGCTGGGTGGCTGCGGTCAAGGCGACGGAGTCGCCGTCACAGCTCAAGCCGGCATTGATCCAGAGCACATGAATGAGGGTGTCTTCGGCCTTGATGGCGGCTGCAGTGGGCATCGGCTCCACGCTTCCTGGAGCTTGTCCGGCTCCACGCTGCTGGGGTCGACTCTCGGCCTACTTGTGCAGCGACTTCTGGTCTAACACCGCGACGAAGAACGTGTCAAGGATTGACATTTCACCGAATCCGTGTCGGCGAACGGGACCGTCACTGTGCATCAAGCCACGCGTACCAAGCGTCGATGTTGTCGCCGCTGCGGACCGACAGCGCGATGATCTGCACGTCGGAATTGAGGCTGCGCGCCTGTTTGTGCAGCCGATCGAGGTCGAAGTCGACGTACGGCAGCAGGTCTGTCTTGTTCACGACCACCAGATCGGCGGCTGCGAACATGTGCGGATACTTCAGTGGCTTGTCGTCACCTTCGGTCACCGAGATGATCACGACCTTGGCCTGCTCCCCGATGTCGAACAGTGCGGGACAGACCAGGTTGCCGACGTTCTCGATGACGAGCAGGGCGCCCGGGTCCGGTGCCAGCGAGGCGATCGCCCGTTGGACCATCGGGGCGTCGAGGTGACATCCGGCGCCGGTGTTGACCTGGACCGCGCGGGCGCCGGCAGCGGTGATGCGCTGCGCGTCCACCTGGGTCTCCTGGTCGCCCTCGATCACGCAGATCTCGCGCTGACCGGATCGTTCGGCGATGGTGCGTTCGAGCAGCGAGGTCTTGCCGGACCCGGGGGAGCTCATCAGGTTCAGGGCGGTGATGCCACGCTCGGAGATCCAGGTCCGGTTGTGCGCTGCGAGGTGGTCGTTCTTGGCCAGGATCTGCTCACCGAGCGGCAGCGTCTCAGTAGCCGACCCGTGCTCGTGGTCGTGGGGGTGCTCGTGGTCGTGCTCGTGGGGGTGCTCGTGCCCATCGGCATCGGTGACCCGGACGTTGTCGTCGTCGCCGCACCCGCACGTCAGGCACATGGCTGCTCCTCCAGCTCGACTGAGGTCACCAGCAGCTCCTTGCCCTCGGTGATGCGTACGTCGGCGCTCCCGCAGGGGCAGAGCAGGATCAGGTCGTCCACCGCGAAGTCGAGATCGCAGGTCTGGCAGCGGGCGCGGCCGGGAACGCCGGCGATCTCCAACGCCGCCCCCTCGATCGGCGTACCGGTCGTGGCGACGTCGAAACAGAACAGCATCGCGTCGGCCACCACGCCGGACAGCGCACCGACGGTCACGTGCACGGTTGCCACGCGGCGGCCGGCGGTTCGCTCGACGACCATGTCGACGACGCTCTGCGTCAGAGCCATCTCATGCATCCGGCTGTCACCTCGCGCTCACCCTAGGCGGGGTTCTCGCTGCTCCGCAACGACGGGGGCGCGCGCTGTCGAACCGAGCCGAAAGCCTCGTCGGCAGCGGCCCGGGTCAGGTCGGGCTGAGTCCCTGACGGGCGAACCAGGCACCGAGCAGCTCGGTCTCGCGCTCCTCGGTGATGCCCCAGCCGGGCACCATCGGCGGTTGCTCGTCCTTGATCCACGTCCAGGTGTCGGAGATCGTCTCGGCCAGCGGCCGCGGCGAGAGTCCGCTCGTGATGGCCCGGGTGGGATCACCGGCCAGGGTCCATTCGTGCTCGCCCTCGGTCCACAGCGGCAGCGACTGGTAGCCCTCACCCTGCTCCTTCAGCCAGTCGGCGTCGTCGACCCAGACGAGCTCGGTGTCGTGCGGGCCGACCGCGCGGACCGTGACGTCGAGCAGGTCTCCGAAGCCGAACGGCGGCGTGGGTGAGGTGCTGTTGAAGATCCCGCTCGTACCGTTCTCGGCGAGCGTGATCGCCCACTCCGCCTGGTCCCGTGCGTCGATCACCTGCATCGGGGCGTCGTAAGGACCCGGGGCCAGGACCTGACCGCCCCGGGCGATCCGGCGAATCCACCAGGTGAACCGCCCGGTGTGGTCGTGCGGTCCTACGACGTAGGTGGGTCGGATCACGGAGAGGTCGTCCCCGTACGCCGAGGCGGCCCGCTTCTCACACAGCACCTTCAGGCCGCCGTACGACTCGGCGGTGACCTCGGTGGTGGTCGGGTCCTTGAGCGTGACGAGCGCGCCGTCCTCGGCGAGTCCAGGCGCGTCGGTGTCGGTGAAGACGGACATGGTCGAGACGAAGACGTGGTGTCCGCCGCGTCCGTCCAGGGCTTCGGCGAGCCGGTCGACCTGCGCCGGCACGTAGGCGCAGACGTCGACGGTGGCGTCGAACTCCCGCCCGGCCAGCACCGAGAGGTCGCCGTCTCGATCAGCCCGCAGGTGCTCGGCCGCGTCGAAGGCGTCGCCCGCCGGTGCGGTCTGCCCACGGTGCAGCAGGGTCACGTCGTGCCCACGGTCCAGGGCTGTCTCGGCCATGGCCCGGCCGACGAAGCGGGTGCCGCCGATGAAGAGGATGCGCATGGTCTGACCCTAGGCCCGCTGCCGCGGTTGTGCGCGCGGTGACGCTGAGCGCGAAATCTGTGACTTCAAGTGACTCGATGACAACGCAGGCGACCGCGTCTAGGCTGACCCAGTTACTGAAGTGGCGTCTGGATACGCGTGGGACGTCTGAGTTTTGTTCGGCCACCTGGGGAGGTGCTCGCGTGCGACGACCACGGCTGGCGTTGACCACCGCCGCCACCGCAGCAGCCGCGCTGGTGCTGCTGGCACCGAGCCCTGGGTTCGCGGCATCTCCCAAGCCGACGTTCCAGGCGCCTTTCGCATGCGGAGAACGCTGGGAGGCGTCCTCCCGGCCGTCGCACAGTCCGAGCTCGCTCGCGGTGGACTGGAACCGGGACGCGCACGACCTCGGCCATATCGTGGTCGCCGACGCTCCTGGCGTGGTCACCTCGGTCGTCGACCTGGGGAGCACCAGCTACGGCCGCTACGTCGTCGTCGACCACGGCGGCGGCTGGACCACGTTGCACGCTCATCTCCAGAAGGCGTTCGTCTCGGTCGGACAACGCGTCGACGAGGGCCAGGCGATCGCCTTGCTCGGGAACTCCGGCGGCTCCACCGGTCCGCACCTGCACTACGAACAGCGGTTGGACCGGACCGACCAGCACGCCACCTTCAACCGCGTCAGCCTGCGGTACAACACCTGGCTGCGCTCCCGAAACTGCGGAGACGTCCCTGTGGTCGGCGACTGGAACGGCGACCGCCGCAGTGACGTCGGCGCGTTCGGCCGGCAGCCGGTGACGTCGGTGTTCCGCGAACGGCTCCCCGACGGGACGGGGTACGCCGCCTCCTTCGGGAAGCCGACCGACCAGCCTGTGGTCGGCGACTGGAACGGCGACGGGCAGAGCGACCTCGGTGCCTACAGTCCAGCGACCGCGATGTTCCGTGTGCAGAGGCCGATCGGGGGCCGGACGGCGTTCCGGTTCGGCGCGCCAGGTGATCTGCCCCTGGCAGGAGACTGGAACGGCGACGGTCTCACCGACGTCGGAGTCTTCCGCCCGCGAACACACACCTTCTACCTGCGCGGAGCCGCCGGGAACTTCTCCTCACGGGTGTTCGGCTCGGTCTCGAGCCTGCCGGTCAGCGGTGACTGGGACGGTGACGGCCGCTGGGAGTTCGGTGTTTACGACCAGGCGACTGCGACCTTCTCCTTGGCACTGGCGAACGGCAAGACCCGCTCAATCAGGTACGGCACCAGTCGCTCGGTCCCGGCGGTCGGCTTCTGGACGCGCGGCCCGGTGAGCGACCTGGGCGTGTGGGACCGCGCGACCGGGACGTTCTCCAAGCGCCTTGGCCCCAAGCGCACGAGCACCGTGGTCTTCGGCAAGCCGCGCTGAGGTCAACCGGTCCACGCCGACGACGGGCTCACAGCGAAGTCGCGCGCCCGAGCAGGTGTGCGCTGCCTGATCCGCTGCGGACGCCGAAGTCGATCTGCGCGTCACCCGGGCGAGCCCCGAACGTCACCCGGCCAGGCAATGCTATCGGCTTGCGGAACGCCACTTCGACGGCGTACGACGCGGGGAGCCGGTTGTGGAGCTCGGCCAGGCAGCGCGCCTTGGTCCACATGCCGTGGGCGATGTGACGCCGGAAGCCGAACGCTCTCGCGGTGACGTCGTAGAGGTGGATCGGGTTGCGATCGCCGGACACCGCGGCGTACCGACGGCCGAGGTCGGACGGCAGAGTCCACAGGCTCGGCCCGCGTGGTGCCTCGTCCGGGAGGTCAGCGTGGACGTCCGAAGTGTCGTCGTGACCTGGCCCTCGGGACAGCAGCACGGTCTCGTCACGCCACACGACGGAGTCCCCGACGCAGGCCTGCGAGACGAGCGTGACCGTGCGGCCGCGCCGGTGCGGTGCGAGGCGCTCGGCCCATACGCTCAGGTCCAGGGACTCGGAGACGTCGATCGGTCGTCGTTGCTCGATCCGGTTGCTGATGTGCACCGTCCCCATCGGGGCGAACGGGAAGGCCGGGTCGGTCATCAACGTCAGGTGCAGCGGAAAGGCGAGCAGATGCGGGTACGTCGCGGGGAGCACCGAGCGGGTCGGGAAGCCGCAGACCTCACGATAGGAGTCGATGTGGTCGGGATCGGGCTCGATGTCGTGCAGCTCTAGGCGCACCGTCGGGAGCGTGGTGGTGTCGGGCTTGGCCAGGCCGGGTAGCCGTCCGGCGCCGGGAATCGACGGCAACGCAGCCTTGACGTACAGCGAACCGAGCGAGGGTGACGTCTCGAGGACTCGGGTGTCGCGGTGGCTGCCCGTCATGTCAGGCGCCCAACAGACTCTGTCCGCAGACCCGGACGACATTGCCGGTGACACCGGAGGTCGCGGGGTGGGCGAACCAGGCCACGGTCTCGGCGACGTCGACGGGGAGACCGCCCTGGCTCATCGCGTTCATCCGCCGACCCGCCTCACGCAGGACGAGCGGAACCGCGGCCGTCATCTGCGTCTCGATGAATCCCGGCGCGACGGCGTTGACCGTGACGTCCTGCCCGGCGGCGATCGGGGCGAAGGCGTCGACGAAGCCGATCACGCCGGCCTTGGAGGTGGCGTAGTTGGTCTGCCCGGGGTTGCCGGCGATCCCGGCGATCGATGCGACCCCGACGACGCGACCGTTCGGTCGGATCAGCCTCTGCTCGAGCAGCTCGGCCGTGATGCGCTGCGGCGCTGACAGGTTGACGTCGATCACGGACGTCCAGCGGTCCTCGGCCATGTTCGCCAGCTTCTTGTCCCGGGTGATACCGGCATTGTGCACGACCACGTCGACACCGTCGTGCTTGTCCTTGACGGCCCGGGCGATGCGTTGCGGGGCGTCGACCGCGGTGATGTCGAGGGAGATCGCTTCCCCGCCGAGCTCGTCCATCAGCGTGTGGAGACCGCTGGCCGCCTGGGCGACGTCGATCCCGACGATGCCGGCGCCGTCACGATGCAAGGTCCGCGCGATCGCTTCGCCGATGCCCCGTGATGCGCCGGTGACCACGGCGGTCCGCCCGGCCAGCGGCGCCAGCGGGTCGGCAGGGTCGACACTGCCGGAAACCGTGGTGCCGACCCGGACCACCTGTCCGGAGACGTACGCCGACTTCGGGGACAACAGGACCTGCAGGGTGGAGGCGAGCCGGTCGGTCGCCTGCGGAGCGACGTACACGAGCTGCACGGTGCCGCCGCGGCCGATCTCCTTGCCGAGGGACCGCGTGAAGCCCTCCAGCGCGCGTTGCGCGATCTGGGCGCCGGGTGTGCCGGTGGCTTCCGGCGTCGTGCCCAGCACCACGATGTGCGGGCAGCCGGCCAGCGACCGCAGCACCGGGGTGAAGAACGCGCGCAACGCGACCAGGTCACCTGGGTCTGCGAGGGCGCTGGCGTCGAACACCAATCCCTGGAGCCGTCCGCCGTCCGGTGCTGTCCGCACCGCGGTCCCGCCGGCCGCGGTGATGGCATCGGCGGCGGCCGCCGCCACGGCGCCCTCGCCTCCGACCAGGAACGATCCACTCAGAGCGGGGTCACCCTCGGTGTAGCGCCGAAGCGGTGTCGGATTCGGCAGCCCCAGGTTCTTCACCAAGAACTTGCCGACCGGCGTTCCGGTCAAGGACTGGTAGCGGTCGGCCATCGGGCCTCCTCGTGGATCGGGCGGCGGGGTTCGGTGGGGTGGCCGGTGAGGCCACGCTAGCGTGGCTGCCAACGTAACCGGTGGTGCGAACGGTGGTCTGACCGGCACCAGATCCGAGACGAGGAACGCCGATGCCCGCTGCACCGACCCGCCCGGGACTCCGCAGGGTGGCCATCCTCGGGGGCAACCGGATCCCGTTCGCCCGGTCCAACGGTGCGTACGCCCGCGCCAGCAACCAGGACATGCTGACCGCCACCCTGGACGGTCTGGTCGAGCGTTTCGACCTGACCGGAGCGCGGCTCGGTGAGGTCGTGGCGGGCGCCGTGCTCAAGCACAGTCGGGACTTCAACCTGACGCGCGAGGCCGTGCTCGGGTCGCGACTGTCGGCTCAGACCCCGGCGTACGACATCCAGCAGGCCTGTGACACCGGTATCCAGGCCGCCATCGCCGTGGCGGACAAGATCGCAGTCGGGGCGATCGAGGTCGGTGTGGCGGGAGGAGTCGACACCACGTCGGACGCCCCGGTCGCGGTGAACGAGAACCTGCGCAAGATCCTGCTCGAGGCGAACCAGTCGAAGACGCTGCAGGGACGGCTCAAGGCGCTGGCGAAGGTCCGGCCCGGTCACCTGGTGCCGGCGATCCCGCGCAACGCCGAACCCCGGACCCGGCTGTCGATGGGGGAGCACGCGGCCCTCACAGCGCTGGAGTGGGAAGTAAGCCGAGAGGAGCAGGACGCGTTGGCGCTGCGGTCCCACCAGCGGCTGGCCGCGGCCTACGAACGAGGCTTCCTGGACGACCTGCTCACGCCGTACGCCGGGCTCGAGCGCGACCAGAACCTGCGCGGCGACACCACGTCGGAGAAGCTGGCCTCGCTCAAGCCGGCGTTCGGCACCGGGCCGACGGCGACGATGACGGCGGGCAACTCGACGCCGCTGACGGACGGCGCCTCGGCGGTACTGCTCGCGTCGGAGGACTGGGCGGTGTCCCGGGACCTCCCCGTGCTGGCGTACCTGACGCTGCACGAGACGGCGGCGGTCGACTACGTCCACGGGGCGGAAGGACTGCTGATGGCGCCGGCGTACGCAATGCCGCGGATGCTGGCACGGGCCGGGCTGACGCTGCAGGAGTTCGACTTCTACGAGATCCACGAGGCGTTCGCGTCGCAGGTGATCGCGACCCTGAAGGCGTGGGAGGACCCGATCTTCTGCAAGGAGCGGCTCGGTCTGGACGCGCCACTCGGGAGCATCGACACCGACAAGCTGAACGTCGTCGGGTCGTCTTTGGCGGCCGGACATCCGTTCGCGGCGACCGGGGGGCGGATCCTCGCGACGCTCGCCACGCTGGTGTCCGAGCGCGGTGGCGGACGCGGTGTGCTGTCCATCTGCGCCGCCGGGGGCCAGGGCGTCACCGCGATCGTCGAGCGCTGACCGTCCTCCTGCCTCCTCCCTCCTGCTCCTCCCTTTTCCTCCGAATTGCGGGAAGGTTCAGGGCGACACGCCGTACCCGACCTGTACTTCCCCGCACGTCGCGGGAGTGCGGGGGTTGACGGCGGCTGTGAAATACTTCGGGCGTGCAGCAGCCTTCCGCATCGCCCGACGAGAGGGAGCACGCTGCCGCGGTGGTGCCGGTTCCCCGGTCCTTCGTGGCGATCGGGGACAGCTTCACCGAAGGCCTGGACGATCCTGCTGTGGGTGATATGCCCCGTTTCCGTGGCTGGGCGGACCGGGTCGCCGAACACTTCACGACGCTCGAGCCGCAGTTCCGGTACGCCAACCTCGCCATCAGGGGGCGCCGGCTCGACGAGATCATCGACGAGCAGCTCCCGCGCGCCCTCGAACTGAGGCCCGAGCTGGTGAGCCTGGCCGGCGGGACGAACGACGTGCTGCGTCCGAAGGTCGACCTCGATCGGTTGGGACGGCGCTTCCAGGACGCGGTTCGGCGGCTCCGCGAGAACGGGTCCCAGGTCGTGCTGTTCCAGTCCGTCGACCCGACGCTTCGCTCGAAGCTGATCGGGCGCAGCCTGCCGCGGATCAATGCGCTGACCACGATCGTGGAGGAGACCGCCGAGCGCTACCAGTGCTCGATCGTCAAGTTGTGGGGCGCGCGGGTGCTGGAGCATCCGGACATGTGGAGTGAGGACCGGTTGCACCTGTCGTCTGCTGGCCATCAGCGGGTCGCCGGTGCCGTGCTCGAGGCGCTCGGGCTCGGCGACCACGCCTGGGCGTCCGCACCGGCACCCGCCGTGCCGTTGCCGCGACGCGAGCGCATCGTGGCCGACGTGCGGTGGGGACGGCACTACCTCGTTCCGTGGGTAGGCCGCCGACTCCGTGGTGTCTCCTCCGGCGACGGGCTGCCGCCGAAGTATGCCGATCTGGAGCCCGTCTCGTGGCTGCACGATGAAGGTAGGACGCGGTCAGCGACTGAGCCGCCGGACTGAGCCGCCCGTCTGAGTGCTGGACTGGTAGGCGTCGCGCCGAGTCCTCTCACAGCGCTGAGTCCCTCACAGCGCCGAGTCCCTCACAGCAAGGAGCGGACGGCCTCGATCGTGTCGGCGTCGGCGGCCGCCTTGTCGTCGCGGTAGCGCAGCACCCGAGCAAAGCGCAGCGCTACGCCGCCGGGATACCGGGTCGAGCGCTGCAGGCCGTCGAACGCAATCTCGACCACCTGCTCGGGCCGGAGCGAGACGACGTACGACGACCGGCTGGTCTCGAGCTCCAGGAAGCGCTCGGTCTGCCAGGCGAGCATCTCGTCAGTCATCCCCTTGAACGTCTTGCCGAGCATGACGAAGCCGCCCGCCGGGTCACGGGCGCCGAGGTGGATGTTGGACAGCCAGCCCTTGCGCCGGCCGCTGCCCCATTCGACGGCGAGCACGACCAGGTCGAGGGTGTGCCGCGGCTTGACCTTGACCCAGGCAGAACCGCGACGGCCGGCGTCGTACGCCGATGCCAGGTCCTTGACGACCACACCCTCCTGCCCGGCTGCCACCGCATCGGCGAAGAACCCGGCCGCCTCGTCCGCCGACGCGGTGACCAACCGACCGATCCGGGCGGACTCGGGGGTGACGGCGTCCAGCCGGGTGAGCCGATCCTGCAACGGGAGGTCGATCAGGTCCTCGCCGTCGAGGTGCAGGCAGTCGAAGAAGTAGGGAGTCACCGCGGTACCGGGTGGTCCGGTGACCTCGTCGACGTGGCTGGCGGTCCGCGCCGAGGTCTCCTGGAACGGACGTGGTCGACCGGTCGTGTCCAAAGCGATCGCCTCGCCGTCGAGGACGACCTGCTGGATCGGCAACGCCCTCGCCACCGCCACCACCTCGGGCAACCGGAGCGTGATGTCGTCGAGGCTTCGGGTGTAGACCGTCACGTCGTCGGCGCGCTTGTGCACCTGGATGCGGATGCCATCGAGCTTGGTGTCGACACATACCTCGGAACCCACATCTACCTCAGAACCAGCACCATCGGCGCTCAGCTTGTCGAAGGCGGCCGCCAGGTCCGGCGCCGACGATGCCAGCATCGGTTTGACCGGCTGACCGACGGTTAACCCGAAGGCTTCGACGGCGGCTGCTCCTTCGGTCAGTGCCGCCAGCGCCACCGGGCCGACCGCGCCGCGGAGCATCACCGCCCGGCGTACCGCGGCCAGCGGCACCGCCGAGGCGGCAGCGACGGCGTCCACGAGTGAGGTCTCGAGTGCGCCCTGGCGAAGTTCGCCGTGCACCAGCCCGCGCAGGAGCGTCTGCTCATCCGCGGTGGCGCGACGCATCAGAGCGGTCACGGCGTCAAGGCGAGTGGCCGACGAACCGGTGCCGGCGATCCGGCTGATCGACTCGAAGGCGGCGTCGACCTCGGCGATCGTCAGCGTCGCCGTCGCCGCCGGTTCGGGCAGGTCACGCAGGGATGCCCAGCCCAGGCCGGTACGCCGCTGGCGCAAGGACCCGGACAGGAACGCCACTGCCACCTCGACGTGCTCGCGGTCAGCGCGGGTGAGCAGGTCGACCAGGGCCGCCCGCTTGGCCAGCCGGGACCGGGTGGCGGAGACGGCCTGTGACGTCGCGACGACGTCGGTCAACAGGAGGGCGACCATGTCTGCAGTCTGCCGCGCCCTACCGACACCCGCCGGACACCCCCAACCCCGCGAATTGCGGGAAAGCACAGGTCGACACGCCCCGTGCGCCGCCTGCACTTTCCCGCAATTCGCGGGAATGAAGGACGGGTGGGCCGACGTACGGTGGAGGCGTGATCAGCATCGACCTGGCCCACCGGCTGCAGGATGCCGGAGTCGCCTGGACCCCGTCGACCGGCGACCGGTTCATGATCCCGAACCGGGACCTGGACGACCAGGTGTTCGCGGTCAGCGACATGGTGGTCGAGGTTCATGAGCTGGCCACCGGACGGTTGCTCGGTTTCAACGGGACGACCGAGTGGGCCCTGGACAGCATCGAACAGCGAGAGGTGCTGTGGCTGCCTCGTGAGGAGCAGCTCCGGACCATGCTCGGCACCACGTTCGTGGCGCTGCAGGCAACGCCGGGCGGCTTCGTGGTCGTCATCGAACGTGACGGGACCGAGGAACGCCATATCGACATCGATGCCGAGTCCGCCTTTGCCCGCGCGGTGCTGTCCCTCCACACGTCCTGAGCCGGCGTCCGCGCCGTCGCCGCCTAGGCTTGCCCGGTGACCTCGGTGCCCACGGCGGCTGGATCCCTGAGCCGCACGTGGCGACCTGACTGGCCGTGCGACCCGTACGACGTGCTGCGGTCCCTGCGAAGAGGCGCCGGTGACCCGACGTTCCAGCGGGACCCGGACGGCACGATCTGGCGGGCCTCGCGTACGCCGCAGGGTCCGGCCACGCTGCGGATCACCCGCCGATCGACGGCCGCCGAGGTCGAGCTCGAGGCGTGGGGAAGCGGTGCGGACTGGATGATCGCCCAAGGCCCGGCCATGCTCGGCGGGCACGACGACATCAGGGACTTCGCGCCCGACCACCCCCTGATCCGCGCGGCCTGGGCCCGTAACCCGCACTGGCGGATCCCGACGAGTGGGCTGGTCCTCGAAGCCCTGGTAGCCGCCGTGATCGAGCAGAAGGTCACCGGCCAGGAGGCCTGGACCGGCTGGCGTCAGCTCGTCCGACGCTTCGGCGAACCGGCCCCCGGTCCTGGCCTGGCGCGCGGGATGCGCGTCCTGCCGGCCGCCGAGGCGCTGGCCCTGATCCCGTCCTGGGAATGGCTGCGCTGCCACATCGACGGCGCCCGCTCCACGACGATCGTCCGAGCGGCCCGGGTGGCGACGTCTCTCGAGCGGACCGTCGGACTGCCGGCCGCCGAGGTCGAACGCCGTCTGCGGTCATTGCCCGGCATCGGCGTCTGGACCGCGGCCGAGATACGCCAGCGTGCGCACGGGGACCCCGATGCGGTCAGCTTCGCCGACTACCACATCGCCAAGCATGTCGGCTTCGCGCTGACCGGCGAGGAGATCACCGACGACGAGCTCGAACGCCTGTTGGAGCCGGATCGCCCGCACCGGTACCGCGTCCAGCACGTGGTCACGACGCGGCTGCCCGGCCGACCGCGGCGCGGTCCGCGGATGGCCCCGCGCACTCACCTGCCCCGATGAGGGACGTCGTACGCCGGACCGCCCGCGTCTGGGAGCGGTCACGTCCCGCGACCAAGGACCTCGCCGTCGTGGCGGTGGCGATGGCAGTCGTCGTACTCATCACCGCCGACGTGCTGGCCGGAGGGCTGTTGACCTACCTCGACGACACGGTCAAGGACGCCACGTTCCCGTCGGGCGACCCGCCGGGCTGGACCCACGTGGTCGGCCTGCTGGGCAACGTCGGCGTGGGCAGCACCGCGGCCGTCGTGGCTGCGATCGTCACCATGCACGCCCGGTGGCGGTGGTGGCCGGGGGTGCTCGTCGTCGCGCAGCTGGCCGCGACCGGCATCATGGTCGTCGCGCTGAAGTACCTGGTGGCCAGGCCAGGTCCTGGCGGCGAGGCGCTCGACGACGGCTATCCCGGTTTCTATCCGTCGGGACATACCGCGACCGCGATGGTGAGTGTCGGCGTCCTCGTGTTCGTGCTCTCGGGGTGGCGCGGTCGTTCGCTGCGTCGAGCCCGGCAGCGCGGGCTCTGGACCGGCGCGGCGGCCGGATGCCTGGTGGCGGCGTCCAGCGTCCTCGGCGGATTCCACTGGCTCAGCGATGCCTTGGCGTCGCTGGCGATTGGTACCGCAGTGCTCGTGCTCGGGTTCGCGATGGCCGACCAGTACGTCCACGACCCGCGCTGACCGGCGGTGGCCGCGATCCACGGGTGAGGAGAATGTCGGAGGCTGCCCGTAGGCTCGAACCCATGAGACCAGTCACCGATCTCAAGCGCACGGTCGCGCCGTTCAAGGTCATCTCCGACTACCAGCCGTCGGGTGACCAGCCGGCCGCGATCGACGACCTCGAGCGACGCATCAACGGCGGTGAGAAGGACGTCGTGCTGCTCGGCGCGACCGGCACCGGCAAGACCGCGACGATCGCCTGGCTGGTCGAGCGGGTGCAGCGACCGACCCTGGTGATGCTGCCCAACAAGACGCTGGCGGCCCAGTTCGCCAATGAGCTGCGCGAGCTGTTCCCCGACAACGCCGTCGAGTACTTCGTGTCGTACTACGACTACTACCAGCCCGAGGCGTACGTCCCGCAGACGGACACCTACATCGAGAAGGACTCCTCGATCAACGAGGAGGTCGAGCGTCTGCGGCACTCCGCGACGAACTCGCTGCTGACCCGCCGCGACGTCATCGTGGTCTCCACGGTGTCCTGCATCTATGGCCTGGGCACCCCGCAGGAGTACGTCGACCGGATGATCCCGCTGCGGGTGGGCGGCGAGATCGACCGTGACTCGCTGCTGCGCCAGCTGGTCGGAGTGCAGTACGCGCGCAACGACCTGTCGTTCACCCGGGGGACGTTCCGGGTGCGCGGGGACACTCTCGAGGTCTTCCCGGTCTACGAGGAGCATCCGGTCCGGATCGAGTTCTTCGGTGACGAGATCGAGCGGCTGATGACGCTGCACCCGGTGACCGGCGAGATCATGAGCGAGGACTCCGAGCTCTACATCTTCCCGGCTTCGCACTACGTCGCCGGTCCCGAGCGGATGGAGCGCGCGATCGCCGAGATCGAGGCGGAGCTCGAGGCCAGGCTGATCGAGCTCGAACGTGCCGGCCAGATGCTGGAGGCGCAACGCCTACGGATGCGGACCACCTACGACATCGAGATGATGCGCCAGATCGGGACCTGCAGCGGGATCGAGAACTATTCGCGGCACATCGACGGACGTTCCGCCGGCTCGGCCCCACACTGCCTGCTGGACTACTTCCCCGAGGACTTCATGCTGGTGGTCGACGAGTCGCACGTGACCGTGCCGCAGATCGGCGGCATGTACGAAGGCGACATGTCCCGCAAGCGGACCCTGGTCGAGCACGGCTTCCGGCTGCCGAGCGCGATGGACAACCGGCCGTTGCGCTGGGAGGAGTTCCTGGAGCGGATCGGTCAGACGGTCTACCTGTCGGCGACCCCGGGCCCGTACGAGCTGTCGAGGGTGGACTCCAGCGTCGAGCAGATCATCAGGCCGACCGGTCTGATCGACCCGGAGGTGATCGTCAAGGCCACCAAGGGCCAGATCGACGACCTGATCGGGGAGATCCAGACGCGCACCGAGCGCAGTGAGCGGGTCCTGGTCACGACGCTGACCAAGAAGATGTCCGAGGACCTCACCGACTACCTGCTGGAGAACGGCGTGCGCACCCGCTACCTGCACTCCGAGGTCGACACGCTGCGGCGGATCGAGCTGCTGCGGGAGCTCCGCCTCGGTGTGTACGACGTGCTGGTCGGCATCAACCTGCTCCGCGAGGGCCTCGATCTGCCGGAGGTGTCGCTGGTGGCGATCCTGGACGCCGACAAGGAGGGCTTCCTGCGGTCCGGGACGTCGTTGATCCAGACCATCGGACGCGCGGCGCGCAACGTCTCCGGTCAGGTGATCATGTACGCCGACCGGATCACCGACTCGATGGCGAAGGCGATCGATGAGACCAACCGGCGCCGCGCCAAGCAGGTCTCCTACAACGAGGCCGCGGGGGTCGACCCGCAGCCGCTGCGCAAGCGGATCGCAGACATCACCGACATGCTCGCCCGAGAGGATGCCGACACGGCTCAGCTGCTCGGTGGTGGTGGACGCCAGCAGTCGCGGGGCAAGGCGCCGGTGCCGGGACTGTCCAGCCGAGCAGCCTCGTCGGGCGAGGCAGGCAGTCATGCCCGCGAGCTGGCCGGGCTTCCGTCCAGCGACCTGGCCGATCTGGTGCAGCAGCTCACCGACCAGATGCATGCTGCCGCGGCCGAGCTCCAGTTCGAGGTGGCCGCACGGTTGCGGGACGAGATCTCCGAGCTGAAGAAAGAGCTTCGACAGATGGTGGCCGCCGGCGCCTCCTGACCTGGTGGGCAGTGCTCAGTGCAGCCGGACTCGCGGGTCCAGCACGGCATACGCCACATCGACGGCGATGTTGGCCACCACCACCGCTGCCGAGGCGAAGAGCACGATCCCGATGATCACTGGCAGGTCCTGCTGGTTGATCGCGGTGATCGCGGTCTGCCCCAGCCCGGGCAGGCTGAACACGGTCTCGGTGACCACGACACCTCCCACCAGCTGACCGAGGTCGATGCCGAGCTGGGTCACGACCGGGGTCAGCGCGCTGCGCAGCCCGTGTCGATACACCACGCGCCGTTCCGCGATCCCCTTCGACCGAGCCGTGCGGATGTAGTCGGCCGACAGCACGTCCAGCATCGACCCGCGGGTCAGCCGGGTGTACGTCGCAGCGAGCAGCAGGGCCAACGACAGCCACGGCAGGATCAGGTGCTGGAGCCAGAGTCCTGGACTCTGCGTGAACGGGACGTAACCACCGGCCGGGAACCAGGCGAATCCGGCGATGGTGGCCCTGAAGTACAGGAAGTACAGCAGCACGAGCCCGAGGACGAAGGACGGCATCGAGTAGAAGGCCAGCGCGGTCATGGTGAGCGTTCGGTCCGCGAACGAGCGTGGGTGCACCGCCGACACAACGCCGCTGAAGACACCGAGCACGAGCCAGAGGACAGAGGCGCCGACGGCAAGGGAGAGGGTGACCGGCAGCGCCGTGGCGATGATGTGGGTGACCGGGACCTGGTGGTAGTAGTCGTACCCGAGGTTGCCGTGCAGCGCGTTGCCCACGAACGACAGGTACTGCTTCCAGATCGGCTGGTCGAGCCCGAGCCGGTGGCTGATCAACGCAATGGTCTGGGGGGTCGCCTGTCGACCGCCCAACGTCCGCGCCACATTGCTCGGCACGACGAAGAACACCGCGAAGACCGACATCGAGATGAGCCACAGCACCACAAGACCCAAGCCGATCCGAGTTGCGAGGAAGCGGATCATGACGGGCTCAGCTCGCCGTCATCCGGTCCGCCTCGGGGTCGAACGCATCGCGTACGCCGTCACCGAACAGGTTGAACGCCAGCGTGGTGATGACCAGAGCGCCACCGGGAAAGGCGATGAACCACCACGAGGTCGTGTAGGAGTTCTGCGCTCGACTGATCATGCCGCCCCAGTCCGCCGTCGGTGGGGGAAGCCCGAGGCCGAGGAAGGACAACGTCGCCTGGACCACGATGACGACCGGGATCAACAAGGTCGCGTAGATGATGACCTGGGCCAGCACGTTGGGCAAGATGTCGATGAACATCACCCGTACGTCGCCGGCGCCGAGGGAGCGGGCGGCTTCCACGTACTCGCGCTCCCGGATCGACAGCACCTGCCCACGGACGATCCTGGCCACCGACGCCCAGCTGAAGAAGCCGATCACGAAGATCGTGATCGTCAGGCTCGGACCCAGCACCGACACGAGCGCGATCGCCACGAGCAGGAACGGGATGGACAGGACCACGTCGACGAAGCGGGCCAGCACCTGGTCGACCCAGCCCCCGAAGAAGCCGGCAGCCAGACCGACCACGACGCCGACGACGATCGTCAACCCGGTGGCGAGCACGCCGACCCCGAGAGAGATCCGAGCGCCGTACGCGATCCGGACCAAGATGTCGCGACCCAGATCGTCGGTGCCGAACCAGAACTGCCGCGACGGTGCCATCGGCAGACCGTCGGGGGAGAGCCCGGTGGTCCGGTACTGGGTGTTCGGCGGGTGACCCGTGATCGTGGCGAACACCGGCGCGAAGACCGCGACGAGCACGATCGCGACGATCACCCCGAGCGAGATCATCGCGACTCGGTCTCGCCGCAGCCGACGCCAGGCCAGCGCCCAGGATCCCTGCCCGACGATCGTGGGCACCGGCGCGACCTCGCCTGGACTCTGCTGCGGCGTCGAGGCGCGGTCAGCGGCAGCCGGCGGCGAGATGTCCGGCTCGATCGGTGTCCTCATGATCTGGCCAGGTGGGAGACGTCGGCCGCAGGTTCACCGGTGGTCAGCCGCTCACCGCGGCTCAGCGGGAAGAAGCAGGCGGTGGAGTGCCCGACAGGGTCGCCCTCGACCGGTGCCAGGCTGGGTTCGGCGTCCTGGCAGGCCGGTTGCGCCTTGGGGCATCGCGGATGGAACCGGCACCCGGCGGGCGGGTCGACAGGAGACGGCAGGTCCCCGCTGAGCACGATGCGCTCGCGGCTGTCGGCGGCGTCGGGATCGGCCACCGGGAGGGCGGACAGCAGCGAGCGGGTGTAGGGATGCCGGGGCCGTTCGAAGATGTCGTCGGACGGACCGATCTCCACGATCTTGCCGAGGTACATCACGGCGATCCGGTCGCTGACGTGTCGCACCACCGAAAGGTCGTGGGAGATGAAGACGTAGGTCAGGCCAAGCTCGGCCTGCAGGTCAGCCAACAGGTTGATCACCTGCGCCTGCACCGACACGTCGAGAGCCGACACCGGCTCGTCGCACACGACCAGCCGCGGGTGGAGAGCAAGCGCCCGGGCTACCCCGATCCGTTGTCGCTGACCGCCGGAGAAGTCCGCGGGGAACCGGTTGTAGTGCTCGGGATTGAGACCGACCA
>JBBSPA010000062.1:0-25847 GCA_038259225.1 Propionibacteriales bacterium
AGGACGTGGCGGTTAGCGTGGGCCGATGCCCTTCGACCGGTACGGCGCCGACGTGTTGCAGTCGGACTGGCGAGCTCCCAAGCGCGGCCGGTCGACACCGATCGAGGCGGTACTCGGCCTGGTCGTCGAGGAGGTCACCACCGACTGGTGCGGTGAGATCGTCCGGGTCGACCGCGACCTCGACACCGTCGAGCTGGAGGACCGGAGAGGCAAGCGGCGGACCTTCCCGCTCGGGCCGGGCTTCCTGCTCGAAGGACGCCCGGTCGTCCTGAGCGCGCCGCCGCGCAACGCCCCGAAGCGGTCCACCCGCACCGCCTCCGGCTCGGTCGCCGTACCGGGCACCAAGGCACGGGTCGCGCGAGCCAGCCGGATCTATGTCGAGGGGCGCCACGACGCCGAGCTGATCGAGAAGGTCTGGGGTGACGACCTGCGGCTCGAAGGAGTCGTCGTGAAGTACCTCGGAGGTGTCGACGAACTGTCGGAACAGCTGCGCGCTTTCCAGCCCGGTCCGCAGCGACGGGTCGGGGTCCTCGTCGACCACCTCGTCGCGGGCTCGAAGGAGAACAAGATCGCGACATCGATCGCCCGCGGTCCGCTCGGGCGGCACGTCCTGATCGTCGGTCACCCCTACGTCGACGTCTGGGCTGCGGTGAAACCGGAGCGTCTCGGCATCGGTGCATGGCCGAGCGTTCCCCGGACGGTCTCGTGGAAGTATGGGATCTGCCAGCAGCTCGGGTGGCCGCATCGCGACCAGGCCGACATCGCTCGGGCCTGGAAACACATCTTGTCCAAGGTCGGCTCGTACGCCGATCTGGAGCCCGCGTTGCTCGGGCGGGTCGAAGAGCTGATCGACTTCGTGACAACCTGAGGTCGAGGCGCAAGGCCAGCCTCTCGACGTCACGGACCGGAGGATGCGATGCGGGACTACCCCGTCATGGCGGCAGAAACCAATCGTGTGGAACCGGTGCCCCGTCGAGTGCGGGGCTTCGTGGACTCCCGGCCCCTCTTCGACACGACGCGCGGCCGCTACGTCTGGGAGTTCCCGTTCTACCCGCAGTACTACATACCGTGGGCCGACATCGACACGACGGCGCTGGTCGACGAGGAGCGTACGCAGACGACGCGACGCGGCACCGCGGCCGTGTACGGCATCCGTGCCTCTGACGGCGTCCGAGACAGCTCGGCGCGCCGCTACACCGAGCCCGCGGTGGATGGCCTGGCGGACCTGGTCCGGTTCGACTGGGACGCCCTCGACGTCTGGTTGGAGGAGGACGAGCAGGTCTTCGTCCATCCACGAAACCCCTACGTCCGGGTGGATGCCCTACGGTCCACGCGGCACGTCAAGATCGAGGTCGACGGGGTGACCCTGGCCGAGACGACCTCACCGGTGCTGGTCTTCGAGACAGGTCTCACGACGCGCTACTACGTGAACCGTACCGACGTGGACTTCAGGCACCTGGTCGCCTCGGACACCGTCACCGAATGCCCGTACAAGGGCACCACCTCCGGCTACTGGTCAGTCGAGGTCGGCGGAGCCACCTACGACGATCTCGCCTGGACCTATGACTTCCCGACCCGCCAGCTGTTGCCGATCACTGGCCTGGTTGCGTTCTACAACGAGCGCGTCGACATCACCCTGGACGGCAGCCTGCTCGACCGTCCCGAACCCCGCTCCTCGCACTAGGGCAGCCGCCTTCCCGGCTCGATCGGCCTGACGCTGCTGAGCACTCAGCCAGGGAGCAGGGCGCGGACGACGGCGTCGGCGAGCAACCGCCCGCGTCTGGTGAGCACCAGGCGTTCCCCCACCGAGTTGCCAGACGTTGGGGTCGCTACAGCCACGCGTAGGTCTGACAACTCGACAAGGCCGTCGGCCACGAGGCCGGGCACGGCAGCGCGGCCGGCCGAGTCGAGGACGTCGAGCGCCAGGCCGCTCACCAGCCGCGACTCGAGCAGCACTCGCTCGACCCGTCGCGTCTCGTCGTCGAGCACCTCGCGTGCGGCCGCGGGACTGACCCGTGAGGCGATCCGCTCGGCGTACGGCGCGGGATGCTTGACGTTCCACCACCGCACCCCGCCTATGTGTGAGTGCGCGCCAGGCCCTACTCCCCACCAGTCGGACCCGTTCCAGTAGGCGATGTTGTGTCGGCACCGCGCATCGTCTGATCGAGCCCAGTTGGAGACCTCGTACCAGCCGAAGCCGGCGGCCGCGAGCATCGAGTCGGCCATCTCGTACTTGTCCGCCAGGTCGTCGTCGTCGGTCATCGCGACGTCGCCGCGGGCGACCTGTCGCGCCAGCGCGGTGCCCTCCTCGACGATCAGCGCGTACGCCGAGACGTGGTCGGGGACCATCGCTACGACCGACTCGACGCTCTCCCGCCACTGCTCCACGGACTCTCCTGGCGTGCCGTAGATCAGGTCAAGGCTCAGCTGCTCGAACCCGGCCTCGCGCGCCCACTCGACCACGGTCGGCACCCGTGCCGGGTCGTGCGTGCGATCCAGCACGGCCAAGACCGAGGAGACCGCCGACTGCATCCCGAACGAGATCCGGTTGACCCCACCCTGACGCAACGCCACGAGGTCCGTCGCCGACACGCTGTCGGGGTTGGACTCGGTCGTGACCTCGGCACCGTCGGTCAGCCCGAACTCCGACCGGATCGCGTCCACCACCGCCACCAGGTCGGCAGGCGGCAGCAAGGTCGGCGTACCGCCGCCGAAGAAGACGGTGTCGACCGGTACGTCGGCGTCGCCGATCACCCTTCGCGCCAGGTGGATCTCGTCGATCGCCGCCTCGGCGTACGACGCACGTGACGCCCCTCGTACGTCGCCGAGCTCCGAGGCGGTGTAGGTGTTGAAGTCGCAGTAGCCGCACCTTACGGTGCAGAACGGCACGTGGACGTAGAAGCCGAACGGCCGCGACCCGACGCCGCTCAGCGCCGCCTCGGGCAGACCACCGTTGGTCGGCGCCGGCTCACCCTCAGGCAGGACAGACGGCACGGCCTCATCCTGTCAGCCCACCCCCAATCCCCGGAATTGCGGGAAGGTTCAGGTCTCATGCGGCGTGTCGCCCTGCACTTTCCCGCAACCCGCGGGATTGGGGGTCAGGGTCAGGGTCAGGAATAGAGAGCGTCCAGCTCGGACCGGTAGTGCTCCTCGACGACCTTGCGCTTGACCTTCATGCTGGGCGTGATCTCGCCCTCCTCCACCGACAGGTCACGCTCGAGCAGCAGGAACCTCTTGATCTGCTCCCAGCGGTTCAGTCTGGCGTTGAGCTGGTCGACGTAATTCTGGACCATCTCGCGCGCGGCGTCGGAGGAGACGATCTGCGCGTAGTCGTTGCCGCCGAGCCCGTGCTGGGCCGCCCACCCCTCGATCGACTCGGGGTCGAGCGTCACGATGGCGGAGACGAAGTTGCGTTCGTTGCCGTGTACGACGAACTGGCTGGCGTACGGGCAGACCGCCTTGAACTGGCCCTCGATGATCTGCGGTGCGACGTACTTGCCGCCCGACGTCTTGAACAGGTCCTTCTTCCGGTCGGTGATCCGCACGAACCCCTCGTCGTCGACTTCCCCGATGTCACCGGTATGGAACCACCCGTCTTGCAGTGCCTCGTCGGTGGCCTGCTGGTTGTTGTGATAGCCGTCCATCACGCCCGGACCCTTGATCAACACCTCGCCGTCCGACGCGATCGTGATCTCGGTGCCGACGAACGGGATGCCGACCGTGCCCATCTTGTATCGCGTGGGACGGTTCACGCAGGTGCCGGCCGAGGTCTCGGTCAAGCCGTAACCCTCGAGGATCAAGATGCCGGCCGCCAGGAACCACTCCGCGATGTCGCGATTCAGTGCCGCGGCGCCGGAGATGAAGAACCGGACCCGACCGCCGAACCTGGCCCGGATCTTCGCGAAGACCAGGCGGTCGAACAGCGCGTGCTGGGCAGCGAGGTGCGGCGGCACGCTCTCCCCCGCCAGCTTGCGACGCGACACCTCGATGCCGACCTTGAACGCCTGGTCGAAGATCTTCTTCTTCAGGCCACCTTCGTCGGCGGTCATCGTGTTGATCCGCGCGTGCGCCTTCTCGAAGATGCGCGGTGCAGCCCCCATGAAGGTCGGCTGCACGACCGCCAGGTTGTCGATGATCTTCTCCACCCTGCCGTCGACCGCGGTCGCGAAGCCGATCGCCAACTGGGCGGTCAACAACACCTTGCCGAAGGAGTGCGCCAGCGGCAGCCACAGGTACTGCACGTCGTCGAGGGACAGGATCTCCTGCTCCTGCACGGCGTACCCCTCGTAGGTCCACGCCGAGTGACGCAGTCGCACGCCCTTGGGTCGGCCGGTCGTGCCCGAGGTGTAGATCAGCGTCGCCAGGCTGTCCGCCGAGGTCTTCTCGATCCGGTCCATCACTGCCCCGCCCTGCTCGGCCAGCAGGTCCGCGCCCAGCTGCTCGAGGTCGGCCAAGCCGATCACCCAGTCACCATCGGCCGCACCGTCGAACGTCACGACCTTGGACACCGAAGGAAGGTCTGCGCGACGCTCGCGCAGCTTGTTGATCTGGGCGTCGTCCTCGGCGAAGACGATGTGCGAGTCGGAGTCGCCCACGATGTACGCGACGTCCTCGGACATGCTCGACGGGTAGACCGTCGTGGTGGCTGCGCCGGCGGACATGATGGCGAGGTCGGCCAGGATCCACTCACACCGTGTCCCTGCCGCGATCGCGACTCGCTGCTCGGGCTCGACGCCCAGCGCGACCAGGCCGGCGGCGATCTTGGTGACCCGGTCCCCGGCCTCCCCCCAGGTCATCGAGGCCCAGACGCCGTCCGCCGTGCTCGACGGGTAGCGGTAGGCCTCGCGGTCGGGTGTCGCGGCCACCCGGTCGAAGAACATCCGTCCGACCGATGCCGGCCTACCTTCCACGGTCGCGGGCAAGGGCGCCGTTGGCGCCGAGGATTCCACCATGGGGAGAACCGTAGAACAGATGGCTACCGATCGGTAGGTCTTCGACATCGCCACCGTCGGCTTCGAACCGTTTTCACCCTTTGGCAGTACGCCGATGGACCGAGACCGCGTACCCCGAGTCCTCCCGGTAGGCGTCGCGCTCCCACGTCGCGAACACCGCCTCGGGCGCGAGCCCCGCGTCCAGACACCAGCCGTCGTACTCCGCCAGCGTGACCGGGACGAAGTCCAGCGGCAGGTGCGCGACATCGAGTCCGAAGCCGGCGACCAAAAATCCCTGAGGTGCCAGGCATGCGGCCAACCGCGCCACCGTCTGGCGTTCGGTGTCGGGGCCGAGCAGCGGGATGACGTTTCCGGCCAGCACCACGACCGCGAACCTGCCATTGAGCTCTGGGTCGTCGGAATCGAGTCCGGACAGGTCCCGCTCGAGCCAGACGAGTCCTGGTTGGGCCTGGCGCGCCACCGCCAACATCGACGGGTCGCTGTCGACCCCGACGACATCGAAGCCGCGTCCCGCCAGCTCGACGGCCACCCGGCCGGTGCCACAGCCGGCATCGAGGATGCGAGCGCCCGGGTCGGCCGGTCCGGCCGGTCCGGCCGGGTCGGCGGGATCGGACCGGTCGACCGAGTGAACCAGGTCGGCGACGAAGTCGGCCTCGCCATGCACCGCCCGGCCGGCCGCCGCGAGCTCGTCGAAACGGCGCTGGTAGCCGTCGACCGTGGCGGCGCCTGCCAGGTCTTGCCAGCGAGTCACGTGGCCGAGGCGTACTTCTGGGCGGCCGCCCGCGCCTTCGGGGGCAGGTCTTCCTGCGCGTCGAGCAGACGAGGCAGCAGCTCGCGCTCCGTGGTGAACGCGCGGAACATCGTGGTGACCGTGACGTCGTGGTCCGGCTTGCGTACGACCTCGATCTCGTCCCCGGCGGTGATCTGGCCGGGCTGAACGACCCGCAGGTAAGGACCTGGCCGGCCCTCGATCGTGAACCGCTTGACCCATCCGGCATCGTCGTAGCCGGACAGCCCCATCCAGCCCTTGAACACGCTGCACGGGATCCGCACGTCGGCCACCTGGAAGAGCGTGGAGCCGATCCGCCACTGCTCGCCGATCAGAGCCTGGTTGACATCGATTCCGCCGGTGGTCAGGTTCTCACCGAACTGGCCGTTCGGGATCTCCAGGCCGAGCAGCTCCACCCAGGTGTCGATGTCCTCGCGGGCGAAGGCGTAGACGGCTTGATAGGTCCCGCCGTGGTGCTTGGTGTCCGCGACCTGGTCGCCCTCGATCCCGAGCTCCTGCACGGCGACGGGTCCGGTGACCTGGTGCTTGCGGATCGCCGTACGGCCGAGGGTGCCGGCCCACTTGGCGTCCACCGGCGTACCGACGTTGATCGAGAGCACACGCGCTGTCATGTCCCCATCCTCCCAGACGTGTCAGGGTGGCTCCCGCGTGAACCCGTCACCTCACCGTGACAAGTCAGCCGGCGTAGCCGCCACGACACACAACGGCCGGCGTCCCTGCGCGAGGGAAACCGGCCGTTGTGCGAACAGTGTGCGCTAGCGAGCTCGACGGCGGGGTGCGCCCGATGAGAACGCCGCGGCACCTCCGGGGCCGCGCCCTGATGCGGCTGCTGAGCTGCCGCGGCCGCGTCGCGAAGATCCGGACGAGGTCACATCGCGCGATGAGCCTTCGGCCACCGTACGCCGACCGGAGCCGTTGTTCGAACCGCGACCGCGTCGACTGCCGCCACCCTGGCCGCCGCGCCGGCTCTGGCCGCGCTGATCCTGGCCGTGGCCGCGACCGGACTGGCTGCCGGCCGGTCGGGGCGCCGGGGTGACCAGCACGCGGTCACCAGGAGCGATCTCGGCGAGCAGCGGATGGCCCGCACCGAGCTTGGTGATGGTCGGCTTGATGCCGGCCCGGCGAGTCAGATCGCGCACGTCGCGGACCTGTGCGTCGGTCATCAGCGTGACGACCGTTCCGGAGCTGCCCGCACGCGCGGTGCGTCCGGAGCGGTGCAGGTAGGCCTTGTGCTCGACCGGCGGGTCAGCGTGCACGACGAGACCGACGTCGTCGACGTGGATGCCGCGTGCGGCGATGTCGGTCGCCACCAGAGTAGGCGAGGAGCCGTCGGAGAAGGCCGCCAGGTTGCGGGTGCGGGCGCCCTGCGACAGGTTGCCGTGCAGCTCGACGGCGGGGGCGCCGGCCGCCGTCAGCTTGCGGGCCAGGATCTTCGCGCCGTGCTTGGTGCGGGTGAAGACCAGGGTGCGTCCCGGCGCGGTCACCAGATCGACGAGGACCGGCACACGGGTGTCCTGGCTGACGTGCAGTACGTGGTGGTCCATGGTGGCGACCGGCGACTGAGCCGAGTCCACGCTGTGCGTGACCGGGCTGCGCAGGAAGCGCTTGACCAGTACGTCGACCGCCGCGTCCAAGGTGGCGGAGAAGAGCAGCCGCTGCCCGTCGCGCGGGGTCTGGTCGAGCAAGCGGCGTACGACGGGAAGGAAGCCCAGATCCGCCATGTGGTCGGCCTCGTCGAGCACGGTGATCGCGACCCGGTCGAGCTTCACGTGGCCGCTCTGGAGGTGGTCTGCCAGTCGACCCGGGCAGGCGATCACGACGTCGACGCCGTTGCGGAGTGCGTTGATCTGCGGGCCTGCCCCGACGCCACCGAAGACCGTGAGCGTGCGCAGGTTGAGGGCTTTGGCGAGCGGCGCCATAGCGGCATTGATCTGGGTGGCGAGCTCGCGGGTGGGCGCGAGGATGAGAGCCCGCGGGCGGCCAGGGCTGCGCTGGCCACCGTCGGCGGCGAGCCGCTGCAGCACGGGGAGCGCGAACGCGTACGTCTTGCCGGAGCCGGTGCGGCCTCGGCCGAGGACGTCACGACCGGCCAGCGAGTCCGGCAAGGTGGCGGACTGGATCGGGACGGGGGTGATGATCTCGGCGCGCGCCAAGGCGGCGCAGAGTCGGGGCGAGACGCCGAGGGCGGCGAAGTCGTTGCCGGCGGCGGGTACGGCGGTTGTTGCAGCGGTTGGTGCATCAAGAGTGGATGTCATAGCGAGATGGGCAGGCAGGACCCGCCGAAAGCTCCGAACGTGAGAATGGCGTCCTGCCCGGCGCGGGCGCAGGAACGTGGTGCATTCCGTGCCCAGCGGCGCGTGGTCGGTGTGACGACTGCGTCTTGAAGACGTGGCCGTGAGTCGGCCCGAAGAAAGAAACAGGGTGGCCCGAGGCAGAACTGTGCGGGCCAACGACGGCAACTCTACCGGAGTCCGCCCAGATCTCTGCATCGAACGCACGTGTTCGTCCTCACTTCCCCCTTTTCCGCGAAATGCGGGAAAGTGCAGGTCATCATCGGCGTGTCGCCCTGCACCTTCCCGCAATTCGCGGGATTGGGGCGGGCGGTGACGAGGCCTCGGCCGTCATCCCTGGACCGCCTTGGCCAAGGTGATGCACAGGGTCAGGTACTCCCGATCCTCCTCGTCGAACGTGCCCGCCGCGTCCTGGACGCACCACATCGCGTTGTGGATCATCCGGACGACCACCCAGTCGCGGACCCGGTCCTCGTCGAGCCCGGCCACGTCGACCACCGCGTGGAACCGGCGACGCACGGTCTCGCGTACGTTGCCGGACTCCAGCACCTCGTCCCAACGGTTCCACAACAACGGCGCCACCTCGTAGTGCGGATCGCCCGACATCGGCTTGGGGTCGATCACCAACCACGGCTCGCGCTCGGCGGCCAGCACGTTCTCGTAGTGCAGGTCACCGTGGATCATCGTGCCGTCCGTGCCGGGGTCCGCCACGAAGGCGCGGCCGAGCGAGACGGCCTGCTCCACCAGTCTGTGGGGAATCGGCGCGCTGCGGTCCAGTCGGCTCAGGTCCGTCGTCCACCGAGCAATGTATGCCGACAGGGTCCTGAGCTGCGGCAGCGCAGGGATGTGCAGCCGTCGATAGAACGCCGCCGTGATCTCGCACGCCTCGACGTCGTCGACCGTACCGAGGTCGCGGTTGCCGTCCAGCCGCTCCAGCAGCAGCACCCCACGGACCGGGTCGGCGCGGTAGAGCCGGACGATGCCGTTGCCTTGCCACGCCTGGAGCCCGAGGTGCTCGTGCTCCTGCTCCTCGTGCATCCAGGAGAACTTCGCTACCGCCGGTACGCCGGCTGACGTGGACACCGGCAGCACCAATGCGCACTCGCCGTGCCAGGGCGGACCGTCGTACGCCAGTTCCCACTCGGCCATCACCTCACCGACCACGTGCGGCAGGTCGTCCAGCCAGGACGCCCACTGCGGGCCGCGCGAGGCGAACGCGAGTAGTCCTGGTGGGAGCACCGGCGCAGGCAGGTCAGGCACCGGCGGACCCCTTCCTCTCAGTCCCGCGCAGGTGCGGGACTCGCAAACCCGCGAACTGCGGGGAACTTCAGGCCCTGACCCGCGTGTCGCCCTGCACTTTTGCACAATTCCGGGGAAAGGGGGGCGGCAGGGTAGCGGCTGGGTAGTGGCGGGGAGTGGCCTGAGTCAGGGCTACTTCTTGGACTTCTCGATCGGCTCGGAGGTGTTGAGCGCGGCGATGAAGGCCTCCTGCGGCACCTCGACCCGGCCCACCATCTTCATCCGCTTCTTGCCCTCCTTCTGCTTCTCCAGCAACTTGCGCTTACGGGTGATGTCGCCGCCGTAGCACTTGGCCAGCACGTCCTTGCGGATCGCCCGGATCGTCTCCCGCGCGATCACCCGCGCACCGATCGCCGCCTGGATCGGCACCTCGAACTGCTGGCGAGGGATCAGCTCCTTGAGCTTTTCCGTCAACCCCACCCCATAGGCGTACGCGGCGTCGCGGTGCACGATCGCTGAGAACGCGTCCACCGGGTCACCGTGCAGCAGGACATCTACCTTGACCAGGTCGCTGGCCTGCTCATCGATCGGTTCGTAGTCGAGGGAGGCATACCCCTTGGTGCGCGACTTCAAGGCGTCGAAGAAGTCGAACACGATCTCCGCCAGCGGGAGCGTGTAGCGCAGCTCGACCCGGTCAGCCGACAGGTAGTCCATGCCCTGCATCGCGCCGCGACGGGTCTGGCAGAGGGCCATGATCACGCCGATGTAGTCCGACGGGCTGAGGATGGTCGCGCGCACGACCGGCTCGTAGACCTCAACGATCTTGCCGTCGCTCGGATACTCGCTGGGGTTGGTGACCGTCACCTCGCTGCCATCCTCCAGGACCACCCGGTAGACCACGTTCGGGGCGGTGGAGATCAGGTTCAGGTTGAACTCGCGCTCGAGCCGCTCGCGCACGATCTCCATGTGTAGCAGCCCCAGGAACCCGCAGCGGAAGCCGAAGCCGAGTGCTCCCGAGGTCTCCGGCTCGTACATCAACGCCGCGTCGTTGAGCTGAAGCTTGTCGAGCGCGTCGCGCAGGGTCGGGTAGTCGTCCCCGTCGATCGGGTACAGCCCCGAGTAGACCATCGGGTTGGGGTGGCGATAGCCGCCGAGCGGCGTCGTCGCCCCGCGTACCGCCGACGTGACTGTGTCGCCGACCCGGGACTGGCGGACCTCCTTCACGCCGGTGATCAGGTAGCCCACCTCGCCGACCCCGATGTCGGACTCCTTCATCGGCTCCGGCGAGATCACGCCGACCTCGAGCATCTCGTGCACGGCACCGGTCGACATCATCTTGATCCGGTCCCGATGGCTGAGCTTGCCGTCGACCACTCGCACGTACGTGATCACCCCGCGATAGGTGTCGTACACCGAGTCGAAGATCAGCGCACGGGGCGCGGCGGCGGCGTCTCCGGTCGGTGCCGGCACCGTCCGGACGATCTTGTCGAGCAGCTCGGTGACGCCCTCCCCTGTCTTCGCCGACACGCGCAGCACGTCGTCCGCGTCGCAGCCGATGATGTGCGCGAGCTCCGCGGCGTACTTCTCCGGCTGAGCACTGGGCAGGTCGATCTTGTTGAGCACCGGGATGACATCGAGATCGGCGTCCAGCGCGAGATACAGGTTCGCCAGCGTCTGCGCCTCGATCCCCTGAGCGGCGTCGACGAGCAGCACCGCACCCTCGCATGCCTCGAGAGACCGGCTGACTTCGTAGGTGAAGTCGACGTGGCCCGGGGTGTCGATCCTGTGGAGGATGTACGTCGAGGCGGACTCCGGGCCGTCGCTCACCGACCACGGCAGCCGCACCGCCTGGCTCTTGATCGTGATGCCGCGCTCACGCTCGATGTCCATCCGGTCCAGGTACTGCGCCCGGGCGTTCCTCGCGTCCACCACCCCGGTGAGCTGCAACATCCGGTCGGCGAGCGTCGACTTGCCGTGGTCGATGTGCGCGATGATGCAGAAGTTTCGGATCAGCGACGGGTCGGTCTGGCCAGGCTGCGGCACGGACGCGATCGCCTTGGACGGTTGGGCCACGGTCAGCAGTTCTTCCGGGTCGTGGGGCAGGACTCAGGTGGCGATGGCGCCACGAACGTTCATCTTCCCACGCCGAACCGGCAGCTCTGACCGCCGCCGTGCGCCCGCCGGTCACCCGTCCTACGGCCGCTAGGCCTGGGCGATCTCCTCCTCCTCGCTGTCCTCCGACTCGTCCGACTCGTCCGACTCGGCGTTCGTCTCGGCGTCGACATCCGCGGCATCGACGACTCCGTCGGCTGAAGGACCCCCGTCTGGTCCATCGAGCGACGCGGTGTCCGCCTCAACCGCGGACGCGTCGCCTCCCTCTTCGGCCACCGAGAAGAGCAGTCCGGACGGGGCGGCACCCGCCAAGGTGGCGAGCATCTGGCGCACGTTGCTCAGCTGCGCGTTGATGCTGTCGCGCCGTTGGGTAGCCGCGGCGAGCTCGCGCTCGGACTCCGACCTGACCCGGTCGGCGTGCGCGCGACTCTGCGCCACCGTCTCGTTGGCCCGCTGCTCGGCGTCCTCGATCATCCGACGTGCCTGCACCTCAGCGTCGGCCCGCAACTTCTCGGCCTCGTTCTTGGCCAGCTCGATCTGCTTCTCCATCGCCGCGAGCTGCTCGTTCGACGCGCCGAGCTGCTGGGAGAACTCGGTCTCGGCGTTGTCACGACGCTGGGCCAGCGTCATCTCGAAGTCCGCTGCTGCCGCCGCTGCCTTCGCGCGCTGCGTCTCGTAGACCGCCTCGGCCTCCTGGCGTCGCGCGGCGGCATCACGGTCGGCGCCATCCAGCATCTCGTCAGCCTGACGACGTGCCTGCTTCAGCATCGACTCGGCCGACTTGTCGGCCTCGCTCCTGCACTGCTGCGCGTACGCGTCCGCCTCGCTCTTCACCAGCTCGGCTGCCTGATGAGCCGTGTGGTGCACAGCGTCGGCGTCGCCCTTGGCAGCGGTCCGGAGCTCGTTCGCCTCCTCGTCGGCCAGCGAGAGCATCTGCCCGATCCGGCTGCCGAGCTCATCGTACGAGGGCGCTGCCGGAGCACCCGTCTCCTCAGCGGTCCGCTCCGCCTCGCGATGCGATTGCTCCAGCTGCTGGACACGAGCCATCAGCGCGTCCACCTGCGCGCGGGCAGCCTCCTCACTCGACGTGAGCTGCTCGATCCGACGATCCACCTCCGACGGCTCGTAGCCGCGCAGTACCTGGCGGAACTGATCGTTACCTGCGGTCATCTCATTCACCCATCTTTGTTGCGGAACAGATCGCGGATCGACACATGCACCTCGCGGCGGCGTTCCGGCACCGGCGCTGGCTCAGACGCAGCGGGAGCGGACTCATCGCTCCGCGGATCGGCCTGAGCGTCGTCCGACCCGCCTGCGGACTCGTCACCGCTCTGGCCGCTCGGCGGGGCCGTCACCGGCTCTCCCTCGGAGGGCACTGACTCCTCGGGCGACTGTGCCGACGCCGCGGCCGCGGTCGGGTCGGCCTCAGGGTGCGTGGTCTCCGGCTGTGGGATCTCCGGCTGCTGAGCCTCGTCAGGCTGACTTTCCGGTTGTCGGGACTCAGGCTGCTCCTGGGCAGGTGGGGCGCCGGACGGCGTACGTGGGCGTGCGGACGGGACGGCCAAGGCGGCGATCACGCCGGACACCTCGCCCAGCTCCCGCACGATGTCGTCGCGCCGCAACGCGAGTGCTGCCACCTCTGCACGGGCCTCTTCAAGCATCGTGCGCGCACGCTCACGAATGTGCTCGGCCTCGACCGCGGCTTCCTCGGTGACCCGCCGTGAGTGCGACCGGCTCTCGGACAGCAGATCCTGGGCCTCGCGTTGCCCTCGGGCGACCTCCGCGGCGACCTGCTCGCGCAGCATCCGGGCACCGCCCTCGGCCTCGGCGATCCTCCGGCCGGCTCGCACCTCGGCCTCGGCGTGCTTGTCTTGCGCAGCCTTCTCGATCTTCTCAGCCGCCTCGGCGGCCTCAGCGCGCAGACACTCAGCGTCGGTCTCGGCCTGGGACATCATGCCCAGCGCCTGCACGTGCAGGTCATCGCTGGCGCGGCGGGCCCTCTCGTCTCGATCCCTGAGGCGGTCGTGCGCCGCGTGCAGGATCTCCTGGAGCCGACGACGCGCAATCGCCAGCTGCCGGGCGCTGGCACTGTGCCCACTGGCCACGATGTGCTGACGCTCCTGGCCGGCAGTCCCCAGCAGGGCGTCCACCGTCCGCCTGGTCCACTCGGTCTGCTCTGCAGCCGCGGCCAGCTGGCGCTCGACCTCACGGCGCGTCTCACTGAGCAACCGCTCGCTCTCGGCCTCTGCGAAGGCCCGGCGACCATCGAGCTCCTCGCGCGACGTGGTGGCCGCCGCCTCGGTCTCCGCGAGCAGCGCATGTGCCGCCGCGGCCGCCTCGTCCCGGAGCCGGTCCGCCTCGACGATCGCCGCGTCCAGCCGCTCCCGGGCGAGTCGTTCAGCATCGTCGTGTCGGGCCTTCTCCATCTCGTCGAGCCGGGCGTTTGCCTCAGCCATTGCGCGGCGTGAACCGCTGAGGAGCTCGTCAGCCTCGGCCCGGGCCTGGGCCTGCACCAAGGTGGCAGCCTGCTGGGTCTGCTCGGCCTCCTGGCGTGCGGCGTCGAGCTGGAGTGCGGTCTGTTCGTCGGCAGCAGCGAGGATCGAGTCCCGCTCCTCGCCTGCGGCCTTGATCAGCATCGCCGCCTGCTCGCCGGCGTCACGCACCAGGCGAGCGGCGTCGTTGGACGCTTCGTCCTGAGCGGCTTTCGCCTCAGCGTGGCGCCGGCTGGCTTCCTCGTGAATCGCAAGAGCCTCGGCCCTGAGCTGGGTGGCCTCGGCACGCTGCCTCTCGGCGTCGTCGATGGCCTGTCGGGACTCCCGCTCCGCCTGCTCAGAGAGCTGTTCGGCAACTTCCTGTGCACGCTGAAGCACCTGGGCGGCCTGGGGGGCAGTTTCGGTGAGTGCGCCAGGACCCGTCGCAAGTCGCTCAACCGCGTCCATCGCCGTATCATCGCAGACTCTGTGTCGCTACCGTCACCAACTCAGATCCACAGTCCTTGGTCACACCCCGTGACGAATTCACCGGGGAGCCGGGCCCCTGCTCCGCGAGTCCGAACCCGGCGGACGCGACGAATACCTGACGCGTCGATATCCAGTGGCCCGATCGCAGGCACCTCCAGGACAATCGGCCGACATGAACGCCGCCTGCGATCGCGACTCCCCATGGGATCTGGACGAGGTCCGGCTCTCCACGGGGGTCGTCGTGCCGGTACGGGCGACCGCCCGACGGCGCCGGTGGCGAGACCTGCCTGACGGCGTACGTCGCGCGGTCGAGGTCCGAGCGGGCTCCCCGGTGATCGGTGACTGGTCCGCCGGGACCGGGTTCACTCCAGGGTTCGCGTCCCGGCTCGACCTGGCCAACGGGGAACGGATCTTCGTCAAGGCTGCGTCGACCAGCGACGACGCCCTGCACGGATGGCCGATGAGCGACGCCTACCGCGAGGAGCACCGCAAGCTGACCCTGCTTCCCCAGGACATCGGTGCGCCTCCTCTGCTGTGGGACCTGAGCCTTGAGGACGACGGTCACCGCTGGATCGTGCTGTGCTTCAGCTACGTCGATGGTCGCCCGCCAAGGCGGCCCTGGCGTCAGCAGCAGCTCACGCTCGTGCTGGACCGGATCGAACAGCTCGCCGACGTGTTGACGCCGCCGCCGCCAGAGCTGGTACTGAAAGACGTCGCCGACCACCTGAACGAGAGGCTCGACCAACGCCTTGATCGAGTCCGCGCCCAGGATGGCCGCAAGGGTTGGGTCAACACCATCGGACACCTTGCCCGCCAGGCACCGAGACACCTGCGCGGGTCCACGGTCGTCCACATGGACCTGCGCGACGACAACGTGCTCATCGGGGCCGATGGTCGCGTGTGGTTCGTGGACTGGAACTGGCCTGTGGTCGGCGCGCCCTGGATCGATCTGGTCTGCATCCTGCTGTCGGCCCGTGGAGACGGCCTGGACGTCGACGCGCTGCTCGCGACGCACCCCCTTACGGCCGACGTCGATCCCGAAGCCATCAACTGTCTGCTGGCCGTGCTGCTGTCGTTCTGGATCCCGGGCATGCATGACGACGTACCGCACGGCTCACCGCATCTGCGCGACCACCAGGCCTGGTACGCGGAGGTGACCGAGGACTGGTTGCGGCACCGCCTCGGTCTGCCGTCAGAAGGGCAGCATTGACGATGCCGCCTGACCAGAAACGACTTGCGGGCGTCAGGGCGCCGTACGCCGCCATGCCCCCCGCGCTTCGGGACTGGGTCGACGAGCAGCTCGGCTCACCCGTCGCGACCGTGATCCCTCGGACCGGGGGGATGAGCCCAGCGGTGGCCGCCACCGTCATCGCGGCCGACGGGTCCCGGGCTTTCGTGAAGGCGGTCAGCGCGGACATCAACCCCGACACCCCAGCGCACTTCCGCCACGAGGTCACCGTGCTCTCCGGCCTCGGCCCGGCACCCTACCGGGCCGACCTGCTCGGCTCGTACGACGACGAGCACTGGGTCGCGATGATGCTGGAGGACATCGACGGCGACCATCCGGACTGGTCCGACACCGGCGCCGTGGACGCCGTCTTCGAGGCGGTCGTCGCGCAAGCGGTCGAGCTGACACCGGTGCCGGCTGATCTCGCGGAAGAGGCAGACAGCCCGGGAACGGTGGCGGGGACGATGGCCAAGCACCGCACCTTGCTGGACGACCCTCCCACCGAGCTGTTCGCTTGCCTCCCGGAATGGGCCCAGACGACATACCCGGACTTGATGGCGTTCGTCATCGCCGACGACCGGCCGGTTCCGGGTGACACCCTGTGTCACCTCGATGTCCGGCACGACAACCTGCTGGTCCGACGCTGCGACGGCCAGGTGTTCGTCCTCGACTGGGGCATGTCGCGACGAGGTCCGTGGTGGGGAGACGTGTTCGTGATGGCCACCGAGTGGGCTGACCTCCCGTTGTTCGACCACCTGCTCGACCGGGCGGGACTCAGCCCGCGCGAGCACGCCGATGCCACCCGTCTGCTCGCCTCGATGGCGTGCTATCTGCTGATGTCCAGCGGGCTACCCCCGCCGCCAGGGCTTCCCCGGCTGCCTGCCTTCCGCGCCGACCTCGGAGCCCGGTGCCTGGTAGGCGTCCATCGGCGTTGGGTGGCGACGGACCGTCCGTTCGGCTAGCCGCGATGTCCAGGGAGGGCCTGGGCGAAAGCCGGCCGCGCTCCCTCACACCACCTCGGAGCCGAACGACGGCCATGGTGGCCGGCCCAGGGCCGCGACCAGCCGGTCACCGGGACTGGCCCACGGCGGAACCGGCACGACGGCGTCGAAACGCCGCCCACGGTCAGGCTCGCTGACGACCAGGGGGACCAACGGCAACAGTGCAGCCGACAAGGCGGCGGGCATCGGTCGCTCACTGCCGCACGCCCGCGCGACGTCCCAGCCGTGCACTGCGATCTCCAGCGCGCCGGTTCCGACCAGCAGCGCGGCGGTGAGCGGGCAGCCGGCCACCGATACCAGGTCGGCGCCGTCGTTGGCCGTCCACGCGCCCAGCAGGGCGCACGCCCGACTTTTCAGGGACGAGACCGGATCGACTCGCTCCCCGGCACCCTGAACCATCACGACGCGGCCGGTCTCGGCAGCGTCCTGGAGGGCGCACAGCGAGTCGTCCATGTGGCACAGCAGGGCAGCGAGATCCCACCGCCGGCATGGTGTCGCGGCGCCGAGCCGACCGCCGTCGATCAGCTGGAGGCTCGACCGGGTGTAGGAGACGGACCGCTCCAGGAGCTCCAGTGCGGCGGGCAGCGTCGGCGAAGAGAAGACGGCAACGTCGTCACGCATGGTGCAGCCCAGAGCTCAGGCAGACTCAGCCGGCAGTCGTGCCGGAAGTCCGAACGTGGCGAAGAGGTCCAGGTCGAAGAAGGCGGCCACGTGGCGTACGCCGGACTTGCCGATCGTCAGCACCTGGAGGTGGAACGGCGCGAAGTCCCCCGCCTCCGTGCGCATGTAGAGGCCGAACGCTGGCTGACCGTTCGCCTGCGTCGGCAGCATCCGCATGTCGTGGACACCGCCGGGGCACTGCCGATCGATCAGGGCGCCGATGTCCTCGGGGCCTTCGTACCAGCCGATGAACGGCGGCATCTCCCAGATCGCGTCCTGGCTGAACATCTGGACGATCGCGGTGACGTCCTTCTGCCAAAAGGCCTCGACCCAACGGTCGAGCAGGTCGCGCTGCTCCTTCGAGTCCGGTTCGACGATCGAGTCCTGCGTCAGCTGAGCCGCGTCGAGCTGGGCGCGAGCGCGCTGCAGGATGCTGTTGACGGCGGCCGTGGAGGTGTCGAGTGCCTCCGCCACCTCGGCGGCCTTCCACCGCAGCACGTCTCGCAGGATCAGCACCGCCCGCTGGCGGGCCGGCAGGTGCTGCAAGGCGGCGATCAGGGCCAACCGGATGCTCTCGCGCGAGGTCACCGCAGAGGCGGGGTCGTTCGGGTCGTCGCCGCCCAGCATCGTGTCGGGCACGGGCTCGAGCCAGGGCACCTCACCTCGCTCGATCAGCGGGTCGTCCGGTCCGTTGCTCTCGAAGCCGAGTCCGGTCGGTAGGGGTCGCTTTGCCTTCCCGTCGAGCGCGGTCAGGCACGTGTTGGTGGCAATCCGGTAGAGCCAGGTGCGCAGCGAGGAGCGGTTCTCGAACGCGTGGTAAGACCGCCAGGCGCGCAGATAGGTCTCCTGCACGAGGTCCTCGGCGTCGTGGATCGACCCCATCATCCGGTAGCAGTGCGCAAGCAGCTCGCGGCGGTACGGATCGGTCAACCGGGGGAAGTCGTCACGCGACGGTGCGGCGCCGACCTCACCTCGTTCACGTTGTTCTGGCATCACGTCGGTGGCTTCACCCGTCATGGCATTCACTGTATGTCCTCCGACGACAGGACCGACAGGATGTTTCCGGCCGGACCTGTGAACCAGGCGTTTGACCCGCGGTCACGGGCTTACACATACTGACTGGCCCGGATCGAGGAACTCATCGGTCCCGAGCGGAGAATTTTCAGTTGTCTGTCTCGAGCTTCTGCCAGGAATCGGTGAAGCGCTCGCGCAGGTCGGACACCACATCCTCCACCGATCCACCGCGCTCGACGACAGCACGTTGCCGACTCGCGCCGGTCCCGCGCGCGACCAGTCCCTCGAAACGCTCCTTCACCGCCGTCTGCTCGTCCTCGCCAAGGGCGTCGCGGCACACCTCGAACGCGTACTCGGCCACCTCGCGGGCCGCCGCGAGCTCACCGGTCCGTGGGTCCACCAGGGTGTGTGACAGCCCGTCGCGTGAGGCGGCCCAGTGCGCGGCACGCACCAGGTCGCTGCGCCACGGTTCGCCGTGCGGAAGCGCCCCGCTCGCTGCGGTCTCCACCAGCGCACGGGTGAGCGCCGCGATCAGCCCGACGTCCTCCACCTCGGTGACGACGTCGAAGACCCGGATCTCGACCGTGGGGTAGCTCTCCGAGGGACGCGCGTCGAGGTAGAGCATGCCCTGGTCGAGCGCGGCGCCAGTGGCGATCACGGCCTGCGTGGCGCGCCGATAGGACTCGACGTCCCCGAACGGTTCGCTGGGGCCGGCAGTCGGCCAGCGTCCCCACACCTGGGATCGCCAGCTCGCGTAACCGGTGTCTTCTCCGTGCCAGTACGGCGAGTTGACGCTGAACGCCCGAAGCACCGGCAACCACGGACGCAACCGGTCCATCACCTGGACGGCTTCCTCGTCGTCGGCGACGTCGACGTGCACGTGCATCCCACAGACCGCGCCCTGACGTCCGACCTCACCGAAACGCTCGACGATGCGGCGGTAACGGTCCTTGGGTGTGACCTCGCGGTCCTCACCCCCGAGCACCGGCGTCCCCACCGCGACCAGGTCCGCACCCGCAACGGCCGCCGACTCTGCTGCTGCCCGGCGACAACGGCGTACGTCGGCGACCAGGTCCTCGATGTCCGCATGAGGAGCCGTCCCGGTCTCGATCTGCTGGAGGAACAGCTCCTGCTCGAGTCCGGCCTCCGCGCCGAAGTCGCCCTGCACGCGATCCGGCTGTTCGTCGCCACCGCGGGTGGCGTCCTGCGTGGCAACCGCGGCCGCACGTTCGTGGTGTGCCGCGACGGCCCGGTGCGAGACCGCCCGGAGTCGTCCGGTGTCAGGGTCGACGAGCATCAGCTCCTCCTCGACACCGACCTGGCGGCTGCTGGCGGGTGCACTCACGCGTGCAGTCTGCCCGAGGTGCGGCGGCAGTGCTCAGGAGCGCCGCACCCGCGGTCAAGCCTCGGCGATGCCACGCTGGAGGCATGACTGACTCCAGTGCATCAGCGCGGGTCGGGATCTCCGGCTGGGTCTACCCGAACTGGCGGCAGACCTTCTACCCGAAGGGCCTCGCCCATCGACGCGAGCTCGCGTACGCCGCCGAGCACCTGACGTCGGTCGAGATCAACGGCACCTTCTACTCCTTGCAACGCCCCAGCAGCTTCACTCGATGGCACGACGAGACGCCCGACGACTTCGTGTTCGCGGTGAAAGGTCCCCGCTTCATCACGCACATGAAGAAGCTCGCCGACCCGGACCCGCTGCTCGCCAACTTCTTCGCCTCTGGAGTGCTCGCCCTCGGCGCCAAGCTCGGTCCCGTGCTGTGGCAGCTTCCACCCACGCTCGGATTCGACGAATCGCGGCTGGTGACGTTCTTCGAGGCTCTCCCGCGGACGACGGGCCAGGCCGCGCAGCTGTCCACCCGACACGACGAGCGCCTCGAGGGCCGCGCGCTCACCTCGACCTCCGTCGACCTCGCCCTGCGTCACGCCCTGGAGGTCAGGCATCCCAGCTTCACCGATCGCCGATTCCTCGACCTCCTCGCGGCCCATCACCTCGCTGTCGTCGTGGCCGACTCGGCCGGTCGCTACCCGGCGATCGACGCGGTCACCGCGGACTTCGTCTACGCGCGGCTGCACGGGGCTGACGAGCTGTACGTGAGCGGTTACACCGACGACGCCCTCGACGCCTGGGCTGAACGCGTCCGGCGATGGAACGCCGACGGGCTGGACTGCTACGTGTACTTCGACAACGACGCCAAGGTCCGGGCGCCGTACGACGCGATGGGGCTGATCGAACGGCTCTCGGCGTCTCCCGACGGTGTCCGGTAGCAGCCGCGCCATGGCCGCCGTCCGCCCGGCGCGCCGGGGCCGAAAGGGCTCCGTCCAGCCGAGATCCTGACTCCTCAGACGAACTGCGGGAAGGTCGGCGGCGCGAGCGGTTCGCGGGCTTGCTCGTAGCCGTGCCCGATGTCGAGCAGGACTGCCTCGCTGTGAGCCGTCCCCCAGAACGAGACCGCGACCGGCAGGCCCTGTGACAGGCCGGCCGGAACGGTCAGGATGGGGTAGCCGGCCATCGCGCTCGGCTGCGTGCACGCTCCATGGTGGAGCTCGTCGTTGACCAGGTCGATCGGGATCGCGGGTGCGTACGACGGCGTCACGAAGGCATCCAGCCCGTGCTCGTGCAGCACGGCGTCGATGCCGTCGTCGCGGCCAGCCTTCAGACAGCTTGCCCGTGCCTGGGCGTACTCCGCGGAGTCCGGCCGGGGCGCGGTCAGTGCGGCTTCGAGGAAGGACTGGCCGAACCACCTGAGCTCGGTATCAGCGTGCTCCCGGTTGAAGGCGACCACATCGGCCATCGACGTCGGCCCCCCACCCTTCCGGGTCCGCAGGTAACGCCCGAGCTCGACTTCGAACTCCGCCAGCAGGACGACCAGTTCGTCGTCGAAGCCGTAGTCGACCATCGAGTCCAAGTCGGTGTCGTCGACGATCACCGCTCCTGCGGCCGCTAGGACCGACAGCGCCTCTTCGGCGATTGCGTCCGCATGCGGGCTGTAGCCCCAGAAGACCTTGCGTGGAACCCCGATCCGCTTGCCACGCAGCCGGTCGGCGTCCGGCGCGTAGTGGTCGGGCCCTGCCCCGGTGAGAACACCCAGCAGGGCGGCTGCCTCCGTCACCGTGCTGGTCAACGGACCCGGGGCATCCTGGGACAAGGAGATCGGCACGACCCCGGTCGTGGGGACCAGCCCGACTGTCGGCTTCAGGCCGACACACCCGTTGAACGCTGCCGGGCAGGTGATCGAGCCGTCTGTCTCGGTCCCGACGGCAAACCGGGTGAGGCCGGCCGCGACCGCCGCGGCGCTGCCCGAGGACGAGCCGCCCGACGAGCGGTTGAGCCCGTAGGGGTTGCGGGTAAGGCCTCCGTACGCGCTCCAGCCCGACGTCGATCGCGCGTCTCGAAGATTGGCCCACTCACTGAGGTTGGCCTTGCCGAGCACGACCATCCCGGCGTCCTTCAGCCGGCGTACCAGTACGGCGTCCTTGGCCGGCGGGGGTATGTGGGCCAGCGCGAGCGACCCGGCGGTGGTCGCCAGACCAGCGGTGTCGATGTTGTCCTTGACCAGCACGGGGAGACCGTGCAGGGGACCGCGCGTCCGATTCTCGGCGGAGTCGGAGTCTCGCGCCGCAGCACCATCCAGGGCCTGTGGATCGAGCGTGCAGACGGCGTTGATCAGCGGGTCGATCGTCTCGAGCCGGTCGAGGGCGGCCTCGACGAGCCCACGGCTGGCTTCAGGGGAGGACGTCATGGCCGCATTGTGCACCCGCTCCGGTGGCCTCGCCGATTTGGCCGGCTGCGCGGCGCGCTGGTAATCTGAGCGGTCGCGTCTCGCCGCCGCCACCGCTCGTCGGGGTGTCCCCGCGTCAGGTGACCAGACGGCGTACGAGCCGAGATCCTTCGTACAACCGATCCCACCGATGATTATCCGAAGAGGCCTGCCCAGTGGCGAACATCAAGTCCCAGATCAAGCGCATCAAGCAGAACAACGCTGCCCATGAGCGCAACAAGTCGGTCAAGTCCGCGCTGAAGACGTCGATCCGTCGCTTCCGTGAGACCGCGGAGACCGGTGAGAAGGACGAGGCGCTCGCGCTTGCCAAGGTGGCCAACCAGAAGCTCGACCAGGCAGTGTCCGCGGGTGTCATCCACAAGAACCAGGCGGCGAACAAGAAGTCGGCGATCTCGAAGAAGGCCGCCTCTCTCTGACGTCGGACCGCCTCGCGAGCGCGGTTTCGCCGAGGCGGCCACCTTCGACGGGTTGATCTGGATCGGGTCAGCCCGTCGTCGCAGCTGGCTAGGCCAAGGCCCGGGCCCGTAGGACCGAGATCACCAAGCGCTCGCACGGCCAGAAGCGGTCTCCCGCCGCTCCCTTGACATCGGCGTCTGCCTGCGCAGCCGCCTGGATCGCCGTCGCCAGCCCCTGCGAGGACCAGGCCCGTGACTGGATTGCGATCGACTTCAGCTTCCAGGGGGGTACGCCGACCTCACGGGCCAGGTCGCCTTCCCGAAGTCCGCGCGGAGCCGCCTGGTAGCGGGCCAGCGCGCGCAGGCCGGACGCGACAGCACTGGTCACCAGGACCGGGTCGACGCCACCGCCGAGAGCCCATCGCAGCTGTTCCATCGCCTTCGTGGTCTTGCCGTCGATCGCCGCATCCGCGACCGCGAACCCCTTCACCTCGGCGCGACCGCCGAAGTAGGCCCGGACCGTTTGCGGCGTGATCAGCTCATCGGAGCAGTCCGCAGCCAGCTGGTCGGCGGCCCCCGCCAACGCGCGCATGTCCTCACCGAGGGCGTCGATCAGCGCGGTCGCCCCGTCCTTGTCGATCTTCTTGCGGTGACTACGGAACTCGGCCTGCACCCAGCCGGGGAGCTCCCACTTCTTCAGCCCGGCCGCCTTGACCTCCACGGCGCCGGCCTTGCGCAGCTTGTCGAGGACGGCTTTGCCCTTCATCCCGCCGGTGTGCTGAAGGACCAGCACGACGTCCGGGGAGGGACGGGCGACATACTCGACCAGGCTCGGTACCGCCTCCTCGGGCACGTCCTCGATCCGCCGGATGATCACGCACCGCAGAGCGGCGAACAGCGACGGGCTGGCGATCTCGGCCAGCGCACCGATGCCGAGCTCGGACGCATCGAGCTCGCTGAGGTCGGCGTCGGCGTCGGCTGCGGTGACCGCCTGACGAAGTGCAGCGACGGCGCGCTCGGCCAGGAACTCGTCGGATCCGCTGATCAAGGTGCTGGTGCCGAGAACCTCGGCCGCGCTCTGCTTCCCCATGGTGCGCCCAGCATGTCACGACCCACCGACGTCCCCAGGGGACGTGCAGCCATGGAAACTTCGGTCCAGCAGGCGGGACGAACACTTGAACGATTCCAGAAAAGGTGATCGAGTGGAAGGTGAGATGACCGAGACCGACCTACCCCAGTGGCCCGAGCGCCTTACCGCGGCCGGGCTGCGGGTGACGCGGCCACGACTGGCCGTGCTCGACGCCCTGACGGCATACCCGCACGGCGATGCGGACACCGTGATCCGCGCCGTTCGAGATCGGCTCGGCCGCGTGTCCACCCAGGCGGTCTACGACGTGCTGCACGCGCTGACCGCGGCCGGGCTCTTGCGACGCATTGAGCCGGCGGGGTCCGCGATGCGCTACGAGACGCGGGTCGGTGACACCCACCATCACCTCGTCTGCCGCCGCTGCGCACGGGTCGTCGACGTCCCGTGCGCGGTCGGAGTGGCTCCGTGCGCACTGCCCGATGACACCCATGGCTTCGAGGTCGACGAGGCCGAAGTCACCTACTGGGGGCTGTGCCGCGATTGCCGGCGTACAGCCGCATCCCCGGCCATCGACACGAGACACCTATCCGCACCCACCAAAGGAGACAGCTCATGACCGAGACATCCCGCTCCGACACCCCTTCGACCCAACCCGCCCGGTCGACCACGGAGACCGGCGCGCCCGCGCCCAGCGACGAGCACTCGCTGACCTTGGGCACTGACGGCCCGATCCTGCTGCACGACCACCACTTCCTCTCCCAGATGGCACACTTCAACCGCGAGCGCGTGCCGGAGCGCAACGTGCACGCCAAGGGCAGCGGAGCGTTCGGCCACCTCGAGGTGACCGAGGACGTCAGCGCGTACACCAAGGCGGCCCTGTTCCAGAAGGGCACGACGACCGAGGCGCTGGCTCGGTTCTCGACCGTGGCCGGTGAGATCGGGTCACCCGACACAGTGCGTGATCCTCGCGGTTTCGCGCTGAAGTTCTACACCAGCGAGGGCAACTACGACCTGGTCGGCAACAACACGCCGATCTTCTTCATCCGCGACACGATGAAGTTCCCGCACTTCATTCGCTCGCAGAAGCGGCTGCCCGACTCCGGTCTGCAGAGCTGGGAGATGCGTTGGGACTTCTGGACGCTCAACCCGGAGTCAGCACACCAGGTGACCTACCTGATGGGCGACCGCGGCATCCCGAGGTCGTTCCGGCACATGAACGGCTACGGCTCGCACACCTACATGTGGGTCAATGCCGCGGGTGAGAAGTTCTGGGTGAAGTACCACTTCCACTCCGAGCAGGGGGTCGAGCCGCTGTTCAACGACGACGCCGACGCGACCGCTGGAACGAACCCCGACCACCATCGTCAGGACATGTTCGAGGCGATCAAGTCCGGCGACGCTCCTGCCTGGAAGCTGTTCGTCCAGGTAATGCCGTACGCCGACGGGGCGACCTACCGGATCAACCCGTTCGACCTGACGAAGACCTGGCCGCACAGCGACTACCCGCTGATCCCGGTCGGACGGCTGGTCCTGGACCGCAACCCCGACAACCACTTCGCCCAGGTCGAACAGGCTGCGTTCGAGCCGAGCGCGCTGGTGCCGGGCATCGGGTTCAGCCCGGACAAGATGCTGCTGGGCCGGGTGTTCGCGTACGCCGACACGCACCGCTACCGGATCGGCCCGAACTACCTGCAGCTGCCGGTCAATGCGCCGAAGGTTCCGGTGAACAGCTACGCCTTCGACGGGCCGATGCGTTTCGAGCACAGCGGTGACTCCCCGGTCTACTCGCCGAACTCCAAGGGTGGTCCGGTCGTCACCGAGGACCCGTTCGCCGATCACACCTGGCAGGCCGACGGTGAGTTCATGCGGTCGGCGTACACGCTGCGCGCCGACGACGACGACTTCAACCAGCCGCACACGCTGATCAATGAGGTGATGGACGAGGCGGAACGGGGTCGGCTGGTCGACACCGTGGTCAGCACGATGGGCACGCTGACCTCGGGGATGCGCGAGCGCGTCGTGGAGTACTGGCGCAACATCGACAAGGCGGTCGGCGACGCGATCAACGCGAGGTCCAACGGCCACTAGCCCCGCCCGTCCCCGTCCCGCCCGAGCCCCGCCCGCGCCTCCCGTCCCCTCCCCCTCCCGTCCCCGGGGGGGGGGGGGGCGGGGCGGGCGCCCCACCCGCCCCGCGCCCGGCCCCACCCGACCACAACCCGGGTGGGGGGGGGGGGGGGGCGTGCGGGGGGGGGGGGGGGGGGCGGGTTGTTTACATGCGCGGTTATCTGGCGGCGGGTCGGCGGCGGCGTCTGTGGCTGCCGTGGACGCTC
>JBBSPA010000063.1:0-25415 GCA_038259225.1 Propionibacteriales bacterium
CATCGACCTGCGGCCCTCGCTCAGCGGAGCCGGGCTGCAAGACGCACCTGACGCGCCGGGCCTGGGGCGAGACCTGGTCGACCTGCCGGAAGTCGAGCTTCCCCAGGGCTATCAGATCCAGACCGTCCGGGCGGAGCAGGCTGACCGCCGAGCCGAGGTGCACCGGGCCGGATGGTCCGACTTCGGTTCCAGGATGTCCACGGAGTGCTGCGCCAGGTTGATGCGGACCTATCCGTACCAGGCCGAGACCGATCTGGTCGTCGTGGCACCCGACGGGGTCTGGGTCGCCTCCGCGCTCGGCTGGTACGACGAAGTGAATGCGGTCGGACTGGTCGAGCCGGTCTCGTGTCGACCAGAGCACCGCGGACGCGGGTTGGCTCGGGCTGTCGACGTCGCGTTGCTGCACGTCTTCGCGGCGCTCGGCGCGACATCTTCGGTGATCCTGCCTCGAGGTGACGACGCCTACCCGGCGCCCGGCAGGCTCTACCGGAGCATCGGCTACGTCCCAGGTCCCCGGACCATCGCGTTCACGCGCCAGCGCGCGGCGTGAGCTCAGTCGGTGGGTGGCGACCAGACGTCGTTGCGCTGCATCCCGGCCGCTCGGCCCTTGGCGGAGATGACGAGGGCCATCTTGCGAGACGCCTCGTCGATCATCTCGTCTCCGAGCATGACCGCGCCCGTCGCACCTCCTTGCTCGGAGGTGAAGTGCTCGTAGGCGTCGAGGATGTTCTCCGCGTGGTCGTAGTCGGACTGGAGTGGGGAGTAGACCTCGTTGGCCGCCGCGATCTGGTCGGGGTGCAGCACCCACTTGCCGTCGAAGCCGAGAGCCGCGGAGCGACCGGCCACCCGCGTGAAGCCGTCCACGTCGCGGATCTGCAGGTAGGGCCCGTCGATGGCCTGCTTGTCGTGCGCACGGGCGGCCATCAGGATCTGCATCAAGATGTAGTGGTAGGCGTCCCCGACGTCGTACCCCGGAGGCTGTTCACCGACGACCAGGCTCTTCATGTTGATCGAGGCCATGAAGTCGGCAGGGCCGAAGATGATGGCCTCGACGCGGGGACTGGCGGTCGCGATGGAGTCGACGTTGGTGAGCCCCAGGGCATTCTCGATCTGGGCCTCGATACCGATCCGCCCGACCTCGAGCCCGGTCGTCTTCTCGATCTGGGTGAGCAGCAGGTCGAGGGCGACGACCTGGTCGGCGGTCTGGACCTTCGGGAGCATGATGGCGTCGAGGTTGGCCCCGGCGCCTTCGACGACCTCGATCACGTCGCGGTAGGTCCACTCGGTGGTCCAGTCGTTGACCCGGACGACCCGCACCTTGTCGCCCCAACCGCCCGCGTTCAGTGCCTCGACCACGGTGCCGCGGGCATCCGGCTTCGCGATCGGCGCCACGGAGTCCTCGAGGTCGAGGAAGACCTGGTCGGCGTCGAGTCCCTTGGCCTTCTCCAGGAAGCGCGGGTTGGATCCAGGCACCGCCAGGCAGGAGCGGCGGGACCGCAGAGCTTCAGGCATCGGACCATCCTTCGCTGAGTGCGGCTGGGCACGGAGATCGACGGATCCACGTCGTGGCGTCGGCTGAGCCTAACTGCGGCTCTCCCACGAGGACACCGCCCGTGAAACATCTCACCCCGCCCGACGACGGCGTCAGTCCAGCCTGGCCTCACGTGGTGGTTGGCCGGTCCGTGACGTGACGACGATGGCGAGTCCGGTCAGGATCAGCCCCAGACCGGCGTACACCGCGACCGGGGGTGCCTGCCCAAGGAAGACCGCGGCCAGCAGAGCAGCACCGGGCACCTCGAGCAACAAGGCCATCGACACCACGGTCGGGCTGATCGTGGCGAGCAGGTGGTTGAAGACGGAGTGCCCGAGCAGCTGGGCCGCGACCGTGACCGCGATGATCAGCCCCCACGACTTCGCGTCGTAGCCCACCACCTGCAGCCGTCCGATCAGACAACCGGCCAGCAGCAGCGCGGCGCTCGTGGAGTAGGCGACGAAGGTGTACGCCGACGTGCTCAGCCCTTCCCGGACTCGGCCGCCGACCACGGTGTAGACCGCCGCGAACATGCCTCCGACCAGCGCCAGCGCGTCGCCGCCGAGAGCCCGTCCCGAGACCGAGAAGTCGACGCCGGAGATCACCAGGACTCCGACCAGTGCCAGCGCGAGACCGAGCCACACTCGGCGTGCCACGGTGTCGCCGCCGAAGGTGGCCAGGACGACCACCCAGGCCACCTGAAGGCAGACCAGCGCTGTCGCCGCCGCGACCGAGGTCAGGCGCAAGGCGGAGGTCCACGTCGCGAAGTGGGCGGCCAGCATGACCCCCGCGAGGAGGCACAGCCCGAGCTGGCGGCGCGACAGCCCGGCGAGCTCGCGGCGCGCACGCAGCGCAAACGGAGACACCGCCACGGCACCGAGGCCGTTACGCCAGAACGCGATCGCCAGGGCCGGTACCGCGGTCGCTCCCGCCATGATCGGTCCCGACATCGACACCCCGACGATGCCGACGACCATCTGCATGATCGTTCCGGGCGAGACCGGGCCGATCGGTGCGGTCTGGGTCGCCGATCCGGCCGGTCGACCCGGCGCGCCCGTGCTGGACGGGGTCGGGGGGCGCTCGGTCACGCTGCCATCTAACTGGGTGGACTCCAGGTCGCCTGCATCGCCACCACGCTGCGCCACCTGTCACAAGGACGAGCGCGCCTTTGTCCCTGTCTGCGGCAATGTGCGCGTCGTCCGGCGAGCATTGCGAGTTTGGAGTCTTGACGTGGTCCGATTGCAGCGCCGCCACGTGCGTACCGGGTTGGTTGGTCTGGTCGCAGTCGCGGCATCCTTGCTGCCCGGCACGCCGGTCTCTATGGCTGCGGTTCAGCCGGTGGATCATGCCGTCGTACGCGGTGTGTGCCATGGCGGCGGTTTCTCCTCGATGTCGGTCCGGCGCGTCGATGCTGACAACTTCGAGGTGTCGGTGCACGCACATGGGTTGCGCAATGGGGAGCGGTGGAAGGTCTACATCACTGAGGGGAGCTACACCAGTGGTGACGCTGTCCTCGAAGCTCCTCAACGAGCGAAAGTGGTCGACAGACAGATCAGCGTGCTCGCGTCACTCACTGCTCTGGAGGACCCGTACTTCGACGTGATCGCCAACGGGCCCGGGCGATTCGACGGCGGCGGCGACAACTGCCAGCTGCTCTTGTCGTCCCAGCGTCCCTTCGCGGCCCTCACGAACTGCCGGAAGAGCTTCATGCCAGTGATGGCTGCCTCGTATCGCGCCGGGGTCGGCATCGTCGTCAGGTGGGCCGTGTTCGGCGCCCGACCCGGGTCCCGGCTCCACGTCGACATCGTCGCTAGGACTAGCGCACTCACCCAGGGCACCGCCGACGTTGGGCGAGCAAATCGAGATGGCGTGCTCCGTGGCAGAAGTGTGTTCGACAATGGACGCACCCCACGACTGGTCCTGGATGTGATCGCCGACGGCGGGCAGCGATGCAGCCTGGCCATGGACCGCTCATATGTCCTCCCGACCGGCATGGCCAAGGAGGCCCTGACCGAGTTGCGACTCGATCATCAGGCAACGATGAGCCACCGCCTCATGGAGCGTTGACACGTCGGTGTAGTGGCACTGCCGCAGTCGCCGTCAGGCGGCATGGTCGCGCGGGAGGGTGCGCCCCGGCGGCATCTTGCCGCTGTCATGGTCGGGCGAGCGGCTACGCCCCGCTGGCCGAGCTCAACCGCCTGACCGGCATGCGCGAAAGCACACATTTCGGTGTTGGTTGATCTAGCATCGGCCCGTGTCTTTGGGAGTGGGCAGAGGCGGGAACCCGGTGAGCAAGGGTCGAGACGACTGGCCCGGCGGAGGAGTCGATCGCACAGTTGGGGCGCGCAGCCGAGGGCGCCGCATGGTCATCTTCATCGTCCTGCTGGGCTTGTTTTTCCTCTACACGAATACGGGGCGGGCGCTCACCGCTCCGGCGGTTGTGCGGCTGCGGCTCGCAGTCCCGGCGATCTTCGGTGACGGCGAGTTCACGTTCTCCAACACCGCGGCCGACGGCGAGCCGGTGACTTTCAGTTCGTGCCGGCCGGTGCGGGTCGTGATCAACGACGCGCTCCGCCCGGGGGGCGCTGAGGGCCTCGTCGAGCAGGCCGTGTTAGAAGCTTCGAAAGCTAGCGGTCTCGCGCTGACCATCGTGGGAACCAGCGACGAAAGACCCGATCCCAACCGGGCACTCGAGCAGGGCCACTATGGCCCGGGTTGGGCACCAGTCCTGATCTCCTGGACCACTCCTGAAGTCATCGCGGAACTGGAGGGCCACACCTTGGCCCGGGGCGGACCGCGAGGAGTCGTCGAACCGTCCACCGGTCGCAGCCACTACGTCACCGGTCAGGTCTACCTCGACACCCCTGACCTGGAGAACTTGTTGCGCCACGGACGAACGAGCCAAGTACGAGCAACGGTCATGCACGAACTCGGCCACGTGCTCGGTCTGGCCCACGTGGACAGCCCCTATGAGCTGATGTCGGAACACAACTACGGCCTCACCCAGTGACCTCGGCAACGGCGGAGGTCACCCGAGCGACCCGGTCGGCAAAGTCTCGTCCCTTCGGGCGGGTCCGCTCCAGCACAGTGACGAAGACAGGTCGGACCGCGTCGTCGACCACCCCGTTCTCGGCATAGCCACTTTGGTCCAGCTGCCGTACCCGGACCCAGGTGCCACCCACACGCGACAACAGGGCTTCGCCGAGGGCGTCGGCCAAACGTTGGGAGGTCGCCGCCGCCACGGCATCATCCCCGATTAGCTCCACGTCAACAATGGGCATGACCGCGACGCTACCTCGCACGCTCGGCACCAATCCAGAGCCCGACGAGTGTTCGCTCCCGAGCGCCTCGCCTAGTGGCCCAGTGGCCACCACCTAAGCGACAACCGCGCGGTTCACGCCGTGCCTTCGAGCACAGGGCACCCACGGCCTGAAGCACGTTCATAGACATCTGCTCGCCCCGGCGGCAGAGTCGCGCGTTGTGCGTGCGGTGCGCCGTAGCCTGTCTGCATGAGACGCTTCGACGACGAGGATCTCACCGGCGCAGAGTTCCGCGAGTGCGACCTGAGTAGGGCTCGGCTGGTCGGCGTGGTGATGCAGGACGTTGAGATCGACGGCCTGGTCACCAATCTCGTGGTCAACGGGGTCGAGGTCATGTCGTTCGTCGAGGCGGAACTCGACCGCCGCCATCCGGTACGGTTGCTGATCCGCTCCGATGAGCCGGCCGACCTGCGAGAGGCCTGGCGGCAACTGCGAGGCGACTGGGCCACGACCACCGAACGAGTCCGGTCTATGCCCGAGAACAGCGACCATCACGGCGTCGACGGCGAGTGGTCGATGGTCGAAACCCTGCGTCAACTCGTCTTCGTGCACGACTCCTGGTTCCGACGCTGCGTGCTCGGGCTCACCGAGCCGTTCACGGCCATGGGAGTGGGTCCACCGTTCGTCATGGAGGAGGAGGGGCTCGACCCGGCCGCCCATCTGAGCCTCGAGGAGGTGCTCGCCGTGCGCGACCTGCAGGCTTCGGAGATCGAGACGTGGCTGGTCGAGGCCACACCCGATCAGCTCGCGCAGACCGCGCCGGTGCCCGACGACGACAGATGGCCCCCCTACGCCAAGGGGCGGACAGTGCGGCAATGCCTCGGCACCGTGCTCAACGAGGAATGGGCTCACCACGGTTTCTGCAAACGCGACCTGGACACCACTGAACTCGTCCGCGACCACCGCAAGACTGGCGGCAGCTGAGTGCGTTGAACTACTCCGGTGCGAGCGCCCCGAGTGCCGGCCACGGTGGCCCTTCACGGAGCAAGGTCATGATGTGTCGGCCGTGTTCGTGGCCATTCGGAAAGTCGTCACGGACATCCCATCGCCAGGCAGCAACCATCGCCAGAACAAGCCGCCGGCACTCGTTCACCAGAACTTGATCAGCAAGCGGATAGCGGATGCTTACCTCGCCCGGCGCGTGCGCAACGTCGAATTCGATCGGTCCGCGACAACAGGTTTCGAGGTCGATGAAGAGCAGTCCGGCATGCGTCGTCAGCAGGTTGCCCGGATGCGGTTCGCCGTGCAGCAGCTGCTCGGCTGCGCCCCGGCGATGCACCGCTTGCCGCGTGCTTCGGAGCGTGCTGAGCAGGAGTTGCCGGTCGGCCTCGGTGAGGGCAGGCGTCTCGCCGCGGTTCTTGACGAGACGCTCGGCTTCTTCGACTCGCTCTAGGTAGTGCGGCGCCACGATCTCGACGCTTCGCATCCCCTCATGCAAGCGACGAAGCGCGTCGGCGTACTTAGCTGGCGACGGCTGCCCGAGGCCGACCGTCGCGTGATAGCGCCAGAAGGTCACCGCGAAGCCGTCGCGTTCGTAGACACGCGGATCGACTCGTGGCTCAAGCGCAGCGACGGGACACGCGATGGCAGCAAGCCGCTTAGCGAGCTCGATCTCGAGCGCGGCGACCTCTTGTCCGTCCAGCGCCACTCGCGCGAATGCTTCGCACGGCAAGAGACGCAGACTGAGCTTGTTCGAATTGCGCACGACAGCGACATCATTGACACACAGGTCCAGATCATCGGCAAGCGAGGTCGTCGCCGCAATCGCACTCGAAACGATCCCTGCCTGCACGAGGTGATCCTGACATGTGCGCATCGCGGCCTGGGCCGGCGGTCGAGGGCGACGCGATGTCCCGCCATCGCGGGTTTCTGCGCCAGGCACCGGAAACTCGCACCTCAGATCCGGAGTATGCGAAAAATCGCGGTCGCAGCGACGTCACTCGACGTTCAATATGCAAAAAGTCGCAGGTTGCTCTATTCTGATTTGCGAAAACTCGCGGACTCGAACCCCAGGAGTACGAGAATTCGCGGTTGATGAATCGAACCGGAGGCACCGTGACGATGTATCCGCCGTTGGTGTACGCCAGCGAGACCGATAAGGACGAGCTCTACCGTGCTCGTGGGCGGGGTGACCTGGTCCGCGTCGCCTCAGGCATCTACACGGGCGAGACGAACAGACCGGCCGAGGACGTCGTTCGTGCCCACCTGTGGGAGATCGTCGGTCACGAGATGCCCGGCGCCGTGATCACCGACCGTTCAGTCCGTGACGGCGGTTCAGGCAAGAGCGGCACCCTCTATGTGGTGGCGAGGCGCCGCCGCGCTCTCGAGCTGCCAGGGGTCAAAGTCGTGCCGCGGCCAGGAGCTGAGGCGCTGCCGGGCGACATGCCGATGCCGGCGGGCCTGTACATGGCCAGCGTTCCTCGGGGACTGCTGGAGAACCTCGCACCGACCCGACGTACTGCCGACGGAACTTCACGCACCCTGACACGCCAGGAGACCGAGATCTGGATCGATGAACTCTGCACAACCCGTGGCGAGAGCGTCGTCAACAGGTACCGCGACCAGGCACGCGCGCTCGTGAAAGACCTCGGCGCCGCAAAGGAGATGGCGGCGCTGGATGTATTGATTAGCGCTGCGCTCAACACACGACCCAGTGTGAAGCTGGCTTCGGACGAACTCCGGGCTCGCGCTGCGGGCATGCCGTTCGACCCCAAGCGTCTCGAGGCATTCGTCAGGCTCGCAGAGTTTCTCGAATCCCAGGCGCCCGACGCGTTGCCTGCCATGACGGAAGACGCCGAGCGGCGAACACTCCTGCCGTTCTACGAGTCCTACTTCTCCAACTACATCGAGGGCACCGAGTTCACTCTCGACGAGGCGGCCGAGATCGTTTTCGACCACGTCGCCCCCGAGCAGCGACCTAAGGACGCGCACGACATCCTCGGTACCTACCAGCTCACATCATCAGCCGATGAGATGCGAAGGACGCCGAGGACGGCCGACGAGATGATCGAGTTGATCAAAGCCCGTCACGCGGTGATGATGGGCGGCCGGCCGGAGATGGGACCTGGCCAGTTCAAGAAGCGGGCGAACCGGGCCGGCTCCACTGAGTTCGTGCTGCCCGAGATGGTCGAGGGGACGCTGAGACGTGGGTTCGAGATCGGCGCAGGTCTCATCAGCCCGTTCTCCCGGGCTGTCTACACGATGTTCATCGCCAGCGAGGTGCATCCCTTCGCCGACGGCAACGGACGCGCCGCGCGGATCATGATGAACGCCGAGTTGGAGACTGCCGGCGAGGTCAGGCTCATCATCCCGACGGCGTTCCGCCTCAACTACCTGTCCGCTCTCAAAGCGGCGACTAACAGCGGCCACTATGCCGCGCTGTTGGCGTCCCTGGCATTCGCGCGACGCTGGACTGCCCGGGTCGACTTCACCAACCGAAGCACGGCGGAAGCCGATCTCAGCCGGACGAATGCACTCCGCGACGCCCGGGAAGCCGAGGACGCCGGGGTACGCCTGACGCTTCCGTAGCGGGCAAACCTACGTCTGCGAACAAGAATACTGCGAAGATCGACCGAGTCCATACGACGCATCTCCGAGGCGATCGACGCGGTGCGAGCCATGGATGATTGGACCGGCGCCGAACAACTCTGGCGGGGCTTCTCGTGGTCCGTGACGCGCCAGGCTACGTCCGTGCGACCATCGCGATGATCGATGCGCTCCAGAACATGCTCCGCGACGTTGACGAACTGCCCTTTGCCGCGCCATTGATGGCGCTCCCGACGCTCGTCGGCATTCCGGTCTTCTGGCAGGCCGCCCGACGTGCGCTGGTGGCAGAACGTGACCACGTCGATCAGCCGGGACTCGCTCCGGTCGTCCTTGCGCTGGTCGCGCCCGTCATCCTCATTTCGCAGATCGCACTTTGGTACGCGTACTACGCCACAGACCTTTTCTCGAACCCCGGCCTTGCGTGCGCTATGGCCTTCGCCATCCTGCCGCTCTTCGTCTCCTGGGCAACAACCGCAGCGGCCATTGTCACTGTTCGCCAGCAGACGGCGAGAAGCGCATCCAGTCTTAACCTCGCTCATTGATGGTCGACCGACCGGCGGCACAAGCGAGCGTTGCCCAGTCCAAACTCGGCATGCGATGGTGGCACGCATGTTGAGGCTCGGAGCGATGGTAATGAAGGTGTCTGACGTTGACAGGGCTGGTGCCTTCTGGTCGGCAGCGCTCGGCTATGAGAGGCAGGCCCAGAACCCAGCGTTCCTGGTGCCCGAGGGTGCACCCGGCACTCGTGTGCACTTTGACGACGAAGATGGAACGCACTTGGACCTTTGGGCTGACGACGAGGCCGATCAGCAGGCCGAAGTTGAGCGCTTGATCTCGCTAGGCGCTCAAAGGGTCGATTGGGAGTATCCCGAGGATGCTGACTTCGTTGTGCTGGCCGATCCCGACGGAAATCGGTTCTGCGTCATCGCCTGAGCCCAGCCACTGAATGTTGGACCGCACGCTCAAGCAGATGAGTGGACGTGGGTCTCAATCGGGATACACCCAGTAAGCGTCGGGTGTGACACGCTTCGACACATGGGTGCAGAGCACAGGCCGGACGATGCCGGCGGCAAGCCCTTCATGGAGCAGGTCTTCGAGGACCAGGCTGGCCCTCCGCCCTCGCCTCCGCCCGTGTCCGCGTCCCCTGACCCGAGCGACGTCGACGTCGCGGCCGAAGCAGACGCTGACGGTGACCTCGTTCCCGAGTCCGCGCCGGAGCAGGCGTCGGACGATGCGGCCGAGCTCGCCGGGCAGGAACCGGAGACGCCGGCGGGGCAGCCGGTCACCGAGCAGGGTCACGAGCAGGGTCAGGCGTTCATCGACCAGGTCTTCGAGGACCAGTCGCGCCCGCCCAAGCAGGCAGAGCTGATGGCTCTTGGCCTCGCGGTGCCAGAGCCGGGCGCGGCGGCCGAGGCTGACGCGGGCGATCTGTCCGGCGATGCCACGACGGACGTCGAGAAGGCGACCGCGTCTGAGCCGGCACCGGTCGTGGTGGCGGAACTCAGCCTGGCCGAGCAGACGCTGGTCGACGAGGCGATGAAGAAGTCCGGACTGATCTGGGTAAGCACGCCTGCGGTTCCAGCCGGTCGGGCGTTCTGGCACTCCTGGCTGGACAGCACGGCGTACCTGCTGACGGGTCCGGGCGAACAACCGGACCCTGGGTGGACCGCGGGCAGCCAGGTCTCAGTGCTTGTCCGCAGCAAGGACAACGCGCACCGGCTCGTCACCTGGGACGCGATCGTCACGCCCGTGGATCCGGCCGACGACGACTGGGAGGCAGCGACGACGGCGCTGGCTGCGGGTCGACTGAACCTGAGCGAGTCCGCGCAGGCACCGAGCAGATGGGCAAGCGGCACGGCGCGGGTCTACCGGCTGCAGTCGACCGGAACCATCGGCGAGGGACCTGGGTCGTACGCGGATGCCAGCCACCGCGCCGCGCCGGTGCCGACATCGGCCACCACCACCGTGGGGAAGCCCTGGGTCCTGCACAAGCGCGGGCACTCCGGCCGTCCGCTGTCCTGACCGACGTGTCCGTCTTAGCGCGGTCCCTGGCCGTCCGTCCTCGTGACTCGTCGGTCAGGGGACGGCGATCGTGCCGGTCGAGACCGCGACGACCTGCCCGGCGACGTGCACGAGAGTGGCCTGGCCGTTGGCCGCCTGGACCCTGCCGTGAAGCCGCGACGCCCTGCCCATCGCAACGCCCTGGCTGATCGTGTACGCCGACTCACCGTCAGCCGCTGCCAGCCCGGTGGCCACCAGGACGAGGCCGAGTCCAGCCGCGGCCGAACCGGTGGCGGGGTCCTCGGGGATGCCGTAGCCGGGTACGAACACGCGCGACTCGACCGCGACCGGCCGGCCTTCCGCAGCCTCGACGGCGTACACGTCGACGCCGTCGCATGGGTCGTCCAGGAAGCTCACGTCGACACCACTCTCCTCGACCCGGCGTGACCCGGGACGCGAGCGGTCCACCGCCTCGGAGGACACCGGGAGGTAGAGCCAGCTGAGCCCACAGCCGGCGGAATAGGCAGCCCCGCGCACGTCGCCGGGCTCGAGTCCGACCAGGTCGGCCAGCGTCTGGGTATCATCCTCGGTCAGCGCGCGCGCATGGTCACGGGGCTCCGCACTGAGCTCGACCGGAGCGGCAGGATCGTCATCCAGCTGGACGCCGATCAGCCCCGCACCGCAGGCCTGCCGCCGAGCCCCGCTGCCGATGACACCTGCCCGGCGCAGCGACCAGGCGGTGCCGAGAGTCGGGTGGCCGGCGAACGGGATCTCGCCTGCGGGAGTGAAGATCCGGACGCGATAGTCGGCCCCGGCCTCCCGGTCCGCCTCGGTCGTGTCGATCGGGAAGGCGGTCTCGGACAAGTTGAACTCCATGGCGATGGCGTGCAGCTGTTCGGTGGCCAGGCTCTGGGCGCCGTACACGACCGCCAGCGGGTTGCCGGCGAAGGTCCGGTCGGTGAAGACGTCGACAACCTCGAATCGGAGCCTCCCCCCGGTTGGTTCGGTGAGCGAGAATCGCCGTGAGTTCGTGGGCATGTCAGGAGCCTAGGTGTCTTCAGATGGGAGATCACTAAGGCAGACACTCACTGTGCAAGGCGGGTCCGCCTAGTGGTCCAGCCGTCGGAATAGTTCTCTAGGGAAACCACGAGGGGCGCAGACGCGAGTCCGAGGTGGCCGATCGGGGCCGGTGTCACCGGTACCCTTTCGGGCGTGAGCGTCGCCCCGACCCGAGTCTTCATCGCGCGGCTGGCCGGCCTGTTCGTCTACGACCCGAATGGCGACCAGGTGGGCAGGGTTCGCGATGTCGTGGTGGCCGTACGCGCCGAGAACCGCCAGCCCCGCGTGCTGGGCCTCGTGGTCGAGGTGCTGGGTCGGCGGCGGATCTTCGTCCCGATGACGCGGGTGACCAACGTCGACTCCGGCCACGTCATCACCACCGGGCTGGTCAACATGCGGCGCTTCGAACAACGCCCGGGCGAGACGCTCGTGCTGGGCGGGCTGCTCGACCGGACGGTCACGATCAAGGAGCCCGGCACGACCGGCACGGTCTACGACATCGCGATGGAGCAAGCGCGTACTCGCGACTGGGTCATCTCGCGTGTCGCGGTCCAGCATGGCGCCAAGCGCTTCGGTCGGAGGGGTCAGACCCAGGTGGTCGAGTGGTCGGAGGTCGCCGGACTGGCCGAGGCGGAGCACGCCCAGGGCGCTACCCACATGTTGGCGGCACTCGACACGATGCGGCCGGCCGACCTGGCCAACGTGATCCACGACCTCTCCCCCAAACGGCGCGGCGAGATCGCAGCGGCGCTCGACGACGAGCGGCTGGCCGACGTGTTGGAGGAGCTCGACGAGGACGACCAGGTCGAGATCTTGGGCCAGCTCGAGAACGAGCGCGCCGCCGACATCCTCGAGGAGATGTCGCCCGACGACGCTGCCGACCTGATCGCCGAGCTGCCACCGGAGACGGCCGAGCAGCTGCTTCAGCTGATGGAGCCCGACGAGGCCGAAGACGTACGCCGGCTGCTGACCTACGAGGAGCGCACCGCCGGTGGCCTGATGACGACCGATCCCGTCATCCTTCCTCCCGATGCGACGGTGGCCGAGGCATTGGCGCGGATCCGGCACAGTGAGCTGACTCCGTCGCTGGCCGCCATGGTCTACGTCTGTCGCCCTCCGCTGGAGACGCCGTCCGGCCGGTTCCTCGGGGTCGGCCACTTCCAGCGGCTGCTGCGCGAACCCCCGTCCAGCCTGGTGTCCGGCGTGGTCGACTCCGACCTCGAGGCGCTGCGGGTCGACGCCCCGCTGGACGAGGTGACGCGGCACCTGGCCTACTACAACCTGGTGGCCAGTCCGGTGATCGACGACGACGGCCACCTGCTGGGCGTGGTCTCGGTCGACGACGTGCTGGACCACCTGCTGCCCGAGAACTGGCGCCAGCTCAGCAGCGGCTCCGCGAATGCCGACCGCGTCGACTCGCAAGGGGCCGCCCATGGCGCGTGACGAGGTCCGCGAGGACGAGCGCAGCACGCTTGGTCGGCGTACGACGTCGAGGACGGTGCGCCTCGACGTGCCACGGGACATGCGTCGCCAGCTCGTTCGGCGACCCGACTACGACCCAGAGATGTTCGGCAGGTTCGCGGAGACCTTCGCGCGCTTCATGGGGACCGCCCGGTTCCTCTTCTACATGACGGTGTTCGTCATCGTCTGGGTCTCGCTGAACGTGATCGGGATGTGGGGCCTGGACTGGGACCCCTATCCGTTCATCCTGCTCAACCTCTTCTTCTCCACCCAGGCGTCGTACGCCGCTCCGCTCATCCTGCTCGCGCAGAATCGGCAGGAGGCGCGCGATCGAGTCGTCACCGAGCAGGACCGCGAGGCGAACGTGCGGGCGCACGCCGACATGGAGTTCCTCGCCCGAGAGGTGGCGTCGCTGCGGATGGCGGTCGGCGAGGTCGCGACCCGTGACTTCGTGCGTTCCGAGCTGCGTTCGTTGCTCTCCGACCTCGACGATCGCGCCCAGGCCGACCACGATTCCGAGGAGCCGGTCAAGGCCCGTAGCCTGGACACATGAGCTCCCCACTGCTCGAGCGTGTCAACGCTGCGCTCGCGACCGTCAACGACCCCGAGATCCGTCGCCCGATCACCGAGCTCGGCATGGTCGACGACGTCACGATCGGCTCCGACGGTGACGTGACCGTCACGATCTTGCTCACCGTGTCCGGATGCCCGATGAAGGACACCCTGACGCGCGACGTCACCGCGGCGGCCTCCGGCGTCGCGGGGGTCAGCGCGGTCGAGGTAGTCCTCGACGTGATGAGTGACGAACAACGCCAGCAGCTCCAGCAGAGCCTGCGCGGCGGTCAGCCGACCAAGGAGATCCCGTTCGCCCGTGCCGACTCGCTGACCAAGGTGATCGCGGTCGCCTCGGGAAAGGGCGGCGTCGGCAAGTCCTCTGTCACCGTCAACCTCGGCGTGGCTTTGGCGAAGGCCGGTCGGAAGGTCGGGATCCTCGACGCCGACATCTACGGCCACTCCGTACCGGCCATGCTCGGCGTCGCGGACGAACGACCGACGCAGGTCGAGGAGATGATCATGCCGGTGCCGACCATGGGCCTGAGCGTGATCAGCATCGGCATGCTGAAGCCGCGACGCGACCAGGTCGTCGCGTGGCGTGGCCCGATGCTCGACCGGGCACTGGTGCAGATGCTCTCCGACGTCTACTGGGGCGACCTCGACGTGCTGCTCCTGGACCTTCCGCCGGGCACCGGCGACGTCCCGATGTCGGTCGGCCAGCACCTCCCGAACTCCGAGGTCGTCGTCGTGACGACCCCGCAGGCTGCCGCGGCAGAGGTTGCCGAGCGGGCCGGCACGATGGCCTCGATGATGCACCAGCGGGTCGCCGGGGTGATCGAGAACATGTCGTACCTGGTCTGCCCGCACTGCGGCCCGGAGCACCGGATCGACGTCTTCGGCAGCGGCGGTGGACATCAGGTCGCTGCCACCTTGTCGTCGCGCTTCGGGTACGACGTCCCGGTGCTGGGGGAAGTGCCACTCGACATTCCGCTGCGCGAGGCCGGCGACGCCGGCACGCCGATCGTGCTCGAACGACCCGACTCCCCCGCGGCCGCGGCGCTGTCCGGCATCGCCGAGATGCTGCTGTCCAAGGGCCGCGGTCTGGCCGGTCTCCAGCTCGGACTGTCCCCGGCGGGACGCTGACCCACCGTTCGACACGCTCGATCACCAACGGTGGTTGAGGGATCTCGACAAGGTCGGCCAACGACTTCGTCGATGTGTCAGGCTTGAGTCATGTTCGACATCGGCCTGCCTGAGTTCATGGTGTTGGCCGTCGTCGCGATCTTCGTCTTCGGCCCGGACAAGCTCCCCGACGTGGCCCGACAGGCCGGCCGGATGCTCCGCCAGGCCCGTGTGCTGCTGACCCAGGCGAGGTCCCAGCTCTCCGAAGAGCTCGGTCCGGAGTTCGCCAACCTCGACCTCAACGACCTGAACCCTCGGGCCTTGGTCAAGAAGCACCTGCTCGACGACCTGGAGGACGAGGACGAGACCCCGAAACGGCCGGGTCACCGACCGTTGGACCGAGGCGAGCCGGCACCGTACGACGTGGACGCCACCTGAGCCGCAACGCGTGACGCAAGGCCTGACGCGAGCCCGGTCACGTGCGGGGAGGGCAGCTCCCGCCCTGGGCTGGCAGAATCTCCCGGACGACGCCTGGGCGTCAGCCGACCTTGGAGTCGAGGATGACCTTGTAGTCCTTGGACGACCCATCCCGCCGGACGGTCAACCGGACGGACTCCCCGGGCTCGAACGAGCGAATCCTGACGATCAGCTCGACACCGTCGTTGACGCCTTCGCCGTTGATCTGCTCGACCAGGTCGCCGTTCTCCAGCCCGGCCAGGTCCGCGGGACTGCCCGTGTCGACCTCGTCGATCTTGGCCCCTCCCACATCGGAGGAGGTGTCCACCTGGGCGCCGATGATCGGGTACACCGCGTGCCCGGTCTTGATGATCTGCTCGACGGTGTGCACGACTTGGTCGATCGGGATCGAGAAGCCGACACCGATGTTGCCGGACTGGGACCCGTTGGACGCGCCCTGGACGGTTGCGATCGCGGAGTTCACCCCGATCACCGTGCTGTCGAGGTCCACGAGGGGTCCGCCGGAGTTTCCCGGGTTGATGGCGGCGTCGGTCTGCAACGCGTTGATGTACGACGTCTCGCCCTGACCGCCGGCCGTGACCGGACGTTGCGTGGCGCTGATGATGCCCGACGTGACAGTTGCGTTCAGACCTAGTGGAGAGCCGATCGCGACGACGTTCTGGCCGACCGCGACGTTGTCCGACCGGCCGATGCTGGCCGGCGGGACGTTCGCACCGTCGGCGAGCTCGATGACGGCCAGGTCGTACGAAGGGCTCCGGCCGACGATCGTCGCCGCCACCACCTTGCCACCCGGCAGGACCACCTGGATGTCGCCTCCGTCGACAGCAGGCTCGATCACGTGGTTGTTCGTCACGACGTGCCGCTGGTCGTCGTACACGAACCCGGAACCGGTCACCCGGCTGGCGCTTCCCTTGACGTCGATCGACACGACGCTCGGCAGTACCTGCTCGGCGACGGAGACGATCGGGCTGGCACCTTCGCCTCCGGCGGCGGGGCCGCGCGAGGCCACCCGCGGAATCGAGGGTGCCGACCCGGACGTCGCCTGGTCGTTCGAGCCCACGTCATACAGCCAGGCGCCGGCAGCGCCACCACCGAGGCCGAGGACCAGCGCGAGCAGCGCGACCGGTAGCAGCGGGGCTCGGCGGCGATCACGTGCGGGCGCGGATGCGGTCGGCCAACCGGCTTGGAGCTCGTGCAGCGGAACCGTCGGAGAGGCGTACTCGCCGTAGGGCCGACTGGGGTAAGGCTCGTCGGCACCGTCTGGTCCCGAGGGCCACCCCGGCGCGGCGTATGGCGGCTGGGCTGGCTGATCCGTCTCCGGCGGCTGCGGTCGGGGAGTCCGTGGCTCGAGCGGAGCCTGATACCGCCATGGCCCAGCGGGAGGGTCGGTCTGGCTCGGCTGCCCGTCTGGCCACGGTGGACTGTTCTCTGCGGGCGGGCCAAGCCGTTCCGGCTGTCCGGGACGGGGCGCCGTCGCATCGTCGGCGTCCGGCCACGCGTCGTCGTCGGCGCTGGACCAGGCATCGTCGTGGTCGGGACGGTCTGGCGACACCGGGACTCTCCTGAAATTCCTGCGGCAACGAACCGGTCCGCCTTCAATGGCGGACCCTTCCAGCATGCCTTATCCGTGGGCGGGGCGGGTGAAGACGTCAGCCACCCGGAAGCAGAGCGGCACCGATCTTGTCCAGCCCTCGACCGAGCCGGCTGCCATCGGACTGAGGATCGGGATCGTGCGGGAGGGCGGCGACCAGCTCGGCGGTCGTGCTCGGCGGGGCGTCGGTGACCATCGTGTAGATGGTCCCGTCGGCCTGCCAGACGGCCACGGTCGGCAGGCCCTGCTGGATCCAGACCGAGGCGTTGTCTGACGTGACGTGGCGGTAGTCGTTGAGCGCGGTCGTGTCGAGCGTGCCACGCTCCTCGAACACCGACACGGTCGAGAGCCCGTCGGTGTACGCGGCATGCATCACGTTCCGTGCATCACCGAGTCGGTTGAGCAAGGTCAGGCTGAAGTCGTTCGGCAGCTTGGGCGGACAAGCCCAACCTCGATCGGTCAGTGATGGGGCGAAGTCGATCGACAGCCGGGTGCCGACAGGTACTTCGAGCTCGGGCGGCAGATGCTTCATGAACCCGGCACCTGACGTCTTGACACCGAAGAGCTGGCTGACCCGGATCAGCCGTCCGTCGTCGTACATCTCGCGCCTCAGCAAGAGTCCGGTCGCGTCGTCGATCCAGAACCGGGCGATCGGTTGCTCATCGCGGCTGGCCGTGACGACCGTTGCGGCTCTGCCATCGACGACGTCATGCCCGGCCATCGACACGTCGTAGGAGCTGATCAGCTGATCGACGCGCTCTCCACTCAGGATGCTTCGCGACCCGACTTCGTTCTGCGGAAGGAACGTCGCCGGACTGTCGGTGCCACCGCTGGTGAGCGCGAAGCTGGTGCCCTGGTGCGGTGCGTGCCTCACCTCTAGCGTGACGGTCGACTCACCCGCCGCGCCGTACCAGGCGACCTCCTGAAGCCCTGAGTAGGCCAGCCTCGTCGGTGCCACGGCGGCCCGCTCCAGCAAACGCACTGCAGCGAGGTCGTCGCCTGACGGACTCGGCCGGCTGGCCGGACCGGAGGACGGCTCGATGATCGTCGCGGCGACCGGTGACATCCGTCGAGCGGGGGTGCCTGTCGGGAGCGCCTCCACCGCGGGGTCGGACAGCGGCTCCAATCCGGTGCTGCCGGCGAACTCCAGGGAGAAACTATTGACCGCCGGCGTCACTGCGGCGGCCGGCGCTTCGGCGCCACCAACGGCGTACGCCAACGTCACCACGGCCAGCGACATCGTGCCTGCACCGACCAGGGTCCGTCGCACCAGGGTCGCCTTGAACGTCCCGACGGGTGTGTCGGTGGGTGTCGCTCGAACCGAGCCAAGGGCAGCGAACAAGTCTGCGGGAGGTTCGGCGGCCGCGAGTCCCAGCAACCGCTGCTTGAGCGCGTAGGTCTGCTCGAGCTCGCGCTGACAGACCGCGCACGAGCGGGCGTGGGCCAGCGCGCGTCGCCGGGCCGCGCCCTGAAGCTCACCGTCGATGAGGGCCGAGACCTTGTGGTGGAGATGGCTCACCGGCCGGCCTCGACGGTGTCGGGATCGACAGCACCGCCGAACCGGGTCCGGGTGGCGGTGGGCGCACGGTGGACCAGCGCCTTCCGCAGCATCGAACGACCGCGATGGATGCGCGAACGCACCGTTCCGATCTTGACGTCCAGGACGGCCGCGATCTCCTCGTAGGTCAGGCCCTCGACGTCGCACAGCACGACCGCGACGCGGAAGTCCGGCTGAAGCTGGGCGAGTGCGGCCTCGATGTCCGCGTCGAAGCTCTGCTCGTCGAATCCCGCCGCCGGCGAGGGCAGCAGGCCCGGGAGCTTGTCGCCGACGTCGTCGGGCAGCGCGTCGAACCGGATCCGCTGCTTGCGACGCGCGTGGTCGAGGAAGAGGTTCGTGGTGATCCGGTGCAGCCAGCCCTCAAAAGTGCCCGGCTGGTAGGACGACAGCGACCGGAAGACGCGGACGAAGACCTCTTGGGTGAGGTCCTCGGCGTCCGGGCGGTTGCCGGTCAGGCGGTAGGCGAGTCGATAGACTCGGGCGGAGTGCGTGCGGACGATCTCGTCCCAGCTCGGCGGCTCCCACTCCGGCGTGGAGGCGCCACGCGTGTCAGCAGACCCTTCCACTTCTGGTCCACCTCCTCTACGCGCCAAGACGTCACACACGATCGCGACCAAGGCCGGTGGGCTCCCTTCGGCAGGCACGGGTTGTCGCGGCTGCGACAACGGGTGGCGCCTGATAGCCCGTTACACGAGACCAGGATAAGTCACCGTGCGGCAAAGCCACGCCACCCGCTCATCCAACGTTCAGGAAGATCGTTGTGTTCCCGGTCACTCGGCTGGCTCGCTGACGAGATGGGTTCCACCCGGTGCGCCCTGAGCGGCGTACCGGACGAAGTGGATAGGCTCGGCCCGACAAGCGTTGGACCGATAGAGGAGGCCGCCATCACCACCGGCTTGAAGCCTGCGTCGTGGGCTTATTCCGAAGAGTTCATCGCCGAGGACGACGTCTTGACCAACGCCCGTTCGCGCGCCGCCGAGGTCGATGCGACTCCGATCGGCTCGGGCGGAGGGGCAGCGCTTCGTTTCGTCGCCGCGCTGATCGACGCGAAGAACGTCGTCGAGATCGGCACCGGCTGCGGCATCTCCGGGGTGTGGATGATGCGCGGCATGCGCGCTGACGGCGTCCTGACGAGCGTGGACCTCGAGGCGGAGCACCAAAGGATGGCCAAGGACGCGTTCGCCGAGGCCGGCATCGCCTCCCAACGGGTCCGGTTGATCCCAGGCGCCGCGTTGGAGGTGCTGCCGCGGCTTACCGACGGGCACTACGACCTGGTCTTCTGCGACGGCGACAAGCGAGAGTACCCGCAGTACCTCGAGCAGGCGATCCGGCTGCTGCGCCCCGGTGGCGTCCTGGCGTTCGACAATTCGCTGTGGCACGACCGGGTCGCAGATCCCGCCGTCCGCGACGCCGACACGACGGCGATCCGGGAGACGTTGCGCCAGGTGGCCGAGCACGAAGACCTGCTTGCGGTGCTGCTCCCCGTCGGCGACGGCCTGCTGCTCGCCCAGAAACGCTAGACGGCGACCCAGGACCCACGACCGGCCACCAGCCACCGGCGACGCCGGGCTATGTCCGCAAGGCAAACCCTCACTCCTCCACCGGGGTTTGCCTAGTTATCTATTCGGCTGGCTTGTGAACTAGGCAAACCTGGCTTGCACAGTGGGAGTTTGCCTTGCGGAGTCTGCCGGGGAACCCCCGGGCAAGCGCGCCATACTGGCAGTCGCCCAACCGGCAACACTGCCAGTCGCCCAATCGGTCACGCAGCCGATCACGCAGCAGGAGAAGGTGTGGTCGAAATCCAGTAGCGGAGCTTGTTGCCGCGCTGATCCTCGAAGCGCCCGCCGGCTCGCTCGATCACCGTGCGCGACGGCGCGTTGGAGTCGTCACAGGTGACCAGAACGGGGTCGATCCCGAGGCGGTTCGCGATCGGCAGGGCCGCCCTGAGCATCGCGCTCGCGTGCCCCTTGCGTCGCGCGGACGGGCGTACGACGTAGCCGACGTGGCCGCCGTACTCCTCCAACCACGGCGTCAGGGCGTGGCGGATGGACAGTCGGCCCAGGTACTCCACGCCGTCGACCCACCACACGTGCGTCGAGGCGACGATCCCCTCGGGACGCCAGGTCGCCGGGTCGGAAAGGCCACTGAGGCGGCGGCAGAACTCGCTGAACGTGTCCGGGTCGCCCAGCGTCTCCGAGGCAAAGAACTCCCCCGCGAAGTCGTCGGTCGCCCCGATCACCGTCAAGCCGGCGTGCCGTTCGTCCTCACCGAGGGTACGAATCTCGTCGACAGCAGCCAGGAACGACCTCTGGTACGGCAGGTCGGGGTCAACGAGCGCGGGCACGCGACCAGGGTAGATGGACGCGTCCGAGCCACGAGCGCGCCGGGACCCGCTCGACCAGCCATCCGTGACAGCCGCGACGAAAGACGGTCGCGCGTCAGGCGGCGTACGCCTCGATCCACCGCAGCAGCAGCCGAGCGCCGAAGCCGGTCGCTCCCTGGCTGTACTCGAACGCGTCCTTGGGTGAGTCACCGACGCTGGCGATGTCCAGGTGTGCCCACGGCGCATCTCCGGTGAAGTGCTGGAGGAAGAGGGCGGCGGTGATGGCTCCGGGTCCGCCGGCCGCGTTCGTCGCGTCCGCCGACATCTCCTGGAGCTTCTCCTCGTACTCGGCATGCAGCGGCAGCCGCCACAACGGCTCGCCCGCGGTTGCACCGGCCCGGTCCAGGCGCTGCGCGAGCTCCTCGTCGTTGGCGAACAGCCCACCGAGCGACAGGCCGAGCGCCACCTTGCCGGCGCCGGTCAAGGTGGCGACATCGACCACGGCGGTTGCGTCGATGTGCTCCGCGGCGTACGCCAGTGCGTCGGCCAGCACCAGCCGACCCTCGGCATCGGTGTTGCCGACGAAGCTGGTACGCCCACCGTAGTGAGTGATCACGTCGCCGGGTCTCATCGAGGCCGCCCCGAAGGCGTTCTCCGCGGACGGGACGAGGCCGGTCACCCTGACAGGGATCTCGAGGTCACGCAGCGCCCCCATCACCGAGATCACCACGCCGGCGCCGGTCATGTCGCGCTTCATCGTCATCATGGCGTCGAGTGGCTTGATCGAGAGCCCGCCGGAGTCGAACGTGATGCCCTTGCCGATGATGACGAGATGGGGTGTACGCCGGCCGACCCGCTTCGGGGAGTAGTCCAGGCGGATGAAGCGGGAGTCGTACGCCGAGCCCGCCCCGACAGCCAGGATCCCGCCGAATCCTTCGGCCGCGAGCTTCTTCTCGTCCCATACGGCGATGTCCAGCTTCGCGTGGTCGGCGGCATCGCGAGCCCACTGCTCCAGCACCTCAGGGCCCTTCTCGTTCGATGGCGTCAGGGCGAACGTCCGCGACCGCCAGGACGCCTTCGCCCGGGTCACGGCCCGGTTGACGATCCGCTGTCGCGCGGCGTCGGGCTCCCGGTCGCCGGCCAGGTCGGTGAGCACGACGACCGGCGCCTTGGGAGCTGCGGTTTCTTCGGACTTGCGGTGGAACCCGAACGCGCCGAGGACGAGGCCCTCGCAGAACGCGGCGAGCTGCTCGTCGTCGGCCAGCGCTCCGATCGAGGTGGCAACCGGGCCGCGCGTGCGTGCCGCGCGAGCGATCACGGCCCCGGCCCGCCGGAAGTCCTGCCCATGCCCGGCACCGAGTCCGACCAGCATGACTTGATCGACGACGGTGTCGCCCTCGCGGCCGAACAGCTCCAACGACACCAGGTCGCCTGCCTCGCCGGACGCCTTCGCCCGATCGAGAAGAGCGAATGCGTCCACGCCGAGGCCGTCGAGCGCCCGCGCGGCGTCGGCCCCCACGACGTACTCCCCGCTACCGGCATCGCTGCCCACCTCGTTGGCCGCATCGCTGCCGCTGCGGTCGGCACGGCTGAAGCCGACCACCACCGCCCCCGCGTCCACGGCACCGACGCTGGACGCGCTGAGCTCGATCGTGGTCGGCAACGGCTGGGCGGGGAAGGCGGTGAGAGGCACGCGCACGACCTTAGTACCCGCACAGACGGCCCGACCGGCACGGATACACCGACGGGCCCCGACGGTGCTTGTGCACCATCGGGGCCCGGTTTGGATCGGTGAAAGCGTCAGCTCAGCCGGTCACCTGGCTCAGGGCCTCCTCGAGAGCCTTCGCCTCCTCGGCATTGAGCTCGACCACGAGCCGGCCGCCACCTTCGAGAGGGACCCGCATGACCAGGCCGCGCCCCTCCTTCGTGACCTCCAGCGGACCGTCGCCCGTCCGCGGCTTCATCGCCGCCATGCGCACACCTACCCTTCGTCGTGAGCGCCGAGACTCCACCCCTTCGCGGGTCGAGACGCCGGTGGCGCATCAGTTGCCTGGCACCATTATCGCACCGGCAGAGGGAAGATGTGCGGCAGAGTGCGGCAGACTGCCTCCTTGTGAATGCCCGTTCCGCTCTGTTCGACGTCTACGGCGATCACCTGCGGGCACGCGGTGGTGAGGCTCCCGTCGCGGGCCTGGTCCGCATTCTCGCTCCACTCGACATCACCGCCCCCGCGGTCCGGACGGCGATCTCGCGGATGGTTCGGCAGCACTGGCTGGTCGCCGTCAAGCTCGAGGCGGGGCCCGGGTACCGGTTGACGGCCCGCGCGGAGCGCCGACTCAGCGAGGCCGCGTCCCGGATCTATCGACGCGGCATGGCTACCTGGGAGAAGCAGTGGCATCTCCTGGTCATCGACCATGTACCGCAACGGGCGGCACGCGAGCGGGTTCGCACCGGGCTCGGGTATCTGGGCTACGCACCGCTGCGCGACGACACCTGGATCAGTCCTCGGGCATCCGGCGAGGTGGACTCGCTGCTCGCGCACGAGGGGGTACGCGCCCGACGCTTCTGGTCTCAGCACGACGGTGATGACGCTGCCCTGGCAGCGCAGGCCTGGGACCTGGACGGACTCGGTCGCGCGTACGCCCGGTGGCTGGTGGACGCGCACGCGCTCGTCGACGAGGCGGCTACCAGCGACCATGCGGATCCGGACCGGGACGCGTTCGTCGTACGCAGCCGACTCGTGCACGAGTGGCGCAAGTTCCTGTTCCGCGACCCAGGGCTGCCTGGCGAGCTGTTGCCGGCCGGGTGGCCGGGTGAACAGGCCGCAGCGTTCTTCGACCGTGAGGCGGAGCGGCTGCTGGCCGGAGCTGAGCGATACGTTGATGCCTGTCTGCGACCGAACGGCGGCGGACAGCGATGACGGTTGAGAGGGCGGTGCCATGAGCGATCCAGTGCGGTACGGCGTCGACGACCACGTCGCGACCATCACGTTGGACCGTCCGGAGGCCATGAACAGTCTGGACGTCGCGACGAAGGAAGCGCTACTGGCTGCCATCCAGCGCGCCGCGGCCAATCCGGACGTGCGCTGCGTGGTCCTTACCGGCACCGGACGTGCGTTCTGCGTCGGCCAGGACCTGCGCGAGCACGTGACCAACATCGGCACCCAGTCGGTCGAGGAGGTCTGGTCGACCGTCGACGCGCACTACACGCCGATCGCGCTAGGCATTGCGACGATGCCAAAGCCGGTCATCGCTGCCGTCAACGGCGTCGCCGCAGGGGCTGGGCTCTCGATCGCGATGGCCTGCGATCTGAGGCTGGCGGCTGACTCGGCCGGATTCAACACGGCGTTCACCGGGGTCGCCCTGTCCTGCGACACGGGCGCGTCGTGGACGTTGCCTCGGTTGGTCGGCTCGACCCGAGCGATGGACCTCCTGCTGGTGCCGCGCACCCTCGACAGCCAAGAGGCCCTCGACCTCGGCTTGGTGAATCGCGTCGTACCCGCCGACGACCTCGCGGTCGAGGCGGCCACGCTCGCGGCCGCGCTCGCGCAGGGGCCGACGTTGGCCTACGCCTCGGTGAAGGAGTCGGTCGCCTTCGCGGCCACGCATCCGCTGGCCGAGTCGCTGGCGTTCGAGAGCAGGATGATGGCGCGCACCGGCGGCTCGCAGGATCACCGCAACGCGGTCAACGCCTTCGTCGCCAAACAGAAACCCACGTTCGAAGGTCGATGAGATGGTCTCCCGCACCCCCCGGACTCGCCGCACCCCCCGCACCCCGGCTCGCTCGTATGTCGTCGTCGCTGCGACGGCGGCGCTCTTCCTGAGCCTGATCGAAGCCTCGAGCGTCGAGGCTGCCCCGACCCGGCCCGACGCGGTCGTGCCCGGCGACGCGTCTGCCACCGGCCCGTCGGCGTACACCGCCCAGACTCTGCCGGGTCGGATCGGCGCACCTCGGCGCGTCAAGCAGATGGTCACGGTCACCTCCCGGCAGTGGTCCTCGACCACCGGAACGCTCAAGGCCTGGCACCGCGACGCGAACGGCGGGTGGCGCCTGGTGCGCGGCCCACTCCCGGTCCGGCTCGGCTACCACGGTTGGGTCCGTGGCGGGCAGCGTCAGCAGTCCACCGGCACCACTCCAGCCGGTCGCTATCGCCTTCCGTATGCCTTCGGCCGATTGACCCACCCGGGAGCGCACCTGAACTACCGACGCTTCGACCGCACGGACTGGTGGCCCTACGAGCCACGAGACCCCGCGACGTACAACGTGTGGCAGTGGCACAAGGCCAAGACGACACGCTGGCGCCGGGACAAGGCCGAACACCTCTGGGACTACTACGACCAGTACGCCCTGGGTGTGGTGATCGGCTTCAACCAACCCAGCGGAATTCGCTACTCCCACCGCAAAGGTCAGTGGGTTGCCGACAACCGGGCCGACACCTCCAGGGGCGGCGGCATCTTCCTGCACGTCAACGGCACGGGATCGACGGCCGGTTGCGTCTCGATGGCGCGAACCCAGATGCGTTGGTTGATCCGGTGGCTCCGTCCGGCCGGGCATCCGCAGATCGCCATGGGTCCCTATCGCCACGTCGTCACCCTCTGACGGGCTTGTTCACTGGTGTCTGCGTGGGCCGCTGCGAGCGGCTCTTGCGCCTTCGCTTCGCTCTTGACGGCGCTACGAGTCCGCTCTGCGCGTCCCACTCCCCGGCCGGCCACACCGCCGTTCGACGGGTCCGCCGGTCGCTCCCGCTCTTGACGGCGCTACGAGTCCGCTCTCCGCGTCCCACTCCCCGGCCGGCCACACCGCCGTTCGACGGGTCCGCCGGTCGCTCCCGCTCGTGACCCGGCGCGGCCAGAGATCAGCTCGTCAGGAAG
>JBBSPA010000064.1:0-25406 GCA_038259225.1 Propionibacteriales bacterium
CTGGAACGGAGAGCGCCTCTTCCAGGCGGCTCGCTTCGTCACCGAGATGGAGTACCAGCACCTGGTGTTCGAGGAGTTCGGACGCAAGGTCCAACCTGCGATCCGACCGTTCCACGTCTACCACCCCGACATCGACCCGGCTGTCCAGGCCGAGTTCGCACACGCGGTCTACCGCTTCGGGCACTCCATGCTCGACGACCTGGTGGCTCGTACCAACGCGGATGGCTCCGACAACTCCGTGCCGCTGCTCACCGCGTTCCTGAACCCACCGGAGTACTTCAACGGTGGATCAGCCGGGGTGCTCACGCCCGAAGAGGCCGCTGGCAGCATCGTGATGGGGTCCTCGGACCAGATCGGCAACGAGCTCGACGAGTTCGTGACCGAGACGCTTCGGAACAACCTGCTGGGGCTGCCGCTCGACCTTGCGACGCTCAACATGGCGCGTGCTCGCGACGCCGGTATCCCGCCGTTGAACGACGTGCGTCGGCAGATCTTCGCAGCCACGAACGACGGCCAGCTCAAGCCGTACACGAGCTGGGTGGACTTCGGTCAGAACATCAAGCACCCGGAGTCGCTGATCAACTTCGTGGCGGCCTACGGTACCCACCCGTCCATCACCAGCGAACCGACGATGGCGGGCAAGCGAGCTGCCGCGAAGGCGATCGTGGACCCGGGTTCGGAGCCGGTGACCGACCCGGGCACGATCCCGGCGGACGCAGCCGACTTCATGTTCGGCACCGGCGCTTGGGAGAGCAACTCCGCAGGAGAGACGACGACAGGGCTCGACGACGTCGACCTCTGGGTCGGTGGCCTCGCCGAGATCACCAACCTGTTCGGTGGCCTGCTGGGCAGCACGTTCAACTACGTGTTCCAGTCCCAGATGGAGAGCCTGCAGGAAGGTGACCGGTTCTACTACCTGCTCCGGACACCGGGCATGAACCTGCGTACGCAGCTCGAGGGTAACTCCTTCGCGGAGATGATCCAGCGCAACACCGAAGGGACGAACACCCTGAAGGCGGATGCGTTCGCGACGGCTGACTGCAAGTTCCAGCTCGGCAACCTCACCTGGCCGGCTGCTCCCGGCAGCTTCATCACCGGTGCAGGATCGATCAACGACGACCCGTCGACGACCGACTGCAACGAGAACCGGCTGCTGCTGCGCAAGCCTGACGGGACGATCCAGTACCGCCAGGTCAACAGTGTCGACCCGACCGGCATCAACGGACAGTCCGTCTACAACGGCACCGCCGGTGTGGACCGGGTCTGGGGCGGCAACGACAACGACACGTTCTGGGGTGGTGCCGGCAACGACATCATCGAAGGCAACGGTGGCGACGACGTCGCGCTCGGTGGCGACGGCAACGACATCATTACCGACCTCTCCGGCGCTGACGTGCTCAAGGGCGGTCCCGGTAACGACGCCCTCGACGGTGGCATCGGCGATGACCTGTTCATGGGCGGCACCGGCCAGGACTTCATCAACGGCGGCGCCAACGACAACGAGGCGTTCGCGGGTCCCGGTTCCGACTTCGTCATCGGCGGACAGGGCGCTGATGCCGTGTTCGGCGACGGTGGGGACGACTGGATCCAGGGCGGCTCGGGTCAGGACCTGCTGATCGGAGACCACGGCGCGCCGTTCTTCGACGACCCAGCTCAAGCCGCACCCGGCAACGACGTCTTCGTCGGTCAGGTCGGTGAGAACGACTACGACGCCGAAGGTGGCGACGACATCATGTCGCAGAACGCCGCTGTCGACCGCAACGCCGGCTCCGGAGGCTTCGACTGGGCCATCCACCAGTACGACACGGTGGGTGCCGACGACGACATGGCCATCAACAACTTCTTGGTGGGTCTGCCGCTCCCCGTCGTGGTCAACCGAGACCGGTGGCAAGAGGTCGAAGGTGACTCTGGATCCGCGTTCAACGACCTGATCAAGGGCACCAACGACGTCCCCAGCGCGATCGGTGGCGGCGGCTTCACCGGGTGCAACGCCCTCGACCCGACAGGTGTGCGTCGGATCCAGGGCCTGGACGCCCTGGTGACGACGTTCCCCAGCGACCTGGCACCGATCGTCGCCAGGTCGGCCGCCGGGTACTGTCCGCTGGCCGGGGCACCGTCCGCGCCAGGAGGCCCTGAGGTCAACGGTGAAGGCTCCGTCTGGGCAGAGGGCGACATCCTGCTCGGCGGTACCGGCAACGACACGATCGAGGGTCGTGGCGCTGACGACATCATCGACGGGGACAGGTCGCTCACAGTCCGGATCAGTGTGCGTACCAACCCGACGAACCCCGCGACTGAGATCGGCAGCACCGATCTGATGGAGCGGGTGGCACAGACCGGCACGTTCGGCCCGGGAACCACCGGGAAGACGCTGCAGGCAGCCGTGTTCGCCGGACTGGTCGACCCAGGAAACCTGGTGATCGTGCGTGAGATCCAGACCCCGTCGGCGGCACAGGTCAGCGGCAACGTCGACGTGGCGGTCTTCTCCGGACCCCGCGCCAACTACACGATCGTCCCCGCCAACGGGACGTTCACGGTCACCCAGGTCGGCGCGAACGTGGCCGGCCAGAAGGTGAGCGACGGTATCGACACGCTGCGGAACATCGAGACGCTGAGGTTCTCCGACCAGAGTGTCTCGATCTCGCCTCCGGGAGCCCCGACCAACGTGTCGGCGACTGCCGGAAGCGGTTCGGCAACGGTGAACTGGAGCGCTCCGGCAACGGGTGGAACGGTCACCGGCTTCGAGATCGTCGTCAGTGACGGCCGGGTGATCACCGGCATTCCCGCCGGGGACACCAGCCGGTTGATCAACGGTCTGACCAACGGGACGTCGTACACGTTCCAGGTCCGGGCGTTCAACACCTTCGGCTCAGGTCCGCTCTCGGCACCGTCGAACGCGGTCATCCCGACCGGCCCGGCGGCTCCGCAGATCACCCTGCGGTCACCGGGCGCGAACGCCACCGGGGTCGCTGTCGCCTCCAACGTGGATGTGTTCTTCGACCAGGCCATGGTCGCAGGCGGATTCACCACGGCGACCGTGAAGCTGACCAACCCGGCCGGTGCCCAGATCGCCGCGACGGTGGTCTACAGCGCAGCGAACCTGCGCGTCAGACTCAACCCGAGCGTCAACCTGGCACAGAACACGACCTACACGGTCACCCTGACCGGTGGGCCGTCCGCCATCCGCAGTGCGTCGGGGGTCCCGCTGGCCAACACCAGCTGGAGCTTCACCACCGTGGCTCCGGCGGGACCGGTGGTCACCAGCACGACGCCTGTGTCGGGTGCGACCGGCGTGGCTCGTGGGTCCAACATCCTGGTGGACTTCAACCAGGCGGTCACCGGCGTGGACGGCTCGACGTTCGTGCTCCGGAACACGGCGACCAACGCAGTGATGCCTGCGGTGGTGACCATGAACGCGGCCAGGACGCGCGCCATCTTGAACCCGACTGGCGCATTGCCCCGGAACACCTCGTTCACGGTCACCCTGACGGGTGGTCCCGGGGCGGTCCGGTCGGCGTCGACCGGCATACCGGTGGCCAGTCTCAGCTGGTCGTTCACCTCGGCGCCCTGATCGGGTAGTCGTCGGCTGCGGTCGGTGACACGAGTGGATCCAGGACCACTCGTGTCACCGCCCAAGGCCATTCCCACGGGTTGCGGGAAGGTGCAGGTCACACGCCGATGGCGTCCTGCACCTTCCCGCATTTCCGGCTCTCCTGACTGATCCGTGGGTCAGCGGGCAGCGGTGCCTTCGGTGTAGTCGTCGTCATGCGACTTGACCCAGGCCATCAGCGTGCGCAGCTCGCGACCAGTCTGCTCGATCGGGTGCGACTCGCTCTGCTTTCGGAACTCCGCGAACTTCGGCGCTCCGGCGTCCTGGTCGGCGATGAACCCCTCGGCCCAGCTGCCGTCCTGGATGTTGGCCAGCACGGTCTTCATCCGCTCCTTCACCGACGCATCGATGATGAACGGTCCGGACGTGTAGTCGCCGTACTCGGCGGTGTCCGACACCGACCAGCGCTGCTTGGCGATGCCACCCTCGTACATCAGGTCGACGATCAGCTTCAGCTCGTGCAAGCACTCGAAGTACGCCACCTCCGGCTGGTAGCCCGCCTCGGTCAGCGTCTCGAAGCCCGCCTGGACCAGCGCCGAGGCCCCTCCGCACAGCACTGCCTGCTCACCGAAGAGGTCGGTCTCGGTCTCCTCGGTGAACGTGGTCTTGATCGCCCCGGCACGGGTCCCGCCGATGCCTTTGGCGTACGACAAGGTGAGGTCCCACGCCTTCCCGGACGCGTCCTGCTCGACGGCGACGAGGACGGGTACGCCGCGGCCCTCCTCGAACTCCCGTCGGACCAGATGCCCGGGTCCCTTGGGGGCGACCATGCAGACGTCGACACCTGGCGGCGGCTCGATGTAGCCGAAGCGGATGTTGAAACCGTGGCCGAAGAACAACGCGTCGCCTTCGACGAGGTTCGGCGCGATCGCTTCTTTGTACAGCGAGCGCTGTACCGGGTCGGGAGCCAGTACGACGACGAGGTCGGACTCCTCGCACGCCTCGAACGGCGTCACGACGCGTAGCCCTGCGGCCTCGGCCTTCGATCGGCTCCGCGACCCCTCCGGCAGCCCGACCCGGACGTCGACTCCGGAGTCACGCAGCGACAGCGCATGGGCGTGACCTTGGCTCCCGTAACCGAGCACGGCCACATTGCGACCCTGGACGACGCTCAGGTCGGCATCGTCGTCGTAGAACAGTTCAGCCATGGTGGGATCTCCTTGTCGTCCGCTGAGCGGCTCGAGGTGCTCGTCGGCGTGCGGGTCGGGTTCGTGGGCGGGTGATGGGTGGTCGGGTCGACGTTGTCAGGCCGGGTTACGGGTCGAGATCGCGGGGGCCGGCTTCAAGCTGCGGTCGGTGATCGAGCGCGACCCTCGGTTGATCGCCACCATGCCCGATTGGACCAGCTCTCTGATCCCGAAGGGATCCAGGACGCGCAGCATCGCCTCGAGCTTGCCCCGGTCGCCAGTCACCTCGATGGTCACCGCGTCGACGGCAACATCGACGACCTTCGCCCGGAACAGCGCCACGGTCTCCAGTACCTGACTTCGTGTCGCTGCGTCCGCCCGTACCTTGACCAGCAGCAGCTCCCGCTCCACGGCGGCGGCGTCCTCGAGCTCGACCACCTTGAGCACCTCGATCAGCTTGTTGAGCTGTTTGGTGACCTGCTCAAGCGGCTGGTCCTCGAGATTGACCACGATCGTCATCCGCGAGACGTCGTCGTGCTCGGTCGGTCCGACCGCGAGGGACTCGATGTTGAAGCCACGGCGAGAGAAGAGCGACGCCACCCGGGCCAGCACGCCGGGCTTGTTCTCGACCAGGACGGACAGCGTTTGACGCGTCATCGTCGCATCCTCACAGGGCGTCCTCCTCGAACTCGGGCTTGAGGTCACGCGCGATCTGCAGCGCGTCGTTGCTGGTGCCCGCGGGCACCATCGGCCACACCATCGCGTCCGGGTTCACGACGAAGTCGACGACGACCGGAGCGTCATTGATCTCCATCGCCTTCGCGATCGTGGTGTCCACGTCGGCGGCGTTGTCGCACCGCAGCCCGACACAGCCGAGCGCCTCGGCCAGCTTGACGAAGTCGGGAACCCGAACCGAGTGCAGGTCGGTGTTGGAGTAGCGCCCCTCGTAGAACAAGGTCTGCCACTGCCGCACCATGCCCAGGCTGGAGTTGTTGATCACGGCGACCTTGACCGGGATGCCGTTCAAGGCGCAGGTGGCGAGCTCCTGGTTGGTCATCTGGAAGCAGCCGTCGCCGTCGATGGCCCAAACGGTCCGTGTCGGATCGCCCACCTTGGCGCCCATCGCGGCCGGGACGGCGAAGCCCATCGTCCCGAGACCACCGGAGTTGATCCACTGTCGCGGTCGCTGGTACGACACATAGTGCGCCGCCCACATCTGGTGCTGGCCGACGCCGGCGACGTACGTCGTCTCCGGACCCGCGATGGCGCCGAGCCGCTCGATCACGTACTGCGGGGACAGCGCCCCTTCGGGCTGGTCGTAGCCAAGCGGGTACTTGTCGCGCCAGCCCTGACAGGTCGCCAGCCAAGGTGCCGCGTCGCCACGACGCCCAGCGTCGTACTCGGCCTGGACCGCGACGATCAGGTCGGCGATCACCTCGCGGCAGTCGCCGACGATCGGGACGTCGGCGTACCGGTTCTTGGAGATCTCTGCGGGATCGATGTCGGCGTGGATGACGGTGGCCTCGGGGGCGAAGGTGTCGAGCCGACCGGTCACCCGGTCGTCGAAGCGCGCGCCCAGCGAGATCAGCAGGTCGCTGCGCTGGATGGCGCCGACCGCCGCCACCGTGCCGTGCATGCCGGGCATACCCAGGTGCAGGGCGTGCCCGTCCGGAAAGGCCCCGCGTGCCATCAGCGTGGTGACGACCGGGATCTGGGTGAGCTCGGCGAGGATTCGCAGCTCCTCGTGCGCCTCAGCGCGGATGACGCCCCCGCCGACGTACAGCACGGGGCGTTCGGACGCCGCGATCAGCCGCGCTGCCTCCCGGACCTGCTTGCCGTGCGGCTTCGTCACCGGGCGGTACCCCGCGAGGGTGACGGTCTCGGGATACTCGAACGTCGTCATCGCCTGAAGGGCGTCCTTGGAGATGTCGACGAGTACCGGTCCAGGCCGTCCGGTCGACGCGATGTGGAACGCCTCGGCGATGGCACGCGGGATCTGCGCCGGGTCGGTCACCAGGTAGTTGTGCTTGGTGACCGGCATCGTGATGCCGCGGATGTCGGCCTCCTGGAAAGCATCCGAGCCGATCGCGGCGCTCGGTACCTGCCCGGTGATCGCGACGATCGGCACCGAGTCCATGTGCGCGTCGGCCAGCGGCGTCACCAGGTTGGTCGCGCCGGGTCCGCTGGTGGCCATGCAGACCCCGACCCGGCCGGTCGCGACGGCGTACCCCTGAGCTGCGTGCCCGGCGCCTTGTTCGTGCCGGACCAGGATGTGCCGGATCTTGGTGGAGTCGAGCAGCGGGTCGTACGCCGGCAAGATCGCCCCGCCCGGGATTCCGAAGACCGTGTCGACGCCGGCGCTCTCCAGCGCGAGGATCAGGCTTTGTGCTCCCGTCACCTGGTCACTCATGGCTCTGTCATCTCCGGTCCGTGGTCGGCTGTCTGGGTGATCGCGTCGTTGCACAAAAAAACCCCCCGGCCCGTGGGCATTCGAGGGGGACGCGCAGTGCTGAGGTCTAGCGGACCTCGACCTGCGCGTCGACGAGTACGACGAGAATCGTCTGCATGGGTCCACGCTCCCCGAGACGCTGTGGCTCGTCAAGCACGACAGCTCAGCGTCTCGAATACTGAGACAGACGTCCGTTTGATGGCCACCCGTTCCCTCCTGCGCGGAAGTCACCTAGGCAAGTCCCCTCTCTGCACGCGAGGTTTGCCTAGTTGTCTATTCCGAAGGCTTGTTAGCTAGGCAAACCTCGATGGGGGACTGAGGGTTTGCCTTGGGGACTTGGCGAGGCGGGATCGGCCTCAGCCGCAGATCGCGCCGACAGCAGCGGACTGCACGAGCTTGCGGTACTTCGCCAGTACGCCGGTCGTGTACCTCGCGGGCAGCGGCTCCCAGCCGTCGCGCCGAGTCGCGAACTCGGACTCGTCGACGACCACATCGAGCAACCGCCGGCCCACGTCGAGCCGGATCCGGTCGCCATCACGGACGAACGCGATCGGCCCCGCGTCGACAGCTTCGGGGGCGACATGGCCGACACAAAGGCCAGTGGTCCCTCCGGAAAATCGTCCATCCGTCAGCAGCAGCACGTCCTTGCCGAGACCGGCGCCCTTGATCGCGCCGGTGATTGCCAACATCTCGCGCATCCCGGGTCCGCCCTTGGGCCCCTCGTTGCGGACCACGACAGCGTCGCCGGCGACGATCCGGCCGTCGGCCAGCGCGTCGAGGGCGGCGCGCTCACCGTCGAAGACCCGTGCAGTGCCCTCGAAGACGTCGTCGTCGAAGCCGGCGGTCTTCACCACTGCGCCTTCCGGCGCGAGGGTCCCCCGCAGGATGGTCAGCCCCCCGGTGGCGTGGATCGGCTTACCGAGCTCACGGATGATGACTCCGTCCACGTCCGGTGGCGCCAAGGTGTCCAGGTTCTCCGCCAGCGTCCTGCCGGTCACAGTCAGCACGTCACCTTCCATCAGCCCGGCGTCCAACAGTGCCTTCATCACGACCGGGATTCCGCCGACTCGATCGACGTCGTTCATCACGTAGCGGCCGAACGGTTTGAGGTCACCGAGATGGGGGACGCGGTCGCCGATCCGGTTGAAGTCGTCCAGGGTCAGGTCGACGTCGGCCTCACGCGCGATCGCGAGCAGGTGCAGGACGGCATTCGTCGAGCCGCCCAGCGCCATCACCACGGCGATCGCGTTCTCGAACGCCGGCTTGGTCATCACCTGCCGGGCCGTGATGCCGGCGCGAAGCATCGCGATGACCGCCTCACCGGACTTGTGTCCGAAGCCGTCGCGGCGACGATCGACTGCGGGTGGCGCGGCCGAGCCCGGCAACGACATACCGAGCGCCTCCGCGACCGAGGCCATCGTGTTGGCGGTGTACATCCCGCCGCAGGCTCCCTCGCCGGGACAGATGGCTCGCTCGATACGGTCGACCTCGGCACGGTCGATCAGTCCGGCCCGACATGCGCCGACCGCCTCGAAGGCGTCGATGATCGTGACGTCCTTGTCGCCGACCCGACCGGGCATGATGGATCCGGCGTACAGGAAGACGGCGGCCAGGTCGAGACGAGCCGCCGCCATCAACATGCCGGGCAGGCTCTTATCGCAGCCGGCCAACAAGACCGAGCCGTCGAGCCGGTCGGCCATCATCACGGTCTCGACCGAGTCGGCGATCACCTCGCGGGAGACCAGGGAGAAGTGCATGCCCTCGTGCCCCATCGAGATCCCGTCGGAGACCGAGATGGTCCCGAACTCCAAGGGGTAGCCCCCGGCCGCGTGGACCCCGGCCTTCACGGCCTGGGCGAGTCGGCCCAGGGACAGGTTGCAGGGCGTGAGCTCGTTCCACGACGAGGCCACCCCGATCTGCGGCTTGGCGAAGTCGTCGTCCCCGAGGCCGACGGCGCGCAGCATGCCTCGTGAGGCGGTGGCTTCGAGGCCGTCGGTGACGACGCGGCTGCGTGGCTTGATGTCGACCATGGACGCAGCCTACGGCGACCGGTCCCGTCGCCCGTGTCAACGTCCTGCACTGTGGTCGCGACCGCCGCCACAGTGCAGGACGCAAGGGGCCGGAGTCGTCTCAGGGCAGCAGGGAGACCCGCACGCACATCACGTCGGGGAGGTGATCGGCGATCTGTCGCCAGCTGTCACCCGCGTCGTTGCTGCCGAAGACGCTGCCGTCCCGCGATCCGAAGTAGATGCCGGTGGTGCCCACACCCGTTGCCGCGGCGTCATCGGCGTACATACCGTCCCGCATCACACCGGCATAGAAGTTGTCCTGCGGCAGACCCGCAGTCAGCGGGGACCAGGTGCTACCGGCGTCGCGGGAGCGGTAGACGACGGGCTTGCCCTCCGGCGGGATGCGCTCGGAGTCGGCGACCAGCGGGAACACGTAGACCGTGTCGGCGTCCCCGGGGTCGACCACGATCGGGAAGCCGAAGTCGCTCGGAAGCCCGTCGGCGATCGAGTTCCACTTGAGCCCGCCGTCGTCGGTGCGGTAGACGCCGTGATGGTTCTGGAGGTACATCCGCTCGGGTGTGCCCGGGTGACGGGCGATCTTGTGCACGCACTGGCCGAACTCCGGCCACGGGTCGGGCATGAAGTACGCCTTCACCCCCACGTTGTGCGGCTCCCAGCTGTCCCCGCCGTCGGTGGTCTGGTAGACGCCGCCGGTCGACATCGCGACGGTAACCCGTGACGGGTCGTCCCCGTCGGGAATGATCGTGTGGATCGCCTGTCCACCGAACCCCGCGCCCCACTGCTCGCGGTGCGGGTGGTCCCACAGCGGCCGGACCATCTCGAACGTCTCGCCCCGGTCGCTGCTGCGGAACAGGGCGGACGGCTGTGTGCCGGCGTAGACGACGTCGGGCTCGTCGGGAGACGCCGGCGCGAGCTGCCACACCTGCTCGAGCGCGGAGCCGGTGTCCTCGGGGAAGCGGATCGCGCCGTTCGGCGTCTCCTCCCACGTCTTGCCGAGATCATCGCTACGGAAGACCTGTGGTCCGAAGTGGTTGCTCATCGCACCGGCGAGCAGCCGTGGCGCGTCCCCGCGGGTGTCGATCGCGCAGGCGATCACCTCGTTCATCAGGAAGTGTGGCCCCTCCAGCACCCAGTCCGTACGTGCCTCGTCGGAGCGGGCCAGCCACAGCCCCTTGCGGGTGCCGATCATCATCAGAGCCGAACGTGCCATCGCTATTTCTCCTCCGTTGGCGACAGATCGTGGTCGCCGGTCCAGTCCGTCCGAGGGCCTCTATTCCTGTTAGGAACAGTACACTCCTACGATCATGCGTCAAGAGCCTGTGGAGCTTCCGACGACGGCGTACGCCCTGCTCGGCCTGCTCACGTTCGGAGACGACCTGACCGGGTACGAGCTGAAGCAGCGCGCCGACAACACCCTGCGCTTCTACTGGACCTCCCCGGCGATGAGCCAGGTGTACTCCGAGCTGACCCGGCTGACCGGACACGGCCTGGTCGCGGCGCGAGATGACCAGAGCGCGCCGGTACGCCGTTCGCGGCGCTACCGGATCACCCCGGCCGGACGTCAGTCGCTGGAGTCGTGGCTGCGGACCGAGAGCAACGAGTTCCCCTCCCTGAAACACCCCGTTGCCCTGCGCTTGCTGCTCGGTCATCTGGTCGACCCGGCCCGGATGCGTGCCCTGCTCGAGAAGTACCTGGTGGCGCTGGCTGTCCGGCGTCTGGAGCTCGCGGCCGTGCGAACCTCTCTCGGTGAGGACTCGGACCCGGCCTACGACGGATACCGCTACCCGCGGATGGTCGCGGACTGGGGGCTGGACTACTACGAGTCCGAGCGGGCGATGGTGGCAGCGCTGATCGATCGGCTCGACGGCTGATCAGCGATTCGACCTTGTTCGGGACGACCCGCGACCGATCCGGTCCGGCGACCGGACTTCACTGGACCCTTCACTGGACCTTTACTGGACCTGGTTGACCAGAGGCTCCCCGGCCGCGATGCGACGCAGCTGCTCGGCCACCAGGCGGTAGGACCGCGGCCACATGGCATCCGACGCTCCGCCGACATGCGGGGTGATGACCACCCCTGGCACCCCCCAGAGCGCGTGGTCGCCCGGCAACGGCTCGGGATCGGTGACGTCGAGGGCGGCCCGTAACCGCCCGCTCGCTACTTCGGCGAGCAGGTCGTCGGTGACGACGATCGGCCCGCGGGCGACGTTGACCACGAGCGCACCGTCCTTCAGCAGCGCCAGGAAGCCCCGATCGACCAGTCCACGCGTCTCGTCGGTGAGCGGGATGATCAGCACCACGACATCGGCTGTCGGAAGCAATTCGGGGAGGGCTGACATCGCGCGCACGCCCTCGCGCGCGGTCCTGCCGACCAAGGTCACGTCGCACTCGAAGCCGTCGAGGCGACGCTGGATCGCCCGGGCGATGTTGCCGGCACCGATCACGAGGACCCGGCGGTCAGCCAGCGCACCGGCCATCTGCTGGTCCCACTCGCGCCGGTCCTGGGCCCGTACGAGGTCGGCCAACCGACGTTGCGCCCCGATGATCAGGCCCACTGCGAGCTCGGAGGTCGCGGCGTCATGCACGCCCGCCGCGTTGCACACCCGAACCCCGTCCGGGACGTACGGCATCACGTGGTCGACGCCCGCGGTCAGGGTCTGGACGACGCGCAACCGTGGCATCGTCGAGATGACCTCGACAACGCGTCGGCTGAAGCGGTACGACGGCACGTAGAACTCGCAGCCCTTGGCGTCCGGCCAGTGCTCGGTCGCGTCGGCATACTCGATGTCGAACGCTGAGGCCACCTCAGCCGGCAGGTCGAGCTCGCCAACGGCGAACGGCAGGAACACCTTCATCGCGACGACGTTAGCCTGATTGCCGGACCCCCTCATCCCGGGGGCGGGATGCGTTCCCTCGTGGTTCAGCCGGATCCGTCGTCGACCCGTGCCAGCCCGAGCGCACGACGCGGGCAGCCGCGCACTGCCCGCTTCGCGGCACGAATCTGGCCGGCGCCTAACGACTCTCCTGACACGATCGGATAGCCCCACCGGTCCAGGGTGATCAGCTCGGGCACCGTGTGGGCACACAGGCCGACGGCCTCGCAGGAGATCGGGTCGACCAGGAGCTGTTGTGGCTCGGCGCCCCTGCGTCTTCTCACGTGCGTGCCGCCGGGACGGGCAACGTGGTGCGTCCGGAGTCCTGGCAGGGATGACCCGCTGCGTGTGCGTCGACGTCGCCATCGAACGCTTCGAGCATGCTGCTGGCAAGGCGGGCGGCCCCGTCCGGGTGGTGACAGGCTCCGCGCCCGTCGACGGCTCGGACGTCGCGGAGGAGGCGACGCGTGCCGTCACGCCACAACTTTCCGTCGCGCAGGAGGCGGAGCGTCTTGGCCAAGGCCGGCAGCCCGAACAAGCACGGCCCGCACTGACCCGCGGACTCCGACGCCAGGTAGTCGGCGATCGCTGCCGTCTCGGCCAGCCCGCACGCCGGTTCCCACAACGGCGCGATCACACCGGGACCGAGAGACCAGCCGTCTCGTGGAAGGTCCGCCGTATCCACGGTGCGTCGGGCGACGTCCGCCCATCGCGCCCAATGACCTCCGAAGCCACCGAGCAGCACTCCGGCCGTCGGTGGCGGTTGCCGACCGGTGGCCTGCCGGACGGCCTCGGCGACCGCCATCCCCCGCGGCACCTCCACGACGCAGCGCTCGGTCGGCGTGAGAATGGTGACCAGCCTGCTGCCGAGCGCGGAGCGCTCACGCGGCGTGTCCGTCTCCGACTCCGTGACTGCGGTCGCGATCCGGGCGAGGGTCTCGACGTTGTGCACGACCGTTACCGCGGTGCCGTCCCGCTGATCTCGGCCGAAGCCCTCGAACGAAGGAATCGCCGGGCCTCCGGACAAGGCACGTTTGACGGCGCTGGACTCGCCGGAGAGGAACGCGCTCGGCGCGCACACCACGTCGATGTCGGTCACGGACAGCCAACGCCGCTCAACGACCGCGGCCTGCATGACTTCGGCCGTCGTACGGTCAGCTGCATGCACCCAGACGACCGCCCGCCGGGCGCCCAGCGTCTCAGCCGTCAGGAGCAGACCGTCCAGAACCAGGTGCGGCCGAAGCCGCATCAGCAAGGCGTCCTTCGCGCTCAACGACTCGCTCTCGGCACCGTTCGCAACCACGGCATCGACGCGACGCTGGTCCAGGGCCCACCGCCACTTGCGGGTGACCGGGAAGTGGCCGCCTCCGTGACCGGTGAGCCCGGCTGCGGCGACCACGTTGAGCACCCAAGGGCCACCGGACCGAGTGCGTGCGCAGCTGGCGCGATGGTCGTCCCAACCCTGAATCTCCCACTCCGGGGACCCGGGCGCCGGACCCACCGCGCCCGTGCGAACGACATGCACCTTCGCCGGGAGAAGGGATGTCGACCCCCTCGACCCGGTCTGCGCGAGGTGCTCGGCTGGATCAGCGCCGAGGATCGTCATCGGCTCGACCGCCCGACCGCGACCGGACGCGCCGGCGGCTTCTCGTCCCGCAGGTCGGCCGGGGTACGGGCGGCGTACCGGCTGAGCGCCAGGACCAGCAGCACCGCGGCACTGACCAGGTAGACACCCACAGTGGCCGGAGTGTCGGATCCGGCGAACACGCTGTGCGCCCAGGTGAGCGCGAAGATCAAGGAGGCAACCTTGTGCACCGGCCACCACAGTCGTCCGAGCCCACGCCCGGCCAGCGCCGCGGTCACTGCGGTCAGGGCGGCCGCCCACAGGGCCAGTACGCCGAGCGTGACCGGGATCGGGCGGTAGTCGGACGCCGTAGGCACCAGCGCACCTCGCCAGCCGACATGAGCCCACGGGTCGGTGGCGAGCACGACCACGTGCAGGACGATGAACGCCACGGTGAACATCGCCCGGATCACGTGCACCCGGAGCACCACGAGGTGTCCCCGACGCACGACGCCGCGCAGTGCCGAGTGTGAGAGCACGAGGCCCAGCGCGACCAGTGACCACATCAGGGCGTACGACGTGAACCCGCTTGCTCGGGCCAAGGTCCAAGCCGGCATCGCTGCACCGCGGATGTCCTGGACGGTGCGGGCGGCGAGCCACGCCGTCGCCACCAGGCTGATCAGGATGCAGATCGCTCGGGCAACTCGAAGCGCAGCCTGACCGGGCGAGCCGGAAGCGGGCGGCGATGTCACACGGCGCTCCAGATCACCTGCGCGGAGGCGGCCGCGTTGACGTGCAGGTCCCCTTGCGCCTCCACCCACGCCGCCGCGAGACCATGTTCGTCCGCAGACGCCTTGACCTGGGAGGCTCCGGCCAGGAACAGCGTCTTGCTCCACACCTCGGCCCAGGCGACGTCTGCGTGCAGCACCGTCACGGACAACAACCCCTCGCCGCCACTGTCCCCGGTGCGTGGGTCGATCAGATGGTGCACCTGCCGACCGTCCACGTTCCAGCGGCGTACTCGCGTCGACGAGGTCGCACAGGCACCGTCGGAGATCTCCAGCACAGCCAACGGATCGACCCCGCCTCGCGGATCCTCGACGCCGACGCGCCACCCTTGGCCGGACGGCGTCGGCCCGGCGAACTGGCAGTCACCGCCCGCCGCCACCATCGACGCCTCGCCCACGTCCCGCAGCTGTCCGGCCGCCCAGCGCACAGCCAAGCCCTTGCCGATCCCGCCGAGGTCGATCGGTTGCCCACCCAGGTGCACCCGCGCTTGCAGGCCGTCGTCCTCCCAGCGAGGTCGCCACACGGTGGGAACCGCGGGGACCGGGCCGCGATACGACGATCGGGTCCGGCAGGGTCCGACGTCGTGTGCGGACGCGAGGCCGGGACCGGGCTCGTCCTGCGGCCAGGAGTGGTCGTATCCCAGCCGGACCAGATCCTCCAGGACCCGGGGATCGAACACTCCGTGGGTCACGACGTGGGCGCGCGAGGCCTCCATCACCGCCGAGGCCAGCTCGTGCGGTACGTCGTGCCACCGCATCGGCTCGGCGTTGGCCTGCATGAGAGGACTGTTCGCATCGAAGCGGGTACACGCGGCCTCGACGCGTTCGAAGACCCGCCGCGCCGCGGCCATGGCCGCCTCGGCGGCAGGACTTGGGTGCAGGACCGACATCGTCACGGTCGTGGCCATGGCGCGGAACGAGACGTCCAGGCGCTCGGCGGTCATCGTCGTCATGACGCGCCGGTGGTGGTGGCCACGGTTGGGGCAGGGGCAGGGGCAGGGGCAGGGGCAGGGGCAGGGGCAGGGGCAGGAGCGGGAGCGGGAGCGGGAGCGGGTGCCGGTGCCGGGGCGGGCGCGGCCGTCGTGGTGGTGGCCGGCACCGGAGCCGGTGCCGAGCCCGGCGCAGGCGCGGGCGCTGCAGCCGACGGCGCCGCCGGATTGTAGTCGTTGATCGTGGTGGTCCCCGGCACCACCGCGGGAGCGCCGGTTCTCGCCGCGAGCAGCAGGCGATCCACCTGGACCGAGCGGCGATGCAGGGCTCGTTCGAGCCGCGACAGCTGCGCGCGGGCCGAGGCGACCTGCTCGCTGGCGTGGTCGACTCGGCGTTGTAAACGTCGGCCGGGCACGCCACCGGGATCGGCCGACGCACTCTGCTGCTGCGCGGCGACGCTGGCACTCGGCGAGACGTCGTGGCCAAGACTCCACTCCGTGGCTGTGGCAATCAGCGCCGCCGCGGCGGGGGTCACCACCCAGACGGCCAGGGAACGGGAGAACCCCGGGCGTGGACGTCCGGATCCTTCAGTCATCCAGACCACTCGTCGAGCTCGGGGGCGAGTCGTCGTGGCCGGTGTCGTCGTCGCTGGTGCCGTCCGCCTCGCCGTCGTCGGTGCTCGAGGTGCTGTCGTCGTCGGACTCAGTTGTGTCATCCGGCGTGGTCTGGGTGGGCTCGCTGCTGGTGTCGTCGGAGGAGTTGTCGTCCGACGAGTCGGTCGACGGGGGGGCCGTGCTCGGGACCGGCTCGTCCTGGGGGTCGGTGGAGGGGTCGGTGGAGGGGTCCGTGGACGGATCGTCCGTCGTCTCACCGCTCACGATCGGGCTCACACTGAGCTGGACGACCGCCTGCTGCTGTCGCTCCACCCGCCGGGCCAGCATGGCCAACCGCTGACGTGCGTCTCCGATCCGATCCTGGAGTGCAGTGCGCTCCCCCATCAGATCGCGCAGGGCCGATCCCAGGGCCGGGTCGACGCGCGACGAGGGTGCCGCGACCTCGTTGGCGTCAGCGGTGGTCGCCTTGGTGGCCACGGACGCGACCGCGACCAGGGCTCCTGCGGCCAACAGGCTCGATGTTGCCAGGGCGGCGGCGGTACGGCGGGACTGCTTCACGGTGGCTCCTCAGGGACGGCGACGCATGTGTGCGACCCCTCCACACTGTGGCGCCGGGCCTTAGCCCCGCCCCTGCGCAGGGTTAAGACTCAGACAAGGACCGGGCGGGGAACGCCATCACGATGCGGGCGCCGCCGGCCGGGCTGGTCCCGATCGCCACGGTTCCATCGACCTGGCGCGTCGTGCGGCGAGCCACGTCCAAGCCGATCCCCGTCGACCCCGAGCCGCTGCGTCCGCGGTGCGCCAGCTCCGATTCGGCCAAACCGCTGCCCTCGTCCTCCACGATCACCGCCACACTGTCGTCCCCAGCCCGTTCCACGGCCAGTCGGAAGCTGGTTCCCGTCGGCGTATGGCCGAACACGTTGTCGATCAGAGCATCGAGCGCTGCGCCGAGGTCGGCCGCAGAGACCGGGACGGGCGCGGCTTCGGCGACCACGTCGAGAACCAGACGGCGTTGCGTCTCGTCAGCGAGGACTCCCCAGAAGCGAGCCCGCTCGGCCACCACCGCGGCGGCGTCACAGTGCTGCTCCTCCTGGAGGTGGGCAGGGTGCCGCGACGCCAGCACCGCCGCATCGATGGCCGCCACCAGCTGATCGACGTGACTGGTCATCCGGGTGCGCTCCTCGTCGTCCGCCAACGACTCGACCGCGAGACTGAGTGCGGTCACCGGTGTCCGCAGCCGGTGCGAGAGGTCGGCACCCAGCTCGCGCTCGTCGGTGAGCATCTCGGTGATACGGCCGCCGAGTCCGTTCAGCACCCGTCCAACCGACGCGACTTCGGGAGGGCCCTGGTCCTGGACCCGTGCCGTGAGGTCTCCTTTGCCCATCCGGCCGGCGACGTCGGCGAGATCCCGAAGCGAACGGGACAACCGCGAGGCGAGGCGACCGCCTATGACCACCGCCAGCACCAAGAGGACCAGACCGGTCGCGGCCAGGATGGCCCAGGCGGTATGGACCCCGGCATGCAACACCTCGTCGGACACGAAGGTGCGGATCACGACCACACCGCTCGAGCCACCGACGGGTACGAGGATCTCGACCCCGCCGGGAGTCTGAGCAGTGAACGCACGGCCCTGGGCGGCCAGGTCCACGCTCGCGGTGCGGGAGGCCCGATGGCCGACCACGCGGCCGTCCGGCATGAAGACCGTCGTCTGCCGGGGTCCGGTGTTCACGACGGAGACTGCATCCTTGAGATCCTGCGTCCCGGTCGTGGTCACGATGAGGGAAAGGCCTTGCGCCTCCTGGCGACCGGCCGCGACGGCCCGGTCCTGCGCCAGTGCGTCGGCGAGCAGTCCGAACGGCACCAGCACCGCCACGAGCACCGCCGCGGTCAAGGCGGCCCCGTAGGCGATCAGCAACCGCCTCATGGGGTCGGGTCGATGAGCTTGACGCCGACCCCCCGGACCCGGTGGATGTAGCGCGGGGCATCCGCCGACTCGCCCAGCTTGCGTCGCAGCCAGTGCAGATGCACGTCGATGGTCTTGTCCGAGCCGCCGTACGGCTGGTTCCAGACCTCCCGGGCCAGCGACCGCTTGCTGATCACCTCACCAACCCGCTCCGCGAGGTACAGGAGCAGGTCGAATTCCTTCGGGCTGAGTTCGAGGTCGGCGTCGGTCAGCGTGGCACCCCGGGAGCGCCCGTCGATGACGAGGTCGCCCACGACGACCGGGCCCGACTCCGTGTCGGTCTGCCGGCGCCGTAGGACCGCGCGGATCCGCGCATCGAGCAACGTCGGCGAGAACGGCTTGACGACGTAGTCGTCGGCGCCTGCGTCGAGCAGTCGCACCATGCTGCGCTCGTCGTCCCGGGCGCTGATCACTATCACCGGGACCTGGCTCACCGCGCGGATCATCGGGAGCAGGGAGCCACCGTCGAGATCCGGAAGTCCCAGGTCGAGCAGGACCACGTCCGGTGCCCCGGCCGCGACGACCTGAAGTCCTTCAAGGGCCGTCCCCACGGCAACCGTGACATGCGGCAGACCCTGGAACGCGCGGATCAACGCCGCCCGGATGGTTGCGTCGTCCTCGACGATCAGCACCTCGGCCACGACCTGACCGTAGGCCACCAGGCACCGTCTCGGCACCTGCTTGGGGCACGCCGGCGAAGTCCTAGCCCGGACTTGTCCTCGCCTTAAGGTTCGAAGCACCACAATCAAGTCATGCCCGCTCGGCGACCCGCGCTCTCGCGTCTTCTGCTGGTCGCCTGCTGCTGGGTCGTGGCCACGGCGATGGCCAGCGGCTTGGCGTGGGTCGCCGTCTCCCGATTGGGGCACGACTCGTTCGACTCGAGTGCACGCACCCTGACCCAGTCCGACGTACAGCGGGAGCTGGGCCAGCTGACGACGGGCACACCCGACCCGGCGACGGCCACCGACGGCTCGGCCACCACGGCGCCCCCCGCGCGCCCAGGAACCCGTCCGCGCACGGGTCGTCCCTCGGTGACGACACGAACGCCCGAAAGCCCGGGTTCGACGACATCGCCCCCGTCGTCACCGATCACGTCGTCGACTCCGACCACCGAGGATCCTCCTGGCGTCGCGACGACAACACCCGACCCGAGCCCGGACGACAACCCCCCTCCTCAGCCGGGAGGACCTGCGCAAGCGCAGCAGACCAGGACGTGGCAGCTCGAAGGTGGCAACGTCGGGGTGACATGTGACGGCGAACAGATCACGTTGCGGTATGCCGCGCCCCAGGACGGTTGGACGTTGACCATCCAGAACAACGGGCCGCGCGAGGTCGAGGTGAGCTTCACACACGATGACGACCTGTCGCGGCTGACAGCCAGCTGCGCCAACGGTCGCCCGGTCGGTAAGGCCTACGAGGGACACTCCACCGGCAGCGAGGACCAGGACAGCTGACGGCGGCAGGTGTCACACGACGTTCACACAAGTGACACAGCGACGAAGCACAGGCTCCCTAGGGTGGAGGCCATCGAGCGTCGACAACCGTCGACCTGATGGTCCACCCGAGGGAGGGGATCATGTGGAAGCCCTGGTTGTGGAGACCGACGAGCCAAGCCGTCGCACTTCGCAACGCACGACACGCCTCTGCCGTCCTCGCGCAGCGACGGCTGGAGCGTGAAGCCATCGAGGCCTACCTCGCCGTTCATGACCGGTTGCGAAGGGCGTCGCTCGGCGCCTGAACCAGTCTGACCAAGAGCCTGCGGGTGGATGCCGCGCCGCACCGGGCACAATTCCGCTCATGGCTCTGCGGTTCTACCCGGTCACGAGCGCCGACGGCACGTGCCTGTCCGCGTGGACCAACGACGCCGACGGCCCGACCGTCCTGCTCTGCAACGGGCTGGGTACCAACCCGTACGCCTGGCCGGCCCTGCTCGACGACGACTGCAACGTCCGCGTGATTTCCTGGAACCACCGCGGCGTGGGTGGTTCCGAGCGGCCGACTGACCGGACCCGGGTCGGAGTCGACGCGTTCGTCGAGGACGCGCTGGCTGTCCTCGACCACGACGGGGTCGATGCGTGTCCGGTGGCCGGGTGGTCGATCGGCGTGAACACCCAGTTCGAGCTCGCCCTGCTGTTTCCCGAGCGGGTGACCGCACTGTTCTCGGTCGCGGGTGTGCCCGGCGGCACGTTCGCCTCGATGCTGGCGCCACTGATGGTGCCCCGCTTCGCGCGCAAGGCGCTCACCGTCAACGTGGCACGCGGGCTGCGCACGGTTGGCAAACTGGTCTCGCCTGTGTCGACCAGGTTCCCCATCAGCGACGCGACGGCGCGGATGCTTCGCTACAGCGGCTTCATGACGCGCCGGGCCGACAACGCAGTCGTGCGGGAGGCCGTGCGTGAGTTCATGACGACCGATGTCGACTGGTACATGCATCTGGCGGTCGCCTCCTCCGAGCATCCTCGGGTGTCACTGTCGGGCATCACGATGCCGACGGCGTTCGTGGCCGGCCGCTACGACATCTTCGCCTCGGCCAAGGACATGGCTACCGCTGCGCAGCGCATCGAGCGAGCGACGTACGCCGAGCTGCCCGGCTCGCACTTCGTCCAGATGGAACACCCAGAGCTCGTGCATGCCGAGCTGCTGCACCTGCTCAGTCGCACCTGACGGTCGGTTTGGCCGCGTCTGTCACGATGGGGCGCATGACGAGGCGACCCTGGGCCGAGCCTGTGTCGACGCAAGTCATACCGCGGCGCCGTACTCCGCTGACGCCTCGGCTGATGGTTGCCGTGGCCCTGCTGACCCTGGTCGCGGCGTGCGGTGGTGGCCCGGACACGCAGAGCGACACCGACCGGCCCGATGACCCCGGCACCGTGACCGCCACGCTCGAGCCGGATCGCTCCTCCACTACTGCCCCCGCCCAGAGCCCGCCGAGCGCGCCACCGCACGACGTCCGCGTCTCGAGCACCGTGGCAAGCAACCTCGCCGTGCCGTGGGGGTTGGCCTTTCTGCCCGACGGCCGCGCGTTGGTGACCCAGCGGGACAAGGGCACGATCTCGCTGATCGACGGCGCCAAGATCACCGAGGTCGGTCAGATCGCGGAGACGTCGCCTACCAGTGAAGGTGGCCTGCTGGGCATCGCGGTGTCGCCCGACTTCGCCACCGACGCCACGATCTTCGTCTACGTCACGACGACCGACGACAACCAGGTGCTCGCCATGACCTACGACGGGACGTCGATCGGTGACGTCCACCCGATCCTCGCCGGCATACCCAACGGCTCGATCCACGACGGTGGCCGGCTGGCATTCGGTCCGGACGGCTTCCTCTATGTCTCCACCGGTGAGACCGGGAACGGAGACCTTGCGCAGGACCGCGGCAGTCTCGGCGGGAAGATCCTACGGATCACCGCCGCCGGTGACCCTGCGCCGGGCAATCCCGACCCGAAGTCCCCGATCTGGACCCTGGGTCACCGCAATGTCCAGGGTCTGGCCTTCGACGACCAGGATCGGCTGTGGGCCTCGGAGTTCGGTTCCGACGTCTGGGACGAGGTCAACCTGATCCAGCGAGGTCGCAACTACGGTTGGCCCGCCGCGGAGGGCAACGCCAATCTCGAGGGCTACACCGACCCGTACGTCCAGTGGCATCCCGAGGACGCGTCGCCTTCTGGTGTCGCGTACGCGGACGGGGCGCTGTGGGTCGCCAGCCTCCGAGGAAACCGGCTCTGGGAGGTCCCCATCACCGAGCAAGGCAGGCTCGGTCAGCCGACGGCGCACTTCGTCGGAGAGTTCGGACGCCTGCGCAACGTGACGGCTGCCCCGGACGGCTCCTTGTGGCTGGGCACCAGCAACCAGGACGGCCGTGGCTCACCGGCGCCGAACGACGACCGGATCTTCCGCGTCACCATCCGCTGACGTGTCCGACCCTGCGAGAGCTCTAGCTCTCACCATGTCTGACAAGGCGGTCCAGGATCAGCTCGCGCACCCGGCCGGCGTCGGCCTGGCCGCGCAGGTCCTTCATCACCGCGCCGATCAGGGCACCGGCGGCGGCTACCTTGCCGTCGCGAATCTTCTCCGCGACGTCCGGATTGGCCGCGATCGCGGAGTCGACGGCGCTCGCCAGGGCGGACTCGTCGGAGACGACCTCGAGACCGCGTGACTCGACGACCTCCTCAGGCTCTCCCTCACCGGCGAGTACGCCGTCGAGGACCTGGCGGGCGAGCTTGTCGTTGACGCGCCCCGAGTCGACCAGCGCCTGGACTCCCGCGACTTGAGTCGGCGTGATCGCCAGCGCGTCGAGCGAGACGCCCTCGTCGTTGGCGCGTCGGGCGAGCTCCGACAGCCACCACTTCTTGGCTGCTCCGGCAGTGGCACCGGCGTCGACGGTCTGCTCGATCAGCGTCAGAGCGCCTGCGCCGATCACATCGCGCATCTCGAGATCGGAGAAGCCCCACTCGCTCTGACGTCGCGAACGTCGCTCCGCCGCAGGCTCGGGTAGCGCGGCGCGAAGCTCCTCGACCCAGCCCGGCGACGGGGCGATCGGCACCAGGTCCGGCTCGGGGAAGTACCGGTAGTCCTCCGCCTCCTCCTTGCTGCGACCCGAGGTCGTCACGCCGGTGTCCTCGTGCCAGTGTCTGGTCTCCTGGACCACCCGTTCGCCGGCAGCCAGACGTCCGGCCTGGCGGGACACCTCATGACGGACCGCGCGCTCGACCGAGCGCAGTGAGTTGACGTTCTTGGTCTCGCTGCGGGTTCCGTACGCCGCCTCCGGTGACTCGCGCAACGAGAGGTTGACGTCGCAACGCAGCGAACCCTGGTCCATCCGGACGTCGGAGACCCCCAGCCCTCGAACCAGCTCACGCAGGTGCGCCACGTAGGCACGTGCGACGGCTGGGGCGTCGGCGCCGGTGCCCTCGATCGGCTTGGTCACGATCTCGATCAACGGGATACCGGCGCGGTTGTAGTCCACCAGCGAGTGGTCGGCGCCGTGGATGCGACCGGTCGCGCCGCCGACGTGCAGCGACTTGCCGGTGTCCTCCTCCATGTGCGCCCGTTCGATCTCGATCCGGACGGTCTCCCCATCGACGTCGACGTCGGTCCACCCGCCGTAGGCGATCGGCTCGTCGTACTGCGAGGTCTGGAAGTTCTTGGGCATGTCCGGGTAGAAGTAGTTCTTGCGCGCGAACCGGCACCATGACGCGATCGAGCAGTTCAGGGCGAGCCCGATCCGGATCGCCGACTCCACGGCCTTCGCGTTCACGACCGGGAGCGCTCCGGGCAGGCCGAGGCAGACCGGGCACGTCTGGGTGTTCGGCTCGGCGCCGAACTCGGTCGGGCATCCGCAGAACATCTTCGAGGCGGTGTTCAGCTCGACGTGGACCTCAAGGCCCAGCACCGGGTCGAAGCGGGCGACCGCGTCGTCGTACGGCACGAGCTCGGTCGTCGTGGCGGTCGTGGTCGTGGTGGTCATCCGGACACCTCCAGCTCAGGGGGGACGAGCGGGCCGCCCCACTGCTCCTGGAACAGCGCCTCGAGCACACCGCCGACCCGGTAGAGGCGGTCGTCGTGCAGCGCAGGGGCGAGGATCTGAAGACCGGTCGGTAGCCCGTCCTCCTCGGCGAGCCCGCTCGGCAACGACATGCCGGGGACGCCGGCGAGGTTGGCGGGGATCGTCGCGATGTCGTTGAGGTACATCGCCAGCGGGTCGTCCCGCTTCTCGCCGATCTTGAACGCCGTGGTCGGTGCCGTCGGCGAGACCAGCACGTCGACCTGCTCGAAGGCGGCGGCGAAGTCTCGCGAGATCAGCGTGCGGACCTTCTGCGCCTGCCCGTAGTAGGCGTCGTAGTAACCGCTCGACAGGGCGTAGGTGCCCAGGATGATCCGGCGCTTCACCTCGTCGCCGAAACCGGCCTCGCGGGTCGCCTCCATCACCTGCTCGGCGCTCGGCAGGTCGACGCCGTCGGGTAGGACCCGCATGCCGTACCGCATCGCGTCGAACTTCGCGAGATTGCTGCTCGCCTCCGCGGGCAGGATCAGGTAGTACGCCGCCAACGCATGGACAAAGTGCGGACAGGACACCTCGACCACGTCCGCACCCGCCTTCGTGAGCAGGTCGACACCTTCCTCGAAACGGGTCCGGACACCGACCTGGTAGCCCTCACCGCCGAGCTCCTTGACCACTCCGATCCGCATCCCGGCGATGTCACCCTGGCGCGCAGCGGTTGCCATCGAAGGCCAGTCCTGGTCGATGCTCGTGGAGTCCAGCGGGTCGTGCCCGCCGATGACGTCGTGAAGCAGCCCGGCGTCGAGGACGGAGCGGGTGACGGGTCCGGCCTGGTCGAGGCTGGACGCGAGGGCGACCAGTCCGTACCGCGAGACGCCGCCGTACGTGGGCTTGACCCCGACGGTGCCGGTGACCGCACCGGGCTGGCGGATCGATCCACCGGTGTCGGTGCCGATGGCCAGTGGCGCCTCGAACGCGGTGACGGCGGCGGACGACCCACCGCCGGAGCCGCCTGGGATGCGCTCGAGGTCCCACGGGTTGTGGGTCGGGCCGTAGCCGCTGTGCTCCGTGGAGCTGCCCATGGCGAACTCGTCCATGTTGGTCTTGCCCAGGATCGGTAGGCCCGAGTCACGCAGTCGGGCCACCAGCGTGGCGTCGTACGGCGGGATCCAGCCCTCGAGGATCCGCGAGCCGGCGGTCGTGGGCAGTCCCTTGGTCGTCGCGATGTCCTTGACCGCGACCGGGACGCCGAGCAGCGCCGGCACGTCACCACCGGCGGCCCTGCGGTCGTCGGCCGCCTCGGCCTGGGCAAGCGCCCCTTCGGCATCGACGTGCAGGAAGGCGTGCACAGCATCGTCGACGGCCGCGATCCGGTCCAGGTGTGCCTGGGTCGCCTGTACCGACGTGGTGTCGCCGTTGCGCAGCGCCTCGGCGAGATCGGCCGCCGACAGCCGGGTCAGATCGCTCACGCCCCCTCCCCCAGGATCCGGGGGACGCTGAACCGCTGCTGGTCGACCTCTGGTGCACCCGACAGGGCCTCCTCGGCAGTCAGACAGGGCCGGTTCTCGTCGGCCCGGAAGACGTTCTCCAGCGGCAGGGCGTGTGAGGATGGCGGGATGTCGTCGGCGGCCACCGTGCTGATCTCGGCGATCGACTCCAAGATCACGGCCAGCTGCGGCGCGAGGTGGTCGAGCTCGGCGTCGGACAGGTCGATCCGCGCCAGGTGGGCCAGGTGGGCCACGTGCTCGCGGCTGATCGTGGAGTCGGACATGCCCGCAATCCTAGGGCGCCGCCTCCACCGACTTGTCAGGGTGTGGCGCCGGGTCTCGCGCTCACGCCACCCTGACAACTCAGTTGAGGGTGGGGGTGCTTTGGGTCGGCCCGGTCGGCCCTTGCTGCTGATCGGCGGCCGGGGTGAGCTGATGGAACACGACCCAGGCCAGAGTGAAGATCAGTGCC
>JBBSPA010000065.1:0-24432 GCA_038259225.1 Propionibacteriales bacterium
GAGGGCGGGCCGCCCTGCACCCGACGAAGAACGCCCGGATGCCGCAGGTGGTGTGCGCTGAGGCCATCCGGTTCTGCCGCGATCCGCGGTTTGCGACAGAAGCTGCGAACTCAGGGCTAGCGTGAACCCATGCAGGGGGAAACCGCGTCGCTCCGTGGTCGCATTGCCATCGGATCACTGTGGTTCTTCGGTGTCCTTCTCTTCCTATTCGGTGCGGTGATGCTGCTCGCAGCAGGGTTGGCGATGGGTCCCGAGGACGAACTACCTCTCGCCGCATGGGCGATGCCACTCGTTCTCGGGACGTCATTCGTGGTCATGGCGAGCGTCCTAGCCCCGAGGTCACCACATAGGTCACCGCCCGGCGGCTGGTAGCCGTCCGTGACTGAGAACGCGCTCATCTAATGGCTTCTATCAAGCCTCTTTGGCAGGCTTGGTTCCGGTAGCGGCTGGCAGGTCAGCACTCCTCTCATCTGACCCTTGCAGGTCTTGCGGCAGACCGTGCGCCTGCTGGTCGTGAGGAGGCTAAACCGCTGCTGGGATGTTGTGCCCCGAGAGGTTTCGGTGAGCACTTGACCATTAGATCGCTGGCTGTCTCCTCCACGCTGCCGACGGTTCTGCACCGCGCAGAGCTGGGATATGGAGAAGCCGATGCTGTTCGTGGGAGATGGCTGGGCAGAGGGCCATCACGACATCGAGATCGTCGATGACGACGGAAAGACACTGGCCCGGCGACGTTTGCCGGAAGGGCTCGAGGGAGTCACCAGGCTGCACTCGCTGATCGCGGCGCAGATGCCTGATGACTGGTCCAACCGAGACCTTGATGAGGTCGCTGGGTTGGTGAAGGTCGGCATCGAGACCGACCGCGGATCCGCTGCGGGCTCGGAATCCGCCGCACGATACTCGGCCGACCTGGACAGTGGGACCATCACCGCCTTCTCCCCATGAACCTGCGCGGCGGTCGGTCTGGGGCACGTCCCTCGCCGAGGGCAATGGGGGTCCAGGGAGCCGGTCTCCTGCTCGGCTGGGGACGACTGGCCCAGCTAGGGGCGCTCCAGACTGTCCCCGGGGCCACGGTCGAGCCGACGTAGTGGCCCGCGGACTCGGGTGGGGGAGCGGTCGAGCTGTTCTTTGAGGGCCTGGCGCATCACCGGGTTGGCCCAGCGGCCTTCGGCGCGCGAGGGGGCGTTGATCAGGGTCTGGCAGGCCTGGACCAAGGGCCCGTGGGAAGAGGCGGAGGTGCTGATCGGAGCGAGCTGGCCTGAGTCGAGTGAGCGGGCGTAGATCGATCGGGGGCCGGAGCTGTTGCGTCGTACGGCCTTGGCCAGTTGTCGGGCGGCGTTGTGATGAGCTGCGTTGACCGAGTCGGCCAGGTGGGCGGGCATGGTCCCCCACTGGGGGAGGGTCTGGCCGGCGCGGACCAGTTCGGTGAACTGGTAGGCCAGTCCTGGTGGGGGGATGTGCTCGACGACGTCGACCAGCGAGGTGAGGTGGCCACGCACGTTCAACAGCTGCGTCGCGCGGCGGTGGAACGACTCGGCGAGAGTTGAGATCTGGGGTTGGGAACGGCATACCTCTGCCAGGTTGAAGTTCAGCTCGGCTTGTCGAGCCAGAAGGGTCTTGGTCATGCCGATCCCGAGCTCGCGGCGTGGATCGAAGTCCAGGTCCCGGCCGCGATGGCCGGGGGTGAGCAGGGTGGCCAACCGGTTTTCACCGACACCGAGGCTGTCGAAGTTAGTCACGCGCACCGCTCCTGCTGCTGGTCCCCCGGGTGTTGCGGCGTGGGCGAGGTCGGGGGAGTAGTCGGTCCCGGCCCATGAGGCCTCGCGGGCCACTGTGGAGGCGAGCGCGCGACGTGCTCGCAGGTTCCACGCCTGCGCTCCGTGCTGGTGGTTCGCGAGCAACCCTGCGGCCTCGAGTCGGTCGTCGAGGACGACGAAGGCTTCGATGCTGACGGCGGCGTCGTGGAGGAGGTACCAGTGGGCCGCGCTGCTGGCGGACCTCGGTCTGGTGGGCGTCGCGGGCCAGACCGGGTGAGGATTGCGCGCCAGGTCGTGTGTTCCGATCATCAAGGATCGGGCGGCTTCGCGCCACAGGGTCACTACCGGGCTTTGGTGTGGCATCCCCAGCACGTCGCTCGGCGCCTGGCCGGGGTCCTCGGCGGGCAGGGCAGGGGTCTCGCGCACCAGCCGGTGCAGCAGGTGCAGGCCTTGGTTGCCGATTCGTTCCAGGTCTGGCTTGAGGTCGCGGTCCTCGCCGCGACCAGAGCCCAGCAGCGTCATCCGATCGAGCAGCGCGGTGCGCAGCTGGTCGCGGGCGTTGGTCAGGTCACGGTCCAGGTGTTCCCCGGCCGGCCCCTCATCCTTGGTCAGCCCTACGCCGCGGGCACGGAGCAGCTGGGCCAGGGCGGCCGCGGCGGACTCCTGCTCGAGGCCGTAGCTCACAACCTCACGCACCTGAGGTAGTCCAACGCCCTCGTGTAGCGCAGGGTGTCTTGGAGTGAGTAGCTGTTGGCGATCAGTTTCCCGAGGTTCTGGGTCACCGCCGCGAGGGTCTGTGCGGTGTCGGGTGCTACCTCGAGGTCGAAGAGCTCGTGGACTGTCTCGAGGCCGCCGAGACACAGCTCGTCCATGGCCAGGGCGATCGAGACCCGCGAGCTGGGGGCCATTGTGGTGTGCTCGCTGTGCCGCTCAAGACGGGCCAGGAGACTGTAGGCCTCCTCGAAGGCGGCGTCGTTGCGGATCTTCACAGGCTGGGGGTGGCTCACTGGTGCTCCTCGGAGGTGTCGGGGTGGGTGGTCGAGGACTGGTGCTGCTGCCAAGTGGTCAGGTCACCGCGGGTGTAGCGGATGAGACGGCGGGTCAGCTCGCCCCAGTCCGGCCCGGTGCCTTCTCGGCGCATTTGCGCCAGCTGCTCGACGCTGAGGCCGAGTTCGGCGGCCGCCTCAGGCGGGGTCAGCAGCTGGTCCTGGTCCTGGTGCTGGTCGTGGTTTTGGTTGGTTGCTGATGCGGGGTCGTGGTCGGTCATCGGTCGTCCTTTCGTTGCTGCCACCTGAGTGCAGGCTCTGGTCTGCGTCAGGAGCCGTGCGTGGATCTGTGGAGAACCCCTGGCGAGGTGGTGGCTGTGGATGGGAAGTGGTCGGGTCGGCGGTGTCGTGGGCGAGGCGGTGGCCCCGGTCGTCGTGTGAGCAGCCGGGGTCCTGGAGCGGAGTCAGCAACAGGTGGTGCCCGCACTTTCCCCGGCTCCCGAACAACTGCCGCCCATGCGGCTGGCAGAGCGCGCAAGGGTCGCCGGAGGCGACATGTCTTGCCCTTGCGCGCTCTGCCAGCCGCGTCACGATGGGCGGTGTCGGGAGCCAGGGAATGCCCGGCCGGAGGCCGGGAGAGAGGCCGGCCGAAGGCCGATCCCAGGAGACGCCGAAGGCGGCTGGAGTGGGGTTTCGAGTCACCCGTGGTGTCTGACTCTCAGTCGTAAGTGAAACGGGAGCAAGATATAGGTTTAGGGGTCCCTAAACCTGGTTGGTGCTCGACAGCTGTCGGTGCCGGCTGCGAGACTGGTCGCAGTCATGAGGCCCCGGTTGGGGGCGCTGCGCTGGGCTGAGAGGAGCCCCCGATGGGTGCACATGAACCGAGCCTGAGGACGGGCGGGTCCCCGGGTGCGGGGGAGCCGCCTGGTCAGGGTGGGTCGCTGCGTAGGTCGCGTCGTGAGCGCCGCGCGAATGCCGGGGTCGGGGCCCGGACGCGGGTGCAGAAGGTGAAGGTGACTGACGTCGAGCTCGAGGCGCTGCGGGCCCGCGCGGGCGAGGCCAAGGTCTCGGTGCCGCGGTTGTTGGTGGAGTCGGCGCTGGCCCGGGGTGGAGATTCGGTGACCGCGCGTGACCAGTTGGCCACGGAGTTGTTCGCGACCCACCGGACGTTGGCGGGGGCGGCTCGGAACATGAACCAGGTGGCCCGTAAGGCCAACACGATCCACGAGGTGCCGACCGACTTCGGAGCCGTCTTCGAGGACCTGCGGCGGGTCGGGATGAAGTTGGAGCAGGTCGTGGATGGTTTGATCGCGGCGAACCGTCGCGACGGCCTGGAGGTCGGTGCCCCGTGATCGTGAAGATCAGCCGGGGAGCCCGGCTGGGCGGTCTGATGCGGTACCTGGTGGGGGAGGGGAAACGCAACGAGCACACCCGCCCGCACCTGGTGGCGGGGTCGCCGGAGGTGTTGTCGTGGTACTCCCACGAGACGTTGAGCCAGTCCGACGCCGCGGCGATCGCGCGGGTCACGGATCGGCCGAGGATGCAGCACCGGACCTCGGTCACGGTGAGGGCCACCGAGGCCGACGTACGGCGTGGCGTACGGCCCGGGGGAGTGTTGGTCGATGAGGGCCGTAAGCACGCCCACGTGTGGCACTGCTCGTTGTCGTTGCCGCCGAGTGCTGCCCGGCTGGCGGAGCGTCAGGGGGCTGGTCGCGGTCGCCAGGTCCTTGAGGACGCGACCTGGGAACGGGTCGCCTCGGAGTTCGTCGACGAGCTGGGTTTCACCGGCTCGGGGGGCAAGAGCCCGTGTCGGTGGGTGGCGGTGCACCACGGGTTCACCGAGAACGGTGGGGACCACATCCACATCGCGGTGGTGTTGGTCCGTGAGGACGGCACCAGGGCTTCAACGCACAACGACTACCGCAAGGCCTCGGCCGCTGCGGCACGACTGGAGACCAAGTACGGGCTGGAGGAGGTGGCTGGGCGACGGGTGGGCCGCTCGGCGCCTGGTCGTGACTTGGGGGAGGTGATCGCCGCGGCCCGGGCCAGTGGCGAGACCGGTGTGCCGGTGGAGCCGTACAGCCAGCGGTTGGGCCGCAAGGTCCGGGCCGCCGCTGCGGTGGCTGAGACTGAGGCCGCGTTTGTGCGCGGATGCCGTGAGGGCGGTCTGGTCTTGCGTCCCCGGTTCGCGGCGGGGTCGGTGAGTGAGGTGACCGGGTTCGCGGTCGCTGAGGCCACCGGCGCCGGGACCGGACCGCTGGTGTGGCGGGCCGCGGGCAAGCTGGGCCGTGACCTGACCCTGCCCCGGTTGCGGGATGGGTTCAGTGAGGACGCGAGCTCACGTGAGGGCGCGGTGGGTGAGTGGCAGCGTGCCCGTGGCCTGGCGGACGTCTCGGCCGTCGCGGCGGGCACTGAGGTTGCGACGGTGAGTGCCGGCGCGGCCGTGATGGCCCCGGCGGTGGCGTGGCGCGATCGTGCGCTGCAGGTCGCGCAGCTGCGTGAGCAGCTGCGTGGGGTCCCGGTCGAGGACCATGCGATGTGGGCGGCGGTATCTCATGAGGTGGCCGGTGTGCTCGCGGCGTGGAGCGTGGCCACCGAGGCTCATCCCGGTCATCTGGCCCAAGCCGCGGACAGCATGGGGCGGGCTGCGGCTGTTCATCGTCGCGCTGCGGCCCCGCGAGCGCAGCTGCGGGTGGTCTCGCTGCGCGGGCCGGCCCTGCTGGTGGCGAGCCTGGCGGCCGGGGCTGGGTCGAGGACCGGTCAGGCGCTGCTGCTGCGTGAGCTGTTGAACACGATGCGGGCGATCAACCTGACGATGGCGGCGACTCGTCAGGCCCGGGCGGCCGCACAGGTCGAGGAGACGGCCCGTGCCCGACTGATGAAGGTGCAGGGGGCTCTACCGTCGCCACCAGCACTGAGCGGAGCGCTTGATGAGAACCTGCTCGTCACCTTGGACCGGCGTGCTCGGACCGCGGCACCGGCACAGATCCCCGGTGCGATGCGGGCGCCGACCAAGCTCCCGGCCCGTGGGCGGCCACGACCTGGTCACGACCACGGCCGAGACGGGAAGGACGGGGGAGGCCTCGAGCGGTGAGCGTCACCTTTGCGAAGGGTGAGGCTCCGGTAGACGTTGAGAAGCACGACGAGTCAGGAAGGACTGCGAACCCATGGACGAGGATCCCGGCCACCAGGCCGTCACTAAGGCTGGACGAACTGCTGCGATGACTGCTGCCGTGGCGGCCGAACAGTTGGCGCGTGTCTGGCGGGCCGAGCGTGAGAAAGCCCGCCGTTCTAGCGCGGAGCAGGCTCAACGGTTCCAGGCCCGCTACGACGCGGAGCGTGCTCTGGCGCGAGCCCAGCTCGCGGCCGCCGACGCGACCTGGGCCAGGGTCGCGGAGCCTGATGAGGTCGCGCGGGTGTGGCAGACCGCGCGGGTGTGGGCTGAGCTGGAGCCGGCTGAGTTCATCCAGACCGAGGCGAGGCTGCGCGAGGAGATACGTGAGCAGCGCGGGACCGATGTCGAGGACCTGGCCTCGGTGGCGCCGGTCCGGGATGGGGCACCTGAGGCGCTCGATGAGGTGAGAGCTGGAGTGGTCGCAGCGGGTGCAGCCGCGGACGCGGCCGTCGACCGTGAGGAGGCGAGCCACGGGCAAGACAGCGTCGCCGGCGGTGGCGATGCCCACCTTGTCGTGGGGTACGACACCGAGCAGCGCTGGGAACAGTTGCGGGAGCGGATGGAGGTCGCCGGGGTCGAGGCAGACGCCGCAGCTGGACGGGTGGTCGCGGCCAAGGGCCACGCAGCGCCGCGAGCCCAAGCGGGCGTCACGGCGAGCGCCGCCCGGGACACCGGAACCGCGCCGACACGCAAGGTGCGCCGGGCGCGAACCCAAGGCAGTGAGCACGGATTCGAGCACTGAGGCGTCGCGCTGCCATGAACGCAACCGGGTGAGCTGTTGACCGGGAACGGATCTTCTTTTCAGCTATGTCTCAGTGGCTAGTGGCCGGCGACAGTCGCCGGTGCTGGTCGAGCGCCAAAGCCACGCTCGTGGGGCATCGACTCTGTCAACATCTATGACACCACCACCGGACAGCGTCCGGCCCATACCCTGCTGCTTGCCGCTGGCATCCACGTCGACGAGCACCTCACCAGCCAACGATGCGCGGGACGAGCGTGGACCAAGGCTCTGGGCGCACCAACGCCACGCGCTTGAAGAGCCGTCATACGCGGAATGACTGTGCTGCACGAAGGGTGAAGGTCCGCCTCAACATCTACAGGTTCAGGCGTCGACCTTGGTCTACCTGATGCGGCTGTGTTGAACCCCGAGGCTCCCAGCTACCCGTGCGAGGCATTCTTCGTCTAGCCCCTTGATCCGATTGAAGCAATCTAGGTAGTACGGGTCGTGGAAGAAGGCAAGCTTGACGATCGGAGGAGCCGCTGCTCCCGCGCGAGGTTGCAGTGCAAGGCCCTGAATAACGGTCGCCTCCTTCTTGGTGCGTGGTCGGTAGAGAAAGTAGTCACGACCGATTGACACGTGCGCATGCCCAATCGCGTTCCGGAGCGCGCTCAGGAAATCCAGGTCCCACCTATCTTCCTCGGCGATCAGACTGCTGAACTCCTCAACGAACGCGTCTTTCGTCGGCGCGAAGTCGGCGGTTTCCCAACGGTCTGCGCGAAGTCGCACGAACTCGTTAGACATGGTCTTCGGTGTTGCGAGGAACGGCTCGACCAAGTCGGGTCGTTCCTTGAAGATCAGTAGGTCGCACATCTGTCCCTGGATCCAAAGCGCCTTCATAAACAACTCGCCCGCTCTGGCGACGTTTACGTCAAACCAGGCTCCAGGCTCTGCCGCTGCTGTATCCACGACTACACGCTGCCGACCACGCTGCTGCAACGCAAGTCGATTCGTGCTCTCGCGACGGTAAGACACAACGGCTCAGGGGCTTGGCCTAGGGTGAATTCGAGTGCAACTGGTTTGCTCCGGCGACGGCGTCAGCGATGTCCGTGCGGCGTTCCGGGTAGACGCCACTGAAAAATATGCCATGCGGCGGGGCGCATCGGCCTCAGATCCGAGCGTTGCCGACACCGGGGCCGCACGGTGCGCATCAGCCTGCAGGTTCTGATGGGGTTGCTACGTCGGCACCCCTGCGTAGCGTGATCGCCATGGAAACATGGATCGCAGTGATCGCGGCGGTGGCAGCAGTGGCCGCCGCTGCCGCTGCGGGAGCGTCTGTCTGGTTCGTGCGCGAACAAGTCCACGAGATGAAGCGCCAGACGAACCTCCAACAGGCAATCGCGGAAGGTGCGTCGGCCCCCTACATCTGGGCCGACATCCGATTGCAGTCGCGAAACGGCTGGAACTTGGAGTTCGTGATCGGAAACTCCGGTCATACGGTGGCCACTGATGTGAGGGTAACGATCGATCCTCCGTTGCCTGCCGATCATAGAGGCGCCTTTATCGATGCAATGCACCGTCGACTGCACGACGGGCTCTCGTCGCTAGCGCCAGCGCGCACGCTCCACTGGACGTTGGGTCCGTCCGCCGATCTCGTGAATCGTTTAGCGCCGATGGCGCACCGCGTTCGCATCGACTGCGTAGGCCCGTACGGACCAGTGCCCACGAGCGACTACGTCATCGACTTGGGGGACTTCCGAGAGTCGGTAGCTCGTCACGATGGCAGTCTCGTCGACGTCACCAAGGCAATCGACCAGCTCACGAAGGCGCTGCCTGACCAGCGCAAGCCCTTCGTGATCGAGTCAACCAGTGAGCGCGAGTGATGGACGGCACACCCGATCACTCGCAACATGGTCAGACGCACGGACACAGGGAACCCGACGAAGGGAGTTCACGCAGCGCGTGATCGCAGATTGGAGAGCAGCCGATCCATGGATCCGAGGCGGCCGCCGCGTATGCCTTGACGGTGAGAGCAGACACAATCGTGTTGTGGACTCCTATGACGCGATCCAACTGATTGAGCGTGACCTGCGAACGTTAGTGCGCCTTGTGCTAGGCCCGGAGGACGCTTGGCTGGCGGCCTCCAACAGGATCGAACGTGCCAAACTAGATGAGAAGCGGGAAGACGAGCGGCGAAAACGTCCGGCAGCGGCCCTGAACGAGGACCTTCTCGAGTACACGGAGTTCACCCAGTTACAAAACCTGATCCTGGATGAGGCCTGGCCGAAGTTTCAGCCGGCCCTCGGGACGCGAAATCACATTAGTACCTACCTTTCCAAGGCGTCCGGGTTTCGGAATCCGACCATGCACAGTCGGGCGTTGCTGCCCTTCGAGGAACACCTGGTGCTTGGTATCTCCGGAGAGCTGCGAAACCGCGTCGCGCTTTATAGGCGGGAGATTGAGGGAGAGTCGATGTTCTGGCCGGTAATTGAAGAGGTCACTGATTCGTTCGGGAATTCGGCTGTCGGGCCTAGCGGCGATGCTGGGAGTGCGACCGTCCGGCTGGAGGTCGGAGATACAGTTACCTTCGATTGCCGCGCCTACGACCCCGAGAACCGTGAGCTGACTTGGCGACTCCATCAGAACGCCCGCGGTGTGGATCTCGACACCGCAATCGGTGAGTCGGTTCGGCTTACGTGGATAGTGACCGCCGAGGACATCGCGGAGAGCGTGCCCATCGTGCCTATCATCAAAAGCACTGGCCCTTATCACCGGGTATCGGCGCATTGGGGTGACGATCACGTCATGTTCCACTATTCGGTTAACCCGCCGCGAGGCGCCGCCACGCCCGCGGTTTGATGACTGACGTTATCGGACGGCCAGCGTCATTCTGAGCCGGAAGGCCGCAGGTCTGACGCGAATATCGGTACTCGGCTGCGCGCGATGGCTCGCCCGCTGACCGGTGGGTCAGCGCGGCGGCGGACCCGGGGTTTCAGGGGCTCGGCGGAAGCTGTCGAGTTTGGTGCCGTTGGTTGTGTGGCAAGGAGTCGGTGTCTTCGTTGGCGGCTCTTGCTGAGGCGTCCAGCCCGGCGTTCGCGATCATTTCGTCCAGGCTTAGGACGGCGGTTGCGGCGTCGGGGCGGGAGCGTTCGTAGTGGCTGAGGACATACCGGTTGAACAGCGGGACTGCCATAGCCAGTTGTCCACGCTTGGGGGCGTAGATGTCGCCCTCCTCGATGAGTTCCTCACGCAGCCAGGAGAGGTCTTGCTGGGTGCGGCCGAGTGTTGTCGCGATCGTTGCCGTCGAGGCGCGGCCGTGATGCAGCGCGAGCGCGGCCAGGAACTCCATCTGGCGGTCGCTGATCCGGTCCCATCGGGGGCCGAGGGTGCGTCGTTCGAGCTGCGCGGCGACCTGGGGGAGGGCGGTCTCGACATCGGCCAGGGTGATCTGGTTCGGGCCAGCGGCGGCGATCCAGGTGGCGTGGGCGAACAGCTGCAGGTGGGCGGGATAGGCGTTGCTGGCCTCGACGACGGCGGCGGCTGCTTCCGGGGTCCACACGACCCCGGCTTGGCGCGCTGGCTCGACCACGGCGTATCGGGCGTCGTCGTGCTCGAGGGTCAGCGGGATGGACTCCAGCACGAAGAGCCGGTCGGGGTGGGTGACCCCGGCCTTGCGCAGCACATCGGGCGTGAACGGCAGGCCGGTGCCGGCGAAGAGGACTGCGGCTGAGGGATGATCCACGTTGAGACGGTGCAGGGTGGCCGCCAGTAGCGCCAGATCCGGGGCGGCGGCGACCTGCAGCTCGTCGACTGTGACCAGCACTCCGCCGCTGTGGGCGTCCTTGCGGACCTCGGCCGCCAGCGCGGCCAGTGCATGGGCGAGGGTCCCGGCATCTAGCCCTGGGGCTGGCTGGTCCTGCTGTGTGTGGGTGGCGATCCCTGCTCCGAGGCCAGCGACGCTGAGATTGACTCCACCAACGCGCTCAAAGGCCTTCCGCGCCCGCTGCCAGGGGCCTGCACCCTCGGCCAGGCGTGTGCGGGCACGCTGCAGCAGTGCCTCGACCAGGCCGGCATGTCCCGAGACGGCCTGGAGGTTGACCACCTCAAAGCCTTGGTCCTTGGCGAGCTCGGCGAACGCGCTGACCGTGACGGTCTTCCCCACGCCTCTAGGGCCCGCCAGGATCATGTCCTGGGCGCGAACGCGGCCGCCGGCGATGATGTCGTTGAGGACCAGCTGCCAGTCGCGGAGCAGCCCGTCTCGCCCGGCCATAACGCGCGGGATGTGACCGGCGCCGGGGGTGTACGGACTCTGTTCCATCAACCTGACCGCCTAGATTCACCTAGATTTCGAGGGTTTTCTAGGTAAGTCTAGGTGCGCTCCGTGCCTCTGGGGCGGACACACGCGCCGTGGCCGGCCCGAAGGGTCCCAGGTTCCTCGCCGGAACGCCCGCAGCGATGCTCCTCTACCGAGTCGGCATCGTTGGGCACCGCGCGGGTCATGGTTGGGCTCCGTCAACGTTGCGCCAGCGTTCCTGGGCGGACTGGCGAGCCATGCCAGCAGCGCGGCCGATGTCAGCCCAGCTGGCGCCACCATGGCGGGCCAGCGCGCCCGCCGCGTCGAGGCGAGCGCGGGCCGCCGCTGCCGCCTCGGCCGCCGCGGAGACCTCGGCGAGCGCGTCCACACTGAAGGCGTGCTCAGATCTCCACAGGTCACGTGCGGCATCCTCGATGTCCTCTCGATCCGTCACATGGGCGACCTCCTCGTCGGGGGCGAAGATCCGCAGTGCAGCCGGGTGCTCGAGGGCCTTGGAAGGCACTCGGGTGAAGACCGGCCCCACCCAGGTGCGCACCGGTCCGAACGAGGTTTGGCTGGAGCAGTTGCAGCACAGCACCCACCCGGTCACCTCACCGGCGGGGCGCGTCGGATAGGCCCAGCTCCCGTCCCGGTCCTGACGCTCGGCGCCGACCGCTATCTCTCCGTGCGGGATCGAGCCCCCCGTCACTGCGTGGCCACGCTGCCCGTCGCCGAACTGGGGGACCAGGTAGCCCTCATGGAGACCATCGTCCGTCACGAAACCCATGCGGCTATGGTGTCAGGAGATCCCGACAGTCGCCAGTGGAATGTCAGGCCTACCTGACATAACGGTCGTTATCGGCGAACAAGTGTTCCACCTCACTCCAGGGTGTAGGCGTGCTCTGGCCGAACCCGCCATTCGAATACCAATCCGGCTTAGCTGGTGAGGTTACGGAAACCCGAGGGGCGGAGCCGCGGAGGCATTCAAGGCATCACAGATCGCCTCAGTCGGGCCCTTGCTGGTGCAGGGTGGTCGAAGTAGTGCAGGGTCTGTCAGACACGGTAGAGAGCGGGTCGTCCTGTGTGGCCACCGTGATCACGGATCGTAGACTGGACGCGGTGGCCGGGCTCTGGTCAAGCTCGGCAACGACAGGCTTATCGACGTCCGTCGCCGCGTCTCTTGGGACCTCCACGGCCGCCGTGGTCGCGGAACCGACCAGGTCTGGGCGCGGCGCCGGCTGCTGCTTCTGCGCGGCTACGACACCCGGGCGGCGGTGCATCGCGCGTCCCGACCGCCTAGTAGAGCGTCGCGTCTATTGGTTGGGGTATAGGTGGCGCAGTCGGGTGCGGGCGTCTGTGGTGGTGAACTGCCAGTCGACCTGACGTTGTTCGGCGTTCGTCGCGTGCTGCCAGGCGGCGAGTTCGGTGTTGAGGACGTCGAGGTCGCTGATCCGGCGGTCAAGGCACTGGCGGGTCAACGCGGAGAGCTCGATTTCGGCGATGTTGAGCCAGGAGCCGTGTTTCGGTGTGTGGTGGATCTCGAGGCGCTGGGCCAGGGCGAAGGCCTCCGCGGGCTCGAAGGCCTCGTAGAGCGAGGCGATGCCGTGGGTGTTCAGGTTGTCCATCACCAACACGACAGCCTCGACGTCGGGGTAGTCCACCTTGAGCAGCTCCTTGACCTGGCCGGCCCAGTCCAGGCGGGTCCTACGGGCCAGGGCGTGCACCCGACGCCACCCGGCGAGGGGTTCGACCCACACGAAGATCGAGCAGGTTCCGTGCCGTACGTACTCGCTGTCCTCACGCAGGTCGCGCCCTGCAATGGCCGGGATCGGGTCGCGGGCGTGGTCGAGGAGTTGGTAGGGCTTCTCGTCCATACAGACCACCGGACGCATCGGGTCATAGTTCCGGGCGTAGACCGACAACACGTCTTCCATCCGGGCCGCGAACTCTGCGTTCGCCCGTGGTGGGATGGTCCAGCACTTCTTCAGATGAGGGCGAAGTTTCGTTTTTTTAAGACCCTCCCGATGGTGGAGTGGTCCAGATCCGGGATGTCGTCGACCAGTGCGACGTCCTTCTCCAGCAGCCTCAGTGACCACCGGGAGAAGCCCTCAGGCGGCTGGGAGCACGCCATCGCGATCAGGCGGGCCTCGACCTCACCAGTCACCGGCGAGGGAACCGGAGGCTGCGCTGCCTTCTTCCGCGCGATCGTGGCGTGGACATCGCCACCGGTATCGGCGAGACGCTTCGCGACCAACCGCAACGTCTCACACGAGACCTCGAGCCTGGCCGCGATCACCTCCTCCGGATCGACCACTCCGACCGAGGTGTCCAACGCGAGCAGCACCCGCGCCCGCCTGATCATCGAGGCCTGATGCACACCGGTCGTGGTGACCCGCACCAACTCGACACGATCAGCAACGGTCAACGTGACCGGCCGCTTCTTCTGCGAACCCATGACAACGTCCTGTCCGGCAGAAGGGGAAGATCTGCCAGACCTCAACCTCCCAACCAGACACCCCAGAACCCAGCAGCGACACGCTACTAGTGTCCTGTCAGGTTGGTCCACCCACGGTGCAGATCGAGTTGAGCCGTGAGGAGCGCGAGACGCTGCAGCGGTGGACGCGTCGGCACACCTCATCCCAGGCGTTGGCGCTGCGTTGTCGGATCGTGCTGGCGTGCGCGCAGGACCGCACCAACAACGAGGTCGCTGCTGAGCTGGGTGTGAACAAGGTGACGGTCTCGAAGTGGCGGCGCCGGTTCGCAGCCGATCGTCTCGAGGGCCTTGGTGATGCCCCCCGGCCGGGTGCCGCACGCAGGATCGGTGATGAGGTCATCGAGGCAGTCGTGGTCGAGACCCTGGAGACCGCCCCGAAGGACGCCACGCACTGGTCGACACGGGCTCTGGCCGCAGGCATGGGATCAGCCGCCAGACGGTCTCGGAGATCTGGCGCGCCTTCGGGCTCAAGGATCGCCGAGCTGTGTGGGCAGTCGCTGCCCACGGTGATGCTGTGGCGCGGGCGTTACGACGCCGAAGGCATCGCTGGCCTGGCTGATCGCAAGCGCCCGGGTCGCCCCCGTCGCCTCGATCACGCAGAGATCGTGAAGAAGACTCTGGCGCCTCCGCCGAAGAAGCTCGGAGTCACGCACTGGTCGAGCCGGCTGCTGGCCGCCCAGCTCGGGATCAGTGCCTCGGCGGTCTCCACCGCCTGGCGTGACTACGGGGTCAAGCCCTGGCGCTCGCGCTCGTTCCGGTTCTCCACCGACCCCGAGCTCGACGCGAAGGTCATCGACGTCGTGGGGCTCTACCTGGCCCCGCCAGAGAACGCGATCGTGCTCTGCGTGGATGAGAAGTCCCAGATCCAGGCGCTGGACCGCACCATGCCGGTGCTGCCGATGCAGCCCGGAAAGATCGAGGCCCGCTCCCACGACTACGTCCCTCACGGCACCACGACCCTGTTCGCCGCCCTGGAGATCGCCACCGGCAAGGTCACCGCCGCCCTGAAACCCAGGCACCGCAACACCGAGTTCCTCGCGTTCCTCAAGCAGATCGAACGCGCTTACCGCGACGTCGTCGATGACCAAGGCAACCCAGTCGAGCTGCACCTGGTGATGGACAACTACGCCGCCCACAAACACGCCAACGTGAAGACCTGGCTGGCCGCGAACCCGCGCTTGGTCATCCACTTCACCCCGACCCACGCCTCCTGGATGAACCTCGTCGAGGTTTGGTTCAGCCTCATCGAACGCCAAGCCATCCACCGCGCCGTCTTCACCTCGGTCAAGGACCTCAACGCCAAGATCCGCACCTACATCGACGGCTGGAACGAACGCTCCCACCCCTTCGTCTGGACCCGCACCGCCGAAGAGATCCTCAAACACACCAAGCCGAAAGAGACTTCCAATTCAGGGCACTAGCCGGCCTTTCGATGCGCGCCAGAGCCGCCTCATGAGGTGCCTCACCGCAGGTGGAGTCGATTCCAACTCCTCCCGAGGTCACGACTAAGCGCGGCGGCTTCATCGTCCTCATTGTAGGAGAGCTGCGCCATCGTTTCTCCTTGCCATGCTCGAATAGCCCCGAGATCCGGAGCCTCCTCGGAACTCCCTTCCCTAAATTTCTGACGAGACGATCCCGGCCACACCCTTTCGATGCGCGCCACCTCTTGATCGAGCAACTGCGTTTTGGGATCGTCCAAAATCGCGAGCATCCTAGTGAGGCTAGACGATTCAGTCGCGAAGAGGAGAAACATTGGAAGTTCGTAATTACCTCCGAACTCCCAACGACTGATTCTGCGAAGTCGCTTTTGAATCCAAGAATATATGTCATCTAGATCCTTCGTACGATTCTGTTCGGTAAGGACGAGCAACGCTTGAAGCTGGACGTCCGGACTTCGGTGTCGAAGGAGGGCAACGGCCGCCTCCGCGGCAACGGCAGCGTCTCGTCGCGAAAGAGTATGAAGGGCCTCTGAAATGTACGCAGCCTTCTCAGGTGTTCGAGACCCAACCATTTCCTTCAGAAAAGCAATCCCAGATCGCCCGCTTGTGAACTTCAGGGCGCTTATCCACATTAGCCGCGTGTTGCCGGAGGTCAACTTGGTCATCTTTATGGCATCATCATCGGACACGTTGCGTACGTCAAACTTGACGCCCCGGCTCAAATCTTCCCGTTTCATTACACACCTATCAAGGATTTCTACACTCAGATTAACAACTACCCACGAACCGTCTAACACTGGCCGCGTCGGGTTTGTAGGCGCCAGGCATCTCCGGGATGTCCTCAACGTCATCGGCCAAGCGGGTCGCGTCTCGCGCACGAACCTTCGCGCCCGCTACCTTGATTCGGGCATCTGCAGCGAGCGTGCATCGATCCAGCCCATAAGTATCGACCAACCAAGACAATGAAGGGTTGGTCGCGGCCCCCGACGTAGACCCCCGATAGGTGATGGCAAACTTTCGCAGGACCACGACATCACGAGATTGCCTCGTCTTGGCGTCCGTCACCGTTGTTGACACGAACGTGGCCAAGGCGAGGCGCAAGGACTTCTGGTCCCCGGACCCGATCCATGTCTGAGTCCACGCCGTCTTGATGGCTCGAGGAACCTGTTCATCTGCGGAGTGCTGTATCGCCAGAATCAAAGGCCACTGTCGGCCGAAGGAGCTGATTGCGCGCCTTTCGAATGATTCGGCTGTCTCGCGGGGAACCGCCTGAAATAGCGTCGACCGCACGGCTCCCGGTGTGCGCAACTCGGAAGGCGCCGTGGCCGTACCCGCCACTGTTCGAAGCGCCGCGGTAAAGGCTTGGTAGGTGCCTTTGTCAAATCCGTCTACTAGCGCCAAACGAGGCGGATCCGACTCCGACTGTTTCCTGGCCGTAGAAGTGAGTCGACTTACCTTCGACAACTCGTCCACAGTCCGCGCTGAAGACCTTGACGGGTTCGACTGGTCACCACAGGCCCCAAGGGCCGTGATTGCGGAGAGCAGGACAGCTATAGCGATCCACCGTGAGCCTCCAGATGTCAGCCTTCGAAGTGCTCGCATGTCAGTATGCTCCTCCGGGGCAGTACGCGATGCAGACTCGCTTCCAATACCCTGTGGGCACAGTGTAGTTCCGTTGATGGACAAGGAACCCATCGCGTTGGAAAGCCGCGTCGAACTTCCTCTGGTTCGGGGTGCGCTGCTGGTTGTTTGCTTTGATCTCTAGGTAGTGACGACGACCTTGATCGTCGAAATACGACATATCGTAGTTGCGCTTCATTACCTTGTTATCGACTCTTATGGACACGCGATTGCCCGAAATGCCGTGCTGGCTCCATATGATTCTGTTCATCGGAATACCAGACCTACGCAGATCACGGTAGGCAGCCGCTTCGGCAAGATTCCCGATTTTATGGGCCTTGTAACGTATCCAACGATATCCGTTCTGTGCGGGTTGACTTCCGGTTGAGCCGTAAACGTCACAACTGCGCCTGGAACACGGTCCACGACCGTCGAGGTCGAATTTGTTGACGGGATCTGCTGGATACCCGTATGAGTTGTCGTTGGCACCCTCGATTGAATCTCGGGATAGGAATCTTCCCGTCATGGGGTTGTACAGGCGGGCACCCATGAGGGTGAGGCCCCCGTCAATGCCGTCTGATTGGCGTTGCTTGGCTCCGAGCCAGCCGTATCGATTGCCCGCGCTCTGGGGGAGCTTTGGAACGCCGTACTCGTCGGTTTCGGTGTAGGAGTCGATGCCTGTGGTTGCTACACCGAGTGTGCTGACGACGTCGCCGTGGAGATTTGTCAGCTGCAACTCCGGCGCGACTTCAGAGCCCTGGATGATGGCGAGATCTCCACCCAGCGAGGAGATGTTGCGGGTCCAAGTGGTCGCCCAGGCAGTGGTGGTATCGGGGCGCTTCTTGGTCTCGGTCCAGGCTGGCGAATCCCCGCCACCGTCGTAGTGGTTGGTGGACTCCTCCAAGGACACCGCGTCGCTCAGGTTCTTGATCACCGAGACGCGGTTGCTGGCGTCGAGGGTGAAGTCTTGGGACTTGGTGACGGCGACGCCGCCTTCGGTGCCGCTTTGGCTCAGGGTCGCGACCATGTCGTTGGCGTGATAGCCCACCGTCAAGTCGTTTGGGCTTTCCAATGCGGTGCTGGTGTCAACGGCCGGCATCGACTTGGTTCGACCGAGAGCGTCGTAGGTGTACCCGGGTGTGGTGATGCGGTCGGCGTCGTCGAAGCTCGGGGTCTTGGTAGAGGCGGCAGTCCCGGTGGATCGGCACGCGCCTTCGTTGCCCGCTGTGGTGTCAGGGGCGTAGGTGGTTAGGGTCTTGCGGTTGGAGTCCTTGGAGAAGTCATAGACCCGGGTGGTGCAGGCGCTGTTTGCGGTGTCTTCGACCTTGGTGAGTCGATCGCGGTCGTCGTAGCGGTAGGACTGGTCGGAGGAGGGGCCGTTGTTGGCGCGGACTCGTCCGAACTGGTCCAGGGTGTTGGTGAAGGCGATCAGGTCGGTGCTGCCCTGGGTGTAGGCGAGGCTGGTCGCGGCTCCGGTGAGGTCGCGGGTCCAGGTGGCCTTGGTGCCTCCGGGGTAGTTCTGTTCGCTCAGCTGGCCTGCGTCGTCGTAGGCGCCGGTGAACTCATCAGGCCCGGTGGCGAGTCCGACATCGAGCTTGGTGACCAGGCCGCGTCGTTCCTTGCTTCCGAGGGAGTCGGTGCCGTTGTAGGTGTAGGTGTAGGTGCCCTTGCCGTCGTTGGCCGCGGCCACCCGGCCAGCGGTGTCGTAGCTGGTGGTGGCCGTGTTGCCGGTTCCGTCGCTCTGGGAGGTGACCCGTCCCCAGGTGTCGTAGCCGGTGGTCTGGGTCTGGGTGCCGTTGGTGATCGTGGTGGGGGCGCCGGTGGTCGTTGAGTAGGTGGTGGTCACAGGTGCCACCGCGCGGTCGGCGGTCGCCAGACCGCTGGTCTGAATCGCACTGCTGGTGGGTCGCCCGGCGGCGTCGTAGCTCGCGATACTGGTGCGCACGGCGGCACCAGAGGACTCCACGACCCGGCTCGGTGCGAGCAGGGTCGTGTAGCCCGTGGTGGTGCTGTCCGGGATCGCAGCGCCGCTCGAGGGCTGCCCCGCGGTGCCGTGCCAGCACACCTGCCCGGTCCACTGCGGTGTGCTGCGGCACTCAGCCCGTGCCGCGGCGCCGTTGGCGGTGTAGTACACGGTTTGCATGGTGCGTGCGGTCGCGGCGGTGCCGGTGGAGTCGTTGGACTGCGGGGTCCGGGTCTCGGTGACCTTGCCCTCGCTGTCGAATCGGGTGCTCGTGACTGACCACCCCGAGCCATCCTGGGTGGAGACCTTGGTCGGGGTCTTGAGGTCCCAGCCGTCGCCGTCACCGGACTGGATGGGGTCGTAGCGGTACCGGGTTTCGTCGGTGTCGTAGAGGACACCGACTGATCCGGGCCCGGACTTGTCGGTGGCCGAGACGAACTCGCGCACCGGGAGGTCGAAACCGCCAACGGGAACGCCGGTTGTGGGGCGGCCGTCCATGAACCCGGCGGCGTCCGGTTCGCCGTCGTAGACCGTTTCGGTCAGGGTGCGGCCGGTGAACGGTGTGCCGTCCTTGAGCACGAAGTCGTGGGTCGGTGAGTAGGTCTCCTCGACCCTGGTACCGGCGCTGTTGTAGAGGCTCACGGTGGCGTACTTCTCAGCCGCCCCGGCCTTCTCCGCAACCGTGGTCCCTTCGGCCAGGGCCTTGTTGCGACCCTGGGCGCCCAGTGCCCAGATGATGTTGCCGTTGTCGTCGTAGCGCTGGGAGTCGATCTGCCAGGCCCCGGCGCCATAGGCACCGGAGTTGGTCATCCGGCCCGATTTCGTCCAGTACGACAGCGAGGCGTACTCGTAGTCATCTGAGCTAGGTGGTCCGGTGGGGACACGATCGGGTCCGAAAACTGCCGCGCCCGCGGCTGGTGCGTCAGCGGCCGGTTGTGCCCAGGTCGCGGTGGTTGCGGCGGTGAGGTCGGGTAGGCCAGCACCGGAGAGGGCGAGGTCGTAGCGGAGGGTCCAGGTCGCGGCGGCGCCGCCGACAGCGGCGTCCTGGGTACGGGTGAGGGTGGCCAGTCTCCCGGTGCTGTCGTAGTTGAACGTCCAGGCCTTGAGCCCGGGCTCGGTCAGTGTCTTCAGCTTGGTGTGACCCGCGGTGTCGATCGGGTCATAGGTGTACTCGGTCTTCAGCGCAGATGCTCCATCGGCGACTCTGGGGTCCCAGCTGGCGACCAACTGACCGGCGGAGTCGTAGGCGTACTTGGCCACCGAAATGGTGTCCATTCCGGCACCCGAACCGGGCAGACCGTCCGTGCCGGTGTGCGGGTCGTAGATCCTCAGGTCCACACTCGCCAGTCGTTTGGCGGTGCCGGTTCCGGTGTAGTTCAGGTGCAGTGCCCGACAGCCGGGCTGCTGGGTGGTGACATCGCAGGCGACTCCGGCAGGTGCGGGCGCGAAGATCCACGTCACCGATCCCTCGCCGTCGTGGGCGTAGCTGGTGGTGGAGTTGTCCTCGGTCCCGATGACCTTCTCGGTGGTCCAGACACTGTTGGTGCGCACGAAGATCGTCTTGGTGCCATCCCACTCGGTCAGGGTGAGCCGGTTGGAGACACCGCTCTCCCCGGTGACGGTGGTCATGGTCAGTGTGTCTTCCTCCAGGGCTGTTTCACCCACGCCGAGGTAGCTGCCAGCCTGTTGAGCGCCGCGGGTCCCGGTGGAGTGGCGGTACACGAAGGAGTCACCCTCGGGGGAGGCCAGCGTCAGCGACCCGTCGACTTCGGTGCGGTCGATGACGGTGAACCCGCCGACGCCTTCATCGGGGCCGGACAGGTCGGCCTTCCAGCCAGGTCCGAACACCCCGGCCGGACCAGCCGGGGTGCCGGCCAGGGACAGGTGGGAGCGTCCCAAGCTCAGGGCGCCGCCGTAGCCGGGCACCGAGACGTCGCTTTGTGACATCTGGAACTCACCGGTGAACAGCGCCACCTCCCCCGGCCCGGCGGCATCGGTGGGAAACGAGCCACCGAAGGCGTGCGGGACGACCTGGACGCGCTGCAACGGGGAGACCTTGACCGAGCCGGAGAAGGTGAACACGACCCGGACCTCGACCAGCGCGGTCGTGGAGATACCGGACTCGCTCTGCGGGTCCCACACCAGCTTCGGGGTCGCCGAAGTGGTGGTTCCCGTGACCGTGCCTGACCAGGGGGTGTCATCGGAGGCCTTCTTCACAGCTGTGGCATCGGCCCAGCCGGCCTCGGGGTCCGGTGTGCCGCCCGCCGTGTCGGGGGCGAAGCGCCACTGGATCTTCGCCGAGGAGGCTCCCGCAGGTGCCGAACCCTCGATCGGGAACGTGGAAGAGGACCGATCATCGCGAATCGGCAGCGACAGCGCGGCGGGACCGGTGCCGAACTCGACGCTCGCCCACTCAGATACCACGCCGGCGACGTTGCGTGAACGCATCTTGATGCTGGTCAACCCCGACAGTGGGATCGGCACCGACGTCGTCGCGGTCGTCGTCAACGCGTCCTGGGTCACCGAGTTGAGCTCGTAGTCGATGTCGGCGCCGTTGCCCGACACGCTGCACGTGCTGGATGTAGCCGGTCGGGTCACATACCACTGGCCATCTGCGACGTCAGTACAACTCAGGGTTGGGACCACTGGGGTGGTGAACTCGGTCTTGATCGTTCGAAACCTCGACCAGCCACCCGAGACCCCATAGGAGTCCACCGCTTTGGAACGCACCACATACGTCGTGTTCGCGGCCAGGCCGGCTGTCGGCGTACACGAGGCCGCAGCACCTGAGGCGACCTGGGCGGTCGTGCACGTGGCAGTGGCCGTGCTGGCACTGGGCGAGGTCAGCGTCTGCACCGTGTAGGCAACCTTCGATGCCTCCGGATCCGTGGCTGAGGTGGTCCACGTCGGCTTGGCCTTCGTCACCCACAAATCCCCGTTGTAGTTGCTCGAGGCAGTCGTGGTCGGCAGAGCTGCGGTGTTCGGTGGCCCGTTGTAGGTCACCTTCAGGTACGGCTTCACACTCGCGGTGTTGCAGTAGGTCAGGGCCGAGTTCGGGTTCATCGAACAGAACCGACGCTCAAAGGACGGGTAGGTCTCGCTCGCAGCAGGCACCGCCAACCGGAACCCGTAGTTCGGGTAGGTGCCATCGGCCCAGGCGTCGACCATGTTGGTCACGTTGATCTTCGACCACCCACCGGCGCATCCCGAGGTGCCCTTGTTGGCATAGAGCGAGGCGTCATCACCGGTCCCGTACCGACCGGCGGGACGGTTCGTCCAAACGATGGAGTCGACCCATGGGGCCGCCACCGGCTGGGCGAGCATCTGACGGTCAAGACAGGTGTAGGAGTAGTACTGGTAGAGATCCAGTTCAGCGCTCACGACCGTCTTACCAGTCAGGGCAGTGGTGTCGAACTGAGCGAAGCTGACCGCCGGGTTGGCGGTGTTTCCTGTGGCTGCGCCCACTACCAGGCCGTGACTGGTGCCGTTGCTGGTCGTGTCGCCGTTCTGCACGTACGTGTCGCGTACCCGGGTCACGCTGCTGATGTCGGGGTCGATCGTGACCGGGTAGACCGTTGCAGGGTCATCGAGGAAGGAGTCCGGTGCCGACAGCGTCAGCTCCTGGGTCTTCTCGAACCCTGAGCCCTCTGTCGTGGCCAGTCCCGCATCGAGGGCAACCGTCTCCAGGGGGTCACCGGCCGCGTCGGTCCGCGAGTCCCAGGCGGTCATCGTGCCGGCCCTGCCGACCTTGTCGCCGTCCTCGTTGCTGACCTGCAAACCACCCTGGGCTGTTTCGGCGACCTTCAACCCGTCCGACTCCAGGCCCAGCACCAGGTCACGGTCAGCCGCCGACGGCTTCTCGTTGAGCCGGATGGTGGTCGAGACGCCACCGTCGACCACTGCCACCACCAAGTCCACGGCATCGTCGATCTCATAGGTCGCCACGCCACCGGCGACGGTCGGCTCCGGCAGTACCTGTGGCCACCTCACGCCCAGGTTGGACCCGTCATCGAAGGACACGCCAGCAGCGGTCGTGCTGCCGCCACCCCCGACGACGGTCTCGGTGGCCGACACCTTCGGGGCATAGGTGCCATCAGCCTGCTTGACGAGGTCGAAGTTCACATCGGCCCACGACCCGTCCTCGCCCTGCACCCGCACCGGCGAACCGAAATCCTGCATGGTCTTGGTGCCATCGGGGTTGACCACCGTGGTCGAGGACCCCGTACGAGAGGACAGGTCCTCCACCGGCTCATCGGTTACCCGCGCCGTGACCGCAGCCGAGACCGCGTCAGGCCGATCTAGGGTCCCGTCACCGTCGGAGTCGTTCGCAGCCTGCTCAGCGGCACGGGCAGACACCGTGCCGGTTGCCGCAGCAGTTGAGGGTGCGGCACTCGCCGAGATCGGCAGACCACCCACACTCACCGCCAGAGCAGTGATCAACACCAGAACCTGGAGGCGAACACGCGTGGTGAGGGACTGGTGCATAGGAGACCTCCGGGTGACCGTCAGGCCTCGAAGGAAAGTCCCAACGCCCGACGTCTTGGCCGAAGGTCTACCACCCGATGACCTCAAGATCAGTCGTTTCTGGAAAAATCATAAGAAAATGCTTATTTCACCCTCATATTTGGGCACCAGCCGACGGAACGGGTCGTGGGCGTGGCGCCTGGGGGCGAACTGACCCCTGATCCGCTGTCTGCCGAATCACCGAACCGCCTCATGAGGGATCACAGCCGATCGAGGCTAAGAAGTTGACTCAGTCCTCAGGGGCGAACATGCCTGCCGGGGTTGGGCTCACAGTGACGACACGAACTCGGGTTTTGTCGTGGCCGCGGTCGGAGCCGCAGCCTTTGAACGGGCCAGCGGGGTTTGTGAGTGCGGCGAGGGTGGGGTCGGCGTGTTGGAGGAACCAGTCGGACATGCCGAGGCCGGGGTCGAGGCGTAGGGCTTCGAAGGCCCGGTGGAGGGCCTCGAGGCGTGCCACGGCGCCGGCGTGCCGCCACCATTCGGGGCACCAGATGCGTGAGGTTGAGGTGTCGAACCACAGCACCGTCGCGAGATAGTCCTCGACGAACTCGTCGAGGGTCGAGTAGCACAGATCCTCCCCGGTTGGTGGTGCCGCGGGGGTGTCGGTTCCGGTGGGAACCTGGTCGACGTCGTCGACGCTCGACCATTCCTCGGCCGCCGCCTCGTTGGCCGTGTCGTCATCCCACTCGGTGCCCGCGCGAGTCACGGGCCCGCCTTCCGGTGGTGTTGGCCGGTAGCGCGTCGGCCGGGTTCGTAGGTGGCCAGGGAGGCCTCGATGACCGACCGGTCTGGGGTCTCCCACCAGGGGCAGCTCTTGGCGAGGGTGGGGACCGTCCCGGAGGCGAAGACGACGATACGGCCGCGGTCCAGGGCGGCGAGGTCGGCCACGTCGAGGATGCGTTCGGACTTGACCTGTCGCGAGGTGGTGTGGCCGTGCTTGCTGGTGCTGGTGGAGGTTTCGGTGTGGTGGTAGTCCCCGATCAGCTGGGAGAGCTCGGAGAGGAACTCCACCTCAGAGACTCCGCCGCCGTAGACCTTCACGTTTGCTGCCGACCACAGCTTCCTCATCCCGTCTCGTCCCCACACTTCGACGCCTTGGGACCAGGACTGCAGGAACGTCAACAGCGCGATTCCGCGCGACCCGTAGTGGCTGTAGAGGTTGGGTAGCTGGGCCCAGCGGCACACGTTCGCCGCCTCGTCGAGGACCACGACCATGGGCACCGTGAGTCGGCCAGCTGGTTGGGTCTTGGCGAACGCCTCAGCGCTCTCGCACACGGCCATCGTCAGAGCGGTCACCAGGGCACCGGAGTCGCCGGTGCCCTCACGAGAGAGCGAGTAGAGAGTCTGGGTGGTACGGACGAACTCCTCTGGCTCGAACTCGGTGCCGGCGGTGTACAGCTGCCCGCCGGTGGGGGGTGTCACCCACCGCATGGCCGCACTGTTCGTCATGAACGAGCAGATC
>JBBSPA010000066.1:0-23850 GCA_038259225.1 Propionibacteriales bacterium
ACCGGGTCGATCGCGTCGTTGGTGTACGTGAGCCGCCTTTCGAGAGGCGTGAGCAGCGTCTGCACCTTGTAGCGCTGGTCGCCGACCATCCACAGGGCACGGCCCTTCTCCTGCATCGCCCAGTTGGTGATCACGCTCTGCTGCATCTGGGAGAGCCCCATCAGTTGGCTGAGCTCGTCGGCGACCGACTCGTCCTGACCCATCAGGATCCGGACGTCGGAGAGGTTGAGCAGGTCCTTGGCGATCTGGGCGGCCTGGCTGCCCTGGTCGCCGGCCGAGAGCGGGTCGGACGGCTTGTGGTAGGTCACGATCTGGATGTCGCCCTCGGTGCGGGAGAGCCTCAGGTTGGCGTCCAGCGCCATGACTGCGTCCAGCGACAGCCGGGTCTGCAGCCACGCCTCGTCACGCAGAACGATCCTGCGATCGCCCACCGAGGCGGTCTCGCGCATGCCCTGGCCCCAGGAGTTGAGGCACATCAGCGCGATGCCGACGGCGACCTTGTTGCCGGTCTCGTGCAAGGAGCGAAGCGACAGGGTCTGGATTGGTGCCCGCCAGTCGGGGTTGAAGGTCGACTCGGTGTCGAACATGCCCTGCAGCGACCCTTCGCACAGGGCGCCCAGGGCATCGCGCAGAGGCCGGGTGCCGTCGTAGAAGGCCTGCTCGGAGGAGTAGCGGCAATCGGCGACCAGGTCCTTGGTGGGCGAGTCCAGTGCCGCCCACACCCGCGGGATGGTCACCGGCTTGAGCCGGGATGCACCGTTGGACCAGCCGGTCAAGTGCCGCAAGACCTTGTTGATCACCCGCTCCTCGGTCGGGGTGAAAGTCACGCCCTGGGAGCCGATCAGGCCCCGCATCAGGAACAGCCAGCGGTTGAAGATCACGGTGGCCCGGCGGTGCTGCTCCTCGCGAGTCTGCTTCTCCCAGTCCACGCCGAGCGGGCCGAGGTCGAGCGGGTTGATCCGGCCCGCAAGACCGGGGCCGATGCGGAACGGGTCGACGCCGAGGAACCGGGCGAGGTCCTCGTACTCGTCCTTGACGTCGCCGAGCACCAGGGACCGGTAGCCGTAGCGGATCATCCGGAGCATGAACGCCTTGACGGTCGCGGACTTGCCACGGCCCGGCTTGCCGAAGATGAAGATGTTCGGGTTGGTGACCGGGATCGAGTCGTCGAGCACCCACCCCATCGGGTCGCAGTAGAACTTGCCACCCGAGAGCACGTCGTAGCCCATCTCCGCACCCCACGGCGGGAGTCCGTCGCCGGAGATCAGCGGCCACAGGACGGGGGTCTCTTCCGAGGTCATCTGATAGCCGGCCAACCGCGGCATCGTGGCAGCCCAGCCGTGCCCCATTCGGCGTACACCGTTGGGCTTGACCGAACCGGGGAACAGCTTCTCCGCAGGCAGCTCCGCCAGCGGAGCCGCCTTGCGCGGCATCGTGGTCCCGAAGTCCGCCAGCAGGTCGTCGATCGTCCGCGACGCCGGCCGCGCGTTCTTGGTCCCGCCCTTGCGTCGGGTCTTGGTCGCCGGCACGCTCACCACTCCCCCGTCGTCTCGCTCGACGAGCTCGCCGGACCAGGTCCCCACGCGAGCGGGTCGAGCACGCGCCTGGCGACTGATGAGAGGTCGAGCGGCTTCGAGGCGGGCGCCTGGTCGAGCACCATCACCGGCCGTCCCGACCGACGCAAGGTTTCGAGGTAGAGCTGCCTCGCGAGAACGGACTTCCTGCCTCGGCCGAGTTGGCCGGCCACGACCATCTGCGGGTCCGGGATCAGCGCCTGGCCGACCTGGTGATGTCGCTGCCACCTCACCGGCGCCGCCGGCGGGACTGGGCTGGTCGCCATCTCGTGAAGGCGACCGACCAGCGGAGGCTGGTGGCTCCGGGCCGAGCGGTTCCTCGATCGCATCACAGGCAATCCGTTCAACTGGTCGGTTTGGTGGTCCATGTCCGGAGAAGCAACAGCCCGGCCCCCAGATCGGACATCTGACGGCCGGGCTGTTTCAGGTCGAGCCGAACTGCGGTGCTTCTCGGGTTCAGCGACGCTTCTTCGGCAGGCCTGCGCCCAGCGGGATCGCGGACACGGCGAAGGCCGCGTCGTGTGCCCCGTCGAGAGGGAGCGGTGTGAAGCCGCTGATGCGGATCGACGCGTCGAGACGACGGCCGAAGTCCTGCACGTTCCAGCCTGCCGGGACCGTGATCGAGACCGCGGAGGACACCTTGACCAGCGAGCGGCCCATCTCCAGCTTCTCGTCGCGTTCGTGCAGCGTGCCGACCGACTGGCGGTCCTTGGCGCGCTCGACCTTGCCGGCCTTCTCTCGCAGCGTCCCGGCCATCACCGCCGACATCTGCGCGCGGCCGGTTGCCCGATCGGCGGCCTGCTGTGAGACCGGCCGGTAGAACACCGTCATCGCGCGCCGCTCGCCCGGCTGGGAGGGCACCAGCACCCGCGCCAGCGCACCCATCCGCGCCCCCTTGCGGGGAAGCAGGATCGTGGAGGAGATCGATTCCCACTCTCCATGCCGGTAGGAACGCAGCGCGGTCGACGCGTTGGTCGGACCCGCCGCCGCGACCGGGACACCGGCCGCGATCGACGGGTCGTCGCGGTGGTGGATGGCTGCGTCCGCGAGAGCGGGCGCATCGCCCGGTTCGAACCCGGTGCGGATCGCCATGGCGAGCTCGGAGCTGTCGAGCCAGTTCACGCGGGTGCAGCCGATCGAGCCGGTCAGCCGGGCCTCGACCTCGGCCAGCACGGAGTACAGGATGCGAGCTCGGCCGATCACCCCTCGTCCGGCGCGCTTGGCGTCCTTGTTGATGACGTCCTCGCGAACCACCACGGTCACGAACGCCTCACGTCGCACAGCGGCGCCGGCGGTCATCGCCTCCAGTTGGGTGTTGACCCTGGCCGAGACCTCCGGCTCGTCGGGGCGTGCGTTGTGACGTACCCACTCGTCGCGCTCGGTGCCGTCGTCGGGGACAGTGCGTACCTGCACCACGACCAGGTCGATCTGGTTGCCGGCAGTCGCGGCCTCCAGCATCTCCGTCAGCCCGGCACCCATGCGGAACCGGTCTGCCTCGTCGCTCATCCCGATGCCGGGGTGAACGACCCGTGCGGTGGCTGCCCAGGTGCGGTTCGCCTTGTTCTTGATGATGGCTGGCCGGGCGGTCTGCCCAGTCATGGGCGGGCCGTCGTGGATCTCGATGCTGGCCAGGATGCCGGGCAGGTCCGCCTCTCCCGCGTCGCCGTCGTCCTCATCGTTCTCCCCGTCGCCGAGGTCGAGGTCGCCGACCGCGGCCTTGGACTGGAACCGCGACCAGCCGAACGCCGCCCCGGCCAGATGCCGGAACAGGACCCCGATCCACTGGAAGGCCGAGTGGCCCCGGATCGGCAGACAGATCAGCAGCCCGACCACGCCCCACAACGGAACGAGGGCGACCAGCGCGATCCACTGCCCGACGGCGATCGCCATCCAAGTCGGGAACCCGGAGGCCAGCACCAAGAAGAACTGCGGGCCGGTGAGCCCGAAGAGCCAGGCCTGCCGGTCTCGAGTTGCCGATGCTCCGTAAACGCTCATGCGATGAAAGCTCCGTCCTCAACTGCGGCCTGGGCCTGGGGGGGAATGTCGTTGGCAACACCGTCGCCGTTGGTGTCGTTGAACGGCCGCTGGGTGTGCTTCTGCTTCTTCTGCTTGGGGTCGTGCTCGGTCGGGTAGTAGCCCTGGTTCCCGATGCCTGACTGGCCGAGCACGTCGACGCCCATCGAGGCGCCGGCCTGGGCGACCTTCCCGGTCTTCTCCATCGCGCCGCCGACGACCCCGCCGACCTTGCCGCCGAGTTTTCCGATCTTGGAGGACTGCCACCGGTTCGCGGTTTCGGCATCAGCACCGTTCTCGGAGGTGGTGCGCCCATCGGAGGCGGTCTCGCTGGCTGCACCAGACCCGGCCGCCGCGCCGCCGGCTCCGGCGCCCTTGCCCTTCAACAGGCCGGAGACGCCGCCGTTGGCGTTCATCGTCGACCGGAACGAGGCACCCGAGGCTGTGCCAGGGTCGACGAAGGCGAGCAGCCGGAACAGGACCATCGGCATGAAGCAGGCCACCAGCATGATGATCGACCCGACCACGGACATGCCGATGTTCTCCGAAGTCGAGGCGAAGTGCAGCGGACTGTCTCCGATGCCCTTCTCCTCACCGTCAGGCATGCCTGCCCACGCGAACTGCGTGCCCATCCCCACCACCAGCGCCAGCAGCGGCTCCATCAGCACGCACGCCAAGAACCAGCGGATCGACTTCCACATCCACGACTTCGTGCCCTCCGACAGCGCCCCTGCTGCTGCTATCGGCATGGTGGCGACAAGGATCAGCAGCGCCGCCGAGCGGACCAGCATGATGATCATGTGTCCGAACGCAGCGGGGATGAGTACGAAGAGCGCGCAGATGCCCAAGGTCGCGGCCTGGACGGTCCCGGAGACCGTGTCGACGAACCCGTCGCCCGCGGCGTAGCCGGAGAAGCTGTCGACGCCGAGCAGGGTGTCCAAGATGCCTTTGGTCAGCTCTGAGGAGGCAGTGATCAGTCCGGCGCTCACGGTGATCCAGCAGGACAGCACGACGCCGTACTGCACCACCCCGGCCGCCAGGGTGCCGAACCCGCGGCCGTCCTGCCGAAGAACCGCTAGGCCGATTTGGCCGAACGCCACTACCAGCGCGATCGCCAGCCCGATCCACAAGGTGACCGAGTACAGCTTGGCCAGATCAGGGTCCTCAACGCTGGGAGTGAAGTTGTCGATCAGACCGAAGGCCGTCTTGAGCAGCCACACGCCGGCCGACCAGATGCCCAGCATCATCGAGGTGAACCCGTCGGCCAGGCCCTCCTTGGCCTTGTCGCCTAGCCAATGCAGGGGGTTGAGATCGATCATCGGGACGATGCCCGCAATGGTCTGGGTGTTCATGACTGTGGCACCTCCAGCCACTGGTAGCCGGCGTCGAAGGAGGCTTGGGACCCGGGCCACAACGACGGAGCCGGTGCCGGCTCGTCTCCCTCGCCGATGACCCAGCGGCCGTCCTGCCACACCATGCGCTGGCAGTCGGCGGCTGCGACTTGCTGCGGCTGGCCCGCCGTGGTGGTGGCGGTGATGATGAAGTCGATGCACGGAATGACGAAGTCATCGCCGACCGCGCCCTTGATGAACCCCATCTTCGGTTCGACGCCGATCGTGATCGTGTTCTGGGCGTCCGAGGACATACCTGCCGACTCCAGGAGCGCGGCCAACCCCTGAACCCCGGACCAGCTCTCGGCCGTCGGACCCCCGGGCGCGGCCCAGTGGGTGATGACGTCCTGAGCCACCCGGACCGAGGCGGAGGACAGTGCGGTCGTGTTGATCGCGGCCAGCTGAGCCAGGGCGCCCTCGGGCGTGTGTGGGTACCCGGTCGCAACTCCGACCTCCCCCACCTCCATGGGCGCCGGCATCTCGAGCGTGCCGGTCTCGCCTGAGGACAGGCTGCCGGGCTGTGCGGCCTCCAGCGGCGCGTCGGGTAGTTGCTTGTCGGCGAGCTGGTCCTGCGCGGACGTCGCCGAAGTGGACCCGGCACCGTTGTTGGGCGAGGAGCCGGTGAGCATGCTGCCCACCGACCACACGCCGCCCGCTACCAACGCGAGGACTACGACCACCACGGCACCCAGCAGGATCTGAAGCCGCATGCGGGTCCACTCAGTGTCGGGGTCAGCCAATCTGGTCTGGTAGACGTGCCGGGTCCGGTTGAACATGTCAGCAGCCGTTCCCGACGATGCCGTTGAGGATGGCGTAGATGCACACGAACGCGATCGCGCCGATGACGGTCCAGAACATCCCCGACGCACCGACCTGGGCCGCGCGCCCGCTCGAGCTGATCTTGCCCACGATCATCGCCCCGACTGAGGCGAAGCCGGCGCCGATGATGATGGCGATGACGCCGTACTTGACCCAGCCGAGGATGTCGTTGACGTACGGCTCGACACCGGTCGGCGCCGACGCGCACACGTCGCCGACGCCCTCGGCCTTGATGGTTCCCGAGGCCACGATCTGGGTGGCGATCTCGGAGATGGCTTCGATGAACATCTTGTTCTCTCCTCTTCAGTTCCGGTTCGCCGTCAGCGGACCGGTGATGGTGGTGACCCGCTCCAGCAGGCGCTGGGAGGGGCTCGTGAGCTGCTTGGGCAGCGGGTCGGGGCCAAGGCCCGGCAGGACCTTGGCAGGCAGGAGCGGCGCGAACAGCACGGCCTCCTGCCGGTGCGCTGCGCGCAGCAGCCGGCCTGCGGTTGCGAACTCGCGGTCGCTCCAGCGGCTGGCGCCCACGACGACGACCACGACCTGGTCGGAGGCGAGCTGATCCTCGAGTGCGGCGAGTGCAGCCTCGGTCTGGCTCAGCGCAAGACCGTGCGGCCGGGTGACCAGAACCTCCGCGGCAGCTGGTGTCGTGGCGACCCACGCGCCGGCCGCGCAGGCACCGAGCTCACGCATCGACCAGCCGGCGTCCAGCACGGTCAGGTCGACGCCGTCGACCGACCGGGGGCTGGGCACCTCGGCGGGGCCGTTGACCGCCTTCTCGATGCGGTCGATCAGCACACCGTCGCCGCGGCGACCTCGGCGCCAGCCCTCGGCTGCGCCGAGCTCAGTGACGGTGGCACCCAACAGTCCTGACCAGGTCGGGGCGGCGGCGTCCAGCACCCGCGTGCGGATACCGGCGGCGTCGGCGACGTCAGCGAGCGCGAGGGTGATCGTTGAGGCGCCTGCGCCCGCGTTGGCGGCACGCACCCGGACCAGCGGCACTGACCCACTCGACAGGGTCGATGTTGCGATCGGGCGGGGTGTGCCGACGGTGTCGGCCTCGTGACGGTCGCCGACGCCCTCGGCGGTGACACTGGGGGTGCTGTCGATGGAGTCACTGACTGGGAGCATCTCGGTACGGGCGGCCGCGGTGGAGAACCTGCCGGCGGCCAGCGCGTTGGCCGCGGCCTGCAGTTCACGGGTGGAGTACCGGGGCGCGGTACGGGCGCTCATCAGACTGCCTCGATCCGGGCGGCCCGCATGCGCAACGCCTCACGCAGAACCGCGGCCGGGGTACTGCGGAGCACCTCGCGTGCCTCCGCTACCTCCGCGGCGTCGGCCCGCAGGCGGGCGATCATCTGCTCCATGTCGGACAGTGCGTGGTCGACGCTGTGGTCGGCCACCACGTCCAGCAACTGCGCAACGACCTCGGGGGTCGCCTCGGAGCCAGTGCTTGCGCTGTGTGCCTGCTCGCTCATGTTTGGAACAGCAACCGCTCCCCGCCCGGATCGGACAGGGAGCGGCGAGAAAGTTCTTCGTGATGGCCTGGCCGGGCGGTCAGGCGATGGCAGCCAGGTACTTCGGGGCCGCATCCCTGAGCCGCGCGGCGGTGCGGTCGCGGCGACGTCGGATGGTTCGCATGGCCACGCCGTGTCGCTCGCCGACGACTCGCTGGGCATCCTCGCGGGCCATGCCGTCGTTCTCTGCCGCCAGGAGTTCGACGAGCAGGTCGATCTCCTCGCTGGCGATCACGCCGACCTCCCGCGCCCAGGTGAGCAGGTCGGCCAGGTCTTCGACCGGGTCCTCGACCTCAGGCACGGCCATGACCAAGTCGCGGTCCTGATCCTTACGTCCGGCGCCGTCGGTGTGAACGCCGGTGCTCAACGCATTGTTCGTCTGGATCCGGGACTCCAGCGAGGTCGCCGCGACCCTGGCGACCATGCCCGCTGCAGGGCGACTGAGCCGCTGCCGGGCGCGCTGCAGCAGGTAGCGGGCGGCGTGGCAGCCCAGCTGTGGCTCAGCTCCCTTGACCTCCTCCCACACGGCGGCATTGACGTCGTCGATCTCGCACACGTCTGTCAGGGCCATCGCGACCCGATTCACGCCGTCCTCGAGGAGTACCGCCACCGCGAGGGCGGCGTCGTCGTCGTCGCTCCCGCGCCGCGATCCGAGGAGGGTCAGACCAGCCACCACCTGGTAGCAGCGCGCGTCGCGGCGACGCCATCCCTCACGCGCCTCCTCGAGGCTCGCGAACCCGGCCAGCCTTGGCTCGACCGTCTGCCACTCAGCCCACTTCCCGGACCGCTCCAGGCTGCTGATGACCGACGTGGCCAAGGCGCTCTGGGCCTTGCGTCGCTTGTGCTGGCCGTCGCTCCAGGACAAGCCTGCGACGAACTTGTCGCAGGCGTCGAAGTCCGGGTTGGTTGCTGCGTGGGTGCTGGCCGACATGGCGGTCCTCCGAGAGCAGAGGCGATCAGGACGCGCCTACTGCAGAACCGACCCCTCACCACCTCGCTCACCAAAGCGGGCACCACTGCCCAACGCGGGCCTGGTGACCGCTCACCAAAACCGCTCACCAAACCCAAACCCGCAGGTCAGAGGCGGGTGTGGGCGCTCGCCGGGGAGCCCGGGAAACAACTCAAAAAACATTGGTGGGCGGGCTTGTGGCACCTGCAATACAGGCTTCGGCCCCGCCTCACCGTGCGGCGAGACGGGGCCGAAGCCGCTGTCAGGAACCTCTCGGGACTAGGGATGCGCTGATCTACAGGCCAGTTCACCGGTGGGAGCCGAGCGCAGGGCTCCAGTGCGCTGAGTGGCTTGTCGTGCCCCTCTGCACCGCCCCAGGGCCCCTGGTTTGGGGCCTCCTCGGCGGTCTTCGGGCAGGCTGACGCCTGGCCGTCACCCCATCAGGGCGACGGCACGGGCCCGCATCAGCCAGTTCGCCGAAGCGAACAAGACGCTGAGGTGGTTGAGGTTCTTCGCGATCCCGCGGTAGCGGGTCTTGGTGAAGCCGAAGTCACGCTTGACGATGAGGAACGGATGCTCGACCTTCGCGCGCACCGCTGCCTGGCGTGACTGTGCCGCCCGGTCTGGTTCAGCCATGGTCTTCAACACGCCCTTGCGGGCCGCAATCCGCCACTCGATCTTCGCCAGGTGCTCATCGTCGGCGATCTCGGGCCGCTTGGGCGCACCTTGGTAGCCGGCGTCGGTGTAGACGACCTCGTCGTCCTCACGCACCAGTTTGGCCGCCTCGTCCAGATCATGAACGTTCGCCGCGGTCGCGGTCAGCGAGTGGACGTACCCGGTGCCGGCATCGACCCCCGCGTGGGCCTTCATCCCGAAGTACCACTGGTTGCCCTTCTTCGTCTGGTGCATCTCCGGATCCCGGGGACCGGTGGCGTTCTTCGTTGAGGACGGTGCGGCGATGATCGTGGCGTCCACGATCGAACCCCCACGCATGATCCAGCCCTCGGCCTCGAAGATGTCGTTCTGCGCCTCGAACAGCTTCTCTCCGAGCTTGTGCTTCTCCAGGAGGTGGCGAAAGTGCAGCAGCGTGGTCGCGTCCGGGACCTGCTCGAGCGCGAAGTCCAGCCCCATGAACCGGCGCATCGCATACGAGTCGTAGATCGCGTCCTCCACGCCCTCGTCCGAGAGTGAGAACCACACCTGCAGCAGGTACATCCGCAGCATCAGCTCGACCGGCTTGGCCTTGCGGCCCCTCTTGCCCGGCCGGTCGGCGTAGTAGTGCGGCTCGATCAAACCCACCCATCGGGTCCACGGGATCGTGGCGTTCATCGTTTCGAGGAACTGCTCGCGGCGCGAGACCCGTCGACGGTTGCCGTACTCGACGTCAGTGAAGCTGGGCTGGTCGCTCTCCATGCCTCATCATTTCCCGATCCCCGCCCGCGGGCCAGGCGACGCCCCGGACTCCCCAAAAGATCAGCACATCCCTAGCCGGTCGCCCCCCACTCGCGCTGCTCCACGACGGCCTCCGAGCGCGGCGGAAGGTCCTCGTCGATGCGGTCGAGGACCTGCTCGCGGACCAGCTCGCCGGCGGCGTCGCGACCGGACTCGGCCTCAGTGGCCGCAGCCTGATCCAGCCACGCGATGTCACTGTGGGGGCTGGCCTTGCGGGCCGCCGCGCAGGCCAGCCGGACCAGGTCGGTGCGACCCTCCGCGACAGCTCTGGTGGCCAGCACGTGGGCCGCGTCATGGATAGCCCCCACCAGGATCTCGTCATGGCGCTGCTGTCCCGGCTTGAAGAGCCACTTGAACCGGGTTTCGGTGGCCGCCTCGAACGGTGCACCGCTGACGAGCGACAGCGCGGTCACCAGGTCCTCCTCGCAGCCGTTGTCGCCTCGCCTCTGAGCCCGGTTCTTCAGCCGCACGAACAGGTCGGCGTTGTTGAGCACCCCGCCGCTGCCCCGCACGAGTTCGTAGGCCGGGCTGGTGCCCCGGCGGGCCCCGGCGCTCATGCTTGCGTCCGGCAGCCAGTCGCTGCCGTCAGGCCGGGTGCCCAGCAGGAAGCGAGCGTTGGTGGCCCGATTCTGAACCGTCTTCTGGGTCTTCCACCCGCACGCCGCGGCGGCCCGCTCGCCGGTGACCCCGTGGTCCTGAACGGCCAGGTAGGCGATGAACGAGACGGTCCCGCCAGCGTTGTCGAGCGCCGTGGGGTCGCCGCCGTGGAGGGCGGTCACCGCGACCGGACCCAGCAGATGAATCTTGGGCCGCGGCGAGGACTCGTCGAACCAGTCTGCGACGTCTTGGTCCAGCGTCGGGTCGAGCGCCGCGATCTCAGCGCGGATCTCCTCCGGAACACTCGGCGCGGCCGCGGCGAGGTCCTCCGAGGTCGTCGCAGCGGTCGCCAGGTAGACCTCGTCGGCCTCGGGCAGCTGGGAAGAGGGGTCGTTGCCCTGCGTGTGCCGCGGCTCGGTGTACTCATCGCGCAGCGACCCGTCGGCCCGGGCGTACTTGCCCAGCGGACCGTCATCGGACTGGGTCGTCGGCACCGGCTCGTCCTCGAGGTTGCGGGTCGAGGCCAGCAGCGCCGCCATGGCCTCCGCCTCCGAGGTCGGCAGCGTGAAGCCCTTGACGCTGATCCCCCACATCGGCAGGAACGCCATTCCGTCCCCTGTCAGCTCGACAGCCGGAGACTCCTCATCACCGTGCACGACCACGACCCGGGACCGGTCCCGGTCCTCGATGTCAGCAACGAACCCACCCGCGGGGCGGGAGGACACCACGATCACCACCGGGTTGGTGGTGTCCAGCAGCAGCCCATCGCGGCGGCGCGTCAGCACATCGGCGGCCAGGTTCTGCTCGCTCTCGCCCATCTCACCGGTCAGCACGGCGGCCCGGGCCAGCGCGTCGCCGCGCTGGACCTGCCGGAGCCGGGCAGGGTTGAGGCCGATGGTCTCGGCACCGAACTGGTCGGCCAGCAACACCTCGCTGCCCTCCGACCAGGCGTTGACGGCCAGCTCGGCCACCATGAACCGGGCCAGGTCGGCCACCTGCTGCGGGTCGCCACCGATCCCGCACATGCCCAGCGTCTCCAGGTCCAGCAGCCAGGTACGGCCGCCCTCGTCCTGTCCGATGCTCACCAGCGCCGGGTACGGAGCCGGCTGGGTCTCCAGATCCTGCTCGAGGAACGTCCAGCGCGGCAGCATCCACGCGCGGGCGTCATCAGTCGCGGTCCAGCCCTCCGGCACCTCGCCGGCGGCGGGGTTGGTGAACAGCAGCGTCAGGTCCTCGTCGCCCAGTACGGCGGCGCCCAACTGGGGAAGCGGGTTGCCCGCCAACTTGCACGAAGCGGCCACGTGCCGCAGCGCCAGGTCGAGGAACTCGACATCCTCCTGTGCCTCCGACCCGTTCTCGACGATCGCCTGCTCCACCGCCACGAGCTCGTCGGGAGTCGAGGCAATCGTCCGGCCGATCCGGCGGCGACGAAACTGGCGACGCCGGTTGGCCGCCACCAGTCCCAGCGCTCCCACCGAGAGGCACACGGCACTGGCCAACAGCGCCCGCAACCCGCTGACCCCACTGTCGTCGTCGGCCTGATCGGACGCGTTGGAGGCGTATGGCTGGTCCGCCTCGTTGAGAGGGTCAGGCTGCGTCTCAGGCACCGGCGATCGATCCTGAGAATCATCCGTCTGCGTGCCCTGCGCACCGTCTTGACTTCCCTGCTGGTGGTTGGGTCGGTACCCCTGGCGGGTGTCGCCACCGCCAGCGCCGGGGATGGTGATGGTCCACCCGGGTTCGATGTGGTCTGGGTCGACCAGGTGCTCACCACCTGGCTGCACGGTGTGCGAGGAGGCGTCGAAGAGCTCCATGTAACGGGTGGGGTCGTCGAGCTTCTTGTCGGCGATCTTCCACAGGCTGTCGCTGGGCTTGACGGTGTAGTTGCCGTCCTTGACCTGGTCTTGGCGGGCGTCCGCCGGGGCCTTGACTGGCGTCTCGCTGGGTAGGTGGGCGCCGGCCGGGAGCTGGAACGTGCTCCCGGCCGGGATGGTCTGGGTCGCCAGCGTCAGGGTGGTGCCATCGCTCAGGGCGACGCCGCGGTTGAGGTCCAGGAGCTCGCGCCAGCGTGACCCGTCCTTGAGGTGGGTCTCGGCCAGCTTCCACACGGTGGTGTCGCGGTCGAGGGCGATCGCCAGTCCGGCGTGGTCGACCAGCTGCGTGGCTCCGTGCAGCATCACGTGGCTGGATGTCTGAGACATCGTCGCCGCGTCGGTCTGCGGGGCGGCTGTGGTAGCGGCGATCGAGGGTCCGACCGTGCCGGCACCGATGCCCAACGCGACCACGGAGGTCACGAGCACCCGGGCGAACTGCTGTTGGCCTCCCGAGGCGAAACCGAGCTGCTTGGGCACGGTGCCGCGAACCGCGGCAGCCAGCTCGATCAGGATGCACGCGGCCATCTGTGCCCAGGCCAGCCAGCCGATCACGGCCAGGGCGCCGAAGATGGTGCGGTCGGTGAGCAGCTGGACCTCGGACCATCCGCCTGCCGGCCAGGGGTTCCCGACCCAGGTGAGAAGGGCCAGTGGCGCGCCCACGAGGAGCGCCACCAGGACGGCCAGTGCCCCCAACCCGCGTATCAGCCTGCGCATCATCGGCTTCCTCTTTCCTGCTCGCTCACCGTGCTCGTGTATTCGCTCGTCGGCACGGTTTCTTCACCCATCCGGTGTGGAGATCGCATCGGCGCTGCCTGTCTCACTGATCTGGATCGCCCCCACGCCCAGAAGGCTCAGGAACTGTGGGTTGCGGGTCCCTGTGGCCGTCACGACTACACGGCTGCCCTCGACCCGCACCGAGCCGGACCAGCCGGCCTGGTGGAGCACACTGTTTGCTCGTGCGATCGCGTCGCCGGCGTCGACCTGGTCGCTTCCGGACCGCACCGCGGAGGCCGATAGTTCGTCGGCGCCGGCCCTGGCGGCCTGTTCGGCTGCCCGCTTGGCCTCGACCCGCTCGTTGATGAGCTCACCACCCCCACCGACGAGACCCATCAGGCCCACGAACGCGGTGGTCACGATGATCATCGTCCAGACCGCCGCTGCTCCGCGCTCGTCGCGCCGGCGTCGACCACCAGCCGCGGGCGTGTTGGTGATGAGGCGGGCCAGCCCTCGTAGGACGCGGCGCAGGACCTGCTCGGGAACGGTCATGACTCGCTCCGGTAGGTCTCGATCGGCACCACGGCACGCTCGACGAACTCGGTACGGGGCCGCAAACCGAGCTGGCTGCCCAGGTCGCCGGTGTCGAGCAGGTTCACCGTGCAGGTGACCTCGGCGATGACCTGCCCGCCGGGAGTGAAGTCGCTGCCCGCGAACGACACCGCCAGCTTCTGACAGCTCTTCCCGCGCTCCGCGAGGGCGTCCGCTGCGGCCTTGCGGCCGGCGATCGCTCCCTGGTCCATGCCGGGCTCCAGTGACGCGGCGCGGGCGGCGGCGTAGGCGGCGTCGTTGGCCTGGGCGGACCCGTCGACGTAGCGGCCCGTCGCCACCACGACCAGCACGATGCTCAGGGAAGCGGTCGCCATGATGAGCATCTCCACGCCTGCGGATCCCCGCTCGTCGCGGCTGGCCACCAGGCGTCGCGTGAGGCGGAGCACCGGCGCAGGGACGTGCCCGATTCGCTTGCTCATTCGACGAACCTCTCCACCGGTGCCGTCGCCGTGGAGGTGATGGAGCCGCCCAGCCACGGCGCGAGCGTCACGATCTCGACGGTCACGGTCACGCGGGCCTCGGCGGCCGATCTGCTCGAGGACACCGTCGACCCGATCACCGCCGGCGTGCCGTCCTCGTTGACGTACTCCTTGGCGGTGCTGCTGCCTGTGCCCTCGGTGCCGTGGTAGCGGGCCGCGGCGACGGCACCTTCGCGGGCCGCGGCCTCGGCTACCCGCTGGGCGTGGAACCGGATGCCGTACTGGACCAGGGTAGTGAAGAGTGCGATGAGCACCGTGGTCATGATGAGGAACTCCAAGGGGGCCGACCCTCGCTGATCACGTGGTCGGCGTCGTGCTCGGGTACCGATGCGCATCACACCTCCTCCCCGCTCGCGGGTGGCTCTGGTCGGGCTCGACTAGTTGCCGAGTTGGCCGACGAGGTTCTTGGCGAACGCCATCACGGAGTCGCCGGCGAAGTAGGCGATCGCGATGCCGGCGCCCAGGACGATGAGCCACGGCACGGCCTCGCCGCGCTCGTCGCCTCGCCGGGCTTGCGCACGCGACACGGCGGCCGTCATGAGCTGCAGCATGAGGGTCAGCATCAGGGTCTGGATGACGCGGAACAGTTGGAACATCTGGACTCCTCCTTCGTGTGAGGACTTGCAGTGGGTGGTTGGCCGCTTCGCCAGGTCTCTGGGGTGGCGACGTCGTGCGCGGGTGGGTGTCCCGGTCGGGACTGGGTCGCGGTTAGGGGTCTCTGCTGATGTCATGGAGCTCCCGCGGCGGATCGCAGAGCGAGGATGTAGGGCGCCGCGATGTAGACCGCGGCGAGCATCGCGGCCACCATCGTCAGCTGGCGCATGGATTCGGTGGCCCGGTTCGCCCGCTCCACGGCGCCGGCCAGCCGCGAGGACCGCATCGTCTGGGCTCGGGCGATCAGTGAGGCCTTGACGCGGGCTCCGTCGTCTTGGGCGAGCTCGATGCTCGAGCGCAGGCTGATCAGCTCAGCGATGCGGTACCGCTCCCCCAGCTGGCCGAGCGCCTCCCAGGCGGTGATCCCTCGGGAGGGGGCAAGGTCGATGGCGGTGCGGATCTCGTCGAACACGCGGCGGGTGCCGATCTGCGAGGCCGCGGGCAGCGCCTGGGCGTGACCCTGGCCGGCCTCCATGCTCATGGCGACCAGATCGAGATAGGTCGACAACGCCTGGGTGTACTCCTCGCGGTCGCGGGCCGCCTGGGTACGCAGGTCCTTGATCGACAACATCACCGCGGCGACAGCCAAGACCACGCCCACGACCGGGGCCCACTGCACCGAGACGTCGTCGCCGCGCAGTCGGCGGCCGAGGACCAGGACGATGGGAGCCAGGCCGAACCCGAGGGCCAGGCCGGTGACGCGGGTCAACCACGACTGGAGGTCGCGTTGGGTGATCGCCAGGTCGGGGGCCAGGTTGTCCAGGAACTCTGGACGGTAGGTGCGCAGCGTGTCGACGACCCACCTGGTGAGCCGGCCCAGCGGTGACAGCGTTTGCGAGGTGCCCACGCGCTCGGTGGCGCGCTCGCGGCCGCGGCGCCACTGGTAGATCTCGGCGACCAGGTCGGGTGCCGGCGGGAACAGCAGCCACCGCAGCTGCAGCAGCCCGAGGGCCAGCAGCGAACCCAGGACGATGATGGCGGTCATCGGTTTCCCCCTTCGGTTCGCACGACGGGTCGGTAGGTGGCGGCTTCGAGGACCTCGGTGGCCGAGGACAGGAATCGTGGCTGGATCTCGGGCTCGGCGAGCTTGCGGACCCGGCTGAACACGAAGACGAACGCGACAGCGAGGACCAGCGGCATCAGCTGGGCGGCACTGCCGCCCTCGACGGGAAGGCTCGGTGGCGCGAACAGGCTCGCCCCGATCACGAGTACGGCGGTCAGGACCGCCACCTGCGCGGCTTCGCGGCGCACGATGTTTCGTTCGCGCATCACCTTAGTCCGCTGCTCGAGTTCGTCTCGCAGCGCGCCGGAGAGGGTGCTCAGCACGTTGGAGAGTCGCCCGCGGCGCTGCCGCGCAGCCAGCGCGAGTGCCGCCACCACGGTGTCGGCGCTGGCGTCGTCGACCTCGTCGGCGAACAGGCTCAGCGCCTCCGGCAGCGGCACCTTGACGCTCAGGCGGCGCGACATCAGCCGTAGCGGCCCTACCAGGACGTCGGAAGCGGTGCTGACGGTGCGTGGGATGACCGACTCCAGGCCCGACCCCTTCTGTGCGAGGTCGCGCAGCGACTCGGTCCACTGGGCGAGCGCCTCGAGCTTGGCCAGCGCGGCGCGCTCCGCCTTGCCGCCGCCGACGATCATCGGCCAGAGCACGACCCCGGACCCGGCGATCACCCCGAACACCGGGTTGCGAGTCACCAGCACCACCACGACTCCGGCCGCGGCGCCGGTCAAGAGGGTGCGCTGGTCCTTCGCCGAGAGCCGGCTCGACGTGCGGCGCCGCGTGTCTGAGCGCAGCGAGGGAAGCAGCGGCAGACCACGGGTCAGGCGGCCGATGCCGAGCAGCCCGATCGCCAGCAACATCCCGAGAAGCGCGACCATGTCAGGCCCACCGCCCCGGGCCCATGCCGCCTGGGTCGCCGAGGTCGCGGTAGCCGACCTCGCGCAATGCCTCGATGCAGTTGATGGCCACCGGCTCGTCTCGAACGGCCATCCCGTTCGGGCCGGGCTTGAAGATCTCGTTGGTCTTCAACCCGTGCTCGTCGTAGCCGACGATCTCGCGCACCGAGTGCACCACCCGGCGCTGGGTGCCCTCACCGCGGTAGCGACGGGCGAAGACGAGGAAGTCCAGGCCGTTGGCGACCATGCTCACCGTCGCCGCCCGTGGGAGCCGCTCGGGCGCCTGGACGGCGTAGGCAATGATGTTCTCCACGATCCCTTCCGAGCTGTTGGAGTGGATCGTCGAGAGGCTGCCGTCGTTGCCCTGCATCATCGCGTTGAGCATCACCAGGATCTCGTCGCCCAGGACCTCGCCGACGATGACGCGGTCGGGCCGCATCCGCTTGGAGACCATCAGCAGCTCGCGCATCGGGACCGCGCCCTCACCCTCGGCGTTAGGCAGCCGCTCCTCCATCGGGACGATGTCGGGGTGGGCGTCGACGTCGTCCTCCAGGCCGAGCTCGAGAGCCCGCTCGATGGTGATCAGACGCTCCTCGGGGCCGATCTCAGCAGCCAGCGCCCGCAGGAACACGGTCTTCCCGGAGCTGGTCTCGCCGCCAATGATGATGTTCTTCTTCGCCCGGACGGCCGCCGAGAAGAAGTCGGCCAGCGGCTGGTCGATGGTGCCGTTGGCGACCAGGTCTTTGAGCGTGTAGCGCATGTGGCGGTGGTGCAGACGAATGGAGACGGACGGGACGGTGCTGACGGCCATGACCGCCTGCACCCGCGCCGAGCCGAGCCGGAAGTTCACGTGTGGGTTGGCCGAGTCGAAGCTGCGACCCGAAAGGCCTTCGTGGGCAGCCAGGGTCTGGATCGTCTCGATGAGCTCCTCGTTGGACGCGAATACCGGCGACAGCTTGGCCCTCACACCATTCGTGTAGTCGACGAAGACGTTCTGCCAGCCGTTGATGTCGATTTCCTCGACCCGCTCATCACGCAGCAGCGCTTCCAAAGAGCCGGCGCCGTACAAGCGGTTCTTGAGTGCATTGACCAGGTCCTGGGTGTCCTCCCACGACAGCTGGCCCAACCCGCCTTCGGCCTGGGACTTGGCGTACTCGTCGACTACGCGGTGAGCTAGCTCGGCCTTGAATACGTCGGTGTCCTCATCCGAGAGCGGCGGCAGATGCCGACGCCGGCGCTCGGAGAGGTCCTCCTCGAGTCGGTCGCCGACGCGGACCTGCAGACGACGCAGCAGGGCGTGGTCGATGCTGAGAGCTTCGGAGCGCTCCATCAGTGCCTCTCCTCCCGTGCCGCGGTCTCCCAGTGAGGTCCGGCTTCCTCGCCGTGACGCGGGTCTGCGGTGGCGTGCTGCCCGGCGTCGGGCCCCCCGGTGAAGCGGGTTCCGTTGTGGGGCTGCTCCCCCGCGTCTCGCGGCCTCCACGTCGACTGCGGCCTCGGCCGAGGCGGGACATCTTGCGCCGGGAGGCTGGCCTCGGGGGCCGATGCAGACGGCTCAGCGTCCTTCCCAGGCCACACGCCGCCGTGCCCCGACTGGGCCGAGGGCTGGTCGCTGCGCCGGGTTCCCCCACGCCTGCTGGCCACCGGTTCGGCGTGCTCCAGACCCGTGGCCAGGCCCAGCATCCTCATGGCCTTCTGCGCCGAGCGCAGCAGCGGGGACTTCTTCAACGGCTTGGCCCAAGGGTCCGCGCCGTTCTCAAGCAGGTTGACGGCCGCCGGGTCCCAGGCGAGCCAGCTGACTCCGCGCAGGGCCGGCCCCACGGACGTCTCGCCGAGGATCTCGGCGACGCTGTTGGCGGCCTTGGCTCCGTGCTGGCGCGGGGCCACCACGAGGGGCATCACGACCGGGGGCCGACCGTTGCGTTCGGCGATCGCCGGCACCAGCAGCTCGAGCCGCTCGACCATGTGCTGAACCGAGGCCATGTCGCCACGGCACACGATGATCAACGCGTCGGCGGCGGTGGCGATCGGCATCGACGGCGATCCGGTGTGGATACGGCCCAGGTCGGCGAAGATCGGCACGCTCTGCGACTCCAGCGCGCTCGCAAGGACGGGCCAGGCCATCGACGTGCCCTGCTCGGCGGCCATGAAGCCCGGAACGACACGGACCAGTTCGTTCAGCTGGTGGGCGCCATCGCGCCACAGGTCACGGTGACGGCGATCCGCCGGCAGGTTCTGAGGCATCCCAACCGGTCTCGGTGCTGCGGCCTGCTGGGACGACCGGCCGGCGGCCACGCTGAGCACAGTGGGGGTCGCGGGGAGCGGTCGCTTCCCATCAGCGCGGACCCGCAGCGCCAGGTCGCCTCCGTAGGGGTCAGCCTCGACCACTACGGCCGGCAGTCCTCGCGCGGCAGCCAGCGCCAACGCCGTTGTGGTCGACCCCGGCGCGCCGCGGTCAGCGCAGATGGCGAACAGCATCAGGCCTCACTCCCCCGCCGAGAGCGGCGCCTGGAGGATGGTGACCTGACCGGCGGCACTGTAGGCCGCGACCTGCTCGGCCTCGCCGTCGTCGACGAGAACCGTGACGACGCGGCCACCTTCGGGGGTGTCGCCCACCGACTGCACCCGCGCGGCCTGAGAGAGCACCGTCGGCGCCTGCAGCTGCTCACTCGAGCCCTCCGCGCCCTCGACTGGCACCACCAGCACCGAGACCATGTCCCCGGCTGCCAGGCCACCGGGCACTCTTCCGTTGGGCAGGTCGATGGCCACCAGCCGCTCGTCGTCACCGGGCACCTGCTCATCGGTCAGTGCGGCGTCGGTGAGCACTTGGCCCTCGACGAGGCCCGCGGCGGCTCTCTTGCCCACCACCGAGTCGATGTCGGTGGCGGGGATGGCCCCGGTGACGCCGGCTACTTTGACCACCCGGACGTCGCCGCTCTCGATGACCTGTCCGGCCGGGACAGACCCGGTCACCGCGAGGACCTCGACGCGGTCGCTCTGTGACTGGAACAGGGCCAGCAGTCCGATCACCACGATAACCACGAACAGGATCGAGGCCGCCCACTGGCCGAGCCGGCGCGGCGCTCTCTGGCGAACCTCACCGATGGTCGAGCGCAGGTCCAGGCCCTGGTCGCGCGAACCCCGGCCGTTGGTGCGCTGGGTGTTAGTTCCCGAGGTCATGGTCATTGGGTCACCACTGTCTGGCGCTGTCGCACCTGGATTGTCGTTCCTGCGCCGGCCGGCGCGTCGATCTCACCGAGGTCACCCGACGGGGTCAGGCATGCCCCATCGCAGTCCCAGGTCGCGCCGTAGACCATCTGGGCCGAGACGGCGTGGGTGTCGCCGGTCGGGTTTGCGATGGACCCGTAGGCGTACGAGCAGCTCGTCTTCGCCGCGTCGGTCATGCCCTCCTGCCAGACCCGGCCGGCGTCGTAGCAGCTGGTGACCTCGGTGCCCATGTCCCAGTCCACGCGGATGGGCTCGGCCGTCACCGTGACCGACGTGGGCCCAGCGGTGACGGTCTCGGTCAGGTCGTGCCACTGCGCCTCCGGCAGCCACAGCCAGTTGTCGATGTGCACGTAGGTGTGGAAGCCGGGTCCGGGGGCGATCTGCGCGTTGGCGTTCTCTAGCTTCATCCGCCCGAGCGCCTCTTGCGCCAAGATGGCCGGGTCGATCAGCGGATCCTCACCGTCGGGAACGAACCACGAGTTCTCGGGGATGGTCACCGTGTAGTCGCAGCTCCACACGCTCCCCTCGGATGGGGCGTGTCCCTCCCACAAGGGCGACCCTGCCGGCGGTGCTGGCGTGACCTGGAAGGCGTAGCAATCGTGACCGGCATCCCAGGTCCCGCCGTAGCCGTCGTTGCACGGCACCTCATTGTCACCGTCGAAACAACCGGCCGGCTCGGTGCCACCATCACCAACGTCGTCACCGGGATCCTCTCCCCCGGGGATCCCCGGGTCCGTGACGGGGATGCAGATCCAGCCGCCGGGAATCTCGGAGGGAGATTCACCGGGTGGGCAGGCGGGTGGATCCGCGACTGCGGTCGGTGATCCACCAACAGCCGTGACTGCCGTCAGGACGCCGGCGAGGAGGACGGTTGCAACGCCTGCTCTCAAGGTACGCATGGCCGCGTCTTTCCACTCGACGCGTCAACTACCCCATAGATCAGCCAGTCGTAGCCATCAGGCTTCTCGAGCGTGATCGTTCGCAGGTTTGGCTTCTGCTGACCCTTGACCGGCGGCGCAGACTCGCCTCGCTGCGTGATGGAGACCTGCGTGTAATCCACGCACTGGTTGATCACGACCGACTGACCGCTGTCGCTGACCGACTTGGCCTTCGACCAGTAGATGCCTGGTGTGCCCTCGATTTGAACGTCGACCTGCTCGTACGTTGCGAGGCGCCGCAACTGTCCCTGCCAAAGAGGCGAGGGGTAGTACTGCTTGAAGATCGCCTCGGCCCGGTCGGTCACCTTGCCCTCGGCGAAGATGGGTTTGCTGCGGGTCTCGTACTCCTCGTATCGCGACAGGGCCGCTTCGTAGGCGTCAAGCTGAGCTTCGCTGTACTTGTCCTGCCACGCGGCCTCGGTGGGGCTGGGCTCCGTCGGTGACGGGCTCTGCGTGGTGGGGGTGCTCGAAGAGGGCGTGGCCTCGGGGTCTTCGTCCCCTCCCCCGCATGCGGCTGTGGTGGCGAGCAGCGCGATCGAAACGGCCGCGACTGCGAGTCGTCGTGGGAACAGCATTACAAGCGACCTCCCGAGCGAGTCTTCCTGTCCTTCAAAAGAATAGAACGATTCAGGGACACGGTGGGTCCGCCCATGCTCCGGACTTGCGTCCTGACAGGTTGCCGAGCTCCGCGTACCCTGACTCGCGTTCACGATGAAGGCCTTTCTGCTGGGGGCAGTTCGTTATCAGTGACAGCAACCGGCGGCGGAGCAGATCGGACACCCAGCAGCGAACAATTTTCGGGGCCCAAGTCTGGAACGCTCACAACGCCGCGCGGGTTGGCGGTCGGGAAGGACCGCGCACCGAGTCTCACCGGAGGGCGTCTGAGCCATCCGTGGACTCCACCAACGCATCCCCAAGATCGCGCCCTCCTTCGTCCGGCCTGACCCGGGGCTTCCCATTGTCGCGCTGCGCCGTCCAAGCCGGACGACCGATTGCGGTTGTCGTTGGGCCTACAGCCCAGCTGGACGTTGTTGTACGGTCATGATCACACAAACAGCCGTGTAACGCGACCCTTTCTGAATGGGAGTGTCGGGCACAATGCGCATCATGCCGTCGCTGCCCGCACCTCCCGACATGCCGACGGAGATGAAGGTCATCATCGACGCGATCGGGCACAGCGTCCGCACAGAGATACTTCGCCAGTTGGCCGATCGACCTCTCGGCGTCCGAGAGCTTGCAGACGCGACCGGCACCGTCATCAGCCAGATCCGCAAGCACCTTGCGATCCTCGAAGAGCTGGGCCTTGTCGACGCCGACGTCCCCCCCGGGCAGCGGCGCCCCGGCGGTCGCGGCCGAGCAGTGCTGTGGAGCACCAACATCAAGCGCGCCGAAGAGGTTGGCCAGGTCTGGATCGACTACGTGACCGGTCGCGACCTCGCATCAGGCAACGCCGCGGACCAGTAGGAGCGGATGGGCGCGGCCCACTTCCTCGGATGCCCATCTGCAGGGGGCGCCCAGTTCGGACCAAACGCGCGCTGTGCTACCTACTTCACCGGATCAGGGGTTCGACAGCACGGAAGAGGTTGAGTAGGTCGCCGGCGAAGTCGTCCTGGTGACCCTCGAGGAAGCGGGCCATGCCGCGGACCTCTGCGATCGCCTCGCGAGCGGTCCGCATTTCGTTGGAAGTAGGGCCGCCTCTGATGTCGGCCTCAGCGTTCGGTGCGGGGACGCGCAGGTAGGCGTCGGCGCGGGCGCGGAGTTGCTCGGCCTGGCGCTCGTGATGCGTCAGCTGGGCCATGATGCGCCGCAAGTCTCGAAGAGCCGCGCGGCGGCAGTCTTCGCTGTGAAAGTCCTTGGGCCGTCCGCGGGCGGAGGTGCGGATGAACTGCTCGTCGCAGCGAGGGTTGGCACAGGTGAACTGCTGACCCCTCAGGCCGAGACCCTCGCGCTCCGCGAGCTCGATCACTCGGCGTTCGACCATCGCACCTCCCCTCGATGTGTGGATATTCGCGCGGAAATCCGCTGCAAGTGTAGGACGTTCTTGCTGGTCACCGGCGCAACACACACCGATCGAGAGTCCCCGGCCAGCTGACCACGCCGCTCTGCGTCCAAATAAACCTGCGCGAAAATCATCGGCGAAACAATGGGGTTGTCCACCCTCGCCGACCGAGATTTCTCGAAATCCTCGACACGCCGGTGGTGGGCTCCACGCCGGCGGTGAACTTCACGATTGGATGACGAGCATGGGACGCAGAGCGAAAGGTGATCGTCACAAGATCGTCTCCAGTATGCCGCCAACCGCAGCTGACCATGTGAGGGGCGAGGCCATGGCCCTGGGCTGCTACATCGGCGACTACCTCGGATGGCTGGTCGCCACGAAGGTCGGCATCCCGATGGACCCGCCGGTTGGAGAGGTCAGAGAGCACCCCGACCCGGCTCCCACCAACGACGGCCGGGCTCGCTACTCGGCCATGGTGCCGCGAGCCGCGGCCGACGAAGTCGTCGTAATGGCTGATTCGGCGGGCACCACCATGGGGGACATCGTGGCCGGACTGGTGAGTGAACACTTCGGCGTCCCCTTCACAGTCCGCGTGAAGAAGAAGGCCTTGCTGGCGCGGCAGATGGTCGCCGAGCCCGGAGAGCAGTTGCCGATGACCGGTTGACCGGGTCAGGGCAGTGCCCTGAAAACGACGAAGGCCCCGTTGCACCGGGGCCAAGTCAGATGCTCCACCGGGTTGCACCCCGGTTTCGCGAAGTTATGAGAACCACCAGAGGAGGCTTTGTGATGCCCACTGTAGAGCAGGCCCACGCCGCGAGGAAGACATTTCCCTGCCCGCGTGTCGACCCTCTCAGCGAGCGCGACGCGGCCGCTCTTGCGCAGGTGCTCACGCAGCGACGGTTGCTGTCCTGGTTGTCGAGCTGCACGCCGTGACCCGGCCCATGACGTACCTGTCCCCCAGCTCACGGAGGGAGGTGGTCGCCGCCGGCATGGCGCGGCACGGCCCCTAGGCCCAGAAATGACGAAAGGCCCTGCGCCAACAGGACCTGACCGTCTTGGTGAAGACCGGGATCCAGCGCCAACTGGATGAACCGGGGTACTCCGAAAGGAGCAGAAGAACTTGTTGCCGGTAACTGTACCGGCGTCGCAT
>JBBSPA010000067.1:0-23386 GCA_038259225.1 Propionibacteriales bacterium
ACGACAGGTACGTCGGAGCGACCGGCCGCTGCGATCGACGTGGAGTGGACGAGCACGCGGGTCAGCCCGCCGAGCGTACGTTTGCCCAGCACGATCAGCTCGGCGTGCTCGCTCGCCTCCAGTAGCACCGACGCAGCCTTGCCCGGCTTGACGACCGCGCTGACGGGCACCCTGGGATGCCAGGCGTGCAGGTCCGACGCGATCGCGTCCACGTGCCTGGCTGCGCGCCGCGCCATAGGAGTCGACGTCCACGCCGACCACGATCGCGTGCCTCCGCGCCACATCGACCCTGGTCGGATCCGGATCCATCGATGGAAAGTGGTTCGCTCGTGACGTCGTCGCCATGTCGTACTCCTCTGATCCCGGCCTCGGGACCACGGTGCAGCGCCAGGAGCGACCAACGGAAGAGGCTTAGGTCCTCACCCCTGACCCAGTTGTCAGCGTGTCGTGACGGTGTGAGCGCTCGCGCCGCCCTGACACGTCAGTGGGAGCGACGGCGCCTCAGCACCGCACCCATCGCCTTCGCCGCAATCGGGTTCTTGTCGGCGAGCGTGGCAGCCTTGCGCTGACCCTGGAAGACCAGCCGCCGGGCCCGGCTCCGGACGTCCTTGGCCTCGGGAACCCCTTCAACCGAGGAGCGCTTGGTCTCCCACCAGCTCGTCGCGTAGTCCTCGGCGAGCATGGCCAGTGCGTCCAGGGCCGCCTCGAGCAGCTCGTCGTCGGTGGCGTCGTCGGGTCGACGGCCACCCTCGCGGCGTACCGGACGGAGCTCGTCGAGGTCTCCCACCACCGGGTAGCCGCGTGCGGAGAGCTCGGCGATGCAGGCATCAGCCCGTTCGGTGACCCACCCGAGCTCTTCGTCAGGCATTGTGAAGCGCACCGGCTCGGACCTCTTGGCAAGCATCTGGACGACGGTCATCTTGATGATCTTGTCGTGCTCGCGCTGGTTGAGCCGACCGCCAAGCCGCTCGTTGACGCGCCGAATCACCTCGGTCGCGGCGACGCCAACGGTCTCGTTGTTCCACTTGGGTTGCTCGGTCAACGCCGACGGATCGAAGCCGACCACCGACGCGAAGCGTCCCAGCAGCTCATCCGGCGCCGACCCGGACCTCGGCACGGTCACCACGTGCAGGCGCTCGGCCGGCACGGCGCTCGCCCAGCTGGCGCAGATCGCGGCCAGGTCCTGGCGCAACCAGAAGCCACGGGCCGGACTGGTCGACGCGCGGGCCGGATCCTTGATCGCGTCGGCGAACTGCTGCCAGGTCCAGGTCTGGTCGTTCTTGATCTCCTCCTGCCACGCCGAGACCGCGACCCGTGCCAGGTCGCGGGCGGTGACGACGACATGCACCTCGCTGTCAGGGAACGCCGAGACGGCCGTCGAAGCCTGCTTGAGGGAGGCGAGGCTGAGTCGCTCCTCGGACAGCAGCGCGGTCGGAAGCTCGCTGCCGTTGACGTGGTCGACCAGCCGTTGCCAGGTCCCCGAGATCCTGCGGTCCGACACCCCGCGCGGCTGCCGGCCCTGGAGGTCCCAGACCGCGAACGCCTGCACCGGCTCCCCCTTGCCTCCCGGAAAGTAGACCTGTTGGCCGCGCAGCTGCTTGCGGTTGGCTCGGAGCACGTTCTGAAGGTACGTCGTCCCGGTCTTGTGCAGACCGACATGGACATAGACGGTCTTCGGCGCCATCAGCCATCACCTTGCGGACGCGCGGTCGCGGTCCGGACGGCCTGCCCCTTGGCCCGGGCGGTGTCGGCGAGCCGCTGCTGGAACTCCACCATCGCGGCACGAACCTCGGTGTCCGACGCGGCCAGGATCCGGGCCGCCAGCAGCCCCGCGTTGCGCGCGTTGCCGATCGCCACCGTGGCGACGGGTACTCCGGCCGGCATCTGCACGATGGACAGCAGGGAGTCCATCCCGTCCAGATACGTCAGCGGCACCGGTACGCCGATCACGGGCAACGGCGTTACCGCGGCCAGCATGCCTGGCAGGTGCGCGGCGCCACCCGCTCCGGCGATGATCACCTGGAGTCCCCGATCGTGGGCCGATCGACCGTAGTCGAGCATCTCGTCGGGCATCCGGTGCGCGGAGACGACGTCCGCTTCGTAGCCGATCGCGAACTCGTCCAGAGCGGTGGCTGCGGCCCGCATCGTCGGCCAGTCGGAGTCCGATCCCATCACGATCCCGACTCGCGCGCTGCGATGCGGCGTACTCGTCATCAGCTCTCCTCCACCCCACAACGTCCGGCACCGTGGTCGCGCGGACAGCCGATGCGCAGGACGTCGCGCGTCATCGGGTCTGCTCGGCGTCGTCGAAGACCGTGCCGTCGTCGCCGAGCGCACCACTGAACCACTCGGCGGCGTGCCGCGCGCGCTCGCGCACCTCGTCGAGGTCGTCGCCGTACGCCGTCACATGTCCGACCTTCCGCCCCGGCCTGATCGCCTTGCCGTAGAGATGGACGCGTACCCGCGCGTCTCGGGCCTGGACGTGCCGGTACCCGTCGTACAGGTCCGGCGTCCACTCACCCGACGCCCCGAGGATGTTGACCATCACCGACCAGGTTTGCCGCGGCGCCGGTGAACCGAGCGGCAGGTCGAGGACCGCGCGCAGGTGGTTCTCGAACTGACTGGTGATCGCGCCGTCGATCGACCAGTGCCCGGTGTTGTGCGGACGCATCGCCAGCTCGTTGACGAGCACCCGGCCGTCCAGGGTCTCGAACAGCTCCACGGCCAAGATGCCGGTGACGTCCAGCTCACCGGCCAACGCCATCGCCAATCGTTGCGCGTGGACCGCAAGCTCGGGGCTGAGGTCGGGCGCCGGAGCCACCACCTCGACGCAGATGCCGTCGCGCTGCACACTCTCCACGACGGGGTACGCCGCCACCTGGCCGCTGGGCGAGCGGGCCACGACAGCCGCCAGCTCACGACGAAACGCGACCTGCTCCTCGACCAGTACGTCGATTCCGGCGGGCACACCGGCGAGGACAGCGGCTGCTTCCTGCTGCGTCGCGGCGGACCAGACACCCTTGCCGTCGTACCCACCCCGCGCCGTCTTGAGGATCACCGGATATCCGGCACCGGCGCCAGCGAACCCGGCCACATCGGCGGCGCTGGCGGCGAGCGCCCAGCGTGGTTGCGGATGATCGAGCTCGGTCAAACGACGCCGCATCACCACCTTGTCCTGAGCATGGACGAGGGCTCCGGGCCCGGGTCGGGTCGCGATCCCGTCGGCGCTGAGCTTCTCCAGGGACGCGGTCGGCACGTGCTCGTGATCGAACGTGACGACTGAACAACCCTCCGCCCAGGCCCGCAGGGTGGCGAAGTCGGTGTAGTCCCCTACCTGGGTGTCCACGATCACCTGCGTCGCGGACATCCCCTCGGCCTCAGCCAGCAGCCGCAGCGGTACGCCGAGGGCGATCGCCGCGGGCTGCATCATCCGCGCGAGCTGGCCGGCGCCGACGACGCCTACGACTGGGGGTTCCACGGCGCACAGACTATCGACCAGACTCGGCCAGGCTTCACCGTGGCACGATAGGCCGTTAGGGGGTTCTCCGTGCAGCGGCCGCCGCACTCACCTGGGTTCGCGCGCCACGACGACCACGTCGTGAACGTCGACGTCCGGGTGGCATGACCCATGTCGCGCTTCCGGCTGGCCGGATGAGCCGAACGGACGGTTGTCGGAGGAGTCTCAGGTGAGCGTCAGCCGCCGACCGTACGCTGTCCTGACCGCGACGACCGACCGCGATCGCAAACCGACCACACACCGAGGAGACTGACCGTGCTGGACCGACTGCGTGCCCTGCTGCGCGAGGCCGCCAAGTTCGGTGTGGTCGGTGGCATCGGCTTCGTCGTGGACGTCGGTGTCTTCAACCTGCTCAGGTTCGCCGGCGACCCCGGCGTGCTCGAGCACAAACCACTCACGGCCAAGGCCATCTCGGTCGCGGTCGCGACGGTCGTCACCTATCTCGGCAACCGGCACTGGACCTGGGCGGAGCGGCAGCGCAGCGGCGCCAGTCGCGAGGTCGCCTTGTTCTTCGTGCTCAACGGCATCGGCATGGCGATCGCCTTGGGCTGCCTGGCGGTGTCGCACTACGTGCTCAACCTGACGTCCCCGCTGGCGGACAACGTCTCCGCCAACATCGTCGGTCTGGTCCTCGGGATGATCTTCCGCTTCTGGAGCTACCGAACCTTCGTGTTCCGCCGCCACCCCGACGAGTCCGCCCTCGACCTGGTCGGACACCTGGCCGAGGAAGACGTCCACCAGGAGGGCACGGCGCAGCCGCACGAGCGCACCGCCGACCACACCGGCTGACGACGATCAAGCTCGATGCGCGGCCGGTCAGGCAGGATTGCCGCCATGGCCGCTCCTGACACGTTTGCGCGCTTCGTCGATGCGGTGGCGGAAACCCTCAACGAGGACGTCAACGCGGAGGACCTGGCCGGTCGACTCCACTACTCCAGGGCGTACGTCGACCGGGTCGTCAAGGCAGCCGCCGGCGAGAGCCCCGGTCGGTTCCGCCGACGTATCCTGCTCGAGCGAGCGGCCTATCGGCTCCTGACCGCTCACGGCAGCGTCCTCGACATCGCGGTTGAGGCCGGGTACTCCAGCCACGAGGCGTTCACGCGGGCGTTTGCCCGCTCGTACGGTGCCCCGCCGTCGAGCTGGCGCGGCCGACCTGGACCACCACTGATCCCGGCGCCGACCGGCGTGCACTTCCACCCGCCCGGGGGGCTACGCGTCCCCGCGCCGCGAAAGGTGACATCGATGGACCTCGTCGTGACGATGATCGAACACCACATCCACGTGATCGCTCGGATGATCGACAACGCTGCCGGGCTCGATCCGGTCGTGCTGGACGCTCCGATCGAGCTCTCCGTCGACGGCATCGACCGCGACCCCACGCTACGTTCGCTGCTTTCACGACTGGTCGGGCAGATGCACATGTGGAACTGTTCGCTGGCGAACCAGCCGTACGACTTCACGCTCGAACGTGACGAAGCGCTGGATGCGATCCGTTCCCGACTCTCAGAGCAGGGTCCGACGTTCCTCGGCCATGTCGGGCACGCGTGTGAGTCGGGCACTCTCGACGAGATGTTCGTCGACGCGACCGGCGAGGAGCCGTACGCCTTCACCTACGGCGGGATGATCGCGCACGTGTTGACCTACGCCGCGCACCGCCGAACGATCGCGGTCGGCGCCTTGTCCTCCGCGGGTGCTGACCTCCCGGACGATCCGCTGGTGTGGGAGCCGCTGGTGCCCTAGCGGGCGGCATCGTCCGTTCGGACCGATTTTCGCCGGAATCGCGCAAGCCGCCGCCTCCTCACGAGTAGCGTCACCGAACACCTCCCTTCAGAACAGAACAAGGGTCGCCATGTCCGTGCTTCGTACGCCGTCGCTGTGGCGTGGGCGGACGGCTGCGTGGTGGCGCGTCACGACGCGGGGCGCGGACCGCGTCACCGCGTTGGTGGTGACGACGATCGGGCTCGTCGTGGCGACGGTCGTGCTGATGCCGTTCCGAGACCTCCGGGTACCTGCCGCGGACGGATTCGTTCCCGCCGCGCTGATCGCAACCGGTCTCGTCTTCGCCGTCATCGTTCATCTCCTCGTCGGCGACTACCGACGCCGCAGCGACGTCCGCCTGCTGATGACCGCGACGGCGTACCTGTCAGCGTGGGTGGTGCTCGCCGGCTGCGCACTCGCGACGGCGGGTGGATTCGCCGAGAACCCTCCGCTGGCCACGACGGACCAGGTCGGTGCACAGTTCTGGCTTGGCGCGGTGGCCGTGCTCGCGGTGCTGCTCGGTCTCGCCTGGACTCCCTGGCCCGCGGGCTGGCTCGAGACGACGGTCCCCGAACGGCGTACAGCGGTGCTCGTCATGTGGTTGGGCGCTGGAGGCGTCCTGACGGCGGTCGGCGTCGCCGGAGCCGCGTTTGTGGCCCCGAGGCTGGCGCCGGCAACGTCGTCGCTGCTCGTCGCGACGGGGGTGCTGTTCATCCTCACGATGACCGTCGCCGCTCTCGCCGCCGTACGTGGGACCAGGCACCGCTCGGAGCCCGAGCGATGGACCAGCCTCACCACCTTCGGCTGCCTGGCCGACGTGGGGCTCGGCCTGGGGACGACCCCGGGAAGCAGTCTTGGCTGGTACGCCGGGCCGGGCCTGGTGCTGATCGCGTCCGGGACGTTCGTCCTCGCCTGGATCGCCGATGCCCGCCGGACCCAGGCGAAGGCTGAGCACGATGCCGCGTTCGACCCGTTGACCGGTCTGCCGAACCGGCGCAGCGCGCACCAGACCCTGGCGCAGACCCTGGCGCAGGCTCGCCGCTCGGGTTCGCCGCTCGCGTTGCTGCTGGTGGACATCGACGCGTTCCACCAGATCAACGACCGGCACGGGTACGACGCCGGTGACGCCACCTTGGCGTCGGTGGCCCGTCTGCTGGTCGCGGCCTGCCGAACCGGCGACGTGGTCGCCCGCGTGGGCGGTGAGGAGTTCCTGGTGCTGCTGCCCGACACCAAGGACCGCGGAGCTCTGATCGCGGCGGACAAGATCCGATCCGCTGTCGCCCTCGAACCCATCGCCCCGATCGGCGTACCGCTCACCGTGAGCATCGGGGTCACGACGTTGCAGATCCACGACCTCGACCCGGACGAGATGCTCCGCCGGGCCGGGGCCGCCTTGTCTCGTGCCAAGGACTCCGGGCGCAACCGCATCATCCTGCTCGCGGGGATGACCGACGACGACCTCCTCGGCGCCCTCTGACGCGGGTCTCCGCCTAGTGCCTCGGCAGCCCGGGCGGTCGGCTCGCGGGCCGGCGTCCGGCCAGTGAGAGGTAACGGCTGTGGAGCGGCCTTCGCGACGTCCGTAACCTCTCACTCGGCAACGGACGACCACGCGAACCGCGCAGGACGCCGGTGCGGGCATCAAGGTGCCACGCGTCGTACGGCGACCGGGGCCACGGCCCCGAAGCCGCGCAGTGTCCGCTCGGTCAGGACGCGGACCGCATAGCCGGACACCTCACGCACCACACCGGCCGGCGCGTCGTCACAGATCACCCGGTTCCGCCGGGCCACGCCGGTCAGCCGGCTGGCCAGGTTGACCGGCGGGCCGAAGACGTCGCCGAGGCGCATCACCACCGGACCCGTGGCAAGGCCGACGTGGACGTCCGGGAGCGTCTCGTCGGTCCCGATCCGCTCGACGATGTCGCTGGCGATGTCCACCCCGACCACGGGCGTCTCGGCGATGAACAGCACGGAGTCGCCCAACGTCTTGATCACCCGACCACCGCGGCCGGCGACGACGTCGGAGCAGGCCGACTCGAACTCCTCGACCATGTCCGCCAGCCGGTCCTCGTCGATCCCGTTGGCGAGCTCGGTGAAGCTGACCAGGTCGGCGAAGCCCACGGTCACCATCACCGTATGCAGGTCGGAGTCCTTGGCACCAAGTGCTTCGACGCGGCCGACGGCAGCCGCGAGGTGCCGCCGCCAGGCATACAGCAGCAGATCCTCGAAGGTCGGCTCGACGGCCCGGATCACCTCCAGGCCCGTCGTCAACCGTGACCCGGTGCCGGTGCCCGCCTCCTCCAGCCGTTCGACGATCTCGCTCAGCGTGGACACCTGCCAGTCCGCGAGCCGCGCCATCGTGTGACCGACCGCCCGGGTCAACCGGATCGCCGTCTCGAACTCCAACGACCCTCCGGCGACCAGCCCCGTCAGCTTGGCCATCGCCTCCCGGTCAGCACTGGTGAACGCGGCGGCCTCGCCGGCGTTCGGGAACCCCAGCGCGCGCCAGAGCCGTCGAGCCGCACGCGCGGCGTCCTCACTCTTACCGACGATCTGAGCCGACGTCAGGTGCGGAGCCTCTCCCAGGATCTCGCGCTCGAGATCCTCCCGCGTCGGCCCGGGCCGGGCAGCATCCGATTCCGGCGACCCACCGGGAGCACCCGCGACCGTCTCGGCGGGCGTGGGTTCGTCGGCTTCATGAGAGGGATCACGGGTCGGGTCGATCTGCGTCACCGCGAACGAGGTTCCAGCGGATGTGGAGGAGTGCCGTCATCGTCATGACCGTCGTGCGTGCCGAACAGCAGGTCGGTGATGACAAGCTGCAGCGACTCGACCTTGGGGACGTCGGGCAACACGGACCGGCCCTCCTCGCTCGCGTCGGAGATCACCAACGTGCCGCAGCCGAGCATCCGGTCTGTCACGCCCCGTTCGTACTGCACGTCGTTGATCCGGTGCAGCGGGATGTCTCGACCCGTCCGGGTGAAGACTCCTGAGCGGTTGATCAGCCTGCGGTTGGTCACCGTGTACGACGCCGTGAGCCAGAGCAGGAACGGCCTGACCGAGAACCACACGATCACGACGACCGCGGCGATCAGTACCAGCCACATCAGCAGGTCGTGACCGGTGCCGTCAGGCAGCACGGCGAGCAGGAATCCTGCCAGGCCGCACGTCACGATCAGCACGAGGACCGGCAGGATCAGCGCTTTCCAGTGCGTGCGCGTGCTGATAATCACGTGTTCGCCCTCGCCCAGCAGCTTCGGCGAGATACCCATGGAGTCCCCCTTCGGCGGGTTCTGCACATCTCGGGGACATGCATACCCGATCGTGTCACGTCTGGCCTCCGGAGCGAAGGTGAACGACATCCCCCGCGCCTACGGCCACCTGCCCCTGCGACGTCCGCACGATCAGCCGGCCCGCCTCGTCGACGCTCACCGCCTGCCCGCGGACCTCCTCGCCGTCGGGCTGGACGATCTGCACCTGCCGTCCGATGGTCAGACAGGCACCGACGTACGCCGTCCGGAGCCCGGCCCCGGCGTCCCCGCCGTGCCGGTACCAATCGGTGAGCAGGCCCTCGAGGGTCCGCAGCACACCTCGGGCGAGCAGCGAACGATCGGTGCTGGTCGCTCCTTCCAGGGCGAGTGACGTGGCGGTGGGGACAGGGAGCTCGTCGCGGCGCAGCGAGACATTCAGCCCGATCCCGATCACCGCCGCGGGCCGACGTCCGTCCTTACCGGGGTCGATCCGCTCCACCAACACCCCGGCGACCTTGCGCTCACCGACGAGGACGTCGTTCGGCCACTTGAGGCCGGCCTCCACGCCGGCCTCCCGTCGCAGCGTCGCCGCGACCGCGAGTCCGGTGAGGAGCGGAATCCAGGGCCAGCGCACCGGGGCCACGTCATCGGGTCTGACCAACACCGACATGGTGAGGCCGGACCGCGCCGGCGCCGTCCACGTCCGGTCCAGCCGACCGCGTCCGGCCGTCTGGTGCTCGGCGATCAGCACCAGACCGTCCTCGTCCGAGGCAGCCGCCCGCTGCGCCAGATCGGCGTTCGTCGAGGCCGACGATTCGACGACCGCGACCTGTGTCCACATCGCGCCGGGAGTGACCAGGGCACGCTCCAGGACGTCACGGTTCAGCGGCGGGCGGTCGAGGTCGCCGTACATCGAGGCTGGCATCAGCCAAACGCTACGCTGCGGGCGTGAGCACAACTGACACCCCTCAGGCCGACATCCACACGTCCGCCGGCAAGCTCGCCGATCTCGACGAGCGGCTGGAGGCGGCCGTGCACGCCGGCTCCGAGCGCGCGATCGAGAAGCAGCACGCCAAGGGCAAGCTGACGGCGCGCGAGCGGGTCAACCAGCTGCTCGACGAGGGATCCTTCGTCGAGCTCGACGAGCTCGCGCGGCACCGCTCCACGAACTTCGGGATGGAGCAGAACCGTCCCTACGGCGACGGCGTCGTCACTGGCTACGGCACGATCGAGGGACGGCAGGTCTGTGTCTTCGCCCAGGACTTCACGGTGTTCGGTGGCAGCCTCGGCCAGGTCTTCGGCGAGAAGATCGTCAAAGTGATGGACCTGGCCATGAAGACCGGCTGCCCGGTCATCGGCATCAACGACTCAGGCGGTGCCCGCATCCAGGAGGGCGTGGTCTCCCTCGGCCTGTACGGGGAGATCTTCCGGCGCAACGTGCACGCCTCCGGTGTGATCCCCCAGGTCTCGCTGATCATGGGGCCGTGCGCCGGAGGCGCGGTGTACTCCCCGGCTGTCACCGACTTCACCGTGATGGTCGACAAGACCTCGCACATGTTCATCACCGGACCCGACGTGATCAAGACCGTTACCGGTGAGGACGTGTCGATGGAGGAGCTCGGTGGTGCGCACAGCCACAACACCAAGAGCGGCAACGCGCACTACATGGGCTCTGACGAGTCCGACGCGATCGACTACGTCAAGGCGTTGATCTCCTACCTGCCGCAGAACAACCTCGAGGACCCGCCGGCGTACGACGAGTCGATCTGCACCGACGCCGAGCTCGAGACGAACGACGAGGACCGTGCGCTCGACACGCTGATCCCCGACTCGCCCAACCAGCCGTACGACATGCACACCGTGATCGAGTCCGTGCTCGACGACAGCGAGTTCCTCGAGGTCCAGTCGATGTTCGCGCCCAACATAGTGATCGGCTTCGGCCGGGTCGAGGGTCGCTCGGTCGGAGTGGTAGCCAACCAGCCGATGCAGTTCGCGGGCACCCTGGACATCGACGCCTCGGAGAAGGCGGCCCGCTTCGTCCGGACGTGTGATGCGTTCAACGTTCCCGTGCTGACGTTCGTCGACGTCCCCGGCTTCCTGCCTGGCACCGACCAGGAATGGAACGGCATCATCCGGCGGGGGGCCAAGCTGATCTATGCCTACGCCGAGGCGACCGTCCCGCTGATCACGGTGATCACCCGCAAGGCCTATGGCGGCGCGTACGACGTGATGGGCTCCAAGCACCTCGGTGCCGACATGAACGTCGCCTGGCCGACGGCGCAGATCGCGGTGATGGGTGCGCAGGGGGCGGTGAACATCTTGTACCGCGCCGAGCTCGCCGGGGCCGACGACCCCGAGGGCCGACGCGCCGAGCTGATCACCGACTACGAGGACACCCTCGCCAACCCCTACCTCGCGGCCGAGCGTGGCTACATCGACGCGGTGATCGCCCCGCACGAGACCCGTTCGGAGATCGTCAGGTCGCTGCGGCTGCTGCGCAACAAGCGCGAGACGCTGCCGCCGAAGAAGCACGGCAACATCCCGCTCTAGCCCTTCGGTGGTCGAGCTTGTCGAGACCCCGTGATCTCGACAGCCCTTTCGGTGGTCGAGCTTGTCGAGACCTCGTGATCTCGACGGGCTTCGATCAGCGAGGGCGGCCATCTCGCTCGCCCTAGGGATAGCATCGCGGACGTGCCCCCCGACGAGACTGTTTCCGGTGACGAGCAGGCGCCGCTGCTCAGGGTGGTGCGGGGGGCGCCGACGGACGAGGAACTCGCCGCCCTCGTCGCGGTCGTCGCGGCGCGACGCGCCGAGGTCGGAGCACAAGCCAGCGCTGACGCGCGAGCGATGCGGGCCAGTGGCTGGATCGACCGGTCCCGCGGGCTGCGTGAGCCACATCGTCCCGGTCCGCATGGCTGGCGGGCCGCCGCTCAACCTCGCTGAACTGCGGCACTAGCCTGCCGCGCCGTCGATCTGCGGGACATAGCCGGCCCGGAGCACCCCCAAGGTCGACGGCGGCGTCAAGATGTCGGCGACGCCGGCGATCGGACGAGAGGCCCTCGCGGCGTACCCCTGCGGCGTCCACGGGACGACGGCGTCGCCACGCACCAAGGCGGGGCCGTCGGGGAGCGCGACGAACGCGCCGTCGGGCAGCAACCCCCACGACATCGGATGCACGCGTTTGATCCGGGTGCGGCTCACCAGCCGCTCGGCGTGCAGCCGCCGGTCCATCTCGAAGGCGCGCGGAACCCGGCCCTCGATCAGTCCGTTCGCGTCGATCCACGCGTCGCGGTAGGCGGTGTAGGCCGGTCGGCGGCACAGCGCACACGGCCGGTGCCCGGCAGCGAGCGCCACCGCCTCGTCGTGGAAGAACAGCACGGTGAAGTGATGCGCCTCCCACTGCGGCAGCCGCCAGTCTCGGTGCTGAAGCGCACAGATGATCCACAGCGGTCCACGGTGCAACCGCGTCACGCTCGCTGCGTCGCCGACGCCGTCATGCAAGATGCCGCGGTTGCCCAACCATGAACCGCGCTGCGCGATCGCGACGATCTCGCCCGTCGGGAGCACGCGGTTCGGCCGAGGAGATCGGCCCGACGCGTTGCCCATCCTGAGACCGTACGTTCGAGGTCCGACATCTGGCGTACGCGGGCTCACTCGACCCACGATCGGCACGACTCGGGGTGCGGGTTAGGTTGAGATCGTGACCGATTCGCAGCCGGTGCGGCCCGTGGACGCGATCGCCGAGGCTTTCGTCGAGGACTACGCGGCGCTCGATCCGCTGGCCGCCACGTACTTCGGCATCCCCGGGTATGACGACCAGCTCACCGACCTGACGCCGGAGGGTTTCCAGGCGCGACGGGACCTGAGCGCGCGGGCCCTCGCCGAGGTCGAGGCCGCCAGACCCGTCGATGCCCGCGAGTCTGCCGCCAAGGATGCGTTCATCGAACGGCAGACGGTCATCCTCGATCAGTACGACGCCGGCACGCCTGAGTCTCAGGTCTCGGTGATCACCAGTGAGCTGCACAGCGTGCGCGGGACCTTCGACCTGATGGGCACCACCTCGGAGGAGGACTGGCGGCTCGTCGACGCTCGCCTGGCCGGCATCCCGGCTGCGCTGGACGGCTATCGGGCGACGCTGTCCCGGGCTGCCGATCGCGGTCGTGTCTCCGCCAAGCGCCAGGTCGGCCTGCTGGCCGGTCAGGTACGGGCGTGGACCGGACAGGAGGGGCAGTCCGGCGACTTCTTCCAGCAGCTCGTCGGGCGTTCGGAAGGGATTCCGGCCTCCTTGCGCCAACGCCTGGACGAGCACGCGAGCGCCAGCAGCGCCGCGTTCGCCGCCTTCGGACGCTTCCTCACCGACGAGCTCGCACCTCGAGGCCGCGACGACGAGGCCGTGGGTCGGGCCGCGTATGTCCCTGAGTCGCGCTCCTTCCTTGGCGCGGAGATCGACCTCGACGAGACCTACGCGTGGGGCTGGGACGAGCTGAAGCGGATCGAGGACGAGATGGCGCTGGTCGCCGGCGAGATCGTTCAAGACGGCTCGGTGGACGAGGCCGTCGCGGCACTCGACGCGGATCCGGCGCGCTCGATCGCCGGCAAGGAAGCCTTCCGCGACTGGATGCAGCAGCTCGCCGACGACACCGTCACCGAGATGGCCGGAACCCACTTCGACATCCCCGAGCAGATCCGGCGGATCGAGTGCTGCCTGGCCCCGACCAACGACGGCGGTATCTACTACACCGGCCCGAGCGAGGATTTCGACCGACCCGGCCGGATGTGGTGGGCGGTGCCGGACGACCAGACGTCGTTCTCCACGTGGCGCGAAGTCACCACGGTCTTCCACGAGGGCGTCCCGGGTCATCACCTCCAGGTCGGCCAGACGGTGTATCGCCGGGAGCTGCTCAACCGCTGGCAGCGGCTGATGTGCTGGGTCTCCGGGCACGGCGAAGGGTGGGCGCTGTACGCCGAAAGACTGATGGAGGACCTCGGCTTCCTCGACGACCCCGGCGACAAGCTCGGAATGCTGGACGGCCAGGGCCTGCGCGCCGCCCGCGTCATCATCGACATCGGGATGCACGTCGAGCTACCGATCCCCAAAGACAACCCCTTCGGCTTCCATCCCGGCCGGCGGTGGACCGGCGAGTTGTGCCTGGAGTTTCTGCGCCAGCACTGCCGGATGGACGACGCGATCATCCAGTACGAGGTCAACCGCTACCTCGGCTGGCCAGGTCAGGCGCCGGCCTACAAGGTCGGTGAACGGATCTGGCTGCAGGCCCGGGACGAGGCGCGGGCGCGCAAGGGCGCCGACTTCGACCTCAAGGAGTTCCACCGCCACGCACTCGACCTCGGCTCGCTCGGCCTCGATCCGCTCCAGGCCCAGCTCGCCCTGCTGTGAGACTGGTCCTCGCCTCGGCGTCGCCCGCTCGACGGGCGACCCTGCGGGCTGCCGGCATCTGTCCGGAGGTGGTCGTCTCCGAGGTCGACGAGTCGGCGTACTCCGCGGACACGCCCGCCGCCCTGGCGCAGGTGCTGGCGGTGGCCAAGGCTTCGTCGGTGGCGGCGCTGACGATGGTCGCCGATGCGATCGTGGTCGGTTGCGACTCCGTGCTCGACCTCGACGGCCAGGCGTTCGGGAAACCGGTCGACGCGGGCGAGGCCGTACGCCGGTGGCGGTCGATGCGCGGCCGGTCCGGCACGCTGGTGACGGGTCACTGCGTCATCGACAACCGGACCGGGAAGCAGGTCGCGGCCACGGCGTCGACCCAGGTCCAGTTCGCCGACCTGTCCGACGCCGAGATCGACGCCTACGTCGCCACGGGCGAGCCGTTGCACGTCGCCGGTGCGTTCACGATCGACGGCCTCGGGGGAGCCTTCGTCTCGGGCATCGAGGGGGACCACCACAACGTGGTCGGCCTCTCGCTGCCACTGCTGCGCACGATTCTGCGCGACCTCGACGTCGAATGGACCTCCCTCTGGCGCTGACCCTCGCCGAGGAAGCCCGCGCGCTGACCGCGTTCGGTAACGCTGGCTGGCCGCGTCTAGTAGCCCAGATAGACGCGAGGGAGGCGGCTTCTCGGCCACGCATGGCCCTTGATCACGGCCGTTCACGCCACCATATCCGACGGGACGCTGACGATCGGCTTGGCGTGTGACGCCTGGTTCGGTCCCTTGGAGGGTGGCCTCTGGCACACTCAGCACCATGACGGACGTCCTGGACCGAGAGGTCTATTCGGAGCCCGAAGCCGCGCGGCTACTCGGGTTGGCTCCGTCGACCCTGCACTACTGGCTTCAGGGAGGAACCCGGCGAGGCGTCACGTACATGCCCATCATTCGCCCGGAGCCGGTTGATCGGCGATGGGTGACGTGGTCCGAGTTCATCGAGGCGGGGTGGCTGCGGGCGTACCGGAAGAACAACATCCCGATGCGTGAACTGAGGGCGTTCATCGATGTCCTCCGCAACGAGATGCAGGTGCCATACCCCTTGGCTCACCGCAAGCCCTTGGTGAGTGGGAAGTCGCTGGTTGTGCATGCCCAGGAAGCGGCACGCTTGTCCCGCTACTTCCACCTCGTCGACGAAACGGGGAGGCTCACCTATCCCGGACAGTCCTTCATGGACCGCGTCACGTGGAAGGGCGACCTCGCCGAGGGTTGGCGGCCCGTCGACGACCGGCGCTCGACGGTCCTGGTACAGCCCGACGTCCGCTTCGGCCGTCCGGCGGTGTCCGGCGTCAGCACCGCGACGATCTTCGATTACTCCGAGGAGGGCGCCACCCGGTACGAGATCGCCGAGGAGTTCGAGCTTTCCCTTAAGGACGTTCGATGGGCCTTGTCGTTCGAGAACGCTCGTAACGCGTCGACAGCGGCCTGACACCGCGGCCTGGACTACCTTCATGGTCAAGCCAGCAGAGGTTAGGTATTACTTCGACGAGGACGTCCTCCGACTCGCGCACACGGTCGCGCGGCTTCGTACCGATTGCACTTACCCGGGGGATCCTGGACTCGAGCTGCACAAGCGACAGCGCCCTGCATGCCCTGTCGCCAAGGGGTCGAAGGACTGGATGTGGCTCCCCGTAGTCACCGAGCGGGGCTGGCTCATCGTCACCCGTGATCACAACATTCGGGAGAACCCGGCCGAGCGGCGGCTCGTGCGTGAGACCGGCGCACGTATGGTCGCGCTGTCCGGCGAAGAATCCCGCTACACATGGGAGCAGTTGGAACTCTTCATGGTGCGCTGGAGACGCATCGAAGCGCTGCTCGAGGAGCCTGGGCCCTTTATCTACCTAGCTACTCGGAGCCGCTTCAAGCCGCTCGACCTCGCGATCTAGCGCAGACCTCAGCGTGGTGTGGACGCGCGCGACTTGCCGCTTTTCGGCGGCGCGTAAAGCACGCGGCATACGTACTACAGAGGTAGCGTCACAGCCGCCATTGATCTGACGGCCGAATGCGCGACCATCCGTTGGTCGCACGCGTGGCTCTCGAGTCCGATTCGGCGGCAGAGCGTGGTCTGAGGACTCTTCGCCATCTGGAAGGAGAGCGCCTCAGACCCACTCGATCATCGCAAGGAGGTGCCAAAACCCCTTGTGGACAAGCGACTTGAGCGTCCAAGACTGTCGGTGGTCGGCTCTAGGTTGAACCTATGACCTCGCAGTTGCAGCCACCTCCAGGACCTTGCGTCGGAGACGCGTTCGGCCCGGCGCTGGCCGCGGTGCGCCGCGACCTCGCAGACCTCGTCGACACACAGACCTGGTCCCTCGACGAGACGCGCCTCGATCAACGGATCGCCGATGCCCTGGCAGCACGCGCCGCGGTCGACGAAGTCCTTTCCCGGCTTGTCGCAGAGGCCGACGACCGCAATCTCGCCAAGACCCACGGTGCCTCCTCGACGAAGGCGCACCTCGTCCATCGCTACCGGTTGTCGGGTCGGGAAGCAGCGAGCGTCGTGCGCACGGCAAGGGCACTGCATGGTCCGTCAGCGACTGCAGAGCCGACCAGGAAGGCTTTGGCCGACGGCGCGGTGTCGGCGGAGCAGGCGGTGGTTGTCGCTGAGGCCCTCAGCAAGGTCTCGCCCGCGATCCCGAGCGAGCACGTGGAGCGAGCACAGTGCGATCTGATCGGTCTCACCGAGCAGCTGTCGTTCGACCAGCTGCGGTACGCCGCCAACCACCTCGTCGAGGTGCTCGACCCGGAGCAAGCCGACGAGATCCTCGGTGGCCAGCTCGAAGCCGCCGAGCGCCGCCATCGCAAACAGACCAGGCTGTCTCTGCAGGTGCACGAAGACGGGTCGTGCGATGGCCGGTTCCACCTCGGCCCGGTGCCGACCGCACACCTGCACAAGGCCCTTGAAGCCTTCGGGGCACCGCGCCGATCCGAGTACGCCGAGAACCCTTTGGACGACCCCGACACCGGGCTGCCCCTGCCCCACGGCAACCGCCTTGGACTCGCGTTCGCCGAGATGGTCGAGCACCTTCCGCTCGACGGCCTGCCGCAGCACGGCGTCAGCACCGCGTCCATCGTGGTCACCATCGACGAACCAGCCCTCACCAAACGTCTGGGAGAGGCGATGCTCGACACCGGCCATCCCATCTCGCTGGGAGAAGCAAGGCGGCTCGCGTGCAATGCCGGCCTCCTGCCGTTGGTGCTGGACGGCACCTCGCAGATCCTCGACCTGGGTATGTCGCAGCGGCTGTTTACCCGCCACCAGCGCATTGCGCTGGCGCATCGCGACGGGGGCTGCATCTGGCCTGGCTGCTGGCGATCAGCAGCCTGGACCGAAGCCCATCACGTCGCCCCATGGTCAACAGGTGGCCGGGCCGACCTGGCCAATGGCTGCCTCCTGTGCCCCTTCCACCACCATCTCACCCACGACGGCGAGTGGCAGGTGCAGATCGCATCCGACGGCATCCCCCACGTCATACCGCCAGCGCGGATCGACCCGGCACAGCTACCGCTGCGACATCAACGGTTCCGACCGCGGCGGGAATGACGTGGCCGATCCACGTCCCCTAGTCCGGCCCTTTACTCGACGGGGAGGCCGAGGCCGCGGGCGATGAGCATCCGCTGCACCTCGGAGGTACCTTCGCCGATCTCGAGCACCTTCGCGTCCCGGTAGAAACGGGCGACCGGGTACTCCTCCATGAAGCCGTAGCCGCCGTACACCTGCGTCGCGATCCGCGTCGCGCTGACCGCCGCCTCGGTGGAGTAGAGCTTGGCGATGGCCGCCGCCTCCTTGAACTCCTTCATCGGGCGACCGGCGTCCTTGAGCGCGGCCGCCTTGTAGGTCAACCCACGAGCGGCCTCCACCATCACCTTGAGGTCGGCGATCTGAAAGGCCACGCCCTGCTTCTGGCCGATCGGCACGTTGAACGTCGTGCGCTGACCGGCGTACTCCACCGACATGTCGAGACAGGCCTGGATGCAGCCGACCGCCAGCGCCGCGATGGCGACCCGGCCGTCGTCGAGCGTGGAGAGGAACTGGCCGAAGCCCTTGCCCCGCTCACCGAGCAGGTTCGACTCGGGCACCCGGCAGTCGTCGAAGGACAGCGGGTGGGTGTCGCTGGCGTGCCAGCCGAGCTTGTCGTACGCCGGCCCGGCGGTGAAACCTGACGCACCGGTCGGCACGATGATCGTCGAGATCTCAGCCTTCTCGAGACCGGTGGTCGAGCTTGTCGAGACCCCGGTACGCGCGGTGACCGTGACGACGGACGTGATGTCGGAGCCGGAGTTCGTGATGAACTGCTTGCTGCCGTTGATGACCCACTCGCCGTCGACCAGGTCAGCCTTGGTCGTGGTCGCGCCGGCGTCCGAGCCGGAGCCGGCCTCGGTGAGCCCGAACCCGGCCAGGGTGGTCCCGGCGACCAGGTCCGGCAGCCACTGCTGCTTCTGCTCGTCGGTGCCGAACGTCAGGATCGGGTTGATGCCGAGGCCGACGGCTGCCTCGAGGGTGATCCCCATCGACTGGTCGACCCGACCGATCTCCTCGATCGCCACGCACAGACTGGTGAAGTCGCCGTCCTCGCCGGCGCCACCGAACTCCTCGGGTGCGGTAAGCCCGAACAGCCCGAGCTTGCCCATCTGGTGCACGGTGTCGAGGGGGAAGTGATGCTCCTTGTCCCACTGCGCCGCATACGGCGCGATCTGGGACTGCGCGAACTCACGCACGCTCTGCCGGAAGGCCTCGTGCTCGGGGGACAGTTCGAACGATGCCACGGTGGTCCTCACTCCTCGTCCATGCCTTACTCTTACGTCAACGTAAGCGTAGGTCGCTTCCGTAACGGAAGGGCAAGTCATGCCAGCCATCACCGACGCCGGCAGCACCGCGGCCGCCAGCACCGACGCGGAGCCGCTGGTCGAGCAGAGCTGGACCATTACCGAGCTCGCCCGGGAGTACGACGTCACCTTGCGTACCCTGCGCCACTACGAGGACATCGGCCTGCTGTCGCCCGAGCGACGGGGCACGACCCGGGTGTTCCACAACCGTGACCGGATCCGGGTCGCGCTGATCCTGCGGGGACGCCGCCTCGGATTCTCCCTCGATGAGATAGCCACGATCGTCAACATGTACGACGAAAAGCCGGGCGAGGCGGGACAGCTCGAGTACCTGCTCGCGCAGATCGACGTACGCCGTGCCGACCTGGCCCAGCGCCGTCGTGACATCGAAGAAACCCTCGTCGACCTCGATCGGGTGGAGCACCGCTGCCGGGAGGACCTGGCCGGCCTGCATACCGGCGTCGGCCGCCGGACGATGTCTCCGGTGGGTGATTGACTGGTCGGATGGCCGCAACCGGCTCGTTCCTTACCGTCCCGCTCACCCAGGAGACGTGGGCGGATCTGGAGGACCTGTTCGCCAAGCCTGGCGGCTCGATCGTGCGCGGCTGCTGGTGCATGTTCTACCGGCGTACGGGCGCGGTGTCGGTGTCCAGCGCAGCCGGCGTCGACAACAAGCAGCAGCTGTGCGACCTCGTTGACGGCGGTACCGTCCCAGGTCTGGTCGGTTACCTCGACGGCGCGCCTATCGGCTGGATCAGCCTGGGACCACGCGAGGACTACCGCAAGCTTCAGCGGTCTCCGATCATGAAGCCGGTCGATGACACAGAGGTCTGGTCCATCGTCTGCACGTTCGTCGCCACGTCCCACCGCGGTCAGGGTTTCCAGCACCGGCTGCTCCGGGGCGCGATCGACTGGGCCCGCGACAATGGCGTGCGGATGCTCGAGGCCTACCCGATCGACAAACCCCTGCGCAGCCATGACGACTTCATGTTCTTCGGTAGCCGCAGCCTGTATGAGCAGGCCGGTTTCCGTGCGGTGGTCCGCCGCTCTCCTACCCGTCTGGTCATGCGTCGCGGCCTGCGCCCACGGAAACGTTGAGGAGTCAGCCAGGCAACGGGTGACCGGCCGAGGCAAGGGGTGACCGGCCGAGTCCGGCCACCCCTGCTCGGGTCGTGACCTAGCAGCCAGGCAGCCGGAAGCTCGCGATCCGGGTCTGCCAACCGGCCGCGCTGCTCAACTGGCCGGCCTTCGTGTAGTACTCGTTGGCGTACCACATGGTGCAGTCGTCGCTCGGATCGACGTTCATCGACGTGTAGTCGCCCCATCGCGAGTTCGTCGTGGTCTGCACGCCGCTCCCGTCGATCACGGTCCCCTCGCCGAGGGTCATCTTCCCGAGCGGATCACCGGCTTTCCTCCCCGTGTAACGGATGCCGGGGTAGACGTCGGTGCCGTTGACGACGCTGTAGCCGAGCGCCATGTTGCCGAACTTGTCCTGCGCGATGCTGCCCATCCAGCGGTTCACCCCGTCAGCCGGTGCATAGGTGCCTTGCTGCCGGATGGCGTACTTCGAGTGCGGTGTACGGCGGATCTCGTACCAACGCGCACCGGCCACACCAGGTGCTGCCTCGACGGTCTGGTTCGTCACCAGGGACTCCACCCCGGGGCCGAGCTTGCGGTAGGCGAGCCGCCAGGTGGCCCGCTGCCGGCTGGCCAGCGTGTCGAGGTACATCGATCGGTCGGTGATGCCCGGCTGCGCCAGACAGTCACGGGAGTCCGGCGCACACGGGAAGTTCGTGTCGAACGGCGCCGTGTGCAGCTGTGCCGCCAACCTCAGCGACGACCTCGGTGTCGACCGCCACTTCACCTTCAGGTCCCAGATGTTCACGGCGTCGAAGGTGGCGCCGTAATCCCAGTCGTCGTCCTGAGTCCCGAGCAGCGGGATCGCCTGGCCCTCGGCCGGCTTGCGCTTCCCGTCGATGTCGGCAGGCAGCAGACCGTCGCCGACCAGAGGCAGCAGGGTCGGGTCGTTGCCGTCGATGAAGTAGGAGACGACCCGGGCGTCCTGGCCCTTGTACATCTTCCTCTTCTCCAACGCGTAGACACCGATCCCGTACTCGATCGTCGGCCCGAACTCGCGGGTCGTCAGCGTGAGCGTGTCCGTCCAGACGCCGTACTTCGGGTAGTCGGGGAAGTTGGATCCGGTCGTGAACGCGTACCGGTGGTACGAGCCGGTCGCGTCCGACGAGGTCGACACGGCGACGCAGTTGTAGAACGGCAGGCTCGGGTCTTCGAACCCGCGGGTCGTGAACTGCGTCAGGATCCAGCGGTTGGCGATCTGGTCGTAGAGGACGATCGGGTCACCGGACGGGTCGGTGCAGTCATCGACAGGGAACCCGCTCCAGAGCGCTCCGATCGGAGTCGGCGCGATCTGCGGGTGGCCACGCTTGTCGAAGACGCCGATCAACAGGTTCGTCATCTCGACGTACTGGCGACGCCCGACGTCACCGACGGTGTCGGGCGGGTTGACCCGGAAGCCGTAGACATCGAAGTTGTCCTGGTTGCTGAGCCCCTCGAAGTTGGCTCGGGTGCCTCCGATGCTGCTCGGAGGCCGGCTGGTCTGGCGCACCGGGTCAGGAGTGGACCCGTTGTTGGCCACCGGCAGGACCTCCTCGGCCCGCTCCTCCTGCTCGCCCTCGTAGCGTTGGTGCGGCACCTTCGCGTGGGTCAAGGACGAGAGCCGCGGTGAGGTGTCGTGGGCGACCGCGTCGGTCCAGTGCGGGTGGACGGCGCTGGCCGCTACGGCGGTCGGTACCACCGTGCGGGCGGCGTTCTGCGCCTCGGTGATCGGCTGGACGACCAAGGCAAGACCCAGGGCGGAGACACCGACGAGCGCCGTTCTGACCCTGCGAGCGATGCGATGACGTGCTGGCTGTCGAATCATTGAGCATCCTCTCTGCTCAGCCCACCGGCGTGGACTGGTGATGTCACGGTCCTAGTCCTGTTTCAGCCCCGCGTAAACCCTTCGAGCCCAGACTTATGCTTTTGGTACGACTTTTCCTGCACGCCGCGTTGGTCACACAAGCCGCGGCCAGGAAGCGGCGGGAGGGTGACCTGCTTCCCAGGGCGCAGGCGTGCTCTGCAGCGCTCGCTCTAGACTCAGGCCGTCGTACTCGCTGACCGCCAGGAGGCCTCTGTGCCCGAGCTGAAGCCGTTGACCCGCGTGCTCATCGCCAATCGCGGTGAGATCGCCGTGCGGATCATCCGGGCCTGCAAGGACGCCGGCATCGGCAGCGTCGCGGTGTACGCCGACCCGGACCGCGACGCGCTGTTCGTCCGGTTGGCCGACGAGGCGTACGCACTCGACGGCGCAACCCCGGCGGACAGCTATCTCGACATCGACAAGATCATCGCGGTCGCGAAGCGCTCCGGTGCCGACTCGGTGCACCCCGGCTACGGCTTCCTCGCCGAGAACTCCGGGTTCGCGACGGCGGTCCTCGACGCCGGGCTGGTCTGGATCGGCCCGCCACCGGCCGCCATCGACGCGCTCGGCGACAAGGTCCAGGCGCGCCACATCGCGCAGCAGGTCGGTGCACCTCTGGTGCCCGGCACCAAGGATCCGGTGCAGAATGCCGACGAGGTCGTCGCGTTCGCGCGCGAGCACGGACTGCCGATCGCGATCAAGGCGGCCTTCGGCGGCGGCGGTCGTGGTCTGAAGGTGGCGCGCAAGGAGGAGGAGATCGCCGAGCTCTACGAGTCCGCGGTCCGTGAGGCGGTGACGGCGTTCGGCCGCGGCGAGTGCTTCGTCGAGCGCTACCTCGACAAGCCGCGCCACGTCGAGACCCAGTGTCTAGCCGACCAACACGGCAACGTCGTTGTCGTGTCCACACGGGACTGCTCATTGCAGCGTCGGCACCAAAAGCTCGTCGAGGAGGCTCCTGCACCGTTCCTGTCCGACGAGCAGCTCACGACGCTCTACGACTCGTCCAAGGCGATCCTGCGCGAGGCCGGCTATGTCGGAGCGGGGACCTGCGAGTTCCTGGTCGGACAGGACGGCACGATCTCGTTCCTCGAGGTCAACACCCGCCTGCAGGTCGAGCACCCGGTCAGCGAGCAGGTCACCGGCCTGGACCTGGTGCGCGAGATGTTCCGGGTCGCCGCCGGCGAGGAGCTGGGCTACGACGACCCACAGACCTCCGGGCACTCGATCGAGTTCCGGATCAACGCCGAGGACCCGGGCTCCGGCTTCATGCCGGCCCCCGGCACGCTGACCCGCTGGCACGCCCCCTCCGGCCCGGGCGTGCGGCTGGACGGCGGCTACGACCAGGGCGAGACCGTGCCCGGCGCGTTCGACTCGCTGGTGGCGAAGCTCGTGGTCACCGGGCGGGACCGCACCCAGGCCCTGGAGCGCTCCCGGCGCGCGCTGGCCGAGTTCGTGGTCGAGGGGATGCCGACGGTGATCCCCTTCCACCGGGTGGTCGTCGAGGACCCCGCCTTCGTGGGCGACGAGGACTCCTTCGGCGTGTTCACCTCCTGGATCGAGACCGGGTTCGACAACCAGCTCGCGCCGTACGCCGGTGCGGGCGAGGACTCCTCCGAG
>JBBSPA010000068.1:0-20999 GCA_038259225.1 Propionibacteriales bacterium
CGGGCGGTGACCTATGTGGTGACCTCGGGGCTAGGACGCTCGCCATGACCACGAATGACGTCCCGAGAACGAGTGGCATCGCCCATGCGGCGAGAGGTACTTCGTCCTCGGGACCCATCGCCAACCCTGCTGCGAGCAGCATCACCGCACCGAATAGGAAGATAAGGACACCGAAGAACCACAGTGATCCGATGGCAATGCGACGACGGAGCGACGCGGTTTCCCCCTGCATGGGGTCACGCTAGCCCTGAGTTCGCAGCTTCTGTCGCAAACCGCGGATCGCGGCAGAACCGGATGGCCTCAGCGCACACCACCTGCGGCATCCGGGCGTTCTTCGTCGGGTGCAGGGCGGCCCGCCCTCGCTTGTATCGTTTCTCCCAGGCCCAGGAATCGAGGAGCACTGTGGACCACGTTGTGTTCTCGGTGGAGCGTGAAACACACCCGCCCGTGGGGGAATGGTCGGTCTTGGACATCCGCATCAACGGCTCCCGACTCCAAGAGTTGGTCCGAGATATCGAAGCGACGCAGGCCACCGGGGATGCCGGGGATGGCGTTCCAGGCGACTACATGGGGCTGGATCCGCAGCCTGACAGCTACTTGATCAGACATCTCCTGGGCGAACCCATCGTTCGTACCTCCAGCGGAATCTCGCTGCGCACAACGCTCCTCAGATGTACGTGCGGAGACTCCGGTTGTTGGCCGCTGCAAGCGGACGTGAGGGTGACAGACCGCACCGTGATCTGGTCAGACTTCCGCGCCCCCAAGGACGAGTGGGATCTGAGTTCGATTGGTCCCTTCGTGTTCGACCACGACCAGTACGAACAGTCGCTATCTGCGGCTACTTCCATCCCGCGGGACTAGCAGCTCGACAAGCCAGAAATGGTGTCCGCACATCGGCGTGCGCGCGGATCGCGGCATGCGAGTGCATCACCAACGGTCTAGCCAATGGTCGGATATGCGAGTTCGACCATGATGTCGCCGTCGGGCAGGTCAACGACCTTCATGACAAGCCAGTCGGCTCGGGTGTCCGTGAGCTCGAAGCCGTCCCACTCGTATTCGCCGACGAGTGACAGACCCCCGGTTGCCGTGACGCGGGAGCCGCTTACGACATCCGAGGCGTGACCCAGAAAGTGCACTTGAAAGCGGTCTGCCCCCACCGTCAGGACGAACTCCGCACCGGAGTGTTGACCTCGGCCCCAACGCTTGGTGTTTGTCCAAAAGTCCTGCGCATCACTCGCGGTCCCCGTCAACGCATACACGCTTCGGTGGGTCGAACTGTCAGGGTCCGGGACCTCGACGACCCCATCGGGTGTGGCGTCTGCGGCGGTGGCAACGCCGTGCAACCGCACGCCGACCGAGCGAAGCAAGGAACCAGCATCGGGCCTCGGTGGCACCTTCTCCACGAGCATCCACTCCAGCACGCGCACCCACATGGAGACATCATCGCGCCCCCCAGAGCTTTCACACCCTCAGCATGTCCGAGCGGATCGCGGCAGATTGGTACGTCTGGCGGTGCTGGTGATCGGGACGCGTCAGCGAAAAGAACGCCGTGCGGCGGAGCTACGGGCCAAGGATGTAAGGGTGGGCCTCATTGCCACGTGCCGATCCATAGCAGCAGGGTCATAAGAAGCCCGCCGAGGAAACCGGCCAGATAGGCCCCGTTAGTAGGCCGCAGCGTCCAAGCGAAGCCACGACCGGTGGCGCTGCGCGCACTCATGTATCCCGCCGTTGCACCTAGGAAGGTGAGCGGTGGCAGCGGCACTTGAAACCATGGCGAGTGAACGCCAGCGAACATCAGCGCAACGGCGAGGAGGCAGTAACCCAAGAACACATTGCTGTACACCATGAGAGCGTCATGCCAGAGCTCATGCACCTCGCGGGGCTGTGGATGCGGATGGGCCTGCCGGGCACGGATCGCGCGGAACTCGGTCCGGATGGTCCCTCGAGGATTAGCACCATGTCTTTGCTTGGCGCGAACCGTGCGATACCCCGCTACCGTCAGCGCCACGAAACGGCCGCGGTGTCCTCTAATCGCGGTGACCCGAGCGACTGGTTCGCCGGATTGAGTCACACTTCACGCTACCGCACCCGAATCTGCATCAGATCTCAACCAAGGCTTGTCGGTTCGCCAAAGCGGATCTCGGCTGGTCGGTCTCTCAGTCAGCGGCTGGTCGCTTATGTCGTGCAGCCTTCCGACGCACTGACTTGGGACGCCCGCTCATCGGCATGTCCGAAAGATCACGTGCATAACCCGTCCGAGCGGGCGCCCGGACATCGGCAGATCCGGTAAACGGCGTGCACCCCCACTCCTCCGGTTGGAAGCACTACTGCTGGGGACATGACGATGGTTTCTGTCGCTCCCGCTCGCTCGAGTGCGGGCGGTTAGGTGACTTGCTCAGACCTTGCCGTGGGTCTCCGAGCGGCGGCCCTGGGGCTGGGCGCTGACCAGGCCAGGGAGACGCCGACCTCGTCGACGTTGACGACGTCGCGGGTGCGTTTCTCCCCGGTGTCGCGGTCGGTCCAGGTCTCGGTTTCGACGTGGCCGTGGATGAGGACCCGGTCGCCCCTGGTCACGGAGTTGGCTAGGTTCTCGGCTGGGAATCCCCACAGTTTGCAGGAGTAGCCGGTGGGTTCTGCGTCGGTCCACTCCCCCGCTTCGCTCTTGGTCCGGCGGTTGATGATGACGCGGAACTCAGCGACGGCCTTGCCGCTTGGGGTGAAGCGGACCTCGGGGTCGGAACTGAGGTTGCCGGCGAAGGTGAGGGCGGTGCCAATCATGGTGTTCTCCTTGTGTGTGTTGATGGTGTTGGTCTCGTGCCCGCTCCGAGCTGGTTGTTTGCTTGAGCAGCTGGAGCGCGTGCCTGGCGCGGGGCCGTTGGTCATCACGGTCCCCGTGGGGGGTGCTCCGTCTGTGACGTGCCGTGCTGAGCGTTGGTGTGTGGGCTGGTCATCCGTGGCCTCCGTCGGTGTGTCGGTCGTCGACGTCGGAGGCGGTGCTGCTGGCGTAGACGTGGCCGTGGGTGTGTGGGTCGGTGCGGGTGCAGGTGAGTCCCTCTGGTGCTCCCCATGGGTGCCGGTCGCATCTTGCTTTACCGGTCTGGGTGCTCTGCGTGGCCATGTTTCGGTCTCTCTGTGTGGATCGCTGGACCTGGTGAGGGCTTGGCGTTGGTGGGCTTGGCGTCCGCTCGGCCCCTTTGCTTCCGATAAGCCGCCGAGTATGCGAGCCGGGAGGCGGGCAAGGGTTGCCGCAGGCGACATGTCTTGCCCTTGCGCGGGGAGTGGCGAGCGTCATCCTGTGAGGCGCCGGAAGCAAAGGTGTCCTCGCCGCGTAGCGGCGGCGAAAAGGTGGAGTGCCGGGCCGCAGGTCCGGCTCCGTGGCCGGCCGGGTGCGAGATCGTTGAGGCTCTGCGACTCTCAGCGCCGGATGGGTGGTGCTGGAGCGGATGTCGTCTCGGTCGAGGCTGGGACGGTGCCTGTTACGCGGCGTGATCCAGTCCCCCGTCGCCACTGGGTCGGGGCTGTCGAGGGGCGGGGCGTTTTGGGTTTCACCCCAGCGGGCGGCCGGGGGTCAGGGACTGCTGGTCGGGTGCGTAGGGAACGCCGTGGTGATGCTCGTGCTCACGGGCTTGGGTGAGTAGTTCCACGGCGTGTGCGACGTAGGCGGACCAGGAGTTATCGTCGTGCAGGTGCGCGGTGGCGCGGTAGGCGGCGCGGGCACGGTCGCGTAGCTCGATGGGCAAATAGACGCTGACGTTGACCTTGCGGCTCTCGGTTGGCGGCAGCAGCGGGGCCACGGGTCGAGGCCCCGTGTTGCTGAGCGGGGCCGGGTCGGCTGGCTGGGCATTGGCGGATTCGGGGACCTGGCGGGTGTCACGGGTGAGGCCGGTGACGTCGAATTCACCGGCACGTGGGATCAGGCCGGTGATCTGGCGCCTGGTGGTGGGCTCAGTCATGCGCTGTGCTCCTGGATCTCGGCCTCGGAGATCCGGGAGACGACCTCCTGGGTGACGGCCTGGAGGTCATCGGCGACTGACCCGGCTGAGCGTGGTCCTAGCCTGGTGACGCTGCTGCGGTCACGCAGCTGCTCGTACCACTTCGGTGCGCGTTGGTTCTCCTCATCGAGCTCGTGAACTAGCTGACCGCGTTCGCGGGTGGCCTGTGCGGTGGCTTCGGAGTGGCGGACGGTGGCCTCGAAGACGACGTCTCCCCCGCCGAAGAGGGCTGCGATGTGCTCGCGGGCCTCGCGCTGGACGGCACGGGCGCTGGTGCCGGTGCTGACGAGGACGACGCCGAGCAGCTCGAGGGTGTGGTTGACGTCGCGGACTGCCTCGAAGCGTGCCGCGACCGCGGCTAGACCCTTGCGGCTGGAGCGGTCGGTCTTGACCGGGACGACCGCCCAGCGGGCGGCGGCCAGGGCCGCCGTCTGGAGCGTCTCGTCACCTGGTGGGCAGTCGAGCAGGACGAAGTCGTAGTTGCCGGCGAGGTCGGCGATGGTGCGCGCCACCGCGGACTTGGCACCGCGGGCGTCGCCGCTTTGGGCCTGGGAAGCCAGGGCCGCGGTGGCGCGGTCGAGCGCCGACCCGCCGACCAGGACGTCGAGGTGTGGGCGTACGCCGACGAGGGGGGCCGGTGCGGTGCCGAAGGTCAGGGAGCTGGCCAGGGCCACTCCCCCGTCGTCGGCCTCGGTGCCGGTGTAGCCGAGGTCCTCGGCGAGGTTGCCCTGCGGATCGAGGTCGACCACCAGCACCCGGAATCCGCTAGCGGCCAGCAACCCGCTGATATTGGCGGTGAGGGTCGTCTTGAGCACCCCACCCTTGCCGTTGATCAGGGCGACGACTCGTGCTGGTGCTGGTGTCACTCGAAAGGCTCCTCGAGGCGGGTGGCTGGGATTACTGGCATTGCCGGTATTGCTGGTTTTCCCAGCAACGCCAGCATTGCAAGTGACTCGCTCGCAGGCGGCGCGCCACGCCGACTGGCGGTGCCAGAGAATTGCCAGCATTACTGGCTTTACTGGTAATGCTGCTGATGCTGGTATTACTGCTGTTCGCGGGTTCGTGGTGGGGGACCGACCCCGGTGCGTTGGACCGGGTGCCGGGGTACCTGTGCGCTGCGCCTTGGGCTTGGTTTGCCTGCTCGGCCAGGCCGGGGTTTGCGCCCGGGGTCGCCCGGATGCTCCGGTCCCTGTCGAGAGTGGGCCGGAGCATCCGATTGAGGTTTAGGCGGTCTTGTTGCTGATGGCGTACTGCTCGACCTCGGCCAAGGTGTAGCCGCTTCGTTGTTGGAAGCGCAGGTAGCGTCCCGCGGCGTTCTGGGTGCCGTCGGCGCGCCAGGTGCCCTTGGTCATCTGGACTTTGTAGGCGGCGAGGACCTGGACCAGTGCGATCACCAGGGCGCGGTTCTCGGTGGTGCTCTTGGCGGGGGAGAGGTCGGCGTGACCGAAGCCGGGGTGTTTCTTGCCGAGCCAGCCAGCAGCCAGCTCGTTGCCGCCTGAGGTCAGGGCGTGGGTGTCGAGGCTGAGGGCGACGGCTAGGAAGGCGGCGGTTCCCTTGGGCGCGGTCTTGCGTTTGGCGAAGTCTGCGAGCCAGGCGCGGCGCACGGTTGTGGCTGTCCCAGGCTTTGTTGTTCTCGATGACCAGCGCCCTGGCCTGCTTGGCCTGTTCTCGTTCCTCCTCGCTGCGGTCGGCGGCGGGGGTGCGCTGTTGGGTCGTGGTGGCGCAGCGGTAGTGGTGGCCATACTGGGCGGGGTCCGCGCACGCAAGGTGGTGGTGCTGGTGTCTTGAGCGGTTTCGTTGCTCACGATGAACCTTTCTGCTGCCCAGGCGTGGGGAGGTGGCCCCTGTTGGCCAACCGTTCTTCGCCCCTCCCGGGCAAGAGAGAAATGAGCGGCCACCCTGGAGCGGGGGAGCGCAATCCGTAGGGGCGCAGCGGTAGGAGAAGTTCTCGAGGAATCAAGCGACGTAGGAGCGCCTGGAGAACTTCTCCTACCCGGAGCTCAGGCGACGTAGGAGCCTGATTGCGTGGACCCGCGGGCGGCCGAACATGGAACGTCCGGGAGGGAGTGAACCTGGAGAGGACCGGTGCGCCGCCCGCAGGGTGGCTCGGTTGCGGCCCGCAGGGGGCCGGCTCGTGGGTTGGGTGGTTGTCGTCGTGGTTGGTGCTCAGAAGAGGGTGTCGGGTTGGCGAGCGACCCGGGCGGCGCGTAGCTGCGAGCGGATTGCGGCGACGGCTGCGGCGGCGTGTTCGGGTGTGGCCACCTGTGCCCGGGTGCGGGCGGCTTCGGCGCGGGCCTGGTTGGCTACCTGGGTGTGGGAGAGCAGGGGGCGTCGCGGTCGAGCCGGGTCTGGGATGTAGTCGGGCCCGAGTGGGTGGTCGGCGTCGACGTCGAGGTCGCGCAGATAGGTGGCGAGCAGGCCGAGTGGTTGCCTGACTACCTCGCGGGTCATCGAGGCACGTCCGAGCCGCCTGTTGCGGGCGTCGATCGCTGTGACCAGGTCGCCGGCGGTCCAGGGTGCCCGGCACTTGACGAAGCGTCGCAAGGACGGCTCCAGCCGGCCGGGAGCGGTCCCTGCGAGCCACGGAAGGCGGAGGACGAGCTCGCGGGCAAGGGCGAGGGCTTCGGTGTCGTAGACGCGCCTGGAGCGGCTCTTGGAGCCGCTTGGCGGCCCTTGGCTGGCACTGGCGCCTCGCCGCCCTCTTTGTTGTCGCCGGGCCGACGTAGTCGGCTCCGTGTCCCCTGCGCTGCGTTGTGTGAAGGAACTGATTGTCGTGACTTTGAGGGAGGACCTGTACTTACCGCTGGTAGGGGTGACATGACTCTTCTCGGCGACGAAATCGGGCATCGAAATTTCGTGGTGCAACCACCCGGGGACGACGAGGGCAGCATCGTTGGACAGCCCCCGCTGCCTCGATCCCTGGACGCGGCAGACGCGGACCTCTGCCTCGGTGAGCATCCGGCCGGGGACGACGACCACGTACAGGCCGAGGTCCTCGGCGGCCTTCTGGCAGCGCTGGACGCTTCGCTTGGCCACGCCCATCAGCTCGGCCAGGCGGTCGGGGCGCACGATGCACCGCCGCCCGGTGCGACGGTGGGCGTGGAGCGAGACCGCGTCGCACCACTGCAAGAACATGTGCTCGGAGACCTGGCGGCGCTCCAGGGACTCACCGCGCAGTCGTAGGGCTGCGGGCACGACGACGTCGAGCCAATGCTGGCGGCTGGTCCAGCCGGGGAGGCCGAGGTAGTCCTTGGCGCTTGCCCATTCGTGGTGGCCGTCACCGCCACGCTGCCACCGCGGTAGGACCCGTCGGTCGACCTCGGCGGCCAGGAGGATCATCGGCGCCTGAGGAGGCGTGCAGGACCGCAGGGGTCCATAGGACCGCGCCGTGTGCACGGCGTGCTCCAGACGGCGTACAGCCGCCAGAGCACCGGGGGGCGCGGGCGACGGGACAGGCAGCGGGACGGGGGCGGTGGCGGCCTCGAGGGCGAGCTGGGCGCTCACGAGCTCCTCCTGGAGGGGCGTGAGGTGGGCAGGGTGCGGCTGCACCGGACACCTGGGGGTGCGGTGACTCGGCGGGGGTGGTGGTCGGGGTCGAACCAGACCCCGCCGAAGACGCCGGTCAGTTCGACCGGATCATCGCCGCGGCGGTGCGCGGAGTCGATGCGCAGTGCCGTGAGCAGGCAGTCATCGACCAGGCAGCACTGCTGGCAGACCTCGGCTGCGGCCGAGGTGTCCTGCGCTGAGGTGAAGCTGATGGCGCTGCCTCGACACGCGGGGACGCGCGGGGTGGTGTTCCGCTGTGTTTTCTGCGATGGGCTTGGTACGGTCAGGGCAAGCAAGAGGCCTCCCTACGGGTAGGTCAATCGGAGTTCCTGACAAGCCGGTCAAGCTTTTGAGTCAGGAACTTTCGGTCCTGGGCCCGCACTTCGGTGCGGGCCCTTTGCTGCGTCTAGGCGCTGTGTTGCAGGGGGAGCTCCTCTTGGTGTGCGTCGTACTCCTCGGTCCACCACGTGGGTCGACCACGCTCGTCAAGCTCGTCATGCTCGATGAGTCGCTGGATGTAGACCGCCATCGAGACGCCGAGGGCGTCTGCGGTCTCGTGAGCCTTGGTACGCACCTGGGGTGCGACACGGGCTTGGAGGACAGCGGTCGCGTTGGCCGTGGCAGTTCGACGGCGACGTCCTGCAATAGCGGGCATGGGATGCATTCCATCGAACGTTTGGGGATTGGGGATGCATTCAGGTCGGCGTGTTGATGCAATTTCTGGGAACACCCGCCACCGGTGGGTCAGGTGCCTGCTCATCAGAAGGCCGCCCTGGTGAACGCGATGGGGTGGTCTGTGGCGGCGCGCACCAGGGCGGTGCGGGTCAGGGTCCATCCGCTGAACCGGGTGCCGGAGGTGCCGAGGATCCAGTCGATCCCGCCGCGAGGTGCCCGGCAGGTGCCGCCGAGGTGGGAGCCCCCGGCGGCTGCGGTGAAGACGTTGTCGGCGGTGAGCTGGCAGAAAGCCTCGGAGCGGGCGTTCATGTCCCCGGTGAGGAAGACCGGGACGCCGGTGGCGACCAGGGTCCGGGCGTTGGCGACCTCTCGGCGGGTCGCCTCGGTCCGCCAGCGGCCGGCGGGTCCGTGGACGTCGGCGGGGTTGTGAACGTTCATGAACCAGGCCTGCTTGTTGGTGGTGCGATCACGCAGCAGCACCACGGGCATCCGGCGGATGTTGCCGTGGAAGTAGGGGATGGGCTGGGAGGCGCCGCGGACCAGGGAGAAGCGGCTCGCCTTCCAGGCGACCGCGTTCTCTGGGGACTCACCAGGCGGGTACCAGTAGTGGTAGCCAGGGGCGAGCCGGCTCAGGGCGGCGGCCTGGTCCCGCTGCAGCTCCTGGAGGCCGACGACGTCGGCACCGACACTGTTGAGGAGCTGCACCGCTGCCCGCATCCTCACCGGGCCGGGGGGCCGTCCCGGTGAGTGACCGGAGCCGTTGGTGTGGCTGGAGCCCAAGACGTTGAGCGAGACGAGCATGAACGTCGCGGCGGGGCCGGTGCTCGTGTTCGTGGTCTTGCCGACGTTTTGGGTCAGCCATGTCGAGGCGTTGATGTCGTCGGCGTAGATGGTGCCGCCCTTGGGGTGGACCTCGAAGTGGAGGTGGCAGCCGGTGGCGTTGCCGAGGTCGCCGACCTGGCCGATTTGTTGGCCGGGTTGGACCTGCTGGCCGTTGGCGACGTTCGCGGTCTGCATGTGGGCATACCAGGTGGTGAGCTGGCCGGGTCCGTGGGTCACTTGGACCAGCTGAGGACCGGCCCAGGTCTGGTCGCGACGGATCACGACGGTGCCGGCGTGGGCGGCTAGGACGGGTGTGCCGCAGGAAACTGAGAGGTCGGTGCCGGTGTGGCCGTGGGCCCAGTGGGTCCCGTTGCCGCCCCAGTTGTGCTGGTCGGTGTAGCCGCTTCCCGCGGGCAACGGATAGACCGTGTCCCCGCCGCCGACCCCGGGGGCGGCGGTGGAGCAGTCGGCGGTTGTCTGAGGGCCTGTTTCTGTGGAGTCCGCAGCCTGGGCTGCGATGGCGGCGGGATCAGCCTCAGGTGTGACGTTGATGTGCACGTGGTCCCTGTGGTTCTCGGTGGGACTGCCGCGGTCGGCCATCACCCGCCACCCTTCACTGGCTCTCGTGGTGGACCAGATGCGTTGACGCCATAGGACGTAGTCGATCCCGAGCTGGTGTGCGTGGCTCTGGGCGTAGGCGGCCAGTTGATCGCCCTGGGTCTGGGTCTGGGTCATGAAGTCCGCTGCCAGGCCCGAGGGGTGGCCGCGGGGGTCGGTGGCGGATGCCCGGTAGCCGCCGATGGTCTTGATGGCGAACTTGGGGCCCAGGACGGCGACCAGTGCCCTGAGCTGGGGCTGGACGTTGCCTAGCGGGTAGGACGAGGCGGCCGCCGTGCCGCTGGTGTTGCCGGTGGTGTGGGAAACGCTGGTGCTGGAGATGGTTTCGCTGACGGTGCCGGTGAGTTCGGAGACGACCGTGACGGCGTCGGGCCAGAACTGGGTGTAGTAGTTCGGGTCCGCGTTGTGCTGGGTCCGGTGCGCGGCTTCGGTGGGGGGGAGGGTGCCCCAGCCGTCGACGCGCAGCAGTGCTTTGTAGAAGTTTGTGGCGCCGGTTGTGGGGTCCATCCGGTCCGTGTAGCTGCCCCAGGCGCCGTTGGCGCGCTGTTGGAACAGGCCGCGTGAGTCGGGGCCGGTTGCGTCGCCGTGGTCGGCCACGAGCAGCGAGGTCTCGCCCATGGCCGTCATGACGGCGATGGCCTGCGCGCGGGCGGGGACGCCGAGGCGCTTGCCTGCGGAGATGATCGCGGCCGCGTTGCTGAGTTGGTCGCCGTGCCAGCGTCCGACCGGTGCGTGGTTGACCTGGGCGACCGCTACGGCATCACCGAGACCGGTGTCTTGGCCGGGGCCGCAGTCAGCGGGGTCGTCCTGCAGGAGTAGGGGGATCGCCACGACGAGGCCCAGGAGCAGCAGCATCGAGGTCGCGGCGGCCGCGATCAACGCGGTGTGTCGCGACTGTCCACCGGGGCTGCTGGTCGACATGGCTCAGTGGATCCCGGGCGGAAACTGCATCGACCCCACGAGCCAGGGGCCGGTCTCGGTGCGGGTCAGCTGGACGTCGAAGGGGCCGATGGTGGTCGGCACCCGGACGACGGCGAAGCTCGGCGTTGACTGGCGTGGCGAGGAGCGGCCGTTGATGCTCAGTGGTGGGATTTGCGCGGGGTCGGTGTAGGCGAGCTCCTGGCGGCCGCGCGCCGACAGGTAGGGCTTGAGTTGTTTCCACCACTGCGCGTAGGCCAGCTCGCGTTGCGACCAGTGCTGGAGCATCCTCACCGCCTTCGTGTGGGCAGCAGATGGAGCGTCAGTAGCCGCAGTGGCCGCGGTCGTCGACGTTGACGACGAGGTGGTGGTGGTGGTGTTCGGCTGCGCGTCCGCGTCGACATCGCCGGTGCAGGCGCTCACGCTGATGATGAGGGTCAGGCCCGCGCCGAGGAGGCCCAGCGCGCGGGTGTGGGGGTACGGGGTGACGCTCGCACCGTAGGTGGAGGGTGCGGGGTTTTGGGTGGGACGGTTCACAGGGTGCGGGCGACCGCAGCGGCCGCGCGCAGCCACGCTCGCTGGGTGCCCGGTCGCAGGGCATCGAAGCTGATCGTGCCCGAGACCAGGGCGGGGTCGAAGGGGATCGTGACGACGGTGCCCACCAGGGGCCGCAGGCCGGCGACGATGCGGGCCATGTTGGCGTCCTTGCCGGGGGTGCGTTGGGAGACGATCGCGACGGCGTTGTTGGCCAGCTCCTCGGAGTGGGGGTCGCGGGAGGCGAGCGCGTCGAGCATCAACGCACCAGCCTCGGGGGTGTCTTCGACGTTGGTACAGGGGACCACCAGGGCGTGGGCGCGTTGCATCATCGCTCGCCAGTTGTCGGCGCGCTCGTTGTTGCCCGAGTCCATCAGGACCAGCCGGTAGTAGCGGGTGGCGACCTGGTGCACGCGGTCGACGTCGTGAGAGGACACTTCGTGGTCGCCTTCGACGCTCTGGTCTGAGTGCAGGACGTCGAACTTGTCGCCTGCCTGGTGGTGGGTGAAGTGGCTCATCTCCGCGGATTGGGCGGTGGTGGCCAGGAGGTCGTCGACGCGGGGGAGGAGATCGAGCACGGTGGATGCGTGGGTGGCGTGCTGAGTGCGCCAGGCCAACGATCCGCGGGTCTCGTTGTTGTCCCAGGCCAGCACCCCGGCGCCGCCGTATCGGGCGAAAACGGCCGAGAGCATCACTGTTGCGGGGGTCTTGTTGGCGCTGCCCTTGGGGTTCGCGATCGCTACGGTGCGCGGTCCCGGCCAGTGCCGGGTGACCTCCGCGACGTCGCTGCGGAACTCGGCTTCCTTGGTGCCGGGAGCCAGGTGGAGGCCCAGACGGTTCAGTCCACCGCGCCACCCCTGGGTGGCGGGCCCGATCGCCCGGCCGCCGCGGATGAAGGATTCACGGTTGGCACGTGCCAGCGGCCGGTCCTGTTGTGCGACTCCCTCCCCGGTGCTCGATGCCGGGGGTGGTGTGGGGGAGAGGCGGTGTGGGCTGGTGCTGTTGCCCGGGATTGGCGTAGCCGATCGGGCGTCAGTTGTTGTGGTCTCGGCCGGAGGGCCGGCCTCGGCGCCGGGCTGTGGCTGTGGCTGTGCGGTGTCTGTGTCGGTGAAGTCGTCGAACCAGGAGCCAGTGGTCTGGCTTGCGCGGTCGACGTGATGGGTCTCCTCGGCGTGGGGGGTCTGCTTGGCGAGTTCGACTGTGTCGCAGCTGCCGGTCCCGAGGGTGGTGCGGTCGTCGGTCGAGTGCTGGTCGCCGAGCTGCTGGGCGGAGGCGTCCGAGGAGGCGGAGGCGGCCATGCTGGTCACCTCGCCCGGACCGGACGGGCCGTCGGGGCTGTCGGGGCTGTCGTGGCCTTTGGGGCCAGCAGGGCCACGGTCCTCGTCGTAGTAGTCCCCCTCGGGGGTCACGATGAGGCGGGCGTAGGCGCCGTCTTGGTCGTAGGTGTGCACCCGCACAGCCCTGGCTACGGGAACGACTGCGCTTTGGTGGATGAAGTGCAGCGCCTGGAGCCGGGCCGGGGTGGTCCCGCGGCCGGTGAACGTGTGGGTGGTGCCCATCAGTTCGATCTCAACGCTGTCTGCGAGGAAGCGCGCGTTGATGCGGGGAAAGTCGTGCACCGCCGCGGGAGCCGCCGGTGTGGTGATCTGGTCGGTGCTGCTGGGGTTGGTCATGGCTGAACCTCCGGTGGTGGTTGGGGTGTGGGCAGCAAGAAGCCGTCGAGCTGCACGGAAGCGCTGCTCGGAGGGAGCCGAGCCGCTTGGCGCTGGGTGTCCGTTCGTACGACGGGTCAGCTCAAGTGGACGTAGCCACGGAAGGGGGCGGCAGAGACCACCGCACCCGCTGGGAGCTGTTAGCTGACCGGGTCGGTCCCGGCGCTCCAGCGCCGGTCGAGCCAGTCCTGTACCTGGTCGCGGTCGAATCGAATCTCGCGCCCGATCCGGCCGTGCGGGATCTCCTTGCGCGCACACCACGCCCGCAATGTCTGCTCCTGAACTGCCAGGAAGGCCGCGAGTTCGGAGACCGTCAACAGGGTGCCGTCCGCACCGGGCGGAATCGTCGGGCTCGAGTTCACGGGGGGCAGCCTGCCATCCGTGGTCATTCACCGCTCCTCCTGCTCCTCGTTCACGTCCGATAAACGATGTGAAAGAGGTTAAACAGATTCGATCATCCTTGACAAGGGTCAATCGACTGATTCAGTGTTACCCGAGGAACTCGGCGCACAATGGGGAGAGGCCTGGTGTCAGTGATCGTCACTCGGAACCGCGGTAGAAGAACCCCTCATCGGCTACAGAACAGTGCATTGCCGATTTCTGCAGCGCTGCACGTCTCGGGAGGCGTCGCATGAGTCTCACGAACCCCTGGTTGCCGCAGAAGTCACCGGCCCCCGTACAGCCGACACGCCACGAGGCGATGTCGCCCCCGATCACGACCGGCGCCGTAGCGCCTCAGCCCGGACAGGTCTGGGCGTCCGACAGCGCGCCCCGACCCGGCACAGCCCCCGCCCACAGCGGGCAGCTATGGGTGACCGGCGTCCACGGGGGAGCCGGCGAGAGCACAGTCGCGGACCTCATTGGTGGCTACGCAGGGGAGCAGCGCTGGCCCACGAGCGACGGCACGGCCGCGGTGCTCGTGGTTGCCCGCACGCACGGGCACGGTCTGATCCGGCTCCAAGAAACGATCACCTTGTGGGCGGCCGGGAGTCTGCCCGAGGCGCACCTACTGGGTGCCGTGCTGGTGCCCGACGCCCCCGGACGACCGGCGGCACCTTTGCGACCCCTGATCCGGGTTCTCGCCGGCGGCGTCCCTCACCTGTGGCAGCTCGACTGGCACGAGGAGATGCGCTGGGGCGCCGCCCCGCGCTCCACGCGCCGCCTGACCAAAGTCGTCAACGAGATCACGTCGGTGCACACCGCGATGCACAACACCAGCAAGGAGAACAACCGATGACACTCGAGATCCTCAACCAGGTCATGCACGCTACGAGCGCGCTCCTGGAGCACACCGTCGCGCTGCTCCCGGCCGCACCCGACCCGGGAGCCGGTACGGCACCGCCCGGCAGTGAGAAGTTCCTGACGATGCTGCGGTGGGCGGCCTGGATGGCCTCCGGGGTGTGCGTCCTAGGCGTGATCGTGGCCGGCGCGAGCATGGCGCTCGCGCACTCCGGCCACGGCCGCGGTGGCAGCGAGCATGCCGCGAGGCTCGGCTGGGTGCTCGCTGGCTGCATCGTGATCGGCGCGGCCTCAGGCCTCGTCGGCGCTCTGGTCTGACGACGAGGAAAGAGCAGAATCATGCACATGAAGTACGAGAAGCGCCGGGACCGCCCCCACTCCGTCATTGCCGCTGTGCTCGTGGTCGTAGTCGTGGTGGTGCTGGTCGCGATCGTGCTCCTACTTGCTCTCGATCGCGACGACGCCCCCGGGCCGTCGACCAACCCCGAACCAGGTGCAGGCTCGCAAACCAGCTCATCGGTCTGCGGCCTGGCCGACGGAGACCAGACTGTTCCCGCGCGGGGGCCTGAGGCCACCTGGATCGTGCAGGACGGATCCCCAGTCCCAAGTAGTCCGGTGTTCGGACCTGGCAAGCGGGTAGGCGGTGTTGCGCAATGCTTCGGCCACAACCCTTCGGGAGCACTGTTCGCGGCAGCCAACTTCACAGCAGATCTAATGCGAGCGGATGCCGATAAGACACAGTTGCTCGCGCGCTTCTTCACAGACGAAAACAAGGACCTCGCGCAGCAATCGCTCGAGCAACGCCCAAGTTCGGGATCTCCGAGCTACGGCCTTGCTATCGAGGCGTTCCGCATCAACGACTACACGCCGCAACGGACCACGCTTGAGCTCGTCTTTAGATCCACGGAGGGGCCTAACGCCGGCCAGCGCGCGGCAACGACGGTGACGCTGGGTTGGGAGGGTGCCGACTGGCGTGTCGTCGCGCCTGCCACCGGGAAGTACGCAACCACGGCCCTCACTTCTCTCACGGGCTACACGACCTGGGGTGGTGGCTGACAAGTGCCATGCGGACTGAGTGACCTCGCGGGATGCCCAAGTGAAGGGATCGATGCTCTACAGGGTGCTGCGGGCAACGCCGTCGGTGGCGCTGCTAACGCGGTTGCAGATAGTGCTTTGGACAGGTTCGCCGAGGCGGTGGCCGAGGGAGTCGGCGACGTGGTCGAGAACCTGACTACGATGTGGGTCAAGGTGCCTAACCCGAAGCTGGACGGTGGCGACGGCACCGCGACGTGGCTCTCTGGCCACCTGTGGTGGTACATGTCCGCGGTCGCTGTACTCAGCTTGCTGATTGCCGGCGCACGGATGGCGTGGAACACAAGAGGCGCGGAGTCGGAGCTGCGTAGCGCGGCGAAGTCGCTGTTGCAGCTGAGCCTGGTCTCCGCAGGTGGCATCGCACTAATCAATCTCGCGTTGCAGATCGGTGACGCCTATGCGGTGTGGATCCTTCAAGACGCCGGCGGCGATGGGTTCGGCAAACGGCTCAGCGTCATGCTGGCTGCACTGATGGCCACCGGACCACTGGGGACCATTCTGCTGATCGTTCTGGGACTTCTGGTGATCGTCACCGCCATCGTCCAGATCATTCTCATGGTGGTGCGCTCCGCGACGCTGGTAATCCTTGCCGGGATATGGCCCCTATCGGCGTCGGCGACCAACACCGAGTGGGGGTCCCAGTGGTTTAAGAAGGTCACCGGCTGGATCGTCGCCATGGTGCTCTACAAGCCCGCTGCCGCCACGGTCTACGCGGCCGCGTTGCACATGTTCGGCAACGAGAAGGGCCTGTTGGGCGCCCTGATGGGGTTGGCGTCGATGCTGCTCGCCGTCGTCGCTTTACCGGCTCTGATGCGGCTCTGCGTCCCCCTGGTTGGCGGGTTGAGCGAGGGCGCCGGCGCCTCGGGCGGTGCCCTCGCGGGTGCCGGTGTGATGGCAGCTTCCTCGCTCGGCGGCGGTTCCCCCAGTGGCGCCAAGAGCGTCCCGCAGTCCTCCGGTGTCGAGCCTCCCTACGCCGGCCGCTCCGCAGGCGGCGGAGGCGGTCCCAGCGGCGCCACGCCAGGCGGCGGCGGATCAGGACCGCCCGCCGCCGCTGGTGGTTCCGGCGCCGCGGTCGGCGCAGGAGGGGGAGAGCAGTCGGCAGGTGCCGGAGCCACCAGCGGGGGAGCGGCGGCCGGCTCCGGGGCCGGGGCCGCCGCCGGTGGCCCGGCGGGGGCGGCCGCGATGGCGGGCGCCCAGATGGCAGGGGCAGCAGCAAGCGGCGCGAAGCGGCTTGCCGGTGATGCGACCAGCGACGCAGGGGAGAGGAACCGATGACCACCACGGAGCCAGAGATCCGCACCTACGGGAACTTCCGCCGTCCGGAGTCACCCGGACTGGGCAGCCTGGGCACTCTCGGCACGGCTCTCGTCTTCGGTGGCCTGATCGTGCTCATCATCTTGATGGCTGCCCACCAGCTGATCGCGTCGGCCGCATGGGCGGTGGGCGTATGTGTGGTGCTGGTCTTGTTGATGGTGCGCGATCTGCACCACCGCACCGGACTGGAGCGGTTCGGGGCTCGGATGGCGTGGCGTCGTAGCCGCAAGCTTGGCCAGCACCTCTACCGCTCGGGGCCGCTGGGGCGCACTGAGTGGGGGACCTGCCAACTGCCGGGACTGTTGGCAGCCAGCAAGCTGCACGAGTTCACCGATTCCTACGGTCGCCCGTTCGCGATCGTGGAGATGCCCCAGGTTGGTCACTACTCGGTGGTCATCTCCACCGAGCCAGACGGTTCCCAGCTGGTCGACCAGGAGCAGGTCGACTCCTGGGTGGCGCACTGGGGCAATTGGCTGAGCGGCCTGGGACAGGAGCTCGGCCTCGTGGGGGCGGCGGTCACGGTCGAGGCGGCCCCCGACAGTGGCGCGCGGCTGCGACGCGAGGTGCTGGGGCGGATTGACCCCGATGCCTCCGATCTGGCCAAGCGCGTTCTGCGGCGGGTCGCGATGGAGTACCCAACCGGGTCCGCGCAGGTTCGCGCCTGGGTGACCCTGACCTTCAACGGCCGCACCTACGCCGGTCGGCGTCGCACCGTCGATGAGGTGGCCCGCGACCTTGGCTCGCGGATGCCCGCGCTGACCCAACAGCTCGGCAACACCGGCGCCGGCGCCGCTCGACCGGCCTCGGCGCTGGCCGTGTGCGAGGCGGTGCGGGTGGCCTACGACCCGGCGGCGGCTGCGCTGATCGATGAGGTCCACGCCCGCGGGGAGACCCCGAGCCTGGACTGGTCCGACGTGGGGCCGGCGGCCGTGGAGTCGACTTGGGATGCGATGCGCCACGACTCGGCCTGGTCGCGAACCTGGATGATGACCTCGGCTCCGCGAGGCGAGGTCTACTCCTCGGTGCTGGCGAAGCTGATCTCGGCGCACCCCGACCTGGACCGCAAGCGCGTCACGCTCCTCTACCGCCCTTTGGACGCCGCGCGCGCGGCCCGGGCCGTCGAGCAGGACAAGCGCACCGCGGACTTGCGCGTGAACTCGGCACGGCGGCCCTCTGACCGCAACCTGACCTCCGCCCGGTCGGCCCGCTCGGCGGCGGCCGAGGAAGCGCGTGGGGCCGGTCTGGTCGACTTCGGGATGCTGATTACCGCCACCGTCACCGAGGAAGAGCGCCTGCCTGAGGCGCGGGCAGCAGTCGAGAGCCTGGCCGCGACCGCGCGCCTGGTCATCCGACCCGTGTACGGATCCCAAGACGCCGCCTTCGCCGCAGCACTGCCACTCGGCGCCGTCTTGTCCTCACACCTGCGCGTGCCGGAGTCTCTACGGAGGGCGATGTGAGCCCCGTCAAACGATTCACCCGCGGTCGGCCGGTGCCCGACGTTGACGAGACCCTCAGCGAGCGCGCCACCCGCGAGGCTGAGCAGGCACGCGGCGCAGCCGTGGCGCAGTGGCGTCGCGCACCTGCGGCCCCCGGCAGTCGCGGATGGTCCGGCACCGGTCCCGGTGCCGGGCGTTCGGAGTACGTCGTGGCTCCGCAGGAGTGGCGTGGCACCTCGATCCAGGTGTGTGGCCTGTGGCCGTTCGCGGCCCGGGCCGGCTCCCCGGCCGTTGGTGTACCGCTGGGCCGCAACATCCAGTCCGGTTCCACGGTCTGCTGTGACCCGGTCAGCTGGTTCCAGCGCGCGCACCTGATCTCTAACCCGAGCGCGTTCGTGATGGCGCGGCCCGGGATCGGCAAGAGCTCCCTGGTGGCCCGGATGGCTCTTGGCCTGGAGGGATTCGGGGTTCACCCGATGGTGTTCGGAGATCTCCGTCCCGACTATGTCGAGCTGATCCGGGCGATGGGCGGTCAGGTGATCGAGCTCGGCCGCGGCCGCGGCGCGATCAACGTCCTGGATCCCGGGCAGGCCTACGATGCCGCGCAGCGCCTGAGCGGCAAGGCACGGGAGCAGGTCCTCGCCGATGCCCACGGTCGCCGACTGACCATGGTGGGCGCTCTAATTACCATCGCGCGGCACTCCCCGCCCAGTGACCGCGAGGAGTCGATCCTCGACGTCGCCCTGCGTGTCCTCGACGAGCGCCACGAGGGCATCCCCGTCCTGGGAGATCTGCTCAAGGTCATCCAGGACGCACCCGATGAGGTCCGGCGGGTCGCTTTGGACCGCGGCAGCATCAAGCGCTACCAGAAGCGCACCGAGGAGCTCGAGGCCACGCTGATGGGCCTGGTCTCAGGGGGCCGACTGGGCACGATGTTCGCCCAGCACACGACGGTGGCCATGAAGCTGGACCGGCCCGTCGTCTTCGACGTCTCCTCGATCGATGAGTCCGAGACCGACCTCCAGGCCGCGGCACTGCTGGCGTGCTGGTCCTACGGGTTTGGTGCCATCAACGTGGCTCACGCCCTGGCCGATGCCGGCCTGGAGCCGTCTCGGAAGTACTTCGTGGTCCTCGATGAGCTGTGGCGCGCGATCCGCGCCGGCCGCGGCATGGTCGACCGGGTCGACGCGCTGACCCGTTTGAACCGGCAGCGAGGAGTGGGCATGGTGATGGTCTCTCACACCATGGCCGACCTGATGTCGATGCCCGATGAGCACGACCGGATGAAGGCACGCGGGTTCGTTGAGCGCGCCGGCATCGTCATCTGCGGCGGGTTGCCGCGCGCCGAGATGCCGCGCGTCAACGAGGCGGTGCCGCTCTCGCGGGCGGAGGAGGAGATGCTCGTCGACTGGGCCAGCCCCGGCGCGTGGGACCCCCAGACCGGCCGCGAGGCCGATCCGCCCGGCCGGGGCAAGTTCCTGCTCAAGGTCGGCGGGCGCCCGGGGATCCCCGTGCAGGTCACCTTGACCCAGGAGGAGAAGAGCCTCACCGACACCAACCGGTCCTGGGTCGAGGGTGCCCAAGCGGGACCCTCCAGCCTGCTCGGCTCGCAGGCCCCGCCGGCGCCCGCATCGACATCGACAGAAGGCGCCACCGAACCCTCCGGACCGGGCGGGTAGAGCGGTCGTGTCCTCGGTTAAGCAACGTGGCAGCGGCCCCGGCTCATGGGGTGAGGCGGCCGCGGTCTGGGCCGCCATCGCATCGGTGGGGCTGGTCGTGCTGTTCACATGGGTGCCGCTGCACGCAGCGGCCGCACTGGCCGACCGTCCCCGACCTGCTGGGAACCCCCTCGAGCTGCTCTCGGATCTGGCCAAGGGAAAAGTGACCTGGTCGCCCGCGGCGTCACTGATCGCCGCGGTGATCCTGCTGGTGGCCTTGTTGTGCCTTGCCGCCGGTTGGCGGCTCGTCGGCCGCTCTGGGTCTCGCCGCCGCGTCGACCGGGCCGCGCCCCGGATGGGCCGTGGTCGTGACGTCGCGGCGCTGCGGACTCCGCGTGCCCGTGCGGCCGCGGCCAGGCTGGGCGTCGAGGCCCAGGGTGCGGGCCTGCCGATCGGTCGCAGTGTCACCGGAGGCGGTGTGCTGCTGCAGGACTGGGAGGCCGTGTCGGTCGACGTCTGGGGTCCGCGGGCCGGCAAGACCTCCAGCCGCGCCATCCCCGCCGTGTTGGCCGCGCCGGGTGCTGCGCTGGCCACTTCCAACAAGCGGGACCTGGTCGACGCCACCCGAGGTCCTCGAGCAGCCCGCGGACCCGTGTGGGTCTTCGACCCCCAGCAGCTGGTGGGGGTCGAGGAGCCCACCTGGTGGTGGAACCCGTTGAGCTATGTCGTTGATGAGACCACCGCGCGGGCCCTGGCCGAGGTGTTCTCCTCGGCCAGCACGAAAGCCGGCGCCCGCACCGATGGTCACTTCGCCCCGCGCGGACTGCAGCTGGTCGCGGCGTTGCTGCTGGCCGCGGCTCGCGGTGCCCGTCCGTTGACGCAGGTCTACTTGTGGGTCAGCGACCCCAACGACGACGAGCCCGCACACCTGCTCGCCGAGGCGGGTTTCCCGATGATGGCCACCGGTCTGGCCCAGATCGTGGAGACCACCCCCAAGCAGCGCGACGGCTACTACGGCGAGGCCGAGCGGATCTGTTCGTTCATGACGAACAGTGCGGCCATGCGGTGGGTGACACCCCCCAGCGGCGGGCAGCTGCACACCGCCGGAACCGAGTTCGAGCCAGAGGAGTTCGTCCGCACCACCCAGACTCTCTACTCGCTCTCTCGTGAGGGCACCGGCGACGCCGGTGCCCTGGTGACCGCACTGACGATGGCCGTGTGCGAGGCCGCTGAGGCGTTCGCCAAGACCCAACCCGCTGGCCGGCTCACGGTGCCCATGGTCGTGGTCCTCGACGAGGCGGCGAACGTGTGCCGTTGGGCCCAGCTACCCAACCTCTACAGCCACTACGGGTCACGTGGGATCGCGCTGTTGACGTTCCTGCAGTCCTGGTCCCAAGGCGTCGAAGTGTGGGGACGAGACGGGATGAGGAAGCTGTGGTCGGC
>JBBSPA010000069.1:0-20645 GCA_038259225.1 Propionibacteriales bacterium
GCCCCTGACCTGTCCGTAGTTGCCGAAAACGGCCCCTGACCTGCGGAAACGCGGACTCGGGGATCGTTTCGTTGGCTCGAGATAGCCGAAATTCCGCAGGAGAATCGCTCCACGCGCTGTTCGAGCCGACAGCGCCTACCGCGGGAACCCGTCACAGCGGCTCTCGAGAACTCCCGGGGCAGGAGTTGTCACGTAGCTGCCCGACGATGAACGCGTCGATGCGAGCGTAGCGTGCCGAAGTGGCAGCTCGACACGTGGGTCTCGATGTACATCGCGATCGCCGCCGGCAAGCTGGACGGGGTCACGTCGGCCGTACGAGACCTCACTGGCCATGCGCCTCAAGGGCTGCAGGATGTGGTGACACAGTGAGAGAGCACGCCAAGACGGACCCCAGCGTAGGAAGTCGAGCGTCGTGAGCACCCAGCGCGCCGAGCCGAGAGAAAACGCCGATCTCACACAACCGCGCTCTCGAGCGTCTTCAAGTCAATGAACCCGACACTACCTTTCGAGACGATCGTCGTCGATCACGGCGACCGCGTGCTCCGCGTCTGTCGTGCGGTAGTGGGTCGCGACGATGCGGACGATGCATGGTCCGAGACCTTCATCGCAGCGATGCGGGCCTACCCCGACCTCCCTGCGGACGCCAATCACGAGGCCTGGCTGGTCACGATCGCGCACAACAAGTCGATCGACCTGATCCGCAGTCGCAAGCGGCGCGCGATCCCAGTCGAGGAACTGCCCGTGCCCAAGCAAGCTTCAACGCTCGGAATCCCAGGAGCAGTCGACGATGACCTCTGGGAAGCCCTCGCGGAGCTGCCCAACAAGCAACGCCACACGGTGGCCTACCACTACTTGACCGGGTTGAGCTACTCAGAGATCGCGAACATTGTCGGCGGAAGCGTCGACGCAGCCAGGCGGGCAGCCGCCGACGGCATCAAAGCGCTGAGGAAGACCTACCCCGGCGCCTCACAGGAAGGAGTGGCCAGGTGAACGACATCGCGACGGAACGGGGCCAGGACGACCCGTTCGCCGAGATCGTGCCCGACGAGGACGCCTACGCACGACTTCACCAACGCTTGGAACGAGCGGCGCAGAGCGAGGGGCTCCTCGACGTGTCGTACACGACGATCGACACCCCGGTCGGTTCGTTGCTGCTCGCCGCAACCGAGAAGGGTTTGGTTCGAGTCGCCTACGACACCGAAGACCACGACAAGGTCCTCGAGACTCTCGCCGCACGCATCAGCCCGCGCATCTTGCGGTCTACCGTTCGCCTCGAGACACCGGCCCGCGAGCTGGACGAGTACTTCTCTGGGCGGCGGACCGAGTTCGACATCCCGCTCGACCTTTCGCTGTCCAAGGGCTTTCGCCTCGCCGTTCAGGAGCTGCTTCCGACCATCGGATACGGGCAGACCCAGTCCTACGCACAAGTCGCCCAGCGCGTGGGGAACCCCAACGCGACACGAGCGGTCGGTACGGCCTGCTCCACCAACCCTCTTCCTGTAGTCCTTCCGTGCCATCGGGTTCTACGCACCGACGGCACGCTCGGCGGATATGTCGGCGGAGAGACCGCCAAGACCACACTTCTGGAGCTGGAGGCAATACGACGATGACCGACAGGGCACGTCTTCACACTTTCCCCGCCGACGGCGCGTCCGCACCCGCTGGATACCCGTGGGCCGAGCGTGTCGAGTCCGGAGATTGGGCGGCCATCACCGATGAGGTCAACGAGTACGGCGGGGCGCTGCTGCCCCGTCTGCTCGATGACGACGAGACCGCCCGGTTCCAAGCGATGTACGACGACGATGAGTCATTCCGGACGACCGTAGACATGCAACGGCACCGGTTCGGTGAGGGCGAGTACCGCTACTTCTCCGCGCCCTATCCCGAGCCGATCGAGAAGCTCAAGCAGGCGCTGTACCCGCGGCTGCTGCCGATCGCACGCGACTGGTGGGGCAAGCTGGGGCGTCCGGCGCCGTGGCCGGACACGCTCGACGAGTGGCTCGCCATGTGTCATCAGGTCGGCCAGACGAAGTCGACGGCGATCTTGCTCAAGTACGGGGCCAGGGACTGGAATGCACTGCACCGGGACCTGTACGGCGATCTCGTCTTCCCCCTGCAGGTCGTCATCAACTTGAACAGGCCCGGGGTCGACCACAGCGGAGGTGAGTTCCTCCTCCTGGAGCAGCGTCCCCGCGCCCAGTCTCGGCGGACGGCAACCCTGCTGCCGCACGGCCACGGGTACGTCTTCACCACCCGGGACCGGCCCGTACGTTCGTCACGCGGTTGGTCGGCGGCGCCGGTACGCCACGGCGTGTAAGCAATCAGGACCGGCAAACGCCACACCCTGGCGCTGGTCTTCCACGACGCCGCATGACCAGACCGACGCCGCGCTCCATCGGAGCGGTGATGGTCACCCTCCGCCGTCTCACGTCCGCGACCTCGACGACGTCTGTCAGGGGAGGGCCACCGTCGGCGTCACCAGACGAGGGTCATGTGCAGGAGCCATCCGCCAACAGAGAAGGAACGCATCCCCATGAGTATCGAAGATGACAACAAGGCCGTAGTCGCCCGCTGGTTCGGCGAGTTCTGGACCGACAGCTTCGACCCCGACGTGGTCGACGAGCTCGCCGCGCCCGACATCAAGTTCCGCTACTCTCTGCACGACCCACTGGTGGGACGGGACGCCGTCAAGGCCTTCGGCATCGCTTTCCGCGAGTCGTTCCCTGACCTGAACTTCGGCGCAACAGCTGAGCTGATCGCCGAGGGCGACTACGTCGTCGGCCAGTGGGAGGGCGGCGGCACGCACACGGGCGCTCCCTTCGCAGAGCTCCCCATCGGATCCCTGCCGGAGAACTCAGGCAAGAAGATGTTCTTCAGTGGGGTGACGGTTCTCGAGGTCAAGAACGGTCTCATCGTCAGCGAGCAGGGACTCGATGACGGGGTCGCCGTGCTGCAGCAGCTCGGCATCATCCCAAGCGTCTGAGCCCACCCGGTCTGGCCGGAGCGGATGTACCGCTCCGGCCTCACCCGGTCGCAGAGTCCCCGATCGACGTCGGATGGTTGCCGGGGAAGGACTCGTCCCCGGTCGGTTCGACAGGGGTCACCGAGTTCATCTGTTGCCGAAGTTCGGCGAGCTCGGCGTACATCCGTCGACGGGCTCGGTTGGAGTTGCCGAGGGGCCTGTGCTCACGGCGGCTGTGCCACGGGTTGTAGCGCAGCACGTCGGCGAACCTGAGCTGCTCGTCGGAGTCGAAGCGCTGCCGGGGAAGGCGCAGCCGGGCGACCGCGACGTACGGTGACAGCTTCTCGGGCCACTTGACGGTGGCGTCCTCCAGAGGCATCCGGTGGGCGTCGGTCTGCACCTGGACGCAGAAGTCCAGCGTCTGATCGCCGTGTTGCATGGTGCGCACCATGGCCTCGCGCAGGTAGTTCTCGGTCGGTCTGATCGGGATCCGGGTGCTGGCCGGCTGGGTCGGTCTGAGCGAGTACTGCACGGCCTGGTCGTTTCCGAGCAGGAACGGCACGTTGCTGTAGTACGGGATCTCCAACGGATTCGCCTGCATCGGTGAGTACAGCAGCTGCATGAACAAGTGGAGCAGATGGGTGTCACCCGGCTTGATGGCGTAGACCAACGGCGCCTTGGCCCTGACCCACGTCTGCATCTTGGCGTTCTCCTTGATGTTCGGGGTCACGAAGCTGGCGGGACTCACGAGGATCAGGTCCTGGGTCTGCTGCTCGTCGTCCAGCAGCTTCTCTCCGGGCACGCCCATCACCTTGATGCCGACCGAGCACTGTCCGAAGTCTTCGAGGTCGGGTGGCGCGTAGGGGCCTGGTCCGGAGAAGCGCACCCAGGCCGGATAGGTCTTCGGTTCCTTGAACAGGCCGCGCGCCAGGTGATCAGGGAGGCCCGGCAGGACGGTGAACTCGGCACGCAGGATGCCGAACGTCTTGGTGTTGCCGAAGCGTTGGGCAGATCCCGGTAGCCAGTTCTCGCGGGTGAACGCCTTGAGCTCGTCAATGATCTGCTGGATGTGCTGCTCCTCGTCGGGCAGCACCTTCTCCTCGACCAGGTCCAGCCCTTGGTCGTGTCTGCGCAGGTTCTGCAGCCACTGGGCGGTCGAGAACAGGGGTAGGCGCAGCCACCGGTCGAACGTGGGGCGATACACGAACTCGATCCGGCGCTCCAGTCGCCACAACCACAAGAAGAGGTCGCTCAGCGGCCGGAACACGATGAACGTCAGGCGTCCCTGCGGATCCATCCGGCCCACCTCCTTCGTCGAGTCACGTGAGTCCTGTCGTCGAGGTGAGGAATCGCAGCGCCCTGATACCGGGCAGGAAGAAGTAGCCGCCGCCGCGCACGGTCACGAACTGCGGCAGACCGTCGTAGCGTCGCCGTACCGGGCTGCCCGGGACGAGGAAGCTGCTCGGACCGTGCAGGCGCGGTCCGACGAGAGGGTCCTCCACGCCGATCAGGCCGGCGAAGCTCGGGTCGTTGACCCAGCTGTGCTGGACGAACTCGTACTGCCTGGCCAGGTTGGTGTTCAGGCACTGGAAGTGCAGCCCACGCTGTGGCGGTCCGTTCTCGGGGTCCTGATAGGCGTACGCGCGGCCGCGACGCAGCAACCGATGCCGCCGATTCACCTCGCGGGACGCCGGCGTACCGGGCTCAGGTGGCAGGGAGTCGCGCGGGTTTGCACGGCGGATGTGGGCGGCGATGGGGCAGCGCAGACCTTGCGCGTCGAGCTCGGCGTACCCGAACCCGTTGGCCGCGGCAAGGGCGTCGTCGTCGTGCTCCGGCGCAAGCGTCAACGGCGCCCCAGTGCCGCGCCAGCGACCCACGATCGTCGCTGCGAGATGCTCCCGCCGCGCTTCGTCGACTTGGCCGCCGACTCTGGCAGCGTCGTCGAGATAGGCGTGGAACCCCTCGACATCCTGGTCGAGCTGCCGGAAGACCAGGTAGCTGCCGTTACGGCCGAGATCGGCGCAGCCAGAGCCGTCCGGGTCGCGCGGGAGGATCCCGTGTGGGTCGTCGTCGGCGGGGAGCAGGGGTCGCTCGGTGCGTTGGTTGTACTCGTTGGTGTAGCCGAGGACGAACTCGCCGTCTCGGACGATGTCGCCTTCGCGATCCGGCGCCGGAAGACCCGCGAGGATCGGTTGCGAGATGCCGTCGCGGAACCCGAACGGTTCACGGTTCGAGAGCGGGGAGGTGGCCAGCGCAGCCAGCAGTCGCAGGCCATGCGCGTCGAAGTCGGCGACGAGGCTGCCTCGCCAGCCGTCCATGGCTGCCTCGTCCGCGGCGTACAGCAAAACAGCGACGTGAACCGGCGAGGTATGAGGACCGCCCCAGTGCCAACCGTCCGGATCGTTGGCGCCAAGGTCTCCGAGCAGCCTGCTCCGGTGACCGGTGACCATGCCGGTGGCGTACGGCTCGGCGAAGCCTGCGGGCATCGTCGCTGACTCGGTCAGCGCCAGCACACCTGCGGCGGTGAACGCCATGTTCATCGCGCGAGGTGGTCGGGGCTGGGCCGCGGTCGTGACGCTGCCGGCGTTGAGGAGACCGTTGAGCAACCGCCGTGCGGGACCCTCGTCCTCCACGTGTAGGAGCAGGTAGGACGCCGCCGGCAGTTTTCCGTACCCGCGGGCGATCAGCCCTTGCAGGTCGTCCAGATCAAGACTGTCGCTCATCGGGTGCTCACAGCTGCGCGAGCCACGGTTGCGCGCTGGCATCGTCTTGTCGGTTGATGCCGACGCGGACGGCGGTGAACCTGTCGAGGTTGACGGCGGTGTGGGCAGGGTAGGCCGAGAAGAAGACCGGGGTCGGTACTTGGTGGCGCCGCAGGTAGTGCTTGTACGAGATCTCGTCCCGCGCGCCCCCGAAGACCAGCCAGCGGGCCCGTGGGAACCCGACTCCGTTGCTGAACACCAGGTTGATTCCCCACGACAGCCGCGAGATGAAGTCGTCCATGTAGCTTTCGAGGGTGCCGTCGTAGCTGCTGGCGAAGATCAGCCGCTCGCCGTCGTCGATAGGCACCCAGCGGGCGAAATGGATCGATGTGACCCCGGCCAGGTTGTCCCGGGCGAAGGAGTGCCGGCAGGCGAAGCCGAGCCCGGCGAGCGCGACCCGCATCGTCACGCGCCGTACGAGACCGGCCTTGACCTCTCCGACCGCCGTGAACGGATTCTGCGCGCCGATGTCCTCGAAGCGACGGACCTCGTCCACGTGTGACTGGTCCGGTGCCCCGGTCTCCTGGGTGTCGGTGAGCTCGACCAGGCGCACCAACAAGATCCAGATCGCGGCAGGGAGCAGGAGCAACGGGCCGGCGATCAACAGGGCTGCGAGCGTTCCATACAGGTGCAGGGTGTCCCGGACCTCCCGGACCAGACCCGGCCCGGGCGGCCGCTTCGTGACCCACGAGAAGCCAGACCGACGCAGCACCGCGTGCCGGAGGCCAGCGCGTACCAACGGTGGCCCCTGGCCTGCGGTGACCACCTCGCCGGAGTCCACGATCGCCTGGAGCGTGGAGTACAGCCGCGCCTCGTCCTGGATCTGGGCCAGCGTCCGGCCGGCGGTATGAACGTAGTACGCCGCAGGTGCGAGCGTGTGGGACCGCAGCCACGTCAGACGGTGGCTGTCCTCCGGCAGCTGGGGGTAGCCCTCGCAGTGTCCGAAGACCTCGTCGACCCCTGCTGGTGCCTGGGCCACGAGGTCAGCCAGATGCTGCCCGGCGGTGCCATCGACGTCGGCCATGTACACCAGCGAGGCCGGGATCTCGCGGCCGCTCTGCAAGGTCACCGCATCGAGGATGAACATCCGGGCGAAGTGGAGGTGGCCGAGATCGTGCAGTCGCAGCGACCCCGGCGGTGCGCCGGGAACGCCGGTCGCCGTACCTCCGGACTCGAGTACGCCGCGCAACGTCGAGACCATCCCGGCCTTCACCGTCGCCCGTACCGTGACCGGCTCTTGGCCCGGCACGTCAACCCGCGTTCACGACGAGCGGGGTGTGGGTCCGTCGCCGCTCGGCGAGCGCAGAGTGAACCAGGCCACCCGGCGCCGCCACAGCCACACGACCCCGAGGTAGAGCGAGGGTCCGACCAGTCGGATCTCGTCCCGAACCATCTTTGCCACCACCGAGGTGTGGGAGTAGTCGAGGAGCACGCACTCCCGCTGATCGACCCAGCTGTCGTCGTGCGAGACCTTCGCCGCGATCGCCCGGAGCCGGAACGGCGTGATCTTGTTCAGCAGCATTCCTCGTCGCCGGTCGACGACCTTGCCCTGCCACCCGACGAGGCGGACCACGACAGCCAACGGCCTGGCCAGCACGGTGCCGGGGAACGCGAGCACCGTGCCCTGCATGTCGCCGTCCGGGATCGGGCCTGCGTCGCTGCCGCGAAACAGCCCGTCGAGAGCGGTGTTGCTCATCTCGAGCAGGGTCTGCTCGGTCACCTTCGTCTGATCGGCGTGCAGCGGCACGGCTGTCGTGCTCATGGCTTTCCTCCCCGTCGGCCGGCCCCGGCGTGCGATCACAGGGGTCCTTTCACATTGCTCGCATCCGGCGAGCCTGTAAAGGTCCGATTGCTCGCCGTGATCCCGCACGGGATTTGTCACGTTGACACACCAACGGAACGGGGCAATCCTCAAAGAGACTTCAGGGTTGGGAGCGCACATGCTGACCAGGGACGCGGCGCGCAGGACGCTTGGCGTGATCCGCATCGTCAATGGCGCCGCAGGACTGTTTGCGCCCCGAATGCTCCTGGGGCGGCTCGGGGTCGACGCCGCCGCCCCGCAGGCCGCCACCTATCCGTTCCGAATGTTCGGGATCCGGACGTTGATCATCGGCGCCGATCTGTGGCTGCTGCGGGGTGAGGACCTCAGACGCGCCACGAAGACCGCGGTCCTCATCCATGCCACCGACACCGTCTCCGCGGCCGCCACCGCGGTACGCGGAGACCTCCCCCGCAAGCAGGCGCTGGTCGCTACCGGCATCTCCGCCGTCAACACGGCGCTGGCTGTGGTGGCTGCCCGCCCATAGCAGCTCCCCCAACCCTGATCCCATCCCTGCCCTCAGCAATCAACCGCGAAGGAGACCCGGATGGCTGACTCGTCGCCCCTCAGGAACGCGTTCATCCGCGCCACCGACGCCGTCGACCGCGAGAAGGGCTGGGACAAGCTTCCCGTGCCGCTCGGCCTCGTCACGCTCATCGGGCTGCGGGACGAGTTGCGGGAGCAGAACTTGTTCGACACCTACCAGGGCAACCCGCCGGCCGCGCCGGCCGCGAGCCCGGCCCACCTGACCGCCCGGACCGTCGACGGCTCCTACAACGACCTGTCCGCCCCTTCGATGGGCATGGCCAAGACACGGTTCGGCCGGAACGTGCCTTTGGCCAAGGGTCGCGCCGAGGAGCCGCCGGACCTCTTCACGCCCAACCCACGGACGATCAGCAACGAGCTGTTGGTCCGGACCGATTTCAAGCCCGCGTCCACCCTCAATGTGATCGCCGCCGCGTGGCTGCAGTTCCAGACCCGGGACTGGTTCAGCCACAGCAGCGACCCCGCTCGGATGATCGAGGTACCCCGACCCGATGGTGACGACTGGGACGAGGACCCGATGCGGGTACCCGCCACGCCGCTGGACCCCTCAGCGGCTCCAGGCCAGGAGACCCAGACCTTCATCAACACCGAGACGCACTGGTGGGATGGGTCTCAGATCTACGGCAGCACCCCGGAGTTCCAGCACGCCGTGCGCACTGGAGAGTCCGGCAGAGTGCGGATCGGCGCGAACGGGCTGATCGACATCGACCCGTCGCTGTTGGGCAAGTCCGGCGGCGAGGACGGCTGGTGGCTCGGCCTCGAGCTGATGACGACGCTGTTCATGCGTGAACACAACGCGATCTGCGACCGGCTCCGCGCCTGCTACCCCAGCTGGTCTGACGACCAGCTCTTCGACAAGGCACGCCTCATCAACGCGGCACTGCTCGCGAAGATCCACACCATCGAGTGGACACCGGCGATCCTGGGTCATCCCGCGCTCCAGATCGGCATGCGGGCGAACTGGTTCGGGCTGGCCGGTGAGCGGGTCCACGGTCTGTGGGGCCGGCTCGGTGACAGCGAGCTGCTCAGCGGGATACCTGGGTCGTCGACGGACCACCATGCCGCGCCGTACGCCATCACCGAGGACTTCGTCACCGTCTACCGGATGCATCCGCTGATCCCCGACGACTACGTCATCAAGGACGTCAACGGTGTCGATCTGGAGCGCCACGAGTTCCTGGAGATCCACGGGGTGCACTCCCGTGAGCTGCTCGAGCGCGTTCCCGCCGCACATGCGATGTACTCCCTTGGTTGTGCAAACCCCGGTGCCGTGACGCTGCACAACAGTCCTCGCTTCATGCACCGACTGATGCGCACCGACGGCATCCCGATCGACCTCGGCGCCGTGGACATCCTGCGCTCGCGCGAACGCGGCGTGCCGCGCTACAACGACTTCCGTCGACTCCTTCGGATGCACCCGGCCGGCTCGTTCGACGACATCTCAGCCGGCGACCCGAACACCGCCGAGCAGCTGCGGTCGGTGTACGACGACGACATCGAGAAGGTCGACACCACCGTAGGGATGTTCGGGGAACCGCTTCCGAAGGGCTTCGGCTTCAGCGACACGGCCTTCCGCATCTTCATCTTGATGGCCTCCCGCCGGCTCAAGAGCGACCGGTTCTTCACCGTCGACTTCACCCCTCGGATGTACACCCCGGAGGGCATGGCGTGGATCGACGAGAACACGATGGTGTCCGTCCTGCTCCGTCACTACCCCGACCTCGGACCGGCACTTCGCGATCAGGGCAACGCCTTCGCCCCCTGGCCCACGCCTGGTCCATGAACAGGCTGTCGGGTCAGATCTCGAGGTCGACAGCAAAGAGCCGCGACCGAGCTTCCGGTCGCGACTCCTGGCGATGAGTCGATCAGGTTGGCCTCAGCGCCGACGCAGCACCGCGAGGATGACGACGACGACGAGGACGATGACGAGGATTGTCAGCACAGTTCCCATGCGGCCACTATGCCCTGAACCCGCAGTCGGCAAACCCTCAGTCAACTAGATATCTCCGTTTTGGGCCGTATCATCCCGCAGAAAATTCACCAGGCTGCGGCACTCGGTTCATGGTGGCGGCCTACCGTGAGCTGACTTGACGGTGCACCGGACGCTCCCGTCGACACGGACCAGCCAGGTTCGCGATGATGCATTCTCGGTTTGCTCACGGAGAGTGAGTTCATACACACGGACAGTTGGACATTCGGCCGATCTGGGCGTTGAACGGATGATCTGTCCCCGCCGTCCGTCCACAAACGCCCACCGCGGACGACATCGATCCGGCCGAGACGGCAGACTGATGCCATGGGCCAGGTCCCGGATCGTCTGCGCGCGCTGGCGCATGCCACTCGCTCGGCGGGCGATCTCGACACATTGCTCTCGGTCGTCGCCCCTTCCGTCGAGACCGAGCTCGCTGCCGACGGCGCCTACGTCGGCCGGATCGACCACCGGCACGGCCGGGTCGACATCGTGTCGAAGGTCGGAGCATTCGAGTCCGCGGATCCCTGGGAGGGTCGGGACTCGTTCGCCGTGGCGGCACAGTCGCGCGCCCAGGCGGTGTCCGAAGACGCTCCGCTGTGGACGGGGACCGTCAACGACGAGCTCCAGGACTACGACCGACACCTGTTGGCGGTGCTCGGTCAGGGCTCGGCAGCCAGCTTCCCGATCATCGTCGCCGACCGGCTGTGGGGCGTGCTGTACCTGACACGGAAGTCCGAGGACGGCTTCGACGAGTCGGCCTTGACCCTTGGCGCCCTGATCGGCGAGCTGCTGGCGTCCGGGGTGTCACGCGTGGACTACCACCGCCGGCTGCACGCGATGGCCTACATTGACCCGTTGACCGAGATGGCCAACCGGCGAGCCGTCGACGAGCAGCTGCTCGAGTGGGCAAGCGACCAGGAGACCGCGCCACGGCTGACCGTCGTGCTCTGCGACGTCAACAAGCTCAAGCTGGTCAACGACGAGCATGGTCACTCCGCGGGTGACCGTCTCCTCCGCGAGATCGGGGTCCTGGTCTCGACGTCCGCCAGCCGCTTCCCGGGGGCGTTGGCGGGACGGATCGGTGGCGACGAGTTCGTGCTCGCCATCCCCGAAGCCGACCCCGAGGACGTCGAGGACGAGATGCGCCGCCTCCTGCACGCGGCAGCACTGCTCGGACACGGCGCCGGGCTGTCCTGCGGGGTCGCGAGCCGCTCCGAGCTGAACCGGCTGGAGCTCGATCCCCCGGAGCAGGTCCGGGCGCTGCTGCGCCTCGCGGACGCCGAGCAGTACCGCCACAAGCTGGCCGCCCGCGACACGACGCTGCCGACCCGCGCCAGGGTCCCGGGATCGCGCCGTACCGAGGCGGACTTCCGCGAGCTGGCGGATGCGGTGAACGAAGTCACCCGAGGCATCATCGCGGAGCCGGGCGAGGTCGGTCAGCGACTCTCGCGCGTCGCGGCAACCGTGTGCGAGACCTCCAACGCCGCGGCCTACTGGGTCAGCGAGATCGATGGTGAACGCATCCTGGACCGCTATTGCGGTACGCCGCGCGACGAGGAGACCCGAGACGGCCAGTGGCAGCCCACGGAGCTCGACCCGTTGGGCTACCTGCTTCACGACTTCCCGGAGACCGCGCGCGCCATCAGTGGCGGCTCCTTCGTGACCGACGCGTTGCACGGGGACGACGCAGAGCGCCGCTTCCTCATCCAGACCGGGTTCCGGGTCGGGATCGCGGCCGGCGGCCTGGACGCGACGGGGACGCCGTGGCTGGTCGAGGTGTTCGGCGACTCGCTCACGCCGGAGCTGCACCACGCGCAGGCCCTGTTGATGGCCCTGACGTCGTTCGCTCTCCAGGTCGACTGAGAGCGCGACGCGACCGCTGCCACCTGACCGTCCGGTTCCGATGTGGCCGGCAGCAGATTTCTCAGGCGGAAGCGGTTCGGCTTCCGCCGCGCTCCTGGGCCAACGTCAGGGCCTGCTCGGCGCGCTCCATCAGATCTGTTGGCGTCTCCTGGCCGTCCCAGACAGTCCAGCCGACCGAGCAGGTCTGATTCTCCTGGACCGATGTCCTGATTCGCTCGAGGATGCGCTTGGCCGTAGGCGCGGGGCAGCGGGACAGCGCCACCACGAGGACGTCACCGTCGAGGCGGGCGAACAAGTCACCGTTGCGGACCACGCGACGCGCCCGGCTCGCGAAGGACACCACCGGTTGGCTGGGGGCGGCTGGGGTGGTCTGCGTTGCCGCCGGCGGGTCGAGCCCGATCCTGGCGACCACGAGCGGCGCCCGGAGCCGGGAGGCGGAGAACATCGCCTCGTCGAGAGCCTCGTCCCAGCCCACCCGGTTGCTCAGTCCGGTGAGGCGATCGGTGCGCAGCATCCTCGCGCGCTCGGCCCAGATGGCCTGCCGAGCTTGGCCGGGCTCCTGGCGGCGTATCACGTCACTGGAAACGTCTCGCAGCGTCATCGGTCCCCTCCGTCCTTTCGTCTGTACGAGGATGGCAGTGCGCGACGGGAGCCGAAAAGCGGTTCGCGCCGCTTCGGGCCGAACGACATCCCGGGGTCGTCCGATCGGTCAACGCAGGTCGTGGGCGTCGCACAGCGGACCGCCGAGCACCATGGGCTGAACGGTCGAGCGCACCTCCGACGATTGGTCGCGCAGGCGGTGCGATCACCTGATTCACGGACCCGATGTGACCATCTACGGTAGTCATCAAGTTCACGGTGATCGTTCCCGCTTACCTCTCGGTGATGGCGGCGACGGCGCCGATGACGTGCGGCCGTTCATCGAGGTGAACGGCCGCAGACACGCCCCCAGAGGGAGTGGGGCCCGAGGTCGCGGGGGGTGCGGCGTCGGGCCCTTTCTGGTGCGGCGGCATGCCTGCGCCCGGTACGCGGCTGTCGCACGGAGGAAAGCCCGCCTTGACCTCGAACAAAACGACAAACCTATGCAGACCCCCGGGGTGGTTTAGTCGTCAATGGGGTGGGTACACCGCGCCACATGCGGGCAAGTCCCTCCAAGCCGCGCGCTCAGCGAAAGGGGTCATGATGGCCAACCTCACGCGCCTTCCCAACCCGATCATGGACAACTGGGAGTGGCAGTACGACGGGGTCTGCCGTCAGGTCGACCCCGAAGTCTTCTTCCCGCCCGATTCCGAACGTGGCCCGGTACGACAGCGGCGTGAGCTTCAGGCCAAGCAGTACTGCGAGCACTGCCCGGTCCTGGCGAGATGCCGTGAGCACGCCTTGATGGTCCAGGAGCCGTACGGCGTCTGGGGTGGTCTCACCCCACGCGAGCGGGACCGGATGATCCGGGCACCCAAGGCCGTCAACCCCGGCCCCCGGGTGATCAAGCGCGTCACCAAGAGCTGACCCTGGCTTACCGCCAGAACACGCGTTCAACGGCGCCCCTGGCCAACCGGGCGACCCGACGGTAGTCCTCGATCAGCCGACCGCCGTCGGGGGGACGGTAGCCACACAGGAACGCCACGCCGACCCGGTCCCGCACCTGGCGCGGGAGACTGTCGGACGCCCGGCCGCGCACCAGCATCGCCGCGTTGCGGATCTTGCTGGCCGAGCGCCAGGCGGCAGCAAGTCCGGCTGCGTCCGTCCGAGCGATCAGGTCGGCGTCGACGGCCGCCTGTAGGGCGGCCAGCGTCTGAGTGGTGCGCAGGTCCGGGTGTTCGTGTGCAAAGCGCATCTGCAGCAGCTGCACGGTCCACTCGACATCCGCGAGCCCGCCGGAGCCGAGCTTGAGGTGAGTCGCGCGGTCGGCTCCGCGAGGCAGCCGCTCGGAGTCGACCCGGGCCTTGATCCGGCGTACCTCCGCGACGTCGGCGGTGCTCAGTCCGCCGGCGGGGTAGCGCAGCGGGTCGATCAGGGCGACGAATCGCTTCCCCAGGGCGGCGTCACCAGCCACCGGAGCGGCTCGCAGCAACGCCTGCGCCTCCCACACCCTGGACCAGCGGTCGTAGTAGGCGGCGTACGACGCCAGGGTCCGCACCAGCGGGCCCTGGCGACCCTCCGGTCGGAGATCGGCGTCCAGCGGGACCGGCGGATCCACCCCGGGGAGGGCGAGCAGCCGGCGCATCTCGTTCGCGACCGCGAACGCCGCCTCGGACGCGTCCTGCTCGTCCGCGCCGAGCAACGGGTCGTGGACGAACAGCACGTCGGCATCGCTGCTGTAGGACATTTCCAGCCCGCCCAGCCTGCCCAGCGCGATCACGCTGACGACGGTCGGCAGCGGTTCGCGACGCTCAGCCTCGACCGCCGTCTGGGCTGCTGCCAGACCTCCTTCGAGCGTGGCCGCAGTGATCGCGGACAGGGTCCGACCGACGGTCTCGACGTCGACGAGCCCGAAGATGTCGGCGGCGGCCGCCCGGAACAGCTCACGTCGCCGGACCGCGCGAACGGCGTTGATCGCCTCGACCGGGTCGTCTTGGCGCAGGGCCGCACGGCGGGCCTCGGTGACCAGCGCCTCTCCCGGCCTCGCTATCAGGTCCTCGTCGTGGGCGAGCAGCGCGGAGACGTCGGGGGCCCGCATCAGCAGGTCGGTGGCGTACCGGCTGGTCGCGAGCAAGGTAGCCAGCCGCTCGGCGGCGGCGCCCTCGTCGCGCAGCATCCGCAGGTACCAGTGCGAGGATCCCAGCGCCTCACTGAGCCTCCGGAACCCCAACAGTCCGCCGTCCGGGTCCGGCGCGTCCGCGAACCACCCCAGCATCGCCGGGAGCAAGGTCCGCTGGATCGCCGCCCGACGGGACACCCCGGACGTCAGCGCCTCGAGGTGGCGCAGCGCAGCCACCGGGTCGACGTACCCCAACGCCTCCAGCCGTTGCCGGGCCGCGTCGGTCGTGAGCCGTACCTCGGTGCCGGGCAGGGCGGCCACCGCCTCCAGCAGCGGTCGGTAGAACAGCTTCTCGTGCAGCCGGCGGACCTCCCGCGCGTGTGTCTTCCACTGCCGGGTCAGGGCGGAGACCGGCTCGCTCATCCGCCCCAGCGACCGCCCCAGCGCGCGTAGCGCGGGCTCGTCGTCGGGCACGGTGTGGGTTCGCCGCAGCTGGCTGAGCTGGAGCCGGTGCTCGAGGGTGCGCAGGAAGCGGTAGGCATCGGCCAGCGCTGCCCCATCGTCACGGCCCACGTAGCCACCGGAGGTGAGCGCGGCCAGCGCCGTCAGGGTGTTGGCGTCGCGCAGGGACTCGTCGGAGCGTCCGTGGACCAGTTGAAGCAGCTGGACCGCGAACTCGATGTCGCGCAGCCCTCCGGGTCCGAGCTTGATCTGGCGGTCCGCCTCGTCGAAGGGGATCTGCGCGACGACCCGGCGCCGCATCGCCTGGACGTCGGACACGAAGTCCGGACGCTCGGCCGCCGACCACACCATCGGGGCGATGGTCTCCATGTAGCGCTGCCCGAGGTCCCCGTCTCCGGCGATCGGCCGCGCCTTGAGCAGCGCCTGGAACTCCCAGGTCTTGGCCCAGCGCCGGTAGTACGCCTCGTGGCTGGCAAGCGTGCGCACGAGCGGACCCGACCGGCCCTCGGGTCGCAGTCCTGCGTCGACGGGCCACAGGGTGCCCTCACGGGTGTGGTCGGAGCACACCCGCATGGTCGCGGCGGCGACCGCCGTCGCCGCGCGCAGGGCAATGTTCTCGTCCACGCCGTCGACCGGCTCGTAGACGAAGATGACGTCGACGTCGCTGACGTAGTTGAGCTCCCGGGCGCCACACTTGCCCATCCCGATCACGCTCATCCGGAAGCTGTCCGTGGGCTGATCCACCTCCGCGCAGGCGATTCTCAGCGCGGCCTCGACAGCTCCGGCGGCAAGATCCGCCAGCTCGGCGGCGACGTCCTCGACCCGCGGCTGCAGCGAGAGGTCACGCGCGGCCAGCGCGAGCAGCAGCCGTCGGTACGTCCGGCGCAGCTCGTCCCGGTCGGTCGCGGTGGCGAGCGCTTGGGTGAGGCCGGCTGCGCTGGGTCGGACGCCCTCGAGCTCCGGGTCGGCCAGCACCTGCCAGTCCTCGGTATGGCGACACAGGTGGTCGCCGAGGGCGGCGGACGCGCCGAGGACGAGCGCGACAGCGCGTCCGACGGCCGGACGCTCGACCATCGTCCTCGTCAGCTCCGCGGCGTCGGGTGCAGCCTCCAAGAGACGGGCCAGCAGGCGCAGCGCCTGGTCCGGGTCGGCAGCACCAGCCAGGCTGAGCAGCAGCGCCTCGTCGTCAGGACGGCCGACCTCGGCCCAGTTGTGGGCCGCGGCCTGGACATCGGCGAAGCCGAGCCGGGCCAGCCGCCCGGTCTCACTCTCCCGCACGCCTGCTCACCCAGTCGCCGGGTGCGGTCCGCCGACTCGCCCGGCTCGGTCAGCTCGGTCAGCTCGGTCAGCTCGGTCAGCTCGGTCAGCTCGGTCAGCTCGGTCAGCTCGGTCGGCCACGAGCTCCGCGAAACGGGTGGCCAGCGGACGCCAATCGGCCTGTAGCGCCGCGTCCGCGTCCCGGATCAGCGCGGCGGCCTTGAGCTGCTCGGCGCGCTGGCCATCGTCGCCCTTGGCCGATTCGGTCCAGGCATCGAAGACGTCGGGGCCAGCCTCCGGGTGGAACTGGACTCCCCAGGCCCGGTCGGCGAAGCGGGCAGCCTGCACGGTGCCGTCAGGTGAGGTCGCCAGCTCGACCGCGCCGTCGGGGAGCCGCCACACCACGTCACCGTTCCACTGCACCGCCATCGAGCCCGGCCGAACGACCTCGATCAGCGGGTCCGCGGCGCCCTCCGCCGTGGGGCTGACGAGGGTGAGCCCCTTGGCCTGCCCGTTCGGGTTGGCCACGACCTCACCGCCGAGGGTGGCGGCCGCCAGCTGATGGCCCAGGCAGATCCCGAGGAAGCTGCCTCCGGCCTCGATCGTGTGTCGGATCAGCGCTCTGGTGGGCGAGAGCCATGGGCAGGACGCATCGTCATACGCCCCCATGTCTCCGCCGAGCACCACCAGAGCGGCGTACGCACCGAGGGTGTCGGGGATCGGATCTCCGCGGTGCCCGAGCACGACCTCGTAGTCGAGTCCGGCCTCGCCGAACCAGGTGCCGAACCAGGCCGGCGGGCACTCGTCCTCGTGCTGGATCACCAGCGCCTTCTTCACGCGGCTGAGGCTACCCTTCCGGACCGCGACGTCCTGCACTTCGGTGGCGACAACGGCCAGTGTGCAGGACGCAAGGGCGTCACATGATGGGGAGCATCATCGCGCGCTCGAACGGCGTGACCTGCTGCCGGTACTGGTCCCACTCGGCGCGCTTGTTGCGCAGGAAGAAGTCGTAGACGTGCTCGCCCAGCGTCTCAGCGACCAGCTCGGAGCGTTCCATCACGCCGATCGCGTCGTGCAGGTTCTGGGGCAGGGGCGCGATCCCGAGCGAGCGCCGCTCGGCCTCGGTCAGCGTCCAGACGTCGTCCTCGGCGCCCGGCGGCAGCTCGTAGTTCTCCTCGATGCCCTTCATCCCGGCCGCGAGCATCACCGCGAAGGCGAGGTACGGGTTGGCGGCGCTGTCCACGCTACGCAGCTCGACCCGCGTCGACTGGCCCTTGGTCGGCTTGTACATCGGCACGCGTACCAGAGCGGAGCGGTTGTTGTGGCCCCAGCAGACGTATGACGGCGCCTCTCCCCCGCCGGCAAGCCGCTTGTAGGAGTTGACCCACTGGTTGGTGACCGCGGTGATCTCGGCGGCGTGCTCGAGCAGTCCGGCGATGAAAGCCCGGCCGGTCTTGGAGAGGTGATAGTCACCACCGACCTCGAAGAACGCGTTGCGGTCGCCTTCGAACAGCGACAGATGGGTGTGCATCGCCGAGCCGGGGAACTCGGTGAACGGCTTGGGCATGAACGAGGCGTGGATGTCCTGGGTCAGCGCCACCTCCTTGATCACGACGCGGAACGTCATGATGTTGTCGGCGGTCGAGAGCGCATCGGCGTACCGGAGGTCGATCTCCTGCTGGCCCGGACCACCTTCGTGGTGGCTGAACTCGACCGAGATCCCCATCGACTCCAGCATCGTGATCGCCTCGCGGCGGAAGTCGTGGGCGATGCTCTGGCTGGTGTGGTCGAAGTAGCCGCTGCGGTCGACCGGCTCCGGTGCCGTGCCGTCGCGTGGTCGGTCCTTGAAGAGGTAGAACTCGATCTCGGGGTGGGTATAGAACGTGTAGCCCTGGTCAGCCGCCTTGGACAAGATGCGCTTGAGGACGAAGCGCGGATCGGCGTACGACTGGACGCCATCGGGCATCACGATGTCGCAGAACATCCGCGCTGTCGCAGGCCCTTCGCCGCGCCACGGCAGGATCTGGAACGTCGAGGGGTCCGGTTTGGCCAGCATGTCGGCTTCGTACACGCGGGCGAAACCTTCGATGGCCGAGCCGTCGAAGCCGATCCCTTCGGAGAACGCGCCCTCGAGCTCTGCCGGTGCCACCGCCACGGACTTCAGCGAGCCGAGCACGTCGGTGAACCACAGCCGTACGAAGCGGACGTCACGCTCCTCGAGCGCGCGCAGCACGAAGTCTTCCTGCTTACCCATGGCGCCCATCTTGCCGTCTGGATGTTTCCGCCGCGTTACGCGCCACCGCGACCGGACACCTCCCGTCCCCCGTTTCGGCGCGGCCAAGGGCGCGATTCGGCGGACGGCAGGTGTCCGGTCAGGGGAGGCGGCGCGTCGACCTGGCCTACGCTGGAGGGGTGCCCCAGCTACGCGTCGCCTTGGCCCAGATCAACCCGACGGTCGGAGACCTGGACGGCAATGCCGACTTGATTGCCGACGCGGTCGCGCAGGCCGCTCGAGCCGGTGCTCACCTGCTCGTCGCACCCGAGATGTGCCTGACGGGATACCCGATCGAGGACTTGGCCTTCCGACCGTCCTTCGTCGACGCCTCACGCGCCGCGATGGACCGGCTGGCGACGCGGCTCGCCGACGAAGGACACGGCGAGGTCGTGGTCGTGGCGGGGTTTCTCGACCGCGCCGAGCCCCCGGTCCAACGGCTCGGCAGCCCGAAGGGATCGCCGCAGAACGCTGTCGCCGTGCTGTACGACGGTGAGGTAGTGGCGCGGCAGGCCAAGCACCACCTCTGGAACTACGGTGTCGGTGACGAGATCCGGAACTTCGTCCCCGGCGACACCCTCAACATCGTCCAGGTACGCGGCGTCGATGTAGCGATCGCGATCTGCGAAGACCTCTGGCAGGACGGCCCCAGCGCCGCCGCCGACGCTGCCGAAGCCGGTCTGCTCATCGTCCCCAACGGCTCCCCGTACGAACGCAACAAGGACGACGTCCGACTCGACCTGTGCGCGCGTCGGGCCCGAGAGGGCGTCTGCGCGCTGACCTACGTCAACCTGGTCGGCGGCCAGGACGAGCTCGTCTTCGACGGCGACTCCCTTGTGGTCGACGCGGCGGGGGACCTCGTCGCCCGGACCAAGCAGTTCGTGCCCGAGCTGCTCGTGGTGGACCTGGACCTGCCGGCCGCGACCGAGGCGATGCCGGATCCCGGGACGGACTTCTTCGGCTTGTGTGTACGCCGCACGATCTTGTCCCGTGAACCGGTCCCGGCGTACGACACCAGCCAACCGGAGCAAGCCCCCCGTCTGGAGGACCTGGCCGAGATCTACAACGCGCTCGTGCTCGGACTGCGGGACTACGTGCGCAAGAACGGCTTCCGAACCGTCTTGATGGGGCTGTCCGGCGGCATCGACTCGACCCTGGTCGGAGCGATCGCCTGCGACGCGCTCGGCCCGGACAACGTCTTCGGCGTCTCGAACCCGAGCGAGTGGTCGACCGAGCACTCCAAGACCGACGCGGCCGAGCTTGCCCGGCGTACCGGACTCAACCTCGACACGGTGCCGATCGCGCCGATGGTGGATGCGTTCCGGGCCGCGGTGAAGGTGGACGGGTTGGCCGAGGAGAACCTCCAGGCCAGGATTCGAGCCGTGGTCTGGATGGCGCTGTCCAATCAGCACGGACACCTCGTGCTGGCGTGTGGCAACAAGAGTGAGCTGTCGGTCGGATACTCGACGATCTACGGAGACGCCGTCGGTGGGTACGCGCCGATCATGGACGTGCCGAAGACCTTGGTGTGGGAGCTCGCCACGTGGCGTAACGAAGAGGCGGTACGCCGAGGCGAGCAGCCCCCGATCCCCGAGAACGCGATCGCCAAACCGCCCTCGGCTGAGCTGCGGCCTGGGCAGCTCGACAGCGACTCGCTGCCCGACTACCACCTGCTCGACGACATCCTCGACGACTACGTCGAGGCCGACGTCAGCGTGCCGGAACTGGTCGCGCAGGGCTTCGACCGCGAGATCGTCGAAACGGTGCAGCGGCTGGTCGACCGGGCGGAGTACAAGCGCCGGCAGTACCCGCCCGGCCCGAAGATCTCGACCCGCAACTTCGGCCGGGACCGCCGTCTGCCCATCACGAACGCCTGGCGCGAGCACCTCTGAGTTCCCGTCGCCCCCCGTCGCCCCGCGCCCCCTCGGTTCCACCGTCGCCCGTCGCTCCGCTGCGGTTTGCCTTGTTTACAAGCCAGCTGGCTTGTTAAACAGGCAAACCCCCGGGCATAACAGTGGATCAGCCGTGCGGA
>JBBSPA010000070.1:0-20439 GCA_038259225.1 Propionibacteriales bacterium
CAGCCGAACTCGCCGACAACGTCACCCCAGCAGCACCCTGCGTCGGATTCGGCGAAGCAACCACCGAACTCACCGACGGAGCAGTCTTGTCCACCACCAACGTCGCCGACGCCACCGAACCCCAGTTACCCGCCGCATCCTTGGCGTGCACGTAGAGGGTGTGAGAACCGTTGCTCATCGCGCGGACAGTCGCCAGCGGGATGTCGGCGTAGCCACCTTCGGACGGATCGTTGAAGACCCCGTCGCTGGAGGTCATGGGAATACCCGAGCCGTTCGCACCGACCGTGTCGATGAACACCTCGGCCTTCTGGATCGGGCTGTTGACCGACCCGGAGACCGGATCCGACAATGTCGTGGCGATCACCCGCACCGCCGGAATACTGGCGTTGAACGGCAGCGTGCCGTTGTTCGGTGAGGGGTCCACCGAGACCCCTGAGGTCGACGGCGCGGTCTTGTCGACCACCAGGTTGACAGCCACCGCCTCGCCCCAGTTGCCCTGTGCGTCCTGAGCGTGGATCCACACCGGGTGGGTGCCCTCGGCCAATGCGTTCACCGTGGTTGCGGGCATCGTCGCGTCCAGGCTGGAGATCGGGGCATCGGTCCCAACCGTCATCGTGCTGCCTGTCCCGTCCGCGCCCACCGTGTCCACGAAGTACTCGGCGGCGGCGATGTTCTGGCCCCCTGTTCCCGTGTCGTCACCGGTGGCGGAGACCGCGACGGCCGAGCCGCCGTTCGTGACCCGAGGGGTGAGGACGGGGGACTTCGTGACCGGCCCGCCGATGTCAGCACCGTTGACCAGGACAGAGCTCAGCGGGCCCCAGTTGCCGGGCGCGTCCTTGCCGCGTACGTACAGGAGGTGCTCCCCGGCGAGGGCGGGGACCGCAACAGTGACGTTCTCGGTCGGAGCGTCGAACGCGCCGTCAGCGGCGTCCATCGCCGTTCCTGAGCCGGGGGCGCCCACGATGTCGAGGAAGTACTCGGCAGCCGCGACATCCGCGCCTCCCAGTGCTGAGTCGTCGACGGTCGCCGTGAGGTCACCGCCGGCGGAGTTCGCGACGCTGTTGGTCGCCGGACCAGAGGTGTCGCCGCTGCTGGGGAGGTTGGCGGCGGAGTTCAACACCGTGAGCATGCCCCCGAACCCGGCCGTGTTGCTGTTGTGCAGGAGCATGCTGGCGTCGTAGACGGCCAACGTGGTGGCCTGGGTCGATGCGGGAGCCGACACGATGGCGTCGGCAGTCTGACCGGGCCCGAAGGTGTCCGCGACGTAGCCGCTCGAGAAGTTCAGCGGACTGCCGTCGAGAGCGATGATGTCCTGGTGCGCACCGAGCACGGCCATCGAGTGGTACTGACTGCCGGCGTTGACGTAGCGCAGCAGCACCTTGTGCCCACCGGTGGTAGCGATCGGCGTGGTGTTGGGGTGGACCCGGCCGTTGACCAAGAAATAGCGCGGTGCGTACTTGCGCATGTCGAACGCGGCCGGGTTGGCAGCGTTGTTGAGCGCTGGGTCGATCTCGCTGAGCAGCATCACGGCCTCGTCGTCGAACGCGGACGTCGAGGCTGCATAGGCCTGTCCCGCCGTCGCAGGCCGGACGATCAGGGCGCCGTAGAGACCCATCGCCACCTGGTGCTGCGCGTTGGGCAACAGCCCCGCCTCGTAGAGATACGTGCCGGCATGGCTCGCGGTGAACGTGTAGGTCTTGGTGCCGCCCTGGGCCACGCCCGTCCGGTCAGGGACCATGAGCTGACCTTGGATGAGCAGGCCGGTGTCCTCGGTGAGCTGGTTGTGTAACGTGATCGTGACCGTGTCACCTTCGTCGACGACGAGCGTCGGACCGCCGGGCCGGTTCACGTTCGTGTTGCTGGTGTTGTAGCCCCAGACCGTCACGCTCTGGCCGCCGGTCGGCAGCGTCGTCGTCCCGGTGACGGCGTACAGGTCGATCGGGACCGTCGCAGCCGCCGCCGGACCGCTGTTCCCCAGGAGCAGCGCCAGCACCGCCAGCACGCCACCGGTGAGCAGGGAGGTGGCGAACCTCTTCAGTGTCTCCACTCGAGTCATGGTTATCCGCGCCTCTCTCTGGTCATCCGCAGCTGTTGGGCGCCGGCGGGTCGATCCGCATGTACGTAATGGGTCCGGTCATGTTGGCGCCCCAGGAAGTGATCTGGAACAGCGCATGGTTGTGCGAGATGATGTAGAACTCTCCGCACTGGTTCAGGGTCGGCGTACCCGGCGGCAGCGTCTCGCGGGTACCCAGGTACGGGCTGCCGCTGTAGAAGGCGCCGATGACCGAGTTCGCCAGGCTGGGCACCGTCACCGGGACCGGGTTGCTGACCGGGTCGTAGTGCTCGGCGTCGTACCACTTGAAGAGCACGTCCCAGGTCTGCCCCGGGCCGATGTTGATCGAGAACTTCTCGAACGACAGGTCCTGCCCGCCCGGGCCGGCCAACGGCCGTCCGTCCCGCCCGATCACGGTTCCGTTGTTGCCGTGCGGGTGGAACGGGTAGTCCTCCGTCCCGACGTTCAGGTACCTGGCCAGGCCTGGGTAGGGGTGGCCCGCGGAGCTGTACTCCTTGACCTGGGCCAGCGCGCCGTAAGGCTGGGACGGCAGCCAGGAGGCGTAGTTGTCGGCGATGCTGTCGGGGAAGCCACGACCGTTGATCAGCCAGTACCGCGGGTGGTAGTTGTTCAGGTTGAAGTTCTTGCCCTGCTCGACCGCCTGGTGCTGGTAGGGATCGATCTCGGAGAGGAGAACCATGAACTCCTCGGTCGGCGTGAACCGGCTGTCGTTGCGGTCATAGGCGTAGTTGGCACCCAGGCTCGGGCGCACGATCAGGGCTCCGAAGAGCCCCATCCGGACCTGCTTCTCCGGGTTGGTCCCGGACTCGTAGAGGTAGGTGCCGGGCTTGCCGGCGACGAAGCTGTAGGTGACGGTGCCGTCATTGGCTGCGGCGGTTTTGGTCAGCGAGGTGACGGTGCCGCTGCCGTTGACCTGCGGCTGGGCCGGTGACCCGTCGGCGCGCACGTCGTCCTGGCCCGGGAAGATGACGGAAGCCGGGTCGGGCAGTGTGTTGTGCAAGATGACCGTGACCTGGTCACCCTCGTTGACGCAGAGCACCGGTCCTGGGTGCTGGAAGGCGTCGAACCCGCTCGAGTAGCCCCACATGAACGCGGTGTTGCCGTCCGGCAGGCTGATGTAACCCGTCTTGGTGGTCAGGTTGAAGATTGGCTGGTTCGCGGTGCCGCCGGAGCCAGTGGTGCACGCGATGCCGACCCCGGAGGTGGTGTCGGCCGTCGCAGGCGTCCCGCCGGACAGCGTCGCCGCTGCGGCCGATAGGAGCATGCCCGCGGCGATCAGCGTCGTACGACGGCGCGGACGGCGAGCGGTCGTGGCTTTCATCGCAGTGCCCAATCTCGTCATGGCGTTCAGACTCCCCAGTCGTTCGGATAGGCCTGCGGCCCCAGTGCATTGGCCGAGTGCACGTGGATCTCTGTCGTCTGGCCACCGAACCCGCCCGGTGCCAGGTTGTTCGACCGCGTGTAGCTGCGGTTGTAGAGCAGGTAGGTGTCGTGGTCGCCAGAGCCTTGGCGGGGCGGCGCGGTGAAGATCACGTCGTAGCTCTCTCCAGGCCCGATGTTGAGGGTCTCGGTCTCGTAGGAGGTGTCGGTGCCGTCACGCCCACGCATCGGCGTGGCGTCTCGTCCGACCACGCGCATCCGGATCCCGGACATCGTCATGGCCTGCTCCCGGAAGCCGAGGTTGGCGAAGCGCAAGGCGACGCGATCACCGGCGTTGCACCTCACCAGCGAGGACTGCGGCTGGTACTTGAGCTCCGGATGCTGGTCTGGCGCGATCAGGTCGCCGTTGGGGTCTCGCACCGGGTTGAACGGGTCGATCGAACCGTTGGGAGCGATCGTGTCGGGGTAGACCCGGCCGTTCAGCAGACTGAAGTCCGCCCGGTAGTCGCTCCACTCCGGCAGCTGGATGTGCGCGTCCGCCCAGTGCGCCTCAGCCCAGACCTCCGAGAGGAACATCGCGAACTCGCGGTCGAAGCCGGTCGAGCCGTTCCCGTCGTTGTACATGTACTTGCCGCTCGGGTAGAGGCTGGTGTTCCCGTCCTGGAGCGGGCGGACGAACACCAGGCCGGTCATTCCCATGTGCACGTGCTCCACGTCCTCGACGTGGCAGTGGTACATGTACGTGCCGGGCTCGTGCGGGCGGTACACGTAGGTGAAGTCGCGCCCGCTAGGCACCGAGACCGAACCGCTCGGCTCGCCGTCGAAGAACGGGATCACGTTCCGGAAACCGTGCCAGTGCAGGGTGTGGGCGTCGAACAGGTCCGGCCGCAGTTGAAGCCCGAGGTTGATCAGCTGGACCTTGAAGTCGACCGGGCTGGCTGGATTGAACTGCTTCACCCAGAACAGCGGGGCGGAGTGCTGTGCCTTGTTCTTCTGGTTCGCCCGTTGCGCCGGGGTCAAGCCGGTGACGTTGCGGAACCCGAAGATGTACGTCGTGAACGGGTCCGGGGCCAGGTTGTCCGGGTGGAACGGAGGGATGGCCGGCGTCCGCGGCAGCGAGATCCAGCCGTCGGTCCCGCCGAGGTACAGGTCGGGTGGCCCCGCTGCCGCGGAGGCGGTCTCGGGCACCAGCACCTTGCCGGCCCAGGTGACGGAGCAGGCTGCCGCCGCACCACCGGCAAGCTGGAGGAACCTCCGGCGGTCGAACCGCGCTGTCTTGCTCATTGCCATCTCTCCCTCAGGTCATTCCTAGGGCTGCCTGCTCGGCGGCTCAGCTGGTCACGTGATCTCTGCGACGATGCGGTGTCAGGGCACATCGAAGGCGTCCACGTCGAGGTTGTCGGAAGTGCCGAGACCATTCGCGGTGCCGTCGAAGAAGACCGACCAGGTTCCGGCGTTGTCGAAGACGATGTCCTCGTCCTGGACCGCGCCCAGACCGGGCACCGTCGTGTTCAGCGGGCTGAAGGACAGGTAGAAGTGCGTCGCATCGACCCGGACGTAGCCGTCCACGTTCGCCGCCGCCGGCAACCCGTTCCCGGTCGCGTCCCACTCGCGGGCATACGACGAGCCGTTCCACCGGTAGATGTCGGCGTTGTCCGCCGTACCTGTGACGCCGGGTGGGTTGGTGCTGCCCACCGTGGAGAAGTACAACGTCCCACCCACGATGCTGATCGCGTCGAGATCCAGATTCGCAGCGGTCATCCCATGCGCGGTCCCGTCGAAGTAGACCGACCAGACGCCGTTGTTGTAGTACACGACGTCCTCGTCCTGCACTGCGCCCAGTCCCGGCAACGTCGTGTCGGCGCTGAAGGACAGGTAGAAGTGCGTGGCATCGACCCGGTCGTAGCCGTCGACGTTCGCAGCGACCGGAACTCCGGCCACGGTGGCGTCGAACTCGCGGGCATGAGCGGTCCCGGACCAGTGGTAGATGTCGGCGTTGTCCGCCGTGCCCGTGACGCCGGGTGGGTTGGTGTTACCCAGCGTCGAGTAGTAGACGCCTGCCGAAGGCGGGGGCGGCGGAGGTGGTGGCGGAGGTGGCGGTGGGGTGGCACCTGCCCCGAAGGAGATCGCGTCGATGTCGAGCGCGTCGGAGGTCAGGCCGTGCCCGGTTCCGTCGAAGTACACGGTCCACGCGCTGCCGTCGAAGTAGATCACGTCCTCGTCCTGCACTGCGCCGAGTCCCGGCACATTCGTGGTGGTGTTGCTGAAGGACATGTAGACGTGCGTGCTGTCGACGAAGACCAGACCGTCCACGTTCGGGTTGGTCGGTCCCGTGCTCGAGCCGGTGTTCGGCAGGTTGAACGGCGTCGCCGTCGCGTCGATCAACCGCGTGTAGCTGCTTCCACCGTCCCAGCGGTAGACGTCGGCGTTGTCACCGGAGCCCGGAGGACCTGCGCCAGGAGGCACGACGTTGGTGTTGGTCGAGAAGTACAGGGTCGTACCCACGATGCTGATCGCACCCAGGTCGACGCCGGCACCACCCAGACCATGCGTACTGCCGTCGAACCACAGTGACCAGGTCCCGTTGTCCCAGTAGAGGACGTCCTCGTCCGCGACGGTCCCGAGCCCCGGCATGCTGACCGGAGCGGTGAACGACAGGTAGAAGTGCGTGTCGTCGACCCGGGCGTAGCCGTCGACGTTCGCGCTCGCCGGCACGTTGTACGGCGGTGCGGTGACGTCGATCACCCGGTTGTACAAGGTTCCGTTCCAGCGGTAGATGTCGGCGTTGTCAGCCGTACCTGTGACTCCGGGCGGGTTCGTGTTCCCGAACGTCGAGAAGTACAGGTCCGCTGTGGGCGGTGGCGGAGGCGGAGGCGGAGGCGGCGCAGCTGTCCCGTACTCGTCCGCACCTGCGTCATACCCGTTCAGCTGGGGACGAGCGTCGCCGTCGATGTCGACCGGCGGTGCGTTGACACCGGCCGAGCTCGCGGCGCCGAGGTCGCAGGCCGACGAGCCCGGGCAGGCGCTCAGGTGGTAGGTCCCCATCTGGGTCGGCGGCACCTCGACGGTCACCAGTGTGGAGTCGACGAACGCCGGGTTCTGCCGCCACGTGGCGAACGCGACCGACACGTCGTAGGTGCTGGTGATTCCCGGATCGCTCGTGCTGTTGCTCGGGCTCGTCGTGTACGGGTGGTCAGCCGCGTTCTGTTGGACGACCGAGTTGGTCGGGGCCAACGTTCCGGTGGCGTCCGCCACCCCGAGGTCCCAGTGGTCGATCGGGCTGGCGTCTCCGGCTAGACCGATACCGGTGACCGTGGTGCCGGCCCTGGTTCCGGCGCGGTTGTCCCACATCACGTTGTTGAACAGCAGCGGTTTGCTGAAGGTCGGGCTGCCGCCCGGCAGCGTGGCCTGGAGCTGGTCGCTGTTCGCCGACGTCGACAGGCCCGCGGGCGCCGGCTGACCGTTGGAGGTCACGGCGGTCGCCGTCGTCAAGTTCTTCATGATCGTGTTGTTGTAGACCCGCACGTTCGGGGCGTCGTTGAGGCCGATGCCACCGCCCTCATGGGTCGAGACGTTGTTGACCACGATGTTGTTGTAGACGTTCATCGCATCGGCGCCACCGGGGCCGCCGGCCATCAGGAAGCGGATGCCGCCGCCGTCGTCGTTGGCCAGGTTGGCCTGGATCCGGTTGGCGTAGATGTCGACGGGGCCAGAGCCCGGAGAAAGTGCACCAGGATCGGTCGGCAGCTCGCCGGCGATCATGATGGCGCCGCCCTCGTCGTTCGACATGTTGAAGTACATCCGGTTGTGGTGGATCTTCCCGTTCGGACTGCGGCCGTAGACGCTCAGACCTCCGCCGTACTCCAGGGAGAAATTGCCGCAGATGTCGTTGTGCGACACCTCGTAGTTGTCCGAGCCGGCATACAGGCCGATACCTCCGGCGAGGTTGGTCCCGGCGTTGGAGATCACTCGGTTGTCGGAGATCCGGACGTTCTCGTTGTGCTGGTTCGTGTCCGGCGCCGCCAGGTCCGGAGTGCCGATCCTGATCGTGCCGTAGCCGCCACCGTTGTTCTGCACCACGTTGTTGGTGATCTGGAGGTAGCGGGCGTAGGCGTTGGCGAAGATCGCACCGCCTTGGGTCACGATGTTGGGCGGCAAGCCGGTCGGGCCGCCGGTGAGGTCGTTGATGTTGCCCGGGAAGCCCTGCTGGTCACCACCTCGGAGGTCGAAGCCGTCGATGGCGGCCTTGAAGCCACTGGTGAACTGGCGTGCGCGTCCAGCCGCCGTCGTGGCGTTCTGTGAGGCGAGCACGTAGATGCCCTCGCCGTCGTTGACCGCCTGGTTACCGTCCCAGGTGAGGCCGCCGACCTTGTTGTACCAGGCGGTCGCGAGGTCCGTGTCGCCACCGAACGCGCCGGCGTCGATGATCGAGCCGGGCACGAACGTGTTGCCCTGGAAGCCGCCAGGTCCCACGCCTTGCAACTTCACCGGCGAGGCCATGATCAGGTTCTCGTAGTAGGCGCCGCGTGGGTTGTTACGCGGGTTCGCGATGTCGGGCGTGCCGGGGTAGACGACCACGAGGTCGTCGCCGCTGTTCGTGAAGGCTGCATCCAAGGCCGGCTGGATCGTGGTGAACGTCTTGCCCGGGCCGACTTCGCGAACGGCGGGGTTGTAGGCCGCCCCGAGCACGTGGAACGTGAGCCCGTTGACGGTGCTCTGCCCGTTGTCGGCGGTGATCTCGAGGTGGTGCGGACCGGCCGGTGTACCCGCGGGCACGGTCACGTCGATCGTGGTGTTGTTCCAGGTGCCGTTGGTCGTCAGCGCAGTGCCGTCCAGCGTCACCGTGCCGGTGCCCTTGGTCGCTCCGAAGCCGGTGCCGCTGATGGTGAACGAGCCGCTCCCGTTGACGTAGGGCTTCGACACGGCGAACAGCTGTGGCGTGGTCGGTTCAAGGGTGCAGGTGACATTCTGCGGCAGGCCGGTCGCCGGCGACTCGACGGTCACACCGACCTGCGTCGGAGCGAGATCGGTCGGTATGGCGACGCCGGGCATCGCCTCGAACTCGGTCGCGATCGTGCGGTAGCGCGGGTTGTAGTTCGGATTCAGGTTGCCCGGGGTGCCGGGATCGTTGGCCACGAAGCGATACATGTTCGTGCACACGCCTGATGGCGTCGGACAGCTGATGTGGTTGGTAGAGGGCATCAAGACGTCGTAGACGCCGTTGTAGTCGGACTCCAGCGTGTACTCGAGCCGGTTGGTGAAGTCGTAGATCCCGACTGGTGCGAACGGAACGCCCGCCTTCTCCCCGTACATCGTCGAGCGAGGGTCGGTGGAGAAGTTGATGTCGTCCACGACGAGGCCGCGCAGTCGCGACGGGACAGGGACGTCGGTGAAGATGTTGAACATCGGCACAACCGACTTGCCGTTGTTGACCCGGACCAGCTTGGTGTCGCACCGTGGTCGATCCGTGCCTTCGTAGGGGGAACCGCCGATGTCGGCGAAGGTCGGATTGTCCACCGCGTTCGGGCCGTCGGGCAGGATGCCGGCGACGTCCACCGTGTGCAGCGCTCCGGCGCAGGCCGGCGGCGGGACCTGCGGCACGATCTGGTCGCCGTTGCCGATGTTGATGTCCTCTTCGCCGGTCACCTTGTACAGCGGCTTTCCGGTGGCGTCGTCGGGTATCTCGAGCTTGACCAGGTAGTCGGAGGCGCCAAGCGGTTCGAACGTGCCACCGTTGCACACCGGGTTGCCCGGGTCGGAGGCATCGAGGGTTCCGTTGAAGCAGCCGTCGCCGAACCCGTAGTTGCCGTTGACGGCCGCGCCGAAGTTGGCGTCGGGTGTGCCCTGATCGGTCGAGTACGGACCGAACTGGACGCTCTGCATGAAGCTGGAGATGCATTCGCCGGTCGTGCCCTGGTTGGGCACGAGCGCGTTCTCGTCGACGCCATGCACGAGCGGGTTGCCGTCGACATCGCGAGCCACACAACCCGTCGGACGACTCCACTGCTCGGAGACGTAGGTGTTCAGCAGCTTGCCCTTGGCGTACGAGCCGTCGGGTGCGAGCTCGTACTGGTCGTTGCCGTCGCAAGGTGCGCCGGTGGTGCCGCAGTCGACCGTGGCGTAGAGGTCAACCGGGATGCCGGGGATGCCGGGCTGCCAGTCCTCGGACGCGGCGTACTGGGGTCGAGCTCGTTGCGAGTCGTGTCGTAGCTGACGGAGCCGACGATTCCGCCGTTGCGGGGATCGATGCCGTTCCCTGCCGGGGAGTAGGCGTGCACGCCCCAATCGAGTCGTCCGCTGAGGCCGATGATGTTGAGCACGCTCACGTCGACGCCGGCGCCCTTGACCGTGGTCGGGTTCGGCTGATTGTCGGCCTGGTACGTGACGCCCGTCGTGTAGAAGGAGTCGTTGTATGCCTCCATCACGGTCCACTCCCCGAGCGGGTACGCCGCCTCGAAGTAGTAGTGACCGGTGCTGTCTGTCGTGGCCGTGTTCTGACCGCGGTCCATCAGCGAGTTGTCCTGCTTCCGCAGGGTGAGGGTGAAGTTCGGGACGCCGTTCTCGCCGGGGTCCTTCACCCCGTTGCGGTTGGCGTCGTTGAAGACGAAGCCCTCGTACTGTGTCCACCAGCCGTTCAACGGGAGCTGGCCCATCTGCACGGTCTCGCCGTTGCTCACCGTCACGTTGATCTGGTTCAGGTTGTAGTCCTGCGGCTCGTCCCACCAGCTCAACGTGTAGTTGCCGTCAGGCACACCGGAGATGTCGAAGCTGCCGTTGGTGCCACCTTGGCCCACCCACACGGCTGCGTCCCCGGCTTGGAGGTCGGCCAACGAGAGCCACGGCTTGACGATCGGCTTGTCGACCTTGGTTCCGGTGCCGCCACCCCAGAAGTCGAAAGCACCGCCCTTGGGTGGGGTGTAGGACTTGATCCCGACCACGACGCCCTTGATGTGGCCGGCGGCGGACGGGTTGAGCGGCTGGCCGTTCCGAGTGGGCGGAGCGAAACCGAAGATCGGCTGCGGAACGGGCTCTCCCGCGACGGTGAACTCGGTGTCGTAGCCGGTACTGCCTTCCATGACCCAGGCGTCCCAGTCGTGGTTTCCTTCGAGGGTGGTCGTCTGGATCCAGCTCTGTCCGTCAGGTGGCGTCGCCGAGAGTGCATAGCGGTTGGTGCCGAGGTGCGGGATGGTCAGCAGCCCGGTACTGTCGCTGACGCACTCGCCTCCGGTCTGGGAGACCACGGGAAGCATGTCCGCGTCGAGACTGCCCAGCGGAATCACGTGGGTGTCCGGGTCCTCGCCGACGTACGTGGTGCACAGCGGGTTGCCATACACATCGGTGCTCACCTCGCCGAGGGTGTCGTTGATGTGCCCGACGAAGCCGGCCAGGCCGTTGTCACCGGGGTCGATCGTCCCGTTGGTCGGCGCCACATCGGCGAAGACCTGCGCCCGGATCGTCGAGTCCGGCAGCGGGTTGGGCTGCAGCTCCACGGTCAGCTGACCGGAGGCGGGCAGCGGGACGGTGAAATGTGCGCCGTCGATCTTGTAGCCGTCCGCGATCACCGAGATGAGGTAGCGCCCATTGGGCAGGTTGACACCGCTGCCGCCGGCGAAGTCGTCCTGGTTGCCCTGGGTGTAGACAGGGCTGGCCTCGGGCACCTCGGTGATCGAGGGCCACTTGCACGAACCCGGGTAGCCGGGGTCGTTGGACGAGCACCCACCGGTCGGGGTGCGCTGCTCGGTCGTGCCGGTGTTGTCGACGTTGATGAGGTACTTGAAGGTGTCGACGGCATCGCCCTTGCTCACGCCCGAGCCGGAGAACGCCCGCGGCTCGGTGCGTGCGCTGATCACCGAAAGCGTCAAGGTGTTTGTCGCCGCCTGGGCCGGCGCCACCGGAAGCATGGCAAGCAGTCCGACGGCCAGGGCAAGCACGACGGACACTGCGCCGCCGCGCCTCAACGCCGACTGCCGGGGCGCGCCGCGCCCCGCCTTCATGCTCGAGAGGCGGTTGCCTGTCACAGAGGTCATCGACTGTCCACGCATCTGCTTCACCTTTGCGGCTGTCCAGGAGTGCTGGGTCGAGATGACTGTCCGCCCGGGCGCAAGTCCTGGCGCTGCTCATGACAGGTCTGTCATGACCGCGTCATCAGGTACTCACGAAAGATGTCTCACAGTGGCGGAGCGGTCACCGAAAGCACCGAGAATCCTTGTTTTGCTAGCGTGTACGCAGCTCGTCGTCGATGGCGCAACCGGCCTCGCGGACGCGCATCTGGTTCCCTCGATGAGGGATTCGGTGTGCTGGCCGTGGACCTGGTGACGCTGCGCGTCCGGTGCAGCAGCGGGGGTTCAGATGGACCACCGTCGGCTGCAGCGTCGGCCTGGAGGGGTTAGGCGCACGGAGCGCGATGTCGGGCCCACGGCCAGCACGTCCCTTCCGTTCCGCCGGCGAAACGAAGGGCTGCGGCACCACCAGTGGGTACGTCTTGGGGGGCGACACCGCAGGGACAGCAAACCTCGGACGGCGCGCCAGCACGACGTTTCTGACAGCCTTGTCACTGGGCTGTAACGATCCACGGCCGTCAGCGGACGCGCTGTGCGGATCCTCTGGTCAGGTAGCGCCGATCAGGTCGCTGTCGCTCGCAACGCCGCCTGGTGGCTGCGCGCTCGGCAGTCGGATCTCGATCAGGGCTCCCCCACCGACCCGGGTGCTCGCGACCACGTCGCCGCCATGCACGCGGGCGGCTGCCCGCGCCATCGACAGTCCTAGTCCGCTCCCCATCTCCCCGCTCAACGCCCGTCGATGCCAGAACCGCTCGAACAGGTGCGGCAGGTCGGCCGGATCCAGGCCAGGACCGCGATCGGCCACGGAGATCACGTACGACGTGCCGAGAACTTCCCCGGTGATGCTGATCTCGTCACCGGGGACGGTGAAGCGGACTGCGTTCTCCACCAGCGCATCCACGGCCATCGCCAACAAGTCACAGTCGACGTCGAGCCAGGCCGGCTGCTCGGCACTCAACACGCTCCAGGATCGGTCGGCGCTGCTCATCCAGGCGGCTCCGATCTCGGACACGAACGAGGCCAGATCGACCCGGGCTCGATTGATCTCGACACCGGAGTCGAGCTGGGCCAGGGCGAGCAACCGGTTCGACATCGTCGATAGCCGGTCCAGCTGACGCAGGGCAACCCCGACGTCTTGACGCGCGAGGGTGTCGGGCAGCGCGTCCTCGATCAGCTCGAGGTGACCGCGGGCGATCGTCACGGGAGTCCGGATGGCATGTGAGGTGTCCCGGAAGAACTCACGCTCCCGTTCGATGCTCAGTCGCCTGAGCTCAGCCATCGACTCGGCGTGCCGCTGTGCCTCGGACCGGCGACGCGCGTGCCAGACCATGGCTGCCAGCAGGCCTGACATCAACGGGATCTCCGCGAGCTCCGACGTCGAGTCGATGCTGCCTTCGCGGTAGTGGCCGTAGAGGATGGCTCCGCTCAAGGCTGTCACCGCCAAGATCACGACCACGGTCGGCAGCAGCGGCCACACGCGAAAGCCGTAGACCAAAGCGATGGACAGGAAGAGGAAGTGGTACGGCACCGTCTCCTGCCCGTGCCACAAGAGCATGAAGACGAGCATGGCCGCGCAGAACACGGCCAGGGCGAGGTCGATCAGCATCCCTGTGGGCTGGTTGGTCGGCACCTCCGCCTGCTGGGCGGGCTCGGTGCTCGGCTCAGCCGCTCTGGAGCTGATAACCGACATTGCGCACGGTCTGGATCTGGTTGCCCTGCAGCTTCGCGCGCAACCTGGCGACATACACATCGACGACGTTCGTCGAGGGATCGAACGCGTAGCCCCACACGTCAGAGAGCAGTTCCTCACGCGAGCAGACGCGATCGGACTTCGTCATGAAGTACTGCAGCAGCATGAACTCTCGCTGAGACAGCTCGATCGTCCGGCCATCCACCCGCAGCCGTCGACGCTGCACGTCGAGCTCCAGACCGCCGACGCGCAACACATCGGACTGCCGATGGACGATGACATCGCCGAGTCGCGATCGGACCCGGGCCACGAGCTCCCGCACCGCGAACGGCTTGGCGAGGAAGTCGAGCGCGCCGCCCTCCAAGCATTCGATTCTGGCGGAGACGTCGGCCGTCGCCGACAAGACCAGGACACGGGACTCAGGCTGCGCCGCCAACAGGCTGGCCAGCACGGCTCGGCCATCGAGCTTGGGCATCAGCAGGTCCAAGATGACCAGGTCCGGCTTGTGCCGGAGCGCGAGCTCCAGACCCTCCAACCCGTCCAGCGCGGACGAGACCTGATGTCCCTCCGCCTCCAACGCACGTCGCACGAACCGGACAAGGTCCGGCTCGTCGTCGACGACCAAGATATTGGCCATGTCCCCTTGCACCCCTCTTTGCCCACCGCCGTCGCCCCTCAACCATCGGTGGTCCTACCAGAGAATAGGACAACGCGACGCCGGGCAAGACCCGAATGGATCACTCCGATCACCCGACATGACTATGCCGACGGGGCAGTGCGCGCGCTCGGTCGCGACGCCACAACTCTCGATGCCGACCTCAGCACGAGGCCGAGGTCGTCCCAACATCTGATCGGCACTCCGCCGTTCGGCCGAATCCCACCCGGAGTTCGTCGTTGTTGCGCAATCCCGCCTAGAGTCGGCACTACGACCACGCGGCCCTCTTCCGCTCCCGGTCTTCGACAGCGTCGGCATCGCCGGCACCGAGTACGACAGCCGCCTGCACAGGCAGCGGCAGACGGGTTCCGGCCGTGGCGGTAGTCCTCACCAGTCAGCTTGCGCTTCCACCTGCTGAGGCTCTCCCCTTGGCAGGCTTGGTGCACCCAGCTGCGCCGTCACTGAGCTCGATCTTGCGCCGCCTGGGCGCCAACCTGCTTATCGCCTGCGTGATCCCGGCTGTGGTGTTCACCTCGCTGATGTTCTCGTTCACCATCACCACCGCCTTGATCGGCACGCTGATGTGGTCGTACTCCGCCTTGGGATGGCAGATGGTCCAGGGACGACGCATCTGCGGTCTGCTCGTCGTGACCTCGAGCGTGCTGACGCTGCGCACCTTCGTGGCACTCGCCAGCGGCGACACGTTCTTGTACTTCCTCCAGCCCGTCGCCACAGACGCCCTGCTCGGTGTGACATTCTTCGCCTCCCTGTTGACCGCACGGCCTGCCATCGCCCGGTTGGCCGGGGACTTCTATCCGCTGACCACCGAAGTAGCCGAACGCGCTCGCGTGACCCGGCTGTTCCGGCGGCTGACATCCGTGTGGGGAACCACCTGCACGATCAAGGCCGTCGTGACCTTCTGGCTCCTCCAGACTCAGTCCGTCGAGACGTTCGTCTTGGTGAAGAGCGGAGTGATCTTGTCGATGAACGGACTCACGATCGCCCTGACCGTCGTGGCCGCCATCGTCGTGGCCCGTAAGGAAGGCCTCGTCCCCGCCGCACGCCCGGCTTCGGGCGGTTGACGAACGCCGGGCCAGCCACGACACTCACGCCGAACGGTCAGCGTCTGTCAGCACCGTGCGAGGTGAGCCGAGATGGTGGAGCTACGGCGCCGAGCGACCGCGCGCACCCTTGTGGTCACGGCACTGTTGGCGGTGGTCGCGACGGCGATCGCCAACCCGGTCGCCGAGGCTGTGGTCGGAGACGGACACGGCCACGAGGATTACCCCAGCGCCAAGCACGACCGTCGAGCTGACAGGTCGTGCCACCACGGCGCAGCGCGCTGCGGTGTGGTCGGACGAAGGCTGGATCCACAGGACCGGAGCTCTCGAAAGATCGGCATCGGGTACGAGCTGTATCCGCGCAAGGACCACACGCGCCCGGGCCGGGGCACGATCGTCGCGGTGGAAGGCGGTCCGGGCTACGCCACCACAGCGAGTCGCAACTACTACCTCGACCTCTTCGGTCCGCTGCTGAACCGGCACCGGCTGTTGCTGGTCGACAACCGAGGAACCGGACGGTCGGATCCGGTGCGCTGCCCGATGCTGCAGTCCTACCAAGGCAATCGCAACCGGGCGATCGCCCGATGCGGCCGTCATCTGGGCACGTCGTCCGACGTGTACGGCAGCGCCTTCGCCGCCGATGACCTCGCCGCCGTCCTGGACCGGCTCGGCATCCAGAAGGTCGACCTGTACGGCGACTCCTACGGCACCTTCTTCGGTCAGACGTTCGCGCTGCGCCACCGCGACCGGCTCCGGACGCTGACGCTGGACGCGGCGTACTTCGTGGGCGGCCGTGACCCGTGGTACTCCGACACCAACCGTGCCCTACGGCATGCCTTCGACGTCGCGTGCGTCCGAAGTCCGAGCTGTGCACAGCGTCCGGGGCGGGCTATGCAGCGCATCGCACGACTCACGAGGCTGCTGCGCACGCATCCGCTCGTCGGCTCAGCTCCCGACGCCGACGGACAGACGCGTCGGATTCGGGTCACGGTCTCCACGCTGATCGACATCGTGACGGCGGCAGCGACCACACCGACCATCTACCGCGAGCTCGACGCCGCGGCGCGTGCCGTGCTGCAACCGCGCCCCTACACGAAGCCATTGCTCCGACTGGCCCGGGAATCGGTGTACGTCGGCGGTGCCGGGCCGGCCGAAGCGTACTCCGAGGGGCTCTATGTCAGTGTGGCGTGCAACGACTACCCGCAGCCCTTTGACGTCACCGCCTCACGATCGACCCGACTGAGGCAGTACCGCCGATCCATTGACCGGCTGAGCCACAACAGACCGGGCATCTTCGCGCCCTTCACAGTCCGCGAGTGGGTGTCGTCCCCTTACGGCTACTTCGACGACTGCCTACGCTGGCCGGCGCCGAGCAGATGGGTGCACCCGGTACGGGCACAGACCTCCTTCCCCGACGTCCCGACGCTCGTGCTGGTCGGGGACCTGGACTCCCTCACTTCGCCCGAGGGTGCGCGCGCGACCGCCGCCGCCTTTCCGGACGCGACGTTCGTGGAGACCGCGAACACGGTGCATGTCTCCGCACTGGTCGACTTCGACGCCTGCGCCTCGGTGATCGTCCGCAGATTCGTCCGCACCGGTGACCCCGGCGATCGTTCGTGTGCTCGGCGCTACCACGAGAACCGGGTGGTCGACCGCTTCGCTAGGACGGCTGAAGAGACGGGTTGGGCGGGGCCTCGGCGGCGTACGACGCGGATCGCCGCCGCCACCGTCGCGGACGTGTTCGCGCGCTGGCTGTCGATGTACGGCACCGACGGCGTCGGTCTCGCGGGCGGCCACTTCACGGTCCGAGGCGGCTGGTTCAGGCAACCGCATCCGGTGGTGCGTTGGCGGCTCGACCACGTCCGCTGGGTGAGGAACGTTGCGGTCTCGGGTGTCGTTCGCTGGTACCGGCACTCCGGGCTCGTCACCGCCCACGTGACCGCGAGCGGCACCGGCGCGCCACCGGGGAGGCTCCGACTGCGGTGGAATGACCTCGATCGGCGCGCGTACGCGATCGCCCGCGGCGTCGTCGGGGGACATCGGATCGACGTCCGATTCCCGGCCCCGTAACGTCGCCCGTCAGTCGGCGACCGGGCGACCATAGGTGACCGCGGCTCGTACGGCGGCCGGCGCGCCGGCGGCAAGCTCCACGTCGGGACGTGCCCCCAGGGCGTCGTTGACCGTCGAGAACGCCTGACGCAACGCCACGAACAACGTGATCGCGAAGACTTGGGCGTCATCGAAGCCGGCCTCGCGCAGCGGGCTTACGTCGGTTGAGCTGATGGCGTTCGGGTCGCGCACTACACAGCGCGCCCAGGCGGAGAGCGCGCGTTCGCTGTCGTCCAGCAGGTCGTCCTCACCCCTCAGCACGCCGGCTGCAAGGTCCTCCCCGGCCGCACTCGACAGCTTCTTGCCCCATGCCAACGAGCAGTAGGAGTCGCCCAGCGCCGAAGCGCAAGCGGTGACGAGGATGCCCCGCTGACGCAATGTCAACGACCCGGCTCGCACGGCTTGTCCCATCAACGCGAACAGGTCGTCGTGCGCGGTCGGTTGGTGGGCCCACAGCCGAGAGGCGTTCATCACGAACCCCATCGACTCGCGATCGTCGGAATACAGCTGCTCGATCGGGTCCGTGGTCTCCGGGACATCGAGAAAACCATGCCCGGCGTCCCGCTCCACCGTCTCGCGGTACGAACCCGGTTGCCGACGCGGCATCGGTTTCCGCGCGACATAGCCGACCACGTCGATCGGCGCGCGCAACGGCAGGCAGTCGCGGACCCGCTCGGCCGCCACGTCGACGGCGTACGCCCGGAACGCTTCCTCGCCGACCGTCTGGATTGCCTCGTACGCCGGCCCCGTCGAGACCAGCGCGCGAGCGTACGAATCGGGGTCCGCGAACTCCCAGACGAACGGGATGCTGAGCCGTTCGACGTCTACGAAGCCCCATTCACCCAACAGGTCCTCACCGGCGCCGGGCCGACCCAGTGCGACCATCGCCGCCTGGTGGTCCACCTTGCTTGGGCCGGCCAACCGGAACGGGCTGAGCGCCCAGGCGCCGACGGAGGCCTTGATGTGGCCCCACACGGTCAAGCCGACCCGGCCACCGGGAGCAAGCACCCGGCGTACCTCTGCGAACGCATCAGGCGTCGTGCCCCAGATCCCGCGGAAGCTGGTCACGACGTCGAAGGAGTCGTCAGCCCACGGCAGAGCATGCATGTCTCCGTGCCTCAGGTCGGCGTCCGGCGTCCGGTCGCGTGCTACCGCGACCAGCCGCGCCGAGGCATCGATGCCGGCGCAGACGGCACCTCGCACGGCCGCCAACTCCACGGCCAGGCCCGAGCCACACGCGACGTCAAGCACGCGGTCGCCCGTCTGGATCTCGAGTCGCTGGTGCAACGCGACGTACTCCCGGATGTTGCCGGGTTCGCTCAGCGTCGCGAAGTCAACCGCCTTACGGCCCCATCCCTCGTCGACTCCGCGCCACTCGGCCGGGCTTCCCTCCGTCTTCGGCATCGCCACCGCGCCCTTCCAACGTCCTGCGACGTGTCTACGCCACAGGGCGGCTGGTGAGCAACAGGTACTCCCGATCCGCCAGGAGAACTGGTCGGGGGTTTGGGACCGCCGGGCCTGGGCACGATCCCCCCGGACCCTGAGGAGGCCATCCATGTCCGGAACGAACTGGCTCATTGTGATCGTTGTCGCGATCATCGTCATCGTGGCGGCTGTCGTGCTGCTGAATGGGGCGCGACGCCGTGCCGACCACCAACGCGCTGAGCAGGCACAGACGCTGCGGCGCGAGGCAGACGAGCGCGCCACAACCGTCGACCAGCAGGCGGCCAAGGCAACCGAGATCGACGCCCGGGCACGCAAGGCCCAAGCCGAGGCCGATGCCAAGACGGCCGAGGCCGCGCGGCTTCAGACCACGGCTCAAGAACACCACGGCCGGGTCGACGAGGCGCGCACCGAGGTCGCCGGACAGCGCGCCGAGGCCGACGAAATCGATCCTCACACGACCACGGCCGAGCCGACGGCACCCGAGCCATCGGCGGAGCAGACGAGAGTGGACCCATCGACTGAGCACCCCACCGAGCAGCCGCGCTGACCGTCCAGGCACTCGACGAGCGATGCCGAGCGACTCCACGTTGTGACCGGGTGTGGCTCCTACCGCAGGTAGGGACCATGCCCGGTCACGGTGTCGCGGGGAAGGCGTGTGCGAACAGGAATACCTGCTCCCGGACTTGGCCGTCGCCGAGCTGCACGCTGCGCTGGAACTCCGCGATCAGGTCGCCCAGCTTCTCGCTGAGCTCGACGAGCTCCTCCGGCGTCAGCTGGAGCCAGGACTGCGTCGAGTAGGCCGCCTGTACCCAGTCCCGGTCGTAGTCGCCGCGCCGCTCGAACCACTGCTGCACCTTGTCGACGTGGTGCGACAGAGTTTGCTCCTCTGCGGCTTCGGCGACCAGGTCGTCCGCCGCGCCCGAGGCCCGGTCCGCGACTGACCAGCTCAGCGACACCGGCGCCCGGCGCCACCAGCGTTCCCGGCGGTCCTTAGCGAGCTCGCCGGCCTCCTCGATCAACCCTGCCCTGGCGAGCATCTTCAGATGGTGACTTACGTTTCCGACCAGCTGACCGGTACGCTCAGCCAGTTGGGACGCGGTGGCGGGTCCGTCGACGCTGAGCACGTCGAGCAACCGACGCCGTACCGGATGGTGAATGGCAGCGATCTTGGAGATGTCGCCGCCACGCTGCGTGACCTGAGGCATGTCCGCACGGTATATCCGCAAGAATCCTTGTGCAAGAGGCGTTGTCAGACGCACGTTGAGTGACGGAGGGTCACCCGAACGGATGATTCTTCGCAGGCTGAACGGATGGTTGTAACCCGAAGCCGGGTCCATCGTTAGAACGTCACTGTCAGTATGAAGATCGCAACGCAGGGGTAGGGAGGGATCGGCAGCTGACATTCGGGGCCAGCGGTGAAGAGACGCACCACTCGCCCCGAGAAGTGCCATCTATGCAAGATAAAAACCTCATAAGATCAGCCAGTCTGGGTGGCATAACCATCCACAGTTGGCGGACCTTTCACCGCAGACCGTGAGGTAACGGGCTGCGGCACGATTTATTTGCTTCACAGGACAGGTAATCCCAGTGAACTGCTGCCATGCTATGAGCGTGCGTACGACGCGGTGTCGTGCGTCCGTCCTCACAGCAAGGATCCCCTCATGCTCAACGTCTCTGTGCGCAAGATTGTCATCTCCTCCATCGCTATCGCAGCTCCTCTCGCTATGTCCTTCGGTGCTTCGACCGAGGCCTGGGGCGGAGGCACGACTGGTTGGAACAAGACTCACGCCGGCACCCACGCAGGCGGCACCACGGGCTGGAACGCCCACACCACCGGCTGGAACGTCCGGGCCGGCGGCACCACGGGCTGGAACGCCCACACCACCGGCTGGAACGTCCGCGCCGGCGGCACCACGGGCTGGAACGCCCACACCACCGGCTGGAACGTCCGCGCCGGCGGCACC
>JBBSPA010000071.1:0-20347 GCA_038259225.1 Propionibacteriales bacterium
CGAGCGCGAGCAGGGCATCACCATCGACGTGGCCTACCGCTACTTCGCGACGCCGAACCGCAAGTTCATCATCGCCGACACCCCGGGCCACGTGCAGTACACCCGCAACATGGTCACCGGCGCCTCGACCGCCGACCTCGGCCTCGTGCTCGTCGACGCCCGACAGGGCCTCACCGAACAGTCCCGCCGTCACGCGGTGATCCTGTCCCTGCTCCGGGTCCCCCACCTGGTGCTCGCGGTCAACAAGATGGACCTCGTCGACTTCTCCGAGGACGTCTACACCAAGATCCGCGAGGAGTTCACCCAGTTCGCGACCAAGCTCAACATCCCCGATCTCGAGGTCATCCCGATCTCGGCGCTGGCCGGGGACAACGTGGTCAACCGCTCCGAGAGCATGGACTGGTACTCCGGCCCGACGCTCATGCACCACCTCGAGCACATCCACGTCGCCTCCGACCGCGACCTCGTCGACGTCCGATTCCCGGTGCAGTACGTCGTGCGTCCGAAGTCGGATGAGCACCACGACTATCGAGGCTACGGCGGCATGGTCGCCGGCGGGATCCTGAAGCCCGGCGACGAGGTCGTCGTGCTGCCGAGCGGGATGACCTCGACGATCGAGGGCATCGACCTCTTTGACCAGGAGATCGCCGAGGCGTTCCCGCCGATGTCGGTCACGGTGCGCCTCGCCGACGACGTCGACGTCTCGCGAGGCGACATGATCGCCCGGGTCAAGAACGCCCCGCAGCCCAGCCAGGACATCGACGCGATGATCTGCTGGATGGCCACCAAGCCCCTGCAGCCGCGTCAGAAGCTGGCGATCAAGCACACCTCGAACAACGCGCGGGCGCTGATCAAAGACATCCAGTACCGGTTGGACGTCAACACGCTGCACCGTGACCAGGAGACCAAGGAGCTCGGGCTCAACGAGATCGGGCGGGTCCAGCTGCGCACGACCAAGCCGCTGCTCTGCGACTCCTATTCGCAGAACCGCACGACCGGCTCGTTCATCCTGATCGACGAGGCGACCGGCGTCACTGTCGGCGCCGGGATGATCAACTCCGGCTCCTAACGTCGAGTTCGCTTGCGCGACGGCCCCACCGCAACGCGGTGGGGCCGTATGCGTCTGTCACGGTCCGCCCACCTGGTGCACACGACAGAGCGATCACCTACTTCCCAGACGACCGGATGCTGCTACTGCCGCAGCAGGTTCATACGCTCGGTTACCGCGGCCAAGTCATTGCGGGCATCCTCTACCCGGGAGCGCAGTTGTACTGCCCAAGCATCGACTGCCTCGGGCGAGACCCGGGGGAGGCCTGTCGGTTCTAGCCCCTCATATCTACCAACAAAGGTTAGACCCACAGCATCGAAATGCCCTCGACTCTTTCCAGTCGACGACGGCACCCAGCCCAGAGGAACGGCCCCCTCCGTGGCTGCGAGGATTAGCGCATGGAGCCGGTCGCCCACCACGATCCGGGACCTCCTGTAGACGTCCCGCACCCTCACTTCCTGCGACAGGTGGGAACAGCCGGGTTCCCAATCCAGCACCGATCCACCCAGACGCGCCGCCATCTCTTGGGCACGATCACGGTCCGTCATCACTTGTACGATGAAGATCGGTTCGAGTGCCAGAGAAATAAGTAGCTGACGCGCCCAGGCAAACCAGGCATCGTCCGGCATTACTCTGTCACCGCGCAACGAGAATGCGGCCAAACGGCGCGGTTCTGCTCCCCAGCTCATCACGGGCGATCCCTCAACAAAAGCCCAATCCGGCATCACGTCATGACGGCCACCAAAACCCACGGTCCGCGAGTCGCGCCAGAAGACGTCCCGCGAGCAGCGGGCTGCCGCGACGTACATGATGCGAAGGCGACGCGATCTCGTGGGCAGGACGCTGCCACCGAACCAGACAAGTCCTCCTCCTCTTGCGCGCGCAAGAATGCCTGCGAGAACGAGTAGGCACACCAGACCTGCTCGCGATCGAGAAGGTCGGAACTCACCGGCGTTCATCGCGATCACGGTCCTGCGACGGGTCAGGCTGGCCAGAATGGTGACGTACCACTTGATGAACGATCTACTCAGTTTGCTCCCGGGCGGAACTGCGAGCCCGCCCACGTAGTCGCTCGCGACATCGTTGATCCAGAGATCGACGCAACCGATGTTAGACAACGCCCGCAGGTACGGACGACGCAGGATTGAATCGCCGATGTTGAAGTCCTGACCTGTGAGCCATGCGAAGACCCGCACATCAACTTGCGTAGTCATCAGAACCCCTCGATCCGAATTTTGACTTTGAGTGTCTGATCCGGGGCTTCCCACGGCCCCGAGTGGCACGGCCGACGGACTTGCGCTGCGATGCCCGCGTGAACACCTCGCCATAACCCCGCCCCACTTCGTTCCAGTCTCGGGATTGCAAGGTTGGCTGCTCAAGGTCGTCTAGGTCAGCACTGCACTCCAAGGCATAGCGCAGCTTCTCGGCGCTCAACGAGCCTTCGAAACGCATCACCCAGCGCTCACCAACCTCTGCTGCCAGGGCACGAGTAGTCACAGTGTCCGGAACGAGAACTGGGCGTCCCAGGGATAGCGCGACTAGTGCCATCCCTGAGTTGTGCAGCTCCTGATACGGCAGGCAAACGAGTTGTGCAGACTGGATCTCCCTCACCAGATCCCCGTCCGGGATGAAACCAAACACGTGAGAGATTGCCTCGTGTTCCGCTGACGCGCGGTTTATCTCTGCTTGCAGTTCCGGTGTCGGCTTCCCAACGATTCTCAGCGAGGAACCGTGAAGCGCTAGCACCGTGAACGCTTCGATCAACTGGGAAACACCCTTGTATGGGCGGATCAGACCCGCATAGACCACGCGGTTCGACTGCTGACCCACGCTGCCTGAGTATTCGCTGAACCGGTCCTTGTAGTGACCGTGCAACACAAGCGTGGAGGGCGCCTTGCCAGGCAACCGCGTCTGGGGGTTGATGACCACGAAGTGGTCTGTGGCTTGGTCGATGAGTGCAAGCGTCACACGCTCGGGCCAACTTGGACGCTCGTGCGGTGTCATATTGTGGATCGTCCTCACAATCGCTGTCCCGCGCAGACGCAGGTACAACAGGAGCCCCACCACACCAAGACACCGAACCACCGTCCGCGGGCGGGACGGGCCGTGAGTCAAGTTCTCAGGCCAATGCAGATGGAGCACGTCGAAACCCCGAAGCAGTGCCCTCGGGCCGGTCAGGTAGTCGAACTGAATCCCTGACGGGGCGCACGTCACGACCTGATCTATGTACCTGGTGGTGCCGTCGGGCGGGTTGACAGCCTCGAGCACCACGATTGTTGATCTTGGACCTTCCATCGCTTGGACCTCCCTACGAATTTGTTCGACACGAGTTTTCGATCGACGTTCCGACTTCGGATCGGGATTCGCCGCGCAGCAGTCTGAGACCCACGCAACACTTGATCAGGTAGACGAGAAGCAGCGCGAATGCGCAGCCTGCGCCACCGAATAAAGCAGAACCAATGGCTACTCCGACCAGCAGCAGAGCCAAGAAGACCACCCCCAGCCGTGACAGCTGTTGTTCCATTCCTCTGGCCTGGCCGATCGAGGTCAAGGTGGTGCTCAGCGCGACAAAATGTGTCGCTGTGACACAGAGAAGCAGAAGGCCACCAGCTTCATCGTATTCCGGCCCTAGCAGGCCACCAATGAGATCCTGGAAGAACAGTAGAAAGCCGCCCAGGAGAAGTGCACTGCACACGTGGAGAACTGTGAGCCGCACGGCCAGGGGCCACACCCTGTTGCCTGATAGTCGCGCCGAATGCGGGACCAGAGCTGTCGCAAGACCAGAAGTGGCCACCATGATCGGACTGGCGACACGTTGCGCTGCGGCGTAGTAGCCACTCGAAGCAACGCCAGCAACTGCGGCAAGGACGACGACATCGAGGGTACGTCCCTGAGTCGTCAAGTTGTTGGACAAGAAGGGCAGAGCGGCTCGAACTGCTGCGGCAAGGCGGGTTGCCGTAAGCGGTTGAAGCGAGGGGAGAGGAGCCACCATGCGGGCATGAACGGCACTAGCGGTCGATCCCACCAAAAACGCAGCGGCGAAGTGAATAGCCGGGGCGGAGCCCGCGCCGACGACCAGGAGTACAGCGAAGACTGCCAAGGCGGTTGCGCGACGCAGGACCAGATTCAGCCCAGGTCCGAGCCGCCTGCCTCCAGCCACCAGGATCGACATCCGAACGTCCGCGTTCTTCTCTAACACTAAAGCTAGGAGAAGAATCGACGTCACCAGAGGCAGCGACTCGCCGCCCGCGATCGCTACCGGCATCGAGGCAACCAACCCAACGAGGCCGACGATGCTCAGTGCCGCCGACGAGACCCGATTCAGGTTCAGGCCGTCAGCAACCAATTCGTCATCGTTGCGCGCGGCGCCTTGGAGAACGAGTTGCGCTACGCCGAAAGATGCGAAGAGCACCGCGAAAGTTACGATGCTGAGCACGACGCTGACCGCACCAAATGTATGGGGCGTGACGGCTCGCGCGAACAGAATGAACAAGACGGCAGTTGCCACGCCAGCGGACAACCGAGCAACGATAAGGACGAGCGCCTGACGTTTCACTCTGATCTGATGCCCGGGGTGCTGACCCGCGCCTGCCTCATGTCGCAAGGCCCTTCCCGGTCTGGCCTTCCACCCGCGGTCCTCGCTTCCGGTTAGCGAGCAATCCGGCAGCTAGAACGAGAACAAACCACATCAGCCACTGGTATCGCGATTCGATCAGGTTCGTCGTCCAGAACACGACGGCTATCTGCAGCAGCCAGTAGGTCTCCCGCGACGGCTCTCGCAAATACAGTTGCAATGCGCGCGCCGTCACACCGATCGGTATTAGCAGGGCAAGAACCAAGCCAACCATCCCAATCTGCACGGCGACTGTCAGAAATCCACTGTGCGCGCTCGTGACGTACCAATTGGTGTACCGCTCGATGCTGATCGCGACGACGGACGAGTCTGTGAAGGCCGCGTCCCACCCGTAACCGAAGGCCAGCTGCTCCTGGAGCGCCGACCAGGCCCCCTGCCAGATGTCGGTGCGCCCACTGAACGACAGGTCGCGGCCAAGGCCCGCCGCGACCCGTCCGACGTTGGCCAGAAGCACCAGAAGGGCGAGCAGGCCGAAGGTGAGGCGGCCACCGAACCGCAGCAGACGCCTACGTTGGGACCCCTCCCGGCCCAATCGGTGGGTGCTGAACCAGACGGCGAGAACCACACCAACGCTGACGACCGTGCCAACCGACTGTGACCAGCCGATCGCCGCTGCATAGGCGCCGAACCACGCCCACCCACCAATCCTGTTGAACTGCGCGGTGGCGGCGTGCGTTGCGAATCCCAAGGACAGCATTGTCCCGAGCATGTTCTTCTGGCCGTAGATGCCAACCATCGACCCGTAGCTCGCCGCGCCTTGCTCAACTCCGACATGTGGGAGGGCGACCGCCATCGCGAGCGAGGCGACCAGGCACGACTTCAGCGCGAGGTCCACCACCCGCATCGCGACGAGCGCGTCAATGCGCCATGCCGTCGCCGCCGCAAGTACTGCGACGAGGGTTGTTGCCAATGCGCCGAGCGCAGATCGCTGAGGTACGTCCGACCAACTGATGGACAGCCAGATGAAGATGAGGAGGAGGACGACCATGGGGACTGGGAGAGCGAGACTGGGGCATGTCATCTGCAGAATCACGAGGAAAAGCAGCCCGACCGCGATAGCCAGCCCTGCACTGATGAACTGCGGACGCGAGAACGCGACGACGCACCAGAAGAGAAGTATCGAAGCAAGGACAGCGGGTCTGGCAGGCGATGCTTCTGTCAATCGGCCCGGCCGAACAGTCGAGACGTTCCCCGCCGAGAGCCGGCCCGGTGAGACGGTCACGCTTGGATCCGCTTTCGATTCATGGTCAAGATGCGCTCGACCGCCGCTCTGGGAGCGAAGCCGCCGCAAGCGATGACGATGGGGCCCACGGATGGAATGGTTCGCACGCCGAGGATCTGCTTGCAGATGCTCCAGCACCCGGCCCACGAGCGGTCGCTAATGGCGTAGCGGAGGGTCTGCGCCGTCACGAAGTCAACGTAGGTCCGCGGCGAACCCTGTCGTAGCACTTCATTGGCCCACGTCAACGAAGATCGCCAATCGTTCCCGGCAGAGACAGACGAGCTGCTTCCCACTTGGATTCTCACCAAGGGCTCCGACACCTGCACAATTACCACGTCTTCGTGCTCGGCGAGCCGGATCAGCCAGTCCCAGTCCTGATGGCGTGCCAGACCTTCCTGCCACGGAACCGCTTCGGCCAATCTTCTGGGACAGACGAGTGTCGATGTGTAGAGGGAAGCCCGACTGCTCGAGGGCCGCCGGCGATCGAAGAGATACGCGTCGACGGGTTGCCCCGGGACCTTGAGTTGCTTCGGGATGGGACGAGAGGCACGGGTCGCATCGCGGTTGACATGGGTGATTCGCGAACTGACTACGACCAGCCTGCCCGGCCATTCAGCGGCGGCGGCCAGCTGGGTCTTGAGCTTCTCCGGCTCCCACTCGTCGTCGTCGTCCAAGAACGCGACCCACGGTAGTGAGCTAGCAGCGACCCCCTGGTTTCGGGCAGCCCCACCACCTCGCCCACCGCCGGTGCACACGACCTTGGTAGCAATGTCGAACACGTCGGGATGCAAGTCGTCGGTCGCTGGCAAGTCGGCCACCACGATGATCTCGATGTCCGAGATTCCCAGCTGTGAAGATGCGCTGCGCAATGCGCGCACCAACTCGATCCGGCCCTGGGTCGGAACCACGACAGAGACGCCCTGATTGACCATTTTTCTCCCAGCTTCCGAGATCTTGCCTGACGCTCTAGATTCTTCCGACCGGAGTCGCAACCGTCCGGACCGGCTTGACGGGGTCCGGCGATCCAGCATCGAACGCTAGCAGCGCGGAAAGCACTCGTCTCAGCAACGATGGGGTTCGTACCGGAGGTCATCTGACACGACATCGGCAACCGGGAGGACGAGAGGCGGGCCGTCGGGCTATCGGTGTGGAAGCACAATCCGCCAAGCGCAGGAGTCAACCTGCTGCTGGCTCGAGCGGGGGCTGACGGCCCGTTCCTCTCGGGCCCGTGTTGCTTTGTGCAGGTCGCAGGCGTGCCCGGCTGAGGCCCACGGGCTGCGCTGCCTGGCCGGGGGAACTGTCAGCCGCCGCGTACTAGCGGGCGCGGCGCGGGACAGAGCTTCGTGGCCCTTGATCGATCTGAGCAACATCAGCCTCACCGGCTTGGACATGCCGCTGCCGCGGCTCGCCATCATGCGGCTGACCGTCGCCCACAGCCGCGTCGCCTTCCGAGTCGTCAGGATCCGGCACCTCGCCCGACACCAGAGACACGGGAGCCCGGTAGATCAAGACGACCCGGACCCGGACCCCGCCTGCGCCCGCCAGTCAAGCCAGCTTTTGCGCCGCCCCCACCACTCCGGACAGCCTGCCAGTGGAGGCGTTGAGACAGCGGTTGCCAGGAATAGAGCCTGGCCGTGTCTTTGACGTGCATGGCAAGTGTCATTGCTTCGCCGTCGCCACACCAATGGCTCGAAGGGGGGGTAGCGGCCTCCACCCCGCCGACGCTGGACTAGGCCAGGCTGAATCCTTCCTGTTAACAAGTGCATCTCCTAGACAAAATTCGGTAACTGGCGCACACTCGGGTCATGGTGACCGCCGTCATAGTGCTGCTCGTCTGGTGCACACTTTCTGTTCCGATCGGGGTTGCTGTCGGGCACCTCCTCGCCGGACCTCGGCGTGTTCAAGTTCCACAAAGCTCTTCGAGCGTGCCGCTGGGCACGCCGCATCCCACCGGTGTGTAGAAATAGACACCGATCTTCCCGTCTGCCCCCCCGGGACGAGCGGGTCTGATGGCCGTGGAATTAGCGACCATCAGGTCTGGCAACGGCGCCGAGTTCGCGCCCTCAGATCTAGCCTGTGGGGAATCTTGATCTGCCTACACAATTGGTGCCCGGACACGACATCGTCGGTCCCAGGACGGCTGTCAGCAAACACCGACCACAGCTGCTCCCTGATTGTTCCGCTCCCCAGCAGGGGTGGCAGGAAAGCGCCCGACTAGCCCGTCCCCGTCTATTGTGGTAGCCGTTCACGTCCGCGCCACACACAGCGACCACGCGCCTGCTCCGTCACGCCGATGACGACGCCGCACAGGTCATGGGGAGATCTACTCACATGTCGTTCACAACCTGGGGAACGGCGACGCTCGCGTCGGCGACGCTCGTCACCGGCATGCTCGCCGGCTCTGTGGCCCTCGCACCGTCCGCCACCGCCGCGCCCACCTCCTGCGACGCGCTCGAGGTGATCGCCCACCGTGGCGACAAGCCCGATGGCATCGACCAGAACACCGCCCCGGCCTTCGACTTGGCCCAGCGGGGTGGGTACAGCATCGAGGCCGACGTCTGGGTCGACGCGGAGGGTGTGCTGTGGCTCTTCCACGACCGCAGCACGCTGAAGGCGACTGGCACGCCCGGTCTCATCAACCAGATGACCACGGCCGAGGTGGAGCAGCTCCGCTACCGCAAGGCCGGGTCGCCGCTCCTGCGGCTCGACGCGGCCATGGACACGTTCCAGACCTACCCGGACACGCGCGTCTACCTCGAGCCCAAGGTCGCCTACCTTGCCGACGACGTGGCGAACCTCGTCGTCGCCCGGGGCCTGACGACATCGACCTGGATCACCGAGCACGGCGACCTCGCGCGTGAGGCGCAGCCGGCGGTGCAGGTCGTGGAGAAGATCAACGGCACCCTGCCCAAGCGGCTCACCCGCTTCGTCCGTGACGGGATCGGGATCGTCGCCGCCCCCGCCGGACGTCTCGTGCCCAAGGTCGTGGCGCGCTACCAGCGTCGGGGCATCGAGGTGCAGTCCCGCAACGCGCGCTCCACGGCCTCGTGGCGCCGCACCATCCAGGCCGGGGCTGATGCCCAGCTCACCTCCTTGCCTGCCGAGCTCACCCGGTTCTGCCCGGTGGCCCTGAAGGCCCCCAAAATCCAAGCCCGTAAGTCGGGGCGCACCAGCGCGCGCTCCCTGGCGATCCGCGGCAAGTTCTTCTACGACGTGCTCAACCTGCGGGTCGCCGACAGGACCGTGCGCTACACGGTGGTCTCGCCGCGACGCATCGACGCCCGGATCAAGGGCATCAGGGCGAAGCAGGTGAGCGTCTTCGTCCGCACCCCGAACGGGGCGGTCGAGCGGACAGTCCGCATCGCACGCCGCTGACCGGCAGGGAGAAGACCTACGGCGTGGTCGGTGCTGTCGTAGTCTCCTCCCGGGCCAGCGTGGTTCCACTCCCCCCCGTCGCTCCTGCGGCAGGTCCCATGACGCAGAAGTGAGAGACCACCATGACCGAGGACTTCACCCAGATGTCCAGCCACACGGCGGTGCTACGCCGGCGCGGATGGATCATTGTCGTCGCCATGCTGCTCGGCGCTGTGCTCGGTGGCCTCACCGCCCCGCTCGCCACCTCCAGCTACTCCGCCGACGCCGTCGTCCTAGTGCCGACACGTGAGAACTCCAGCGACCCGGCGCTCGTCGAGACGCAGGCGCAGGTCGTGATCTCGGACCGTGTGGTGCAGGAGGTCGTCGGCGAGCTCGGCGGCGGCGCCGACGCGGGTGACCTCCTCGACAGCACGACGGTCGAGGTCGTCCCAGACACCACGGCCCTCTCGATCACCTCCGCCCAAGGCGCACCGGACGAGGCCGCGCGGGTCGCCAACGCCTTCGCCGACAGCTACGTCCGCGTCTACGCCGAGTCCCAGGAGGAGCAGCGCCTCGCTGCCGCCGAGGCCCTGCAGAATGAGCTCAACGCCACCTCCGGGCGGCTCGTGGACCTCCAGCAGGACCTGCCCGGGCTGACCGGCGGGGACCTGGTCGAGGCTGAGGCCGCGGTCGACCGTCAGCGTCAGCGACAGACCCGGCTGGTCGCACAGCTGGCCACCGTCCAAGACCCCACCAGCTCGCTCCGGACCGCCAGCGTGCTCCAGGACGCCGTCGCCCCGGCCGGCGGAGGCGCCGGGCGGTTGCGCACCGCCTTCTTCGGACTGGTGCTCGGCTTCCTGATCGGGCTGGGCATCGCCTACGCCCGCCACTACTCCGACGACCGGATCCGCGACGAGGACGGGCTCGCGGCGCTGGTCGGCAGGATCCCGGTCCTGGGGCGCATCCCCAAGACCGGCAAGGGCCGCGGGGGCGGCGGGGTCCTGGGCGACCCCGGCAGCAAGACCGCTGAGGCCTACCGCGCGCTGGCGGTCAACCTCCGGCTCCGCGTCGAGCACCCCCGAGCGACCGCCAGCGCCGCCCCCGAGGGGGCCCCCGACGCCGCGGCCGATGCCCAGGGCACCGGGGTGATGGCGCTGATCATCTCTGCCTCCCCCGGCGAGGGTAAGTCGACGGTGGCCGGCGACCTCGCCCTCACCGCGGCCAGGATGGGCCTGCGGGTCGCCCTCGTGGACGCCGACCTGCGCAACCCCCAGCTGGCCACCCGGTTCGGCGCGCCCGCCGCACCCGGCCTGACCGACGCCCTGGGGGGATCGGGACAGATGCCCCGACCGGTCGAGGTGGGCGTCGACAACCTCCGTCTGCTCCCCGCCGGGGTCATGCATGCCGACCCGGCGACGCTGCTGAGCCGGGCCAACGTGACCGATGTCTGGGACACCCTGCGGGCGGAGAACGACCTCGTCGTCGTGGACACTGCGCCGGTCCTCTACGCCGCGGAGACCGCGGAGCTGGCGACGGTGGCCGACCGGGTCGTGATGGTCGTCGAGCGCGGCCGCACCACGCAGCGCGACCTGCGCAACGTCGTCGAGCGCCTGGGCCTGGTCGACGCACGCCCGACGGGCGTCGTGCTCACCAAGGTGCCGGCCAGGGACGTCGTCGGCGGCTACTACCCCCGGTAGCCCCGTCCTGGGAGAGGGCCGGTCACCAGCCCAACGGACGCCCGAGCAGCTGCTCGAGCTCGGCGTTGTGCGGGGCGAAGTGCTCGCGCAGCCGGTCGCGCGTCGCCGGGTCAATCTTCGGGTAGTCGGTGCGCACGTTGAACGCCTCGAGGCCCTGGTCGAGCGCGTGGTCCTCGAGTCCCAGGTGCCGCTGCACCTGCTGGAAGACCCCCTCCGCGTCCGCGCGCAGCTCGTCGAAGGTCAGCACCAGCAGCTGCTCGCGCGGGAACACCTCGAAGTAGCGGCGCAGCTGCGAGGCGTACTCCCCGCGTCGCAGGTAGGCGTGGTGGTCGTGGTCGTAGGAGTACGACCCCGGGTCCGCCAGCGTGTCGTCGCTGAACGCGAGCCGGCCCGGCTCCGCGGCCACCGCCTCCTCGAACGTCGGCAGGTCCTCGTGACCGGTGGCCACGCGGTCCCAGTAGTTCGAGTAGGCCCGCGACACCGGCTCGCGCAGGATCGCGATCATCCGCGCATCGGGCGTCGTGGCCTTGATCCGCTCCGCGGCGTAGGGGTGGAACAGGTAGTAGGGCGAGCTCTCGCCCGTGTGCTGCGGGAGGCCGACCTTCGCCGCGCGACGCGACCGAGCCGCTTCCGTCGGGAAGTGCGAGAGGTACCACTTCTCGCCCCGCGCGTAGTTGATGTCGAAGTAGTGCGGGCTCTTGGCGCTCTGGGCACGAGGGATCATCCCCATCACCTGAGGGTGCCGCAGCAGCCAGTTGATGATCGAGGTGGTACCGCCCTTCTTGGCGCCGATCACCAGGAAGTCCGGCCGCGGACGACGGGACGCCGTGGCGGAGCCGTAGGCACGGACGGCCGCCCGTAGCTGCGTCACGACGGGGTCGGGCACGGCGGCCCGTACCCTCTTGGCCATCGGCGAGCGGCGTACGCCACCAATTCCCTGCTGGAGCTGCCCGACCACGGTCATCCCTTCACCACGTTACGTGCCGTCATCCTGGCACAGGACTCAGGCGCGTGCCGGGGCGACGGCGAGCCGCTCGACCAGGGATCGGGCCCAGCCGGCACGGGCGATGGCCCCGCCCTCGGCCTGGCGATCCCGGACGAAGCGCAGGTTGACCTCGAGCAGGTAGCTGCGCAGCACCGCGAGCCGCTGGTCGGGGGCGAGGCCCCACGTGCCGGCGAGCGCGGCGTCGGCCTCCGACAGCCAGGCGTCCTCGGTGCGGACGTCGGTGCCGTGTGCGCGCTGCTCCTGGGCCAGGAAGTGCACGTGGTCGAACCCGGCCAGGGCCGAGGCGTGGTAGTGCTCCCAGTCCCAGAGCAGGACCGTGTCCCCGTCGACGGACTGGTTCCACGAGACCCAGTCGCCGTGCCAGGCACCGGTGCGCACCACCGTGTCGCCGAGGTCGTGCACCAGCCGCTCCAGGCCGGCCCGCAGCCACACCTGGTCGGTCACGGAGGTCAGGGCGTCGATCTGCTCGTCGAGACGGGTGACGAACGGGGTGTCGCGGAGCAGCTTCTCCTCCGCGCCCGTCGAGGCCGCGAGGGCCTTCATCTGAGGCACCGGCGGCACGTGGCTCGGTCCCGCGTCGGCGCTCACCAGGGCGGAGATCACCAGCACGTCGTTGTCGTTCCAGCGCAGGTAGCCCAGCACCCGGGGCGCGACGAGGTCGCGGATGCCCGAGGCGGGCGACCCTGCCAGGGCGGCGTACTCGGCCTCCATGGACTCCTTCGCTGCGTCACCGCGGCTCAGCTTGGCGATCCCGACCGGGGTCCAGTCGGACGCGAACGCCCACAGCACGAGGGTCCGGTTCGGTCGCGGTCGCCCGAGCCGGATCACCACGTCCGCGACGTCACCGACCACCGCGCTCAGGAGGTCCTCGATTCCCGCACCTGCGGGGCCCGGGAGGACGTGCAGGCGTGTCCCCGGCAACCGGCCCAGCACCGACCAGCGCTGCAGCGAGCCCAGCGCCAGCATGCGCAGACCCTTCACACCCTTCTGCGTGGGCCGGAGCGCCGCCGCGGCCTCGGGGGCGCGGGGTACCAGGAACCGCGGCCGCTGCACCGAGGGGACGACGGTATAGGCGCGGTAGCCGGCGTCTGTAACGGATCCGGGGACTCGCCGGCCAAGCCAGCTCGAGCCCGGGGCGGGCCACAGGGTCTCGGCCGCCGACAGCACGTTCTTGGCACCAGGGCCGATCGGGAGAGCACCGGGCTCACGGTTCTTCGCGCGCATCGCTCACTCTCCTCGCTCCGCGCGGAGGGTAGCGGGAGTGTGCCGTCCGGCGCAGGCGTTTCCTCTTTTTTACCTCCGGGGGGATTGCGGATCTCCCCGAGACCCGGGTTAGCGTCCCGCAATGTCTTCACAGAGTCTGGCCCACGAGATGCACGGCCGCCCCCTGTCCCCCTCCCGTCGGATGCTCCTCCTGGGGGCCGCCGCCGCCGGTGTCGGCGTGGCGGGGGCGCCGACCGCGGCCTCCGCCGCCGCACCCCTGGTCCGCCCCCTGAGCGCGGAGAAGGTGCGAGCCTCCTTCGGCATCAACGCCAAGCCGAACTTCCTGAAGAACGGGTACGGCTACTACCGCCAGTGGATGGCGGAGATCGCCGACATGGGCGCCACCTCGTTCCGCGGCTTCTACGCCCCGAACCTCCCCCGCACCCGCGAGGTCGCCGCCGAGGCCCGCCGGTTGGGCCTGAAGTGGGACATGGTGGTGGCGAGGGACCGCAGCACCTCCTCGGCCCAGATCGCTGCGACGATGCGCCACATCGCGACGAACGCCGCGGACGTCTGCCTGTCGGTCAAGGGGCTCAACGAGCCGAACCACGTCCGCGGCTCCGGTCCCGTCAGCGGGGACTGGGAGACCAACACGCTGCGCGTGCAGCGGGCGATCTGGAACGCGGTCCGGGCCGAGCCCCGCCTGGCCGGCGTGACGGTCGTCGGCCCGACCCTGCAGGACATCTACGCGCAGCGCGCGGACTACCAGCGGCTCGCCGACCGCGGCCTGCTGCAGGTGATGGACGTCGGCGCGATCCACCGCTATCCCGGTGGGCGCTACCCCGACTTCAAGCTGGACGAGACGCTCTCCATGCTGCGCCAGACCTGGCCCGGCAAGCCCATCTGGATCGCCGAGACCGGTTACACCAACGCCACCGCCGCCAACTCCGGGCACCGCACCGTCCCCGAGTCGGTCGCGGCCGAGTACGCCCCGTCGGCCCTGCTCGAGGCCGCCGACCGTGGGTGCAAGACGGCCTTCTTCGAGCTACTCGACGACGTCGACGCCGGTGCGAAGGACGACACCGAGGCCAACTTCGGCATGTTGGCGACCGTGGCCGGGGACGGGCCGCCCTGGCGGCGCAAGCCCATCGTGGCCAGCATGCGGGCCCTGCTCACCCAGCTGCGCGACCCCGGACCGGCCTTCACCCCGGCCCAGGTCCGGTTCCGCGCGAGCGGCCCCAGCGACCTGCGCAGCACCCTGACGGCCAAGCGGGACGGCAGCGTCACCGCGCACCTGCGTCGGGCCACCGACTGCTACGACCCGATCAACAAGCGGGCCATGACCGTGAGCCCGTCACGGGTGACGGTCGAGACCGCCAGTGGCGTGCGCTACATCAACGTCGACCACCAGGTGACCTCGATCCGGCTCTGACCAGGCAGGACGCGCAGCGCAGGGAGCCGCTGCGCGGGGGTGTGGAGGGCCCGCAGCGGGAGACCCCGAGGAGTATTTCCAGGAACCCCTCAAGGTCGGGCGCACCGGGCGCCGATAAGGGGAGAGACGGCGTCACACCGGCGTCGCCCCCCCTCCCCGGAAGACATCCCCCCATGTCCTTCAGCAACACCCCCCTTCCCCCCCTCCCCGCGGTCTCCCGCCGAGCAGCACTGGTCACCGCCGCCGGCGGCCTGGGCCTGGCCTCGGTGGCCACGTCGGCCTCTGCGGGCAGCACGACCCGAGGCCACGTCGTGAAGGCGCGTGTTCGTGCCCGACGTCGGCGTCGGGCGGCCAACGCCGCCTCGGCGCTGGTCGCCGTGCGCGTGTTCCCGTCGTACTCCACGAAGGTCTACCAGGACCACGACGCCGTCCTGGCCCGCCTCGGCGACCTCGGCATCAAGCGGATGAGCCACAAGCTGACCCCCTCGATCGCCTCCAACGCCGCCGTCATCGCCTTCACCCAGCGGGCCTACTTCGAGCACGGCATCAAGTCGTGGCTCACCGTGGGCGAGCCGCACGTGCCGCTCAGCGCGGCCCAGTGGGACAAGATGGTCGCCGCCCTCCGGGGCCCGCTGGCCGGCATGGTGGACCGGGTCTACGGCTGGAACGAGCCCAACCACATCCGCGGTGGCGGTGCCCTGCCGAGCAACTGGCACGTCACGGCCGCCGCCCACCAGCAGCAGCTCTGGGCACGGGTGGCCCCACTCGGCATCAAGGTCGGCACCCCGCAGCTGTGGTCCGGCGACCTCAACCGGCACGACTCGGACCTGGCCAAGCTGGCCCCGGGCATCAAGGGCACCTTCGACCACATCGGGTGGCACCTCTACCCGCGCGGTGATGTCGGGGTGGACCTGCTTGACCGGTTCGACGTCACCTACAAAGCCACCCTGGGCACGTTCCCGGTCGTGTGCACCGAGGCCGGGCACTTCACGGCTCCGAAGTACGTCGGCGGGGCCGTCAACATCAGCGAGTCCCAGCAGGCCTCCTCGCTGCCCAAGCTGGTCGACGCCTACCTCGACCGCGGTTACGGACTCTCCTACTTCGAGCTGCTCGACGACCCGGACCCCTCGGGCGCGAACCGCGAGGCGCACCTCGGCCTGTTCCGGACCCCCTCGATGAGCTCGTCCACCTGGTCGCCGAAGCCCGCCTTCACCGCCCTGAAGTCACACCTCGCCCAGCTCCAGGGCGCCTGAGCCGCACCAGGCGTCTCAGTGGTCGACGCCCCTGACGCCTGGGTCGGGGCACTCCGTGGCCCAGGCCTCGCCCCAGGACAAGCCGAGCCGCTCGTCCTGGCTCCTCAGGGTCGAGGTGACGGCCGCACGCGCCGAGGAGTAGAGCTCCTCGAGCTGGTGGTGCTGCTCGGCGTCACACGTCTCCAGGGCCACGGCCAGGGACTCGGTGTCCACCGGTCGGGTGCTCCAGTCGCGGACCTTGCGCAAGCGTTCGGGACCGAGCGCCCGCCGGAGGGCGGGGTAGAACCCCCACCGGCGGACGAGGCGGCGGGCGTGCAGCACCCCCTGCCCCTTCACCTCCACCACCTGATTGCGGTGGCGACCGGCCGTCTCAGCGCCGTCCAGCAACGGTCCGGCCGTCAAGCCCGTGGCTGCCGCCACCGTGGTGACCAGCTCCTCGCGACGCCCCGTCACCACCGGGAACGGGACCACCAGCAGGCGGTCCGGACCGAAGAGCTTCTCGAGACGCGGGAGCCAGTCGGCGTAGTCGCTCGCGCCGGCGTAGACCTCCGAGGACCGCAAGGCCTCGCCCAGCGTCCGCGCCGGCTCGTTGCGGAAGTAGTCGCGATGCAGCTGCATGTGCGACAGCAGCCGGGCGACCGGGTGGCGCACGGCGTAGACGACGTACGCGTCCGGGGCTGCGGCGGCCAGCCGGTCCAGCGCGTCCGGGAAGTGCGAGAACGTGTACGACATGCTCGCGTCCAGGCGCAGCAGGCCCTCCTCGCGCCGCGCGAACAACCCGTCGTACCAGTCCGGGCCGCGGGCGTGCTCCCGGCTGAAGTAGTTCGGCTCCTTGACCGCGCACGGATCGACCTGGGGGTGCTGACCGAGCATCGAGGCCAGGAACGACGTCCCCGACCGGGCCGCGCCAGCGATGACCAGATCGGGCCCCGGACCCTGAGGTGCGGACATGTGGTCTCCATCCCGGGATCCGTCGACCCGCCGAGCGGGGTCGCGCGAGCACAGTCTAGGGACGGCGGGGCCGGACCCGAGCGGCGGATCCGTGGGTCGGACATCGTTTCCCGCATGGGCCCTGCCCGCGCGATGGGGCACGGGACGTCGGCATCGACGCATACTGGTCCGAGGCACACCCGAGGTTCGTGACAGCTGCGGAGAGGAACGACGGCATGAAGTGGCCCCTCCTGCTCCTGCTGACCGTTCTTCCACTGCAGTGGTTCGTGGTCCTGGGTCCCCTCCGGCTCCACCTGGTGGTGATGGCGATCTTCTTCGTCGCCGCCCTGGTCGCCTACCGGGCGCGCGCGTTCCGACCGGTGCTGGCGCAGGCCTGGCCCTTCCTGGCGGCGAACGCCGCGCTCAGCCTGGTCTGGATGGCGACCAACGCCGTCCACGGCCTCGGTCCCCGCCAGCCGGTCCAGCAGCTGATCTACCTCGGCGTCTTCGTCGCCGTCGGCACGGCCGTCCACCAGGGCCTCCGCCTCGGGCGGCACAGCTGGATCGAGACCTTGCGCTGGTCGGCGTTGACCAGCTCCGTCGCGCTCCTTGTCGCACTGTGGATCTCGATGGCGCTGAACGGTGTCAACGCCGCCGAGGTCTTCGGCCGCTCGATCGCCGCGGCCGACCCCGAGGTCCTCCAGAAGGAGCTCTTCCGCTCCGCCTTCGCCGGGTTCGGGTTCACCGAGGACACGGCCAACGGCAACATCCGGCACGAGGTGTTCGGCTCGATCCTGGTGGCGATGACGATGTCCGCCGCCTGCACCGGCATCCGTCCGTTCACCTCAGCGATCGCCCGACGCATCTACCTGGGCTCGATGGCGCTGGCGACGATCCTCATCGTGATCTCGCTGTCGCGCTCGGTCATCCTCGCGTTGTCCGTGTGGCCGCTCCTGGTGCTGGTGCGCGCCGTGCTGGCGATCCGGATCTCCCCTCAGCTCGTCGGCGGGGCGATCCTGGGCGTCGGGGCGTTGCTGGTGCTCGGCAAGAGCGGTCTCCTCACCGTGCTGTGGGTGCGGTTCACCCAGGACACCGGTTCCTACGAGGCCCGGGACGGGCTGCTCGAGCGCGCCTTCGAGAACATCAGCACGCACGCCGTCATGGGTGGGGTGAGCACGGCGGCGGCAAGCTCGCACAACTTCGTGCTCGACAGCTGGCTGCGTGCGGGCGTCGTCGCGGCCCTGCTGGCCGCCGTGGTCGTCGTGCTGCTGATCGGCCTCTCCGTGGCCCTGACCACCACGCTGCACCTCGAGCCCGCGTGGATGCTGCCCGTGGTGGTCATGCTGGCTCTGCCCCTGGTCCGCATCTTCACCGCCGGTGGCGGCCTCATCCCACCGGTGTCGTGGGTGGGGCTCGGTCTCGCGGCCGGGTTCCTGGCCTACCGTCAGACCCTGGCGTGGAAGACACGGGACGAGGACGCCTCGGCGCGCCACGTACGGGACCTCAGCTACGCCTCCTCGAGGCGGGACGCCAGCGAGTAGAAAGCAGGCTTGTTCCGCCAGGTCGTGGGGTCGACCGACCCGCACTCGACCAGCCCCAGGCCGGCCTCGCGCTCCGAGTCGGTCGGGTCCGGATCGTCGAGCAGCTCGAAGTAGGACAGGCCGGAGCCGCGCGAGGTGTAGGCGTCGACCAGCGCGGGGACCAGGGCTGCCTTCTCGTCCGGAGTGAGGTTGGCTGCGCCACCGGTGTAGTCCTCCGCGTCCAGATACCCGGCCTCCGTGCAGACGACCGGGAACTCGCCGAGCAGCCGGCGGTAGGTCGCCTCGAACAGCTCGATGAGGTCGACGCCGACGTCGCCGCGGGGGTACAGGTGCCAGCCGATGTGGTCGAAGCTGCCCTCGATCAGCGGGGCCAGCGTGGCGAGGTCGGCGTCGTGGGTCTCGAACGAACCGGACCACAGCTGCGGCGTGCCGACCTCGATGCCGAGCGGCTTCACGCGCGCCCACAGCTGCCGCTGGTGGTCGGCGGTCAGCTCCGGCCACGCCTCGGGGAGGGGTCCTCCTCCGCGGAGGTGGTTGGGCTCGTTCCAGCCGTAGCACCGCTCCACCATCCCCGCGAGCGGCCCGCGCAGCAGCGCCTCGATCTCGTCCCACTCGGTCCGGTCCAGCGGCACCCTCGGCTCCCCCACCGTGAGCCAGGACGTGATGCCGTGCTCGCGGTAGGCCCGCTGGGTGAACTCGATCGCGGCAGGATCCATCGCGGGGACCAGCTTGTGGGTGATCCGTCGGATGCCAAGGTCTCCAAGGCGGGCCAGCACGGCGTCGTGCTGGCTGTAGGTCGCAGTCCTGTAGGTGGGGAACACGCGGACCGCCACCAGCTGGCGGACCGGCCGGGACATCACCGGCATCGCGCCTGACGGGCCGCGCGGTAGCGGGTCGCCGGTGGTGCACGCGGTGAGACCCAGTGCGGCACCGAGGACCAGGCCGCGGCGCGTGAGCCCGCGAGGTGAAGCCGCGGTGTCGTCACGTGCGTCCACCCAGCAGTCCCCGTCCTGTCTCGGGTGCCGCGCGGCACGGCCCGCCCACGGCAAGGCCGTTGGTCCTACCCAATTTCGATGATAGCGACACCGAACCAGGCAAGGACGCCGCCTCCTCCACCATCCTCGGATCATCTCGACTGCCCCGACCTCGCATGGGAGAACCGACATGAAGAGCAAGACCCTGGTGCGCCTCGCGGCGGCCGCGACCTGCGGCTTGCTGGCCTTCAGCGCCGCCGGCACGGCCACCGGATCCGACTACGTGCACGACGCGGTCGTCAACGAGTCCGCGGAACGGTGGGTCCCCCACGTCGCCGTGACGGCGGGGCAGCCGAAGCCGGTGGCCTACACCGTGGCGGAGGCCGGCTCGCAGATGGTGGTGGGCGGCCGATTCCGGACCGTCGAGAACGGGCCACGCAGCACGCAGTACTCCCGCTCCAACGTGTTCGCCTTCGACGCGGCGACCGGTGCGGTCAGTCAGGGCTTCGCCCCCGACGTGAACGGCAACGTCTGGTCGGCGGTCTCCGACGGCACCTCGGTGTGGATCGGCGGGGACTTCCGCACGGTCAACGGCCAAGCCCGTCCGGCGCTGGCCAAGCTCGACCTGGCCACCGGCCAGCTCGACACCTCCTTCCGCCCCCCCCTGCGGGGCCGCCGCATCACCGACATGGAGCTGGTCAACGGCCAGCTCGTCATCGCGGGCAGCGTCCCGCGGAAGCTGATGTCGGTGAACCCGAGCACCGGTGCTGCCACCGGCTTCATCCAGAACACGGTCGAGGGTCGCCTGCCCAACAGCAACGCGGCGCAGGTGTTCAAGTTCGACATCAGCGACGACGGTCAGCACCTCGCCGCGGTCGGCAACTTCACCGCCGTCGACGGCGCTGCCCGCCCCCGCATGTTCCTGCTCGACCTCGCGGCCACCGGCTCGACGCTGTCGGACTGGAACGACGAGCCCAACGCGCTCAACTGCGTCTCCACCCGCACCATCACGCAGGCCTACCTGCAGGACGTCGACTTCGCCCCGGGCAGCGA
>JBBSPA010000072.1:0-19638 GCA_038259225.1 Propionibacteriales bacterium
ACAGTTGAAGCCGTCGGATGGGAATCTCCTCAACAACCCGAGGTTTCCCAGAGAGACCCGAAGTTTGAGGTAGCGGGATCAGACCCTCCGATCTTGCCCAGAGGTCGTAGGTTCAAATCCTACCCCCGCTACAAAGAAAGTGGCCCCTGACCTGCGGAAACGCAGACCAGGGGCCACTTGCTTTCTTGAATCATTTCGACCCGCGTCGCGCTTTGCTCCCCGAAAACTGACCTGAGACCTGGCTCGTGCGCTGGCACTCAGGCGGGGCCAGCACCACGAGTGGTGCGGGCGACTCATCCGTTGCGACCGCGTGTCGCTGGTTCAAATTCCTCGGCGTGCCATGTGAGAGCGTTGCTGCTCTGCGGCAGATGCGGCGAAGCGGTGCTGCTCGAACAGTGAGGGCTATCTGAGATTTGAACCATGGAGGCTAAGGGCGCGCTCTGGGCCCCAAAAAGCCGCATGCCCGCGCTGGATTCGCCGCCGTCGCCGCGAGCTTTGTCTCCAGCCCTTCGGACTGCTGTCGGCCCCGCAGAAGGCCCCCCATGTCGCGGCGACCGCCTCCGGACGGGTCTACCGGGACGTTGGGATGCTGCAGCCGCGAGCGCAGCCAATCTTTGTTTCACAGTCCGCTCATCGGAAGGGCTGACGCTCCGGTTCGTCGGGCACCAGACGGAGACCAGTCCTTCTCCGCAGCTCAATGAGGCTAATCCCGTACGTCGAGAGCACCCGCGGTCCGGCGGCGCCGACCTCGATGACGGCGTGGTCGGTGTAGACCCTGCTCACGCAGGCGCAGCCGGTCAGCGGGTAGGTGCAGGCCTCTACGAGCTTGGGCGCGCCGTCGCGGGTGAAGAGCGACATCATCACGAAGACGTCCTTGGCGCCGATGGCGAGGTCCATCGCGCCGCCCACGGCGGGAATTGCGTCGGGGGCGCTGGTGTGCCAGTTGGCGAGGTCGCCGGTAGTGGAGACCTGGAAGGCGCCGAGCACGCAGACGTCGAGGTGGCCGCCGCGCATCATCGCGAAGGAGTCGGCGTGGTGGAAGTACGACGCTCCTGGGGTCTCGATGACGGGCACCTTGCCGGCGTTGATCAGGTCGGGGTCGATCTCGTCGCCGACGGCCGCACGGCCCATGCCGAGCATGCCGTTCTCGGTGTGAAGCACGACGCCTTGCTCGGGGGTGAGGTGGTCGGCGACGGTCGTGGGCTGGCCGATGCCGGGGTGGCGAAGGCACCGTCGGGGATGTCGGCGGCCACGAGGGCGGCGAGCTCATGCTTGTCGAGGGGACCCCGGTCGGTGTGCTCAACGGCGGGGGAGGTGGTCATGAGGTGTGCACCACCCGGTCGACGAAGATGCTTGGGGTGACGACGTTCTCGGGGTCGAGGTCGCCGGTCTCCACGACCTCGGACACCTGGACGATCGTGGTCGCCGCGGCGGTGGCCATGACGGGGCCGAAGTTGCGGGCGGTCTTGCGATATACGAGGTTGCCCGTCCGGTCGGCGCGGTGGGCCTTGATGAGCGCGAAGTCGCCCTTGATCGGGTGCTCCAGGACGTAGTCGCGGCCGTTGATCGTGCGCTGCTCCTTGCCCTCGGCCAGCGGCGTACCGACGCCGGTGGGGGAGAAGAAGGCGCCGATGCCGGCGCCGCCTGCGCGCATGCGCTCGGCGAGGTTGCCCTGCGGCCACGCATCCGGGCCGGGAGGTCGGTCACGACGCGACGACCGCACGTCGGAACGAGGCCAGGTCTCCCCCATGCGTCCGGTTGGTCGAGGCACGGAAGTCCCCCCGATCTGTTGTTTCATGCCCGAATTGACCTGCCCCACCCCTTGAAACCACACAAACAAAGGTGTAGAAATATGTTCAAAGAAATGAGACCCAGATCACACCCCCCCTGAGCGTGGTACGACAGAAGCGGCGGAGGGCGGCGTGCGGCCCCGAGGGCGACGACCAGGCAGTCGAGGAGCGGATGACGACGATGACATCGCAGAGCAGGACATGCCCGAGCAGGCCACCGAACCAGCGAGCCACCCCGGTCGTGGCGATGGCCGGCCGCAACGCGGTGAGGGCGGGTGCGCGATGACGTCGGCCGCAGCACATGCCGGGCCCTATCAGCTGCCCGACCGCAACCTCGGTCTCGACCTGATGCGGGCCACGGAGGCCGCCGCGATGGCCGCCGGGCGGTGGGCCGGTCTCGGTGACAAGGAAGCAGGTGACGGCGCCGCCGTCGACGCCATGCGCCACGTCCTCGCCGGCGTGCAGATGCGTGGGGTCGTGGTCATCGGTGAGGGCGAGAAGGACGAGGCGCCCATGTTGCACAACGGTGAGCAGCTCGGGGACGGGACCGGGCCCGAGATGGACATCGCCGTGGATCCCGTGGACGGGACGACTCTCCTGGCGAACGGCATGCCGAACGCGATCGCGGTGATCGCGGCAGCCGATCGCGGGGGCATGTTCGACCCCAAGGACGTCTACTACATGGAGAAGCTCGTGGTCGGCCCGAGCGCCGCCGGAAAGGTGGACATCACCGCTCCGGCAGAGGAGACGCTGCGGGTGGTGGCCGACGCCCAGGGCGGCACGGTCTCGGACCTGACCGTCGCCGTGCTGGACCGGCCCCGTCACGCCGAGCTCATCGCTCGCCTGCGTGCTGCTGGCGCCCGCATCAAGCTCTTCCCCGACGGTGATGTCGCGGTCGCGATCGCGGTGGCCAGGCCCGAGTCGGGAATCGACCTGCTCATGGGCGTCGGCGGCACCCCGGAGGGCGTCATCACGGCGTGTGCCATGAAGGCCATGGGCGGTGAGATCCAGGCGCGTCTCTACGTCGCTGACGACGAGCAGCGACGCCGGGCTCTCGCGGCGGGCCACGACCTGAAGAAGGTGCTGGGGCTCAACGATCTCGTGACCTGTGACAACACCTTCTTCGTGGCGACCGGCATCACCGACGGCGACCTCGTCCCTGGGGTTCGTTACTCCGGTGGGGGCGCCCGCACCCGATCGCTGGTGATGCGCTCGCAGAGCGGCACGGTGCGCGAGGTCAGCAGCGACCACGTGCTCACGAAGGTGCTTCGCCACGCGGGGGAGCACCCGTGATCCTCGAAGCTGTCACGGGCCAGTCGCGGCATTGCCGACACCAGTCAACCGAAAGGGAGTGACCTGGAGATGGACAAGCTCGTCTACCACTTCAGCGAGGGCAACAAGGACCAGAAGGACCTGCTGGGTGGCAAGGGTGCCAACCTGGCGGAGATGACGAGGCTGGGCCTGCCGGTTCCCCCAGGTTTCGTCGTAACGACGGAGGCGTGCCGGCACTACCTCCACCACGACCGCCTGCCGGACGACCTCCGGGTGCAGGTGACGATGGCCCTGCGCCGACTCGAGGACGAGGTCGGGCGCCGGCTGGGCGACTCCGTCGATCCTCTCCTGGTGAGCGTGCGGTCCGGGGCGAAGTACTCGATGCCGGGGATGATGGAGACGGTGCTCAACGTCGGTCTCAACGACTTCTCGGTCAAGGGCCTGATCGAGGCCTCGGGGGACGAGCGGTTCGTCTGGGACTCCTACCGACGCCTGATCCAGATGTTCGGCAAGACCGTCCTCGGCATGGAGGGCGACGCCTTCTCCCGGGCGCTCGACGCGGCGAAGCAGGCCAAGGGGGTGACGAACGACCTCGAGCTGGATGCAGGTGACCTCCAGCAGCTGGTCGAGGAGTTCAAGACAGTGGTCGAGGCCGGCAGCGGGCGTCCCTTCCCCCAGGATCCGCGCGAGCAGCTCGACCTGGCCATCCGGGCCGTCTTCGAGTCGTGGAACACCGACCGCGCTCGCATCTACCGCCGGCGCGAGCGGATCCCGGACGACGCCGGCACGGCGGTCAACGTCTGCACGATGGTGTTCGGCAACCTGGGCGAGACCTCCGGCACCGGGGTCTGCTTCACCCGGGACCCGTCCACGGGCAAGCCCGGCGGCTACGGCGACTACCTCGTCAACGCCCAGGGGGAGGACGTCGTCTCGGGGATCCGCAACACGCTGTCCCTGGACGACTTCGCCGAGGTCGACCCCGAGTCCCACGCGTCGCTGGTCAAGATCATGCGGCGCCTGGAGACCCACTACCGCGACCTGTGCGACATCGAGTTCACCGTGGAGCGCGGCAAGCTCTGGATGCTCCAGACCCGGGTCGGCAAGCGCACCGCCGCGGCGGCGTTCCGGATCGCCACGCAGCTGGTCGACGAGCAGCTGATCACGATGGACGAGGCGCTGGAGCGGGTCGGCGGTGCACAGCTGGCCCAGCTCATGTTCCCGCAGTTCGACGCCGAGGCCGAGCGCACGCCGTTCACCCGCGGGATGCCGGCCTCTCCGGGCGCGGCTGTCGGCAAGGTGGTCTTCGACTCCACCACGGCCGCCGCGTGGGCAGCCGACGGCGTGCCGGTCGTGCTGCTGCGCAAGGAGACCAACCCTGAGGACCTCGAGGGGATGATCGCGGCGACCGGGATCCTGACCTGCCGTGGCGGCAAGACGTCGCACGCTGCCGTCGTGGCGCGGGGCATGGGCAAGACCGCTGTCTGCGGGGCCGAGGCCCTGCACATCGACGAGGAGGAGGGGATCGCGAGCTCCGACGGTGTGGAGGTGCGCCAGGGCGACGTGCTCTCCATCGATGGATCGACGGGAGAGGTGTTCATCGGCCAGCTGCCGGTCGTGCCGTCGCCGGTGGTGAAGTATCTCGACGAGGGCCTGGAGCCGGCGCTCGAGCTGGTCGACGAAGGCACCGCCGACCTGATCCGGGCGGTGGATCGCCTGCTCACGCACGCCGACTCGGTGCGCTCCATGCAGGTCAGGGCCAACGCCGACAACGGCGAGGACGCGCTGCGCGCGCGGCGGATGGGCGCCCAGGGGATCGGCCTGTGCCGCACCGAGCACATGTTCCTCGGCGACCGACGCGTCCTGATCGAGCGGGTGATCCTCGCCGCGAGCTCCGCGGAGCGCCAGGAAGCCCTGACCGCCCTGCTCCCTCCCCAGCGAGAGGACTTCGACGAGCTCCTCTCCGCGATGGACGGACTGCCGACCACGATCCGTCTGCTCGACCCCCCGCTGCACGAGTTCCTGCCGGACCGGTCCGACCTGATGGTCAAGGTCGCCCGGGCCGAGGAGAAGGGTGACGTCGATGACGACGACGTGCGGCTGCTCGCAGCAGTGAACCGACTGCACGAGTCCAACCCGATGCTCGGCCTGCGGGGCGTCCGACTCGGCCTCACGGTGCCGGGTCTGTTCGCGGGCCAGATCCGTGCGGTCGCCGAGGCTGCGGCACGCCGGATCAAGGGCGGACACGATCCGCGGCCCGAGATCATGGTGCCGCTGGTGGGATCGCTGATGGAGCTGCACCTGGTGCGGGAGGAGGCCTCCCGGATCCTCGCGGAGGTCGCCGAGACCGACGGGGTCGCCCTCGACATCCCCGTGGGCACGATGATCGAGCTTCCCCGCGCGGCGCTCACGGCGTTCCGGATCGCCGAGGAGGCCGACTTCTTCTCCTTCGGCACCAACGACTTGACCCAGACGACCTGGGGGTTCAGTCGCGACGACGTGGAGGCAGCCTTCTTCGCGGCCTACCTCGAGAAGGGCGTCTTCACCGTGTCGCCCTTCGAGACCCTGGACGCGGCCGGAGTGGGCCGCCTCGTCGACATCGCCACCCGCGAGGGCCGCAGCACTCGCCCGAACCTCAAGGCCGGCGTGTGTGGCGAGCACGGAGGAGATCCTGAGTCGATCCACTTCTTCCACCACATCGGGCTCGACTACGTCTCCTGCTCGCCCTTCCGCGTCCCGGTTGCCCGGCTCGAGGCAGGCCGCGCCGTCCTCGGCAAGCGCGAGGAGGACACGTCCGACGACGTCGACATCCAGCGCGCCTAGGCAGAAGGGACGCGGCTCGGGCCGCGCGCCCGGCCGTTCCCGACGGGGAACATTGCCAGTAGGGATCTGCATCCGGTGATCGACCTGGCACTCGCAGTTGCTGACCGCCCGGCCTGGGACCTTCTCGCGTTCGTGCAGTGCAGGTGTACGCGGTGTCCACCGACATCGACCAGGCGCCCGGGCATGGCGACGTCCACCGCGGCCGCTTTGTTCGCGGTCTCGCAGCTAGTGCCGAATTCCGGCGCGGAGGCGACAGCACGCCCTCAGGCATCCTCGGGCGAGGTCTGCAGCGGAGGGATGTACAGCGACACCTGCGTGCCGCCGTCTGTCCGTGACCGGAGCGCGGCCCACCCACCGTGACGTTCGGCCACTTCCTTGACGATCGAAAGGCCGAGGCCGCTTCCCGGCAGGGACCGGGCTCGGGATGACCGCCAAAACCGTTCGAACGCGTGCTGGGCCTCCTTCTCGGTGAGTCCGTTGCCGCGGTCGGAGACGGTCACCAAACCGTTGTCGCACATGACCGAGACAGTCGATTGGTCGGGGCTGAACTTGATGGCGTTGTCGAGCAGATTCACGACTGCGCGTTCCACCTCGGCTTCGTTGCCGGCCACAACGACCGGCGAGAGGTGCACGTCGAAGTCACGCCCCCTGGATCGCGTCCTGACGCGTGCGATGGCACGTTCAACCACGTGGTCGAGGCGGAGCCCCGTGAGCTGCGTCTCGGATGCAGGGGAGACCGCCAATGCATTGAGGTCATCGACAAGCGCGGACAGCTCTCGTGTCTGCTGCGCCAGGTCGCGCAGGAGCTCGTCCTCGTCCGCTGCGTCGAGGGGTCTGGCCTGCCGACGCGATCGACGCAGGAGGTCGACGTTCGCCCTCAGGCTGGACAGAGGCGTTCGCAGCTCATGCCCGGCGTCGGCCACAAGCCGCCTCTGTTGGGACTCCGCTTCGGCGAGTGCTGCGGTCATGGTGGTGAAGGCGTGCGCCAGCCGCTCGAGCTCGTCGCCTGTGCCTCGCCGCTCGGCGGCCGTCACGGCCACGATGTCGTGGTCGACGCGCCCGGTCTCGGCGATCGTCTCCGCCACCTCCGCGAAACGGGTGATGGGGCGCAGCCCCGCGCGTGTCGTCCATCGACCGAGGGCGAGCGCGGCAATGGCGACGAGGACCGTGAGGGCCAACAAGGTGAGCTGCAGCGTGCGGAGGACGCTCTCGATGCTCTCGACGTCGCGTGCGAACAGCAGCCACGCGCCGTCCGCGGCTGGGACGTAGGCGATCCGGGCGTCACGTCCGTCCTCGAAGGTGCCGTCGACGAGACGAGCGGGATCGCCGACCTCTCGTGCCGAGACGCTGCGGTCGCTGCTCAGCTCCGTCGCGAGCGTGCTCAGCTCGATGCCGGCCTGCGAGGTGTCGCGGCACACGGTACGGTCCCCGCGCAGCAGCTCCACGTTGAACTGTCCCCGGGACGGAGCGTCGGCGTTGCTCACCTTTCGGCACAACGGGTCCAGGCCGAACTCAGGCACGGGCCGCGGATCGCGACTGCCGATCTGCGTGGAGGCGGCTCGCAACGCGTCGTCGACCTGCTCGTGCAGAACGCGGCTCGTCACGAGGTATGTCACGGTGCTGGCACCGATCAGGCCTGCTGTGGCGACCAGGGCGCTGACCAGCGACAGACGCGTCCGCACGCTCCAGGTCTCTGGACGGATTGCGTTCGCGCGCCACCGGGCGACCCGTGGTGCGCTCACGTCCGGGGTTCCCGGATGATGTAGCCGGCGCCTCGCACGGTGTGGATCAGCCTCGGCTCCCCGTCAGCCTCGATCTTGCGCCGCAGGTAGGAGATGAACACCTCGACGGTGTTGGTACCGGAGTCGAAGTCCATGCCCCACACGTGTTGGAGGAGCTGGGCGCGACCCAGGACCTGCCGCTGGTTGAGCATCAGGTGCTCGAGGAGGATGAACTCTGTACGGGTCACCTCGACGACCCTGCCGCCGCGCCGTACTTCGTGGCTGTCCATGTCGAGAGTCAGGTCAGCGACGGAGAGCGTCTGTGACTCCTCCGCCGTGTATCCGCTGCGCCGCATGAGTGCGCGGAGGCGCGCGAGCAGCTCCTCGACCTCGAACGGCTTGGTGATGTAGTCGTCGGCGCCCGCGTCGAGCCCGACCACCCGATCACCCGTCATCTGGCGCGCTGTCAGCATGAGGATCGGGACCTTATCCCCCCGCCGGCGGAGCCTGCGGGCGACTTCCAGGCCCGATACACCCGGCAGTCCCACGTCCAGCACCAGGCAGTCGGGCGCGTCCGAGTGGGCCATGGCCGAGGCCTCTTCGCCGTCCTTGGCCAAGAGCACCTCGTACCCCTCGAACGCCAGGGTGCGTTGCAGGCTCGACGCGAGCGCGGGGTCGTCCTCGACGACGAGCAGTCGGTGCACGTGTCCTTCTCCCTGCTTCCACTTGGCCGGTCGGCCCGCGGGCACACGGGGAACGGTCCCGCGAGATGCCGGGTGCCCGCACCTTAGGTCTGCAACCTAAAGGTCTCATGTGAGACGGCGAGGGCTTGTCGGGTGTCGACGACCTGGTGCGAGAACGACTCGCACGATGAAACGGACTCCCTGGCCGCCGGGCCGGATCTTAATGTCGCGCCCATCTTTCCCACATTGCGCGCACACGTTGACCCGACAGGGTGATCGCACCGAGGAGTGCGCGATGACCCGTTTGGTCTGGACCTTCCTCGCGCCACCCGGACCAGACGTGAAGGAGATCGAGCGTGCCGGTTCACGACACCGTCGCACAGCCCAGGACGGAGCCGAACGAGGCTCTTGTCCCCGTCGACGACCGAGACGGGACCGCGGACGCGTCGTCCGCGTCCCAGACCGGGGCTCGGAGGCTGGACGTTCGTCGCGGTTTCGGCAAGCCCGGAAAGCCTCGCGCTCCTGGGGATGGCGTGGATGGCTGATCGTGGCGATCGTCCTGGGACTCGTCGCAGCCGCTGTCACCGGCTGGGCGCTGATGCGATCCGGCGAGGAGACCACGGCACGCACGATCACGGCGACTGCCTCGCTCGGAGACGGCCGGCACGTACTCAGCCCTCGTGCACGTTGCCTCGCGTGAGCTGGGAGAGAGCGTGCTGCCCCAGGGTGCGTCGGCCGAGGTCACCGTCACGGTGGGCCGCAGCAAGGACGTCGTGGCCGTACCTACGTCGGCGGTCAATCCTGAAGCGAGCGGAACGACCGTACGGGTGATGGAGGACGGCGTTCCCACCGTCAGGGTGGTCGAGGTCGGGCGTGCGGGAAAGGGGCGTACGGAGATCCTCAGCGGAATCGAGCCCGGCGACGAGGTCGTGCTGGCAGACCTGGACGCCGAGATCGACGCTGCCAGCGAGGTGACCACCAGCGAGACCGGGTTCTCAGGCCGTGGTGGGGGAGGGGCCCCGGCCGGGCGCTCGGCGGGCGGGGGCGGATTCAGCGGATGCTGAGTCGGGGGAACGAGTCTTTAACGAGGCCCTAAATGTCCGCACAGCAGCATCACAAGATGCGGCGGCACGATCGTCGCATCACCCGCGAACGATTCGAGGAGCCACATGAACCATCCGCCCCGATCACCTCGCCCCGTTGGCCGTCGTCTAGCTGCCGGCGGAGCCGCCGCGGCGCTGACCGCGTGTCTCGTGACGACCGCCGGTCCCGTTCAGGCGGCCCCATCGGTGCAACCCCAGGTTGACGGGACGCTCGTCGACTGGCAGGACAACCGGTTCGGCGGCTATGACCCGCGGCAGGGCTACCGCGGCCCGGACCCCCGTCAGTCCCGTGGTGGGTACGGCCGGCAGCGGCCCTCGGGCCAGGCGGGGGCGACGGCCGTCCTTGATGCCAACGACGCCACTGCGGATCAGTCGCAGGGCGTCGTACAGATCTCCACCGAGGTGGAGTTCGGGGCCGGCGCGGGCGCGGGAAGCGGGCTGGTCCTCGACGGCGAGGACGGCACCGTCGTGACCAACCATCACGTGGTCCAGGGCAGCACGCAGGTCGAGGTCACTGTGACCAGCACCGGTGAGACGTACGCCGCGGAGGTGGTGGGCAGCGACGCGACGCGCGACGTCGCTGTCCTGCGTCTGGAGGAGGCTCCGACCCTCACCGAGGTCGCCACCGACACGGCGGGGGTCTCCGTCGGCGACGAGATCACTGCAGTCGGCGACGCCGGGGGCGACGGAGGCGCGTTGACGGCCGCGCCCGGGACGGTGACCGACGCCCACGAGCCGGTCACCGTCACCAACGAGGACGGCAGCGAGACCACGATCAGCAATCTCGTCGAGGTGGACGCCGACATCATCTCCGGCCACTCAGGGGGCGCGCTGCTCGACAGCGACGGCGAAGTCGTGGGGATGATCGTGGCGGCCTCCAGCGGGGCTGCGGACATCACTGGCTACGCCATCCCGATCAAGCGGGTGCTGGAGATCTCTGAGGAGATCGTCGCGGGGGAGGAGTCGAGCACCGTCTCAGTCGGGTACGACGCGTTCCTCGGCGTGGAGCTGGCCCCAGGAGCTGGCGCAGCGAGCCTGGCTGGAGTCGTGCCCAGCGGCGCCGCGGAGGAAGCCGGGCTCGCTGCCGGCGACACGGTGACCGCCGTCGACGGCGTGGGCACCACCGACGCCGCCGCGCTCAGCGCCGCGATCGCCACGCACGAGGCCGGCGAGACCGTCTCGATCGAGTGGACCGACTCACAAGGCGCCGGCCACACAACAGACGTCACGCTCGGTCGTGCGCCCGTTGCGTAGCGTCAAGGGCTCCATCTCACCCCTGCGTCGGCCTCCGTCAGGCGGCGGATCGTCCCGCCGCGCTGCTCCAGCATGAGGTGGCGCTGGCCCCGTGCCGGGTCGATCGTGCACCGCCTGGTCACCCGACGGCGCACCCCCCGGCGAGCGAAGGACGCTGACGGCCACGCCCAGTCGCCTCCCGCGCCAGACGGCCTGACACGGCCACCGTTCGATCCCACGGACCACGACGCGTGGCCCGCGTGGCCCGCCCAGAGCCACACAACCTGAAGTCAGACTCGACTCCTAGAGGGAGAACCCCATGCAACGCCACACACGCCGATCGTTCGCCACCACGGGAACCACGGCGCTTTTCGCCGCCACCCTGCTCGCCACGCCCGCCATGGCGGCGGAGACCACGAGCTGCCGGGGCCTGGCGGTGACCATCGATGGCACCGGTCAGACCACCGTCAGCGGCACCGAGGAGGCCGACGTCATCGTCGCCTCCGCCGGCAGCACCGTCTCGGCACTCGCCGGCGACGACACCATCTGCGTGCTGCCCGGCGACGCGACGACCACGACCACCGTCGACGCGGGGACAGGCGCTGACACCGTCGACGCCTCTGCCCTGCCGGTGGAGGCCAAGGCGAGCACCGACCTGGGCGCCGTGGACGACACCTATCTCGGTGGCCCCGCCGCCGACCGGGTCGTCGCGGGCGACGGCGCCGACACCGTGACCACCTACGGCGGTGCTGACGACGTCGTCAGCGGCATCGCCGGCGAGCCCAACGCCGACGAGCTCGATCTCGGCGACGGTGACGACGTACTGGCCTGGCACGGGATGCAGGTCGACGGCGGCAGCGTCTCCTTCGGCGAGGGCGCCGACACCCTGACCGACACTGACGGCGGGGTGGTGGCTGTTGACGCCTCGGCCAGGAAGCTGTCCCGGGCTGGCGAGTCCGTATTGGTCTGGGACGGCGCCGTGGCGACCTATGTGGTGGAGTCGTCGGCGACGCAGGTGACGTTCAAGGGCACCGACGCGGCGGAGTCCTTCGAGGTGCGCGACCCGGCGACCGGGGCCCTCGCGCCGACCGTCGACGCCGACATGGCGGGCGGTGACGACACGATCACCATCCGCGCTAACGTCCTCGATGGCTCCACGTGGACCGGTGGAGAGGGCACAGACCTGCTCCGGGTCGCCTACGACTACGACACTCTCTACCTCGACCTGAGCAGCGGCCAGTTCGAAACCGGCGCGCCTGACGTGACCGTGGACCAACGGGTCGTCGGCATCGAGGACGTCGACGCCGTCACGGCGACGGCAACCATCAAGGGCACGGGGGACGCCAATCAGATCCAGGCTCGGGGTTGCGCTGTGACCATCATCGGCCGGGCCGGGGACGACGATCTCTCCTTCGGCACGGACATCGAGGACCGGCCGTGGGTCTCCTGCGAGGCAAAGACGCTGGAGGCGCGCGGCCGCAAGGGCGACGACACGATCGTCGGGTCCCCGGGGGCCGACCGCCTCTTCGGCAACGCCGGCGCGGACTTCATCAAGGCCAAGGGCGGCGCCGACCTCGTGTCCGGTGCTGCCGACGACGACCGCATGCGGGGCAACGCCGGCGACGACAAGCTCCGTGGTGGGTCGGGTGCGGACGAGATCGCCGGCAACGGAGGTGACGACCGGCTCTACGGCGACAAGGACGACGACCGGCTCCTCGGACACGGCGGCAACGACCTGCTCGTCGGAGGCAAGGGCACCGATCGCGGCTACGGCGGCAAGGGCACCGACCGAAGCACCTCGCTCGAGCGGCGCTACAACATCGAGCGCTGAGGGCGTTGGTGGCGTGACACCAGGACGCCGCCCGGCCGCTGTCATCGACGGAGGCAGGAGGACCTGCCTCGACAAGCGGGTTGACCGTCCGTACGAGAGCGCGGAGTCGTCGCTCATGGAGTGGCGGATCGGCCGGAGCATTCGGCCAGTTCCTCGTCTGGGCGGACCACACGCCGGGACGGTGGCTGACCGCCACAGCGACGGTCCACGTGCGAAGGCGCTCCAGTCTTCCTCGACCTACGTCCAGCACATCGGGGCAACGGTCGTCCCCTCGACGCAGTCACCGAGGACAAACGGTCGTGCATTTCGTGGGGAGGGCCGATGAAACCCGTGGAGGCGCTGGATGAGAAGAGGGCAGCACGGCGTGCTGTGGTCGTCGCAGCGACGCAGCGAGTTGCCCGCAGGATCGAACGGAAACGTTTCGAACGCTTGTGCTTCCGCCGTGTTGTCTGACCGATGGTGTGCCGGTCGACGACGAGGAGGTGTTGCACATCCGGGTGCTCGGGGGTGAGTGATGGTGGCGCCGGTCCGCCGGCCGGGATCCGGAGTCGGAGCCAGTATCGCCTAGGAGTTGCGGCGTCCGCTCACGAACTGGCGGCCCAGAACTGGGGAGAACAGCAGCACGTTCCCACCGAGCCGCCTGCGGATTCGGACTGGCTGCCAGAAACTCGACACTTACAGTCCGATCGGGTCCACGTCCGGCCGCTAGACTCCGAAGTTGAACTGCGATCCTTCTCCGCGTAAACCCGAGGAGATCCGCGATCATCCGAGTCATTCAGTAGCGCTCGATCTCTTCCAGAGGTCGCAGGTTCAAATCCTGCCCCCGCTACAAAGAAAGTGGCCCCTGACCTGCGGAGACGCGGGTGAGGGGTCACTTGAGATTTGAATCCGTGGTCGTCCGAACCTGCTCAATCCCCTGAAATGGTCACGATCTGAGGTCTCGTCGATGCGCCTCCGGTTGTCGCTGTCTCGTCTCTCGAACGTTGTCAGGCGGCTGGAGCAGCGCGGATGGATGCAGCGTTCGCCTGACCCCGACAACGGCCACTACACCATCGTCAGGCTCACTGACGCCGGGTACGACAAGGTCGTCAGTGCCGCGCCCACTCTTGTGCGCGCCGTCCGTCGCTTCGCTCTCGACGGACTCACGGCTACCGATCAACGGGCTCTGGTGCGGGTGGCGGCAAAGCTGAGCGTCAGACCGTGGACCAGGAGACGGACTGACGAAGGGCTGCGGACTTCGTCGGGAGCCTGCGCAAGAAGTGCTCCGGGCATTGACGGGTTATCCTAAGATATTTAGGTTAAAACCTAATGATCGATGGCGAGGGGAATCCGTGATGCAGAGAGCAGGACTCAATCCCGAACGGGTCGCGCTTGCTGGTGCGGCGCTCGCCGATGAGATCGGCTTCGAACAGGTGACGCTCTCCGAGGTCGCTCGGCGCTCCAACGTGAAGGTCGCGAGTCTCTATTCGCACGTCGCGAGCTCGCATGACCTGCGCACCCGGATTGCGCAGCTCGCGTTGGCCGAGATTGCCGACCGCGGCGCCGATGCGCTGGCCGGAAGGTCCGGTCGTGATGCGCTCGTCGCTCTCGGCAACACCTACCGTGACTATGCGCGCGAGCACCCGGGCCGGTACGCCGCCACCCGATACCCGGTCGACCCCGAGGCTGCAGCAGCAAGCGCCGGCCACCGTCATGCCGCCATGATGCGGGCCGTTCTCCTCGGGTACGGGCTCGACGCCACCGATCAGACGCACGCTGTCCGGCTCCTCGGCAGCGTGTTCCACGGCTTCGTGACCCTTGAGGTCGCCGGCGCCTTTGCCCACAGCGAGCCCACACCGCAGGAGAGCTGGGTCCGATCACTGGACGCACTCGATGCTGTCCTTCGCGCGTGGCCCGCCCCCGCTTCAACCTCTCGGAGGACTTCATGATCCCCAGCCTGATCGCCACGCCTATCACTGCCACACTCGTGCGCGGGCACGTCGAGCTCGAACAGACCGAGGCCGGCCTGCTGCCGCACCGACTGCCGACCTGGGCACGTTCCCAGAGCACCGATCCTCAGCTCGCGATGGTCGAAGCCCAGCCGTCCGGCGTCCGACTGGTCTTCCGGAGCCGGGCTACGCGGATCGAGCTCGACACGGTCCCCACGAAGCGGGTCTACCCCGGAGCACCTCCGCGCCCCGACGGCGTCTACGACCTGCTTGTGGACGGACGGCTGGCCGGCCAGGCCTCCGTCTCCGGCGGCAAGACCATGACAATCGACATGATGACGGGTTCCGCGGTGATCGATGTCGGACCGCCGGGCACCGTCTCCTTCGTTGGCCTCGAGAGCGGCCTCAAGAACATCGAGATCTGGCTCCCTCACGACGAGACGACTGAACTCGTCTCACTCCGCACCGATGCACCTGTCGAGGACCCGGCGCCCACTGGACGTCGGACCTGGCTCCACCACGGCAGCTCGATCAGCCATGGCTCGAACGCCACCTCACCGACAGGCACGTGGCCAGCTGTCTCAGCTGGAATTGGAGGTGTCGAGCTGCACAACCTCGGCCTCGGAGGCAGCGCACTGCTGGATCCGTTCGTTGCGCGCGTCCTGCGCGACACCCCCGCCGACCTCATCAGCGTCAAGATCGGCATCAACCTCGTCAACACGGACCTGATGAGACTGCGCGCTCTCGGCCCGGCGGTCCACGGCTACCTCGACACGATTCGCGAAGGGCATCCCGACACTCCGCTACTGGTGGTGTCCCCGATCCTGTGCCCCATCCACGAGGACACTCCCGGCCCAGCCGCACCGGACTTGACCGCGGTCGCGGAGGGCCGCCTCACCTTCGTGGCCACCGGCGACCCGGCCGAGGTGGCGGTCGGCAAGCTCACGCTGAACAGTGTCCGCGCCGAGCTCGCCCGCATCATCGAGCAGCGTTGCGCAGAGGACCAGCGTCTGTACTACCTGGACGGTCGCAGCCTCTACGGCGCAGCCGACGCCCAGGAGTTCCCTCTGCCCGACGGACTCCACCCCAATGCGTCAACGCACCGCCTCATCGGGGAACGGTTCGCAGCGCTGGCGTTCGCTCCTGGGGCACCCCTCGGTGACAGAGGGGACGGCATCACCGCGCACGCGATGGGTGAGACGAGCTTCGAGGAGCTGCTCGCGACGGCCGACGTCGAGGCTGTCCAAGGCTGAGCTGTCGCACGGGCCGGGGACCTCCACGGCCTCAATGTCTCGGGTGTCCGTTCAGTCGACCGACTGGGCCCTCGACCCCAACCGGTGCGGGCTGCTGCAGTACCCCGAAGACATCTTCGACCTGCTGGAGACAGCCGGGATGAAATGGTTCTGGACGCTCCTGCTGGATGTCGGTCTACTGGATGAGCGCGACCTGGTCCCCTTACTGTCGCGCTGAGGTGAGGTGCGTGGGCATCGCGCGAATGAGCTTCGAGCCATGCCACGTTTACTCCCCGAGAATCTCGACGCAAGCCGCCTTACGAGGTCTGACGGCATCAAAAGGAGTGAGCGCCGTCATATGACCGCGGTAAGTTTGTGCAGGTCAGAGCCTGAGACGTCGATTCGATGCACTGTCACAAGCAGAGGTTCTAGTTCAATTCCTGCCCCCGCTAGTTTTCAGATCTGGATCCTCAGGTGCGACGTTCGGCCGCTCAGGCTCGCCTGAGGGGCTGGACGCATTCTGGGTGCCCTGCGCCAGCCGACGCGGCCCGCACCTGACGACGACCGACGTCCGCGTGTGGGCGAATTCAGTCACGTGACTGATGGTCGCGGGCGGTCATCGCAGGCACGATTGATGCAGCCCGCACACAGCGGTGAGCGAGTCACCAAAGGAGCCACCATGTCCGCCAAGCTCAGCCTGGTGCTCGTCGTCCACAGGACATGAAAGGGCAGCAGCGCCGTCCACAAGAGGCCTTCGCGTCGCCGGCCGAGAGCGGGGTGCCGCTCGACAGTCCCCAGGGCCGGTGGCTGCTGGCAGCGACCGTCCTGGGGTCCGGCCTCGCCAGCATCGACGCGACCGTCGTGTCCGTGGCTCTGCCCGCCATCGGACGGTCGTTCGACGCCTCGTTCGCCGATCTCCAGTGGGTCGTGACGGCATACGCGCTGACACTCGCAGCGTTCATCCTCGTCGGAGGCGCCCTAGGCGACCGCTTCGGGCGTCGGCGGGTCTTCGTGGCAGGTGTGGTCTGGTTCGCGGTCGCTTCGCTGCTGTGTGCCCTGGCCCCCACGCCAGTCCTCTTGGTAGCCGGCCGTGCGCTCCAAGGCGTCGGCGCGGCACTTTTCGTGCCCGGCAGTCTGGCAATCCTTCAGTCGACCGTGGCGCAAGCCGACCGCGCCCGGGCAGTGGGGGCCTGGTCCGGTCTGAGCGGCGTCGCGAGCGCGGCCGGGCCCTTCATCGGCGGCTGGCTGGTGAACGAGCTCGCTTGGAACTGGATCTTCTTCGTGAACCTCCCCCTCGCGTGCGTCGTGGTGTGGGCCGCACTCCGCCACATCCCGGAGACCCGCGATGCCAGCTCAGCACCCTCGCTCGACTGGGCGGGCGGAGTCCTTTGCGCGGTGGCCTTGGCCGGACTCAGCTACTCCCTCATCGCGGCCGGGGCGGACGGCAGCGCGGGGCGCGTGACCTGTGCGGCCGCGGTGGGCGTCGTCGCTACTGCCACCTTCGTGCGGGTCGAACGACGCTCATCCCATCCGATGCTGCCCTTCTCGGTCTTCTCCTCACCTCAGTTCACGGCCACCAACGTCGTCACCTTCATCATCTACGGCGCCTTCGGCGTCGTCTTCCTGCTTGTCGTCGTCGAGCTGCAGGTCGTGTCCGGCTACGGTCCAGTAGCAGCAGGAGCGTCACTCCTGCCTGTGACCGGACTGATGCTGCTGCTGTCGGCGCGGTCCGGCGCGCTGGCTGCACGCATCGGCCCCCGCCTCCAGATGTCGCTCGGGCCACTCGTGTGCGCTGTCGGCCTCCTCCTGATGCTCCGCATCGGCACCGAAGCGCCCTTCGTCACCGTCGTGCTGCCCGGCATCCTCGTCTTTGGGCTCGGTCTCTCGATCCTGGTCGCCCCGCTGACGAGCACAGCGCTCGACTCGGCTCCACCAGAACACGCCGGTCTCGCGTCGGGAGTCAACAATGCCGTGGCTCGAACAGGCGGACTCGTGGCCGTCGCCGCCCTGCCTGCGCTGGTCGGGCTCACCGGTCGCGTGTACGAGAACCCGCACGCCTTCGACGTCGGCTTCGACCGCGCGCTGTGGACGTGCGTGGTGCTGCTGGCAGTCGGCGGCGCCCTCGCCGCTGCCACCATCGACAGGCAGGCGCGCGGCTCGACGCCGGACGCGCGGGTCGTGCACCTGCGCCACTGCACCGTCTCCGCACCCCCGCCGGTGGTGCGGACCGCGCCGGCGCGTCGGCCCGAAAGCTGAGGCGGCGAACCGGTCCCGGCTACTGCTGGTAGCCCTCCACCACGGACGTAGACCGCGCGTGCGCTTGGCCAGGGTCCTGGTCGAACTCGCGGCGGGCGCGTCGCTGGCGGAGCAGGTCCCAGCACTGGTCCAGCTCCTCCTCGAGTGCCCGGAGACGGGTCGCGTCGACCTCGTGCTCGTCCCGCAGTTCGTGCTCCTCGGCGACCAGTGCCGAGATCCGCTCCAGCACCCCGAGGTCCGCCTCGTCACTCATGGCTCAAGCATGCGCGTCGTGGACCGGCCCGGCAAGGCCAGCCCGACCAAACCTCGCCGGCCAGCACGAAGGGCCAAGCCCATCAGGTATGGGCCCGCCGTGCTGCTTCGAGACCGTGACGGCAGTCAATCGACCGAAGCCGCATCCGGCCCCGGCTGCCTACGTTCAGAGCTCCGCCCACACCCCGTGGGCACATCCCACATCCCGGAGGTCATCCCATGTTTCACACGTCCCTTGCGGCTCTGGCCGGCGGAGTCGTCCTCGCGGCAGGGTCCTCCCTGGTCGCTCAGGCCGGCCCCGCCCCGCTTCCCACGTCCGCCGCTGCTCAGTCCAGCCCGGCCGAACCGACGAGCGCCTGCCAGCCCGAGCCCCCGGCCGGCTTCACGGCGCGCGACGTCGACGTCGACGTCGACGGCACGTCGATGCACTACCTGATCGGCGGGCACGGGCCGACCCTCGTGCTGGTGCATGGCTACCCGCAGTCGTCCTACGAGTGGTACGGCGTGATGCCGGCGCTCGCTCGGCACTACACCGTCGTGGTGCCCGACCTTCCCGGCGCCGGCCAGTCCGACGCACCCCGCGGCGGGTACGACAAGGTGAGCATGGCCAAGTCCATCCACGGCATGCTGTCCGCCGCCGGCCACGACAAAAACGTGCGGATCGTCGGTCACGACATCGGCACGATGGTGGCCTACGCGTACGCCGCGACCTACCCGGACTCCGTCAAGCGGCTGATGCTCACCGAGGCACCCATCCCCGACAAGATCGTGTACTCGTACCCGTCCCTCACCCCCCAAGGCCCGGGCTTCTGGAACTTCGGCTTCTTCTCCCTCACCAACGGTCTGCCCGAACAAGCCATCGACGGGCGCGAGAGCGAGTGGGTCGCCGGGTTCATCGACTGGCTCACGGTCAACAAGGAAGGCTTCACCCGCGAAGACACCGACGTCTACGCATGCTTCCTGCGCGACGATGCGCACCTGCGAGCCAGCTTCGAGTGGTTCCGGGCGTTCCCGCGCGACAACAAGCAGGTCGCACGGCTCGGGCGCAGGCCTTTGACGATGCCGGTCCTCGCGGCCGGTGCCGACCACAGCCTCGGCTCGAGCGTCGGGACCCAGGTGAAGGACTACGCCCGCAACGTGACGACGCGGGTCGTGAAGAACTCCGGCCACTGGATCTGGGAGGAGCAGCCCCGGGCGATGACCCGGATGACGCTCCGGTTCATGCGCTGACCCAGACCAGCCACACACAACTTCGCGGAGACAACGATGACCAGCACCCCCTACACCGGACTTGATGTCATGCCCTTGGCCGGAGGGTGGCGAGCCGGTTCCTCACCAGACCGCTTCGTCGACACTGACCCCTTCACCGGAGAGGTCATCCTCGAAGGTCGGCGTGCCAGCGTGTCCGACGTGGACGACGCGTATGCCGGTGCGGTCCTCGCCCAACGCGACAGGGCGAGGACCGCACCGGCCGAACGCTCGGCCGGCGTCTTGCGGCCGGCCGAGCTGTTGGAAGG
>JBBSPA010000073.1:0-19312 GCA_038259225.1 Propionibacteriales bacterium
ACAACCGGAACCGCGACGACAACCGGAACCGCGACGACAACCGGAACCGAGACGACAACCGGAACCGCGACGACAACCGGAACCGCGACGACAACCGGAACCGCGACGACAACCGGAACCGAGACGACAACCGCGACGACAACCGCGGGGACGGACGCGGCGGCCGCAACTCGCGTCGTCGCAACCGTAACCGGGATCGCGATCGAGACCGCGGGAACGCCCGCGAGCGGGGCGGGAGTCGTCGCGACGAGGCCGAGCCTCTGATCACCGACGACGATGTCCTGATCCCGGTCGCCGGCATCTTGGACCTGCTCGACAACTACGCGTTCGTCCGGACCAGCGGCTACCTGCCGGGTCCGAACGACGTCTACGTGTCGTTGTCGATGGTCCGCAAGTTCGGTCTCCGCAAGGGTGACGCGATCACCGGCTCGGTCAAGCAGGTCGACGGCGAGCGTCGCGAGAAGTTCAACCCGATCGTGCAGATCGACACTGTCAACGGCGCGGAGCCCGAGGCTGCCAAGAGCCGCGTGGAGTTCAGTAAGCTGACTCCGCTGTATGCGGCCGACCGGCTGCGTCTCGAGACCGAACCAGGGTTGCTGACGACCCGACTCATCGACATCGTCGCGCCGATCGGCAAGGGCCAGCGTGGCCTGATCGTCGCGCCATCGAAGGCCGGCAAGACCATGGTCATGCAGGCCATCGCCAACGCGGTCACCACCAACAACCCCGAGTGTCACCTGATGGTCGTGCTGGTCGACGAGCGGCCCGAAGAGGTCACCGAGATGCAACGCGCGGTCAAGGGCGAGGTCATCTCCTCGACGTTCGACCGTCCCGCCGACGACCACACGACGGTCGCTGAGCTCGCCATCGAGCGGGCCAAGCGCCTCGTCGAGCTCGGCCACGACGTGTTCATGCTGCTGGACTCGATCACGAAGCTCGGGCGCGCCTACAACCTGGCGGCTCCCGCGAGCGGTCGGATCCTGTCCGGTGGTGTCGACTCCTCGGCGCTGTACCCGCCGAAGCGGTTCTTCGGGGCCGCCCGCAACATCGAGGACGGTGGCTCGCTCACGATCCTGGCCACGGCTCTGATCGAGACCGGATCCAAGATGGACGAGGTCATCTTCGAGGAGTTCAAGGGCACCGGGAACATGGAGCTTCGGCTGCGGCGGGAGTTCGCGAACAAGCGGATCTTCCCGGCAATCGACGTCGACGCCTCGGGGACCCGTCGCGAAGAGCTGTTGATGACCAAGGACGAGCTGCAGATCGTTTGGAAGCTGCGCCGCGTACTGTCCGCCCTCGAGGGGCAGCAAGCCCTCGAACTGCTCCTGGAGAAGCTCAAGCAAACCAGGACCAACGTCGAGTTCCTGATGCAGGTCAACAAGACGACCCCCACGGCCGCCGGCCTGCGCGGTCGCAGTGCAGACGACGACGAGTAAGGGACGGACCCGGCGACGGAGTTGCTGGGTCCGGCTCAACAAGCCACCCCGTCTGGGAGGAATGGCTCGCCTGTCGACATCGTTACACCATCGGTGCCGGATTCGCCTCGTGACGGGGCGAGATGGCACACTTGTTCACCGGTTCCGGTTCACGCCTTTCAGGGTCAGCAGGTCCTGTGGCGACCCGGCGACCTTGAGAGTGAGGAAACCCATGAAGAAGGACATCCACCCGGAGTACGTCGAGACTCAGGTCACCTGTACCTGCGGAAACTCCTTCACGACCCGCAGCACGTCGACCAGCGGCACCATGCACGCCGACGTCTGCTCGAACTGCCACCCCTTCTACACCGGCAAGCAGAAGATCCTCGACACCGGTGGCCGGGTGGCCCGATTCGAGGCCCGCTACGCCAAGAAGGCCGCAGCCACCAAGTAGCTTCGCCGAACGCCGATGGGGTGTTCGCAGCGGCGCAGCCGCGCGGACACCATCACAAAGTCACCTAGGTGCCAGGGCTCACCAGGTGAGGTGTTCGACAGGGGCTTGGATGTTCGAGGCGATCGATGGTCTGGTGGCGGAGCACGCTGCACTCGAGCAGCGCCTGGCCGATCCCGACGTGTTCTCCGATCTCGACCTGAGCCGCCGGCTCAACCAGCGCTACGCAGCTCTTACGGCCGTCGTCCGCACCTACGCCGAATGGAAAGCAGTTCTCGGCGACATCGCCGCCGCCAAAGAGCTTGCGGCCGAGGACGAGAGCTTCGGTGCCGAGGCCCAGCGCCTCGACGTTCACCGGCTCGAGCTCGAGGAGCGGCTGCGCCGACTGCTCGTCCCGCGCGACGAGGCCGATGGCAAGGATGCGTTGCTCGAGATCAAGGCCGGCGAGGGCGGCGAGGAGTCGGCTTTGTTCGCCGGAGATCTGATGCGGATGTACACCCGGTACGCCGAACGCCGAGGATGGAAGACCGAACTGCTGGAGGAGACGCCCAGTGACCTCGGCGGCATCAAGTCGGCGACCCTGGCGGTCAAGGCCAAGGGCACTCCCGAGCCGGGGGAGGCGCCGTACGCGCTGCTGAAGTTCGAAGGTGGCGTGCACCGCGTCCAACGCGTCCCCGTCACCGAGTCGCAAGGCCGTATCCACACCTCGGCCGCCGGCGTGCTGGTCATGCCTGAGGCCGAGCAGGTCGACGTCACGATCGACGAGAACGACTTGCGCATCGATGTGTTCCGCTCCTCGGGGCCAGGCGGCCAAAGCGTCAACACCACCGACTCGGCGGTACGGATCACCCACCTCCCGACCGGGATCGTCGTGTCCTGCCAGAACGAGAAGAGCCAGCTACAGAACCGCGAGCAAGCGTTGCGGGTGCTGCGTTCTCGTCTGCTGCAGCTCGCCCAGGACCAGCGCGACGCCGAGGACGCCGATGCGCGTCGGTCCCAGGTCCGCACCGTCGACCGTTCGGAGCGGATCCGCACCTACAACTTTCCGGAGAGCCGGATCACCGATCATCGGGTCGGCTTCAAGGCACACAACCTCGACGCCGTGCTGGACGGTGATCTGCAGGCCGTCGTCGACGCGTGTGTCGAGGCCGATCTCGCCGAGCGGCTAGCGGCCGTCGAGACCAGCTCGGCATGAACGAACCTCTCAGTACCTGTCTGGACCAGGCGACCGACCGGCTCCGCCGGGTCGGCGTCTCCTCGCCACGCCATGATGCGGAGGCGCTGGCCGTGCACATCCTCGGGACGACCCGTGCCGCCCTCGCAGGGCGAAGTGAACTCTCCTCGGCCGAGGGGGCGCGGTTCGACGCTGCGGTTCGCCGCCGAGAGTCCCGCGAGCCGCTGCAGCACATCCTCGGCCGGGCCGCTTTCCGCTACCTCGACCTCGAGGTCGGGCCGGGGGTGTTCATCCCTCGACCGGAGACCGAGGTGATGACAGGTGTGGCTGTCGAGGAGCTGTCCAGATGTCATGCGCGCGGCATGCAGCCGGTCGCTGTGGACCTCTGCACCGGGTCAGGCGCCATCGCGATCGCCCTGGCGACCGAGGTCCCGCAGGCGCGCGTCGTCGGCGTCGAGCTGTCGCGGGACGCAGCGGCGTACGCCGAGCGCAACGCGCGCGGCACCGGAGTCGACATCCGCGTCGGTGACCTCGCGGACGTCGCGCGCGACCTGGAGCAACTGGCCGCGTCTGTTCACGTCGTGACCGCGAATCCGCCGTACATCCCACTCGAGGCGTGGGAGAGCGTCGAGGAGGAAGCGCGGATGCACGATCCGGGTCTGGCCCTGTGGTCGGGCAACGACGGGCTGGACGCCATCCGCCACGTCTGTGTGAACGCGGCCGCTCTGCTGGCCGACGGCGGCCTGGTCGCGTGCGAGCACGCCGACGTGCAGGGTGAGTCCGCGCCGCAGGTGTTCGTCGAGTCGGGACTGTGGTGCGACGTGCGTGACCATCCGGACCTGACCGGACGCCCGAGGTTCGTCACGGCACGTCGCGTGCCCCGCCGCTCAGCCTCGGCTGGCACGATAGGGCCGTGAGCGAGTCAGAACCCGGCGAAGAGCCACCCGTCTCCGACTGCTACGACCTCAACGATCCAGCCCAGCGGATGGAGGGGTTCGCCGAATCCAAGCTCGCCTTCGGACGCAGTGGACTGATCGTGATGCCGACCGACACCGTGTACGGCCTCGCCACCGACGCGTTCGACCCCACTGGGGTACGCCGATTGCTGCGGGCGAAGGGACGTGGCCGGGACATGCCGCCACCGGTGCTGATCGGGACCTCCGACACGCTGCGCGCACTGGCCACCAACCTCACCCCGGAGGTGCGGGCCCTGGCACGGGAGTTCTGGCCCGGCGGGCTGACACTGATCTGCCGTCAGCAACCGAGCCTGCGCTGGGACCTCGGCGACACCCGGTCTACGGTCGCGCTGCGCATGCCCGACCAGGCCGACGCCCTCGACCTGCTGTCCGACAACGGACCGTTGGCCGTGACCAGTGCGAACCTCACCGGTCAGCCGGCCGCCACCACCGTCGAGCAGGCCAGGGCGATGCTGGGGGACGCCGTGGACGTGTATCTCGACGCGGGACCTACGCCCGGGAACCTCCCTTCGACGATCGTCGACTGCACCGACGACGTGCTGCGCGTCGTCCGGGTCGGCGTGATCGAGATCCACGCCCTGCGCGAGATCGTCCCCGACATCGATGCGCCCGGCGCTCCCGAGGAGCGGCACGATCGTGACGCGGAGGGCGAGTCGAGCGAGTCCGTTGTCTCCGACGAGCCCGACGAGTCCGGCGAGGGCTGATGCGCGAGTACGTCCTCATCTTCGTCGTGGCCGCGGCGGTGACCTACCTGCTGGCCGTGGTCGCCCGCGAGCTGGCGATGAAGTTCGGTGCCTACGCGCGGGTCCGTGACCGCGACGTCCACGAGATCCCGATCCCGTACTTCGGCGGGGTGGCGATGATGGCCGGGCTGGCGGCGGCGTACCTCATCTCGACGCAGCTGCCATTCCTCGGCAGCTCGCCCTCGCGGGACGTGATCTTTCACGACACCCGGGCGATCATCATCGGCGGTGCGGTGATGTGCCTGGTCGGCGTGATCGACGACATCTTCGAGCTCGACGCGATCACCAAACTGGCCGGAGAGGTGCTGGCGGCCGGCGTGGTCGCGGTGCAGGGCGTCCAGCTCTACCGACTCCCATTGCCGGGTGACAAGACGCTCTCGACCTTCGCCTTGGGTGGGTCCCAAGCTGCGCTGATCACCGTGATCCTGATCGTCGCGACCGTGAACGCCGTGAACTTCATCGATGGCCTCGATGGCCTGGCCGCGGGAGTCGTCGGGATCGGTGCGGTCGCCTTCTTCGCGTTCTCGGTGCTGCTCGTGTTCGTCAACGAGGCGGAGCGCGCGACCACAGCGGCGCTACTGACCGCCGCGCTGGCCGGCGCCTGTTTCGGCTTCTTGCCGCACAACTTCTTCCCGGCACGGATGTTCATGGGGGACTCCGGCGCCCTGCTGATCGGATTCATGTTGGCATGCTCGGCCATCAGCCTTACCGGCCAGTTCTCGACCACCACGCTCGAGCGCGGACTGAACGGAGCCAACGCCAGCCTGCTACCGGCACTGCTCCCCCTGATCTTGCCGTTCGCCGTGCTGATCGTGCCGTTCGTGGACCTACTGCTGGCCGTCGCGCGGCGCACCAGGGCCGGGCGGTCGCCGTTCGCTCCGGACAAGAAGCACCTGCACCACCGGTTGCTCGAGATCGGCCACTCCCAGCGTCGCGCGGTGATCGTGATGTACCTGTGGGCAGGACTGGTCGCCTTCGGTGTCGTGCTGGTCAGCCTTTTCTCGGGGTGGTGGTCTGCGCTCGGCCTGGCCTCGATGGCGGTGGTAGCGCTGCTGCTCACGTTCGGAGTGCCCGGCCACAGCGGGATCATCAAGTCCGAGGACGCCTGACGGGCGCGTGTTTTGCTGGCACAGGTGACCCGTCGTTAGCCTCCGATTAGGCAATTCTCAGGATCTTGTGCTACTTTTCACAAGCGCTCACGGAAGCCTCCTCGGATACCGCCCTCCGGCTTCCCGACGGTCGCACATCGAGCCAGGGACCCCGCCCCCGACCCGAGGATTCACGCCCCATGACGAGCGACGCGATGCACCCCCGAGGCGCACTCGTAGGCCCCTCGTCGACCGTCGCGTCGGGGGTCGATCGCTGTGATAGCGTCATGAACTCGCGCGCGGCCGATCTTGGTCCGCGCGCGTTGCACAGCGACGGGAGCCGTTCAGGTGATGACCGGTGACGACTCAGGCAAGCCTGAACAGGCCCTTCGGGGACGTGACCTCATCGGCATCGGCGGCATGCTCGCCGCGGCGGTCATCGCAGGGTTGGTCATCGGCCTCCTCGTGGACGACCAAGCGGGCACATCTCCGACGTTCACCCTTGTCGGGATCGGGCTCGGAATCGTTGCCGGCTGCTTCGGATTCTGGGTCCGAGTCCGGTCCGCACTCAAGTGAGCATGGCGGCCGGGTCGCACCAGCCGGTCCAATCTCAAGGCAGGTGAGGTGAGATGACCCGAACGGCAGACTCGACTGTCACGGCGGCACTGGCCGGTGAGCGGGCATCGCTCGGCACGGTGCTGCGTGACCAGAAGCGGGTGCTCGTCGTGGCGCTCGTCATCGTGATCGCGGGCTTCTGGATCTGCGGCCCGCTCGGTGCCTGGGGCGTGGCCGTCTTCTTGTCGGTCGGAGTCCTGCTCGCGGTCGTCAACCATGTCACCTCGGAGTACTCGCTGCTCAAGATGCTCGCCTCGGGACGTGAGCCCACGCGAGCCGAGATGACCAGGCAAGCGTTGGTCCGCCTGTTGGCCGTCGGCCTGACGGCAGGCGCGGTGGCCGTGGTCTTCTGGTCCACCGGTATCGTCACGTTGATCGGCCTGGCCCTGTTCCGCCTGATCGCCCTGGTCATGACCGGCATCCCGTTGCTGAAGGAGCTGAAGCGGCAGTGAACGACTCGCAGGCCATCGAGATCACCCCCGGAGAACATCCCACTGGTCAGCTCTTCGGGATGACCTTCAACTTGGACACGATCTGGGTCACGGTCGTTGCCGGGTGCATCGTCCTCGCGCTTGCCTTCTGGGCCCGCGCCAAGCTCACGGCCAGGCCCGACGACCACGTGCCGAGCAAGATCCAGCTGCTCTGGGAGCTGATCATCACCGAGGTCACGAAGCAGGTAGAGGGCAACCTCGGCAAGGTCAACCCCTTCGTGGTCCCGCTCGCGGTCGCGTTGTTCTTCTTCATCTTGATCGCGAACTGGATCGAGGTCATCCCGACCGAGCTCAACCACGACGTCCACCTGCTGCCGTCCCCGACGGCGGACACCAACCTGACCTACGCGATGGCCGTGATGGTGATGGTCGGCGTCTGGACCTTCGGTATTCGCCAGAAGGGTTGGGGTGGCTACTTCAAGCACTACATGGAGCCCTACGCCTGGATGCTTCCGCTGGAGATCCTGCAGGACCTGCTCAAGCCGGTCACGCTGGCACTGCGGCTGTTCGGCAACATCTTCGCCGGTGGCATCATGATCGCGCTGATTGCGGGTATGGCCACCTGGAACCCCGCCAACGTGCCTCTCGGACCGGTCCTGACCGTGCTCTTCAACATCGTCTGGAAGCTGTTCGACACCATGTTCCTCGGAGGACTCCAGGCCTTCATCTTCGCGTTGCTGACCATCTTGTACTTCGGCATGGCCGGTGGCGACCACGGCGAGCACGACGAGGATGAGCAGCACGACCAGACGAAGCCCGCGGCAGTCTGACCGTCGCACTGCACCAAGAACAACAGCGAGCCAACAACGACCAGCAACCACCAGCAACCACCAGCAACCACCAGCAACCACCAGCCAACGACCAGCAGCGACCAGCAACACCGCACAGCCAAGAAGCGCCCGACTGGGCGCGACAACCAAGGAGAGACAGTGGCGACAGACGCAGCAAACCTCGACTCGGCCATCAAGACGGCCGGCGCCTTCATCGGCGGTGGCCTGGCCCTCGCCGGCGGCGCTATCGGCGCTGGCGTCGGTGACGGCCTGGCCGGCTCGTCCTACATCGAGGGCGTGGCTCGTCAGCCGGAGGCCCAGGGTCGACTTCAGACGATCTTCTTCCTGACCGTCGGTCTCGTCGAGGCGATGTTCTTCATCAACCTGGCCTTCATGGCGCTGTTCGTGTTCGTTCTCGGCAAGTGACGAATGCCTCCGAGCGACGGAGCTGACAGACAGGACCCACCAATGACTGGATATACAGAGCGATGAGCGGAAACACAGAGCGCGTACAACTCGCGGAGAGCAACTTCCTGGTCCCCAACGGGACGTTCCTGGTCGAGCTCGTGGCGTTCGCGATCATCGTCTACATCCTCGGCAAGTTCGTCATTCCGCCGATCAACCGCGCGATGACCTCTCGGCAGAACGCGATCCGCGAGGAGTTCTCCGAGCTCGAAGAGGCCAAGGCCAAGGCGGAGTCCGCCGAGAACGAGTACCGCGAACAGCTGGTCGAGGCTCGTCACGAGGCCGCCCGAATCCGCGAGCAGGCTCGCGAGGAGGGCGCGCAGATCATCGCCGAGATGCGCGAGAAGGCACAGGCAGAGTCGGAGCGGATTCTCCAGCATGCTCACCTGCAGGTCGAGGCCGAGCGTCGCCAGGTTGTCGCGCAGCTGCGCACCCAGGTCGGCACGATGGCCACGACGTTGGCCGGTCGCATCGTCGGTGAGTCGCTCGAGGACGACGAGCGTCGCGACCGCACTGTCGAGCGCTTCATCACCAGCCTCGAGGACAGCGAGCCGGTCGACACGTCCGGAGCCCGCTGATGGCATCAGGTTCCGCCCGATCGCGCTCTGAGCTCGTCGACGCAGTTCGTACGACGATCGACGAGGCCTCGTCGGCTCGCCTCGGTGAGGAGCTGTTCTCCGTCGTCGCCGTGCTCGACGCGCAGCCGGCGCTGCGCCGGGCACTCACGGAACCGTCGGTGCCGATCGAGCACAAGGAGCAGCTGCTCGACACGTTGTTCGCAGGTAAGATCGCCAAGCCGGCGCTCACCGTGCTCAAGGCTGCCGCCGGCAAGCGGTGGTCACGCAGCGCCGATCTCGCCGACGGTGTCGAGCAGGTCGCGATCACGGCCGTCGCCGCCTCCGCGGACGAGGCGCGCAAGCTCGACGAGGTCGAGGACCAGCTGTTCCGTTTCGGACGCATTCTCGCCGCGGAGCCGCAGCTGCGCGAGGCATTGTCGGACGCGGCAACACCGATCGCGGCCAAGCGGTCTCTGCTGGCGGACCTGCTTGGACGCAAGGTCGGCAAGGCGACCAGAGACCTGCTCGACCAGGTCGTCGTGGGTCGTCATGGCAGCCTGGCGCGCGGACTCGCTCACTACCAGGACGTGCTGGCGGCCCGGCATTCACGCCTGCTCGCCACCGCTTGGGTCGCAGCGCCGCTGGACGACGAACAACAAAAGCGCTTGACCAAGGCGCTGTCCGACGTCTACACGCAACCGGTGCACCTCAACGTCGTCGTCGACCCTGGCGTCATCGGTGGTGTGCGGGTGATGGTCGGCGACGACCTGATCGACTCCAGCGTCGAGACCCGGCTCGCCGAGGCGCACCGTCAGCTGATCGGGTAGCAGCCCACCCGGCGTACACCTCGCAGCGCACGCGAACCGCACCACCGCAGCACCGCAGCACCCCCGTTCGACACCAGCACCACCCATGAAGACATAGCCAGGAGAGCAGAGGCAGAGGACATGACGGAGCTCAGCATCCGGCCCGAGGAGATCCAGGAGGCGCTTTCGCGTTTCGTCTCCGACTACAAGCCGGAAGAAGCCAGTCGCGAAGAGGTCGGAAACGTCGCCGAGGCGATGGACGGCATCGCCCGGGTCGAGGGGCTGCCCTCGGTGATGGCGAACGAGCTTCTGGAGTTCGAGGATGGCACCTTGGGCATCGCTCTGAACCTCGACGTCCGCGAGATCGGCGTCGTCATCCTTGGCGACTTCGCCGGCATCGAGGAGGGCCAGCAGGTCCGTCGCACCGGTGAGGTCCTGTCGGTGCCTGTCGGTGACAGCTACCTGGGCCGCGTGGTCGATCCGTTGGGTCAGCCGATGGACGGACTCGGCGACGTCGAGACCGACACCCGGCGACCTTTGGAACTGCAGGCTCCGTCCGTGGTCCAGCGGCAGAGTGTCAACGAGCCGATGTACACAGGTCTGAAGGCGATCGACTCCCTGACCCCGATCGGCCGTGGGCAGCGCCAGCTCATCATCGGTGACCGGCAGACCGGCAAGACGGCGATCGCCATCGACACGATCATCAACCAGAAACGCGCTTGGGACTCCGGAGACCCCGAACAGCAGGTCCGCTGCATCTACGTCGCCGTCGGTCAGAAGGGATCGACGATCGCCTCCGTCCGGGGTGCACTCGAAGAAGCCGGTGCCCTGGAGTACACCACGATCGTCGCGGCACCCGCCTCCGACTCGGCCGGGTTCAAGTACCTCGCGCCCTACACCGGTTCGGCCATCGGCCAGCACTGGATGTACGACGGCAAGCACGTCCTGATCATCTTCGACGACCTGACCAAGCAGGCCGAGGCCTACCGGTCGGTGTCGCTGCTCCTGCGCCGCCCGCCCGGTCGTGAGGCTTACCCCGGCGACGTGTTCTACCTGCACAGCCGGCTGCTCGAGCGCTGCGCCAAGCTGTCCGACGACATGGGCTCCGGCTCGATGACCGGGCTACCGATCATCGAGACCAAGGCGAACGACATCTCGGCGTACATCCCGACCAACGTCATCTCGATCACCGACGGACAGATCTTCCTCCAGTCCGACTTGTTCAACGCCAACCAGCGCCCGGCCATCGACGTCGGTGTGTCGGTGTCCCGCGTGGGTGGCGCGGCCCAGGTCAAGGCGATGCGGAAGGCCACGGGGTCGCTCAAGATCGACCTGGCGCAGTTCCGCGCGATGGAGGCGTTCGCCATGTTCGCATCGGACCTCGACGCGGCCTCGCGGCAGCAGCTCGACCGGGGTGGCCGGTTGATGGAGCTGCTCAAGCAGCCGCAGTACGCACCCTTTCCGCTCGAGGACCAGGTCGTCTCGCTGTGGGCCGGCACCCGCGGCAAGCTCGACGACGTACCGGTCGAGGACGTCCGCCGCTTCGAGCGTGAGTTCCTCGACTACCTCAAGCACGAGCACGCCGGCATCCTCGACGGGATCCGGGAGTCGCTGGACTTCACCGACGACACCGAGGGCGCACTCGACAGCGCCTACGACGGCTTCCTGGACCGGTTCGAGACCCACGAGGGCAAGTCCATCAAGGCCGGCCGTGAAGAGTTCGAGGCGCTGGAGGACGAGGACATCGAGCAGGAGCAGATCGTCAAGCAGAAGCGAGGCTGAGCATGGCCGCATCGCTGCGTGAGCTGCGCGCACGGATCAAGTCCGTCAACGCGACCAAGAAGATCACGCGCGCCATGGAGCTCATCGCTGCGTCCCGGATCATCAAGGCGCAGCAGCGGGCCCAGCAGGCCGCGCCGTACGCCCGTGAGCTGACCCGCGCGGTGTCGGCGGTGGCGACCTACTCCAACGTCGACCATCCGCTGACGTCGGAACCCGACGACCCGAAGCGCGCCGCGATCCTGGTCGTGACCAGTGACCGCGGTCTGGCCGGCGCCTACTCGTCCGCTGTGCTGCGCGAGGCGGAGCGGCTGGGGGAGAAGCTGCGTGGCGAGGGCAAGGAGGTCGACCTCTACGTCAGTGGCCGTAAGGGCGTCCTTTACTACTCCTTCCGCAACCGGCCAGTGGTCGACAGCTGGACCGGTTTTTCGGACACTCCCACCTACGACGACGCCCAGGCGATCGGTGAGGCCGTGATCGGGGCCTTCGTCGACGTCGAGGGGGAGCACCAGGTCGACGAAGTCCACGTCGTCTATACGCGGTTCAAGTCGATGCTGTCGCAGGAGCCGCAGGACATTCGGCTGTTGCCACTGGAGATCGTCGAGGGTGAGGACAGGCCCGAGGCGAGTGAGGTGCTTCCGCTGTACGAGTTCGAGCCGGGCGACGCCGAGGTGCTGGACGCGCTGCTGCCCAAGTACGTCCAGAGCCGGATCTTCTTCTGTCTGCTCCAGGCGTCCGCGTCGGAGCTGGCCGCCCGCCAACGGGCGATGAAGTCGGCGACGGACAATGCCGAGGAACTCATCAAGAGCTACACCCGTACTGCCAACCAGGCCCGTCAGGCGGGTATTACCCAAGAGATCAGCGAGATCGTCGGCGGAGTCAACGCGCTCGCCGATGCGAACGCCGGGAGTGAGTGAGAAAGCATGACTGCCACCATCAGCGACGACACGTCGACCGCAAAGGCCGGTGCGGTCGGCCGGATCGCCCGGATCACCGGCCCGGTCGTCGACGTCGAGTTCACCAGCGACAACATGCCCGACATGTACAGCGCGCTGTCTGTCGAGCTCGAGCTCGGCGGCGAGACGAGCACGATCATCCTGGAGGTCGCCCAGCACATCGGCGACGGCATGGTCCGCGCCATCTCGATGAGGTCCACCGACGGTCTGGTGCGCGGCGCCCCGGTGACCGACACGGGTGAGCCGATCAGTGTCCCTGTCGGTGACGCGACGCTCGGCCACGTCTTCAACGTGATCGGTGAGTGCCTCAACCTCAAGGAGGACGAGAAGCTCGAGATCACCGACCGTTGGCCGATCCACCGCAAGGCTCCCTCGTTCGACTCCCTGGAGTCGAAGACGGAGATGTTTCACACCGGGATCAAGGTCATCGACCTCCTCACGCCGTACGTGCAGGGCGGCAAGATCGGCCTGTTCGGCGGTGCCGGTGTCGGCAAGACCGTGCTGATCCAGGAGATGATCGCGCGGGTGGCGCGTGACCACGGTGGTGTGTCGGTGTTCGCCGGCGTCGGTGAGCGCACCCGTGAAGGCAACGACCTGATCGCGGAGATGACCGAGTCCGAGGTCATCGGGCAAACCGCTTTGGTGTTCGGCCAGATGGACGAGCCGCCGGGCACGCGGCTGCGGGTCGCGCTGTCCGCGCTGACGATGGCGGAGTACTTCCGCGATGTGCAAAACCAGGACGTGTTGTTGTTCATCGACAACATCTTCCGGTTCACTCAGGCCGGCTCGGAGGTGTCGACCCTGCTGGGCCGAATGCCCTCTGCGGTCGGTGACCAGCCCAACCTCGCCGACGAGATGGGTGTGCTCCAGGAGCGCATCACCTCCACGCGCGGCCACTCGATCACCTCGATGCAGGCCATCTACGTGCCGGCCGACGACTACACCGACCCGGCTCCAGCGACGACCTTCGCACACCTCGATGCCACCACGGAGCTCTCTCGTGAGATCGCCTCGGTCGGCATCTACCCGGCCGTGGACCCGCTGACGTCGACCTCACGGATCCTGGACCCGCGCTTCATCAACCAGGAGCACTACGACACCGCGGTCCGCGTCAAGCAGATCCTGCAACGCAACAAGGAACTGCAGGACATCATCGCCATCCTCGGTGTCGACGAGCTCTCCGAGGAAGACAAGATCGTCGTGCAGCGAGCACGCCGCATCCAGAAGTTCCTGTCGCAGAACACCTACGTGGCGAAGCAGTTCACCGGTATCGAGGGCTCGACCGTGTCGTTGGAGGACACCGTCGAGGCCTTCACGAAGATCTCCGACGGCGAGTACGACCACGTGGCCGAACAGGCGTTCTACATGTGCGGTGGCCTGGACGACGTCGAGCGCAAGTGGTCTGAGATCCAGAAGGATCTCTGATGGCTGACACCCTCCAGCTCGAGCTCGTGTCGGCCGACCGGGTCGTCTGGTCCGGTGAGGCCACGATGGTGCTCGCCCGGACCACCGACGGGGAGATCGGTGTGCTCGCGAACCACACGCCAGTCCTGTCGGTCCTGCTTCCGAGCGTGGTCGAGATCACCGGTGTCGAGGGCGAGCGCCAGTACGCCGTCATCGACGGAGGGTTCATCTCGGTGGCCAACAACCGTGTCTCGGTACTTGCCGAGCACGCGCAGATGGCCGAGGAGGTCGACCTCGACGCGGCTCGTCACGACCTGGAGGAGGCCCGCGCCGCGGCCGAGTCGCCCCAGGACCGCGACCTGATGCTCGCCGCAGCACGCGTTGCCGTCGGCGAGAAGGCGAAGTAGCACGGCGTCGCAAGCACGGTTGGCTACCGGCGTTCTAGGATTCACACGCGCGCAACACGTGCGGTAGAGCTCGGGCAGGTCGGCAGCGGGCGGCGAAGAGGTGACGATGGCTTGGTGGCAGGCGATTCTGGACAGCCTGGGACTGGTGGCCGTCGTCGTCGTGCTGGCCTTTCTGTTCCTGTTCGTCCGCCGCCGGCTGATCAGCCGTGACGGTGGCACCTTCGAGTGCAGTGTCCGGACCCGGCTGCCGGCCCGTGGCAGTGCGGCCGCGACGGCTCGGGGGTGGTCGCTTGGGCTGGCCCGGTACTCCGGGGATTCGCTGGAATGGTTTCGTATCTTCTCCTTCGCGACCCGGCCCAAGCACGTCTTCGACCGGGGGATGACGGTCCGGGAGCGCCGGACCCCGCACGGGGCGGAGGCGTTCTCGTTGTACTCCGGACACGTCGTGGTCTCGGTCCGCCTGGACACCGGCAGAACGGTGGAGCTCGCGATGAGCCAGAACGCCTTGATGGGGTTCCTCTCCTGGACCGAGGCCGCCCCGCCCGGATACGAACGGATGGGAGACCTGAGATGACCGACACCCCGGAGCTTCAGCACATCGTGCTGATGAAGTTTCCGACCGCCCTGACCGCCGAGGAGGACGCCACCGTGCGTTCCATGGTGGCCTGCTGGCGTGACGAGATCGGCACGATGACCGAGCTCCGGTTCGGTGGCGATCTCAGCGGTGAGCGTTCGCGTGGCTACCAGTACCTCCTCGTGACGGTCTTCCCGGACGCGGACACGCTGGCGGCATACGTCGCCCATCCGACCCACCAGGCCCTCGTGACGTTCCTCGACCAGCACGCGTGCGAGCGGTTGGCCTTCGACTACTACCTCGACGACGCGACCCGCTTCGTCTGATCGAGTGGCCGTCAGCAGGGCTGTGCCATCGTGGTTTGGGGAGCTCCTCGTGGGCCGGGACCCCGGTCTTCCTCCCCAGACCTCGGGTCACCGGTCGGTATCCTGGCGCGATGGTCAACCTCACCAAGATCTACACCCGCACCGGTGACGCCGGGACGACCCGGCTCGGCGACATGAGCGAGACGTCGAAGACCGACTCGAGGCTGGCCGCGTACGCCGACGTCGACGAGGCCAACTCGCACCTCGGGTACGCCGTAGCGCTCGGGGCCCTCGACCAGGATGTCGTCGACGTACTCGTCCACGTGCAGAACGAACTCTTCGACGTCGGTGCCGACTTCTGCACGCCGGTCGTGGCGGACCCGGACTTCCCGCCGTTGCGGGTCGAGCAGGACTACGTCGACCGGCTCGAGGCGTGGTGCGACCACTACAACGAGGACCTGGAGAAGCTCCGGTCGTTCATCCTCCCCGGTGGCGACAAGGGCGCGGCCCTGCTGCACGTGGCGCGGACCGTGGTACGCCGGGCTGAACGCTCGGCCTGGGCTGCCCACGCGGAGTACGCCGACGGCATGAACGTGCTCGCGATCACCTACCTCAACCGGCTCAGCGACCTGCTCTTCATCCTGGCCAGATACGCGAACCGCGCGCAGGGCGACGTGCTGTGGCGGCCGGGTGGCGAGCGCGGGAAGGCGGCTCAGTAGGGTCAGCCGCATGCAGATCAGCGATATCGCCGCCGTGGTCACCGGAGGAGCCTCCGGGCTGGGAGGAGCCACCGCAGCGGCCTTGGCCGCACAGGGCGCGAAGGTGGTCGGGCTCGACCTGGCCGGCTCGATCGAGCAGGCCGACCCGGTCCAGGGCGTCACCTTGGTCGAGGCAGACGTGACCGATGAGGACCAGGTCCGGGCAGCGATCGCCCAGGCCGCCGCGACGGGGCCGTTGCGGATGGTCGTCAACTGCGCCGGCGTCGGCACGGCCGGCCGGATCCTGTCCAAGAACGGGCCGCACGACCTCGCGCTGTTCCGGAAGGTCATCGACGTCAACCTGGTGGGCACGTTCAACGTGCTGCGGCTGGGCGCCGAGGCGATCACGAAGACGGACCCGGACGAGACCGGCCAGCGCGGCGTGATCGTCAACACCGCCTCGATCGCCGCCTTCGACGGCCAGGTGGGTCAGATCGCCTACGCGGCATCGAAAGGTGGCGTCGTCGGGCTGACCCTGAGCGCTGCGCGTGACCTCGCCAGCTTCGGGATCCGGGTCGCGACCATCGCGCCGGGCATCATCGACACCCCGATGCTGGCCGGGGTCAACGACGAGTTCCGCGCCACCCTGGCCGAGGGCGTGCCGTTCCCGAAGCGGCTCGGGCGTCCTGAGGAGTACGCCGCTCTGGCGCTGATGATCGCCGAGCACGACTACCTCAACGGCGAGGTGATCCGGATGGACGGCGCACTTCGGATGGCCCCGCGCTAGGGCCACCTCCTGGCACGTCCGGTATCCACGGACGTCACCAGCTTTCCCGGTACGTATCAGGCAGCGGGCGACCTGCTCCTGAGCAGCTGGCAGGACGCAACGAGACCCCTCCGCCACACCCGACGCGGCATCGTTACTCAACCGACACGCAAATTCGGTGGACAGTTTCGACGTCAGCGGCAACCTTGGGGGTACTCAGGACGTCATAACCAGTGACTGTTCATGCAGGCAGTTGAAGGGAACACCCGGGGGAGGGGACATGGTCGTCAGTTCGACCACCACGCGTCTGGTCAGGATCGGCTCACATCTGGACGGACGCAACGTCGCGCAGGTACGCAGCGCGCTCAACGAGGTGCTGGAGTCCGCCACGGACGCGCCAGCCGTCATCGTCATCGACATGGCAGGTCTGGAGATCATCGACGCCGCCGGTCTCGGCATGCTCACCGCCGCGCACCTGCGGGCGGAGCGGGCCGGCCAGCGACTCGTGCTGCGGCACTGCTCCGACGAGATCCGCCGGGTGCTCGCGGTCACCCGGCTGAACCGGATCCTGCGCCTGGAGCGGCGTCACCTGAGCCTCACCGCCTAGAGCCCGGTGCAACGGCTGCCGGGTCAGCCGCGAGCCGAGACGGTGCCGCGCGTGACACTGGTCTCACGGGGGTTACCGGCGGGTCGCCCCGCCGTACTCTCAGAGCATGCCCGAGCAGGAGACGCCGCTGAGCAGGTCGGACAGTAGGCGCCCGACCCCCCAGACACCCCAGACACCCCAGCAGGAAGCCGGAGCGCGGCGGGACCGCCCCTGGGTGATGCGGACGTATGCCGGCCACAGCTCGGCCAAGGACTCCAACACGTTGTACCGCGGCAACTTGGCCAAGGGTCAGACCGGCCTGTCGGTGGCGTTCGACCTGCCGACCCAGACCGGCTACGACCCCGACTCGCCGCTCGCCCGCGGCGAGGTCGGCAAGGTCGGTGTCCCGATCCCGCACCTAGGTGAGATGCGCAGCCTGTTCGCTGACATCCCGCTGGCCGAGATGAACACGTCGATGACCATCAACGCCACCGCGATGTGGCTGCTGGCGCTCTACCAGGTCGTCGCGGAGGAGCAGCGAGCCGACGCCACGGAGCTCACGGGGACCACGCAGAACGACATCATCAAGGAGTACCTGTCCCGCGGCACGTACGTCTTCCCGCCGGAGCACTCCCTGCGGCTCACCACCGACCTGATCGCCTACACGGTCGGCGGGATGCCCAAGTGGAACCCGATCAACATCTGCAGCTACCACCTGCAGGAGGCAGGAGCGACGCCGACTCAGGAGCTGGCGTTCTCGATGTGCACTGCGGTCGCTGTCCTCGATGCGGTCCGCGACTCCGGCCAGGTCGGGCCTGAACGATTCGGCGACGTGGTCGCCCGGATGTCGTTCTTCGTCAACGCGGGTGTGCGCTTCGTCGAGGAGCTGTGCAAGATGCGTGCGTTCACCCGGATGTGGGACCAGCTCACGCTGCAGCGTTACGGCGTCCAGGACGAGAAGCAGCGACGGTTCCGGTACGGCGTCCAGGTCAACTCGCTCGGGCTCACGGAGGCGCAGCCGGAGAACAACGTGCAGCGCATCGTGCTCGAGATGCTCGGCGTGACGTTGTCGAAGGACGCCCGGGCCCGAGCCGTGCAGCTGCCCGCGTGGAACGAGGCTCTCGGTCTGCCTCGCCCGTGGGACCAGCAGTGGTCATTGCGCCTCCAGCAGGTCTTGGCCTTCGAGTCCGATCTGCTCGAGTACGACGACATCTTCGAGGGCTCCCACGTCATCGAGGCCAAGGTCGCCGCGCTGATCGAAAGCGCTCAGGCGGAGGTGGACCGGATCCAGGCGATGGGCGGCGCCGTGGCCGCGATCGAGTCCGGCTACATGAAGCAGCAGCTGGTGGCCTCCCACGCGCAGCGGCGAGCCAGGATCGAGTCCGGTGCCGAGCAGGTGATCGGAGTGAACGCCTTCGTCGAGACCGAGCCGTCGCCGCTGACCGCCGACCTCGACGCTGCCGTCCAGGCGGCGGACCCGAAGGCTGAAGCGGCGGCGGTCGCCTCCACCCAGGCATGGCGCAGTGCCCGTGACGAGGACGTGGCACAGCAGGCTCTCGAGCGGCTTCGCGCCGAGGCCAAGACCGAGGCCAACCTGATGGATGCGACCCTCTCGGCCGCCCGGGCCGGGGTCACGACCGGCGAATGGGCCGGCGCGCTGCGCGATGTCTTCGGTGAGTTCCGCGCTCCGACCGGGGTGGCCGGGGCCGTCGGGACTGCCGAGGCCGGAGACGAGCTGGCCGCCGTGAGAGACGCCGTACGGCGTACGGGCGACGACCTGGGCGGACGGCTACGGCTGCTGGTCGCCAAGCCTGGTCTGGACGGGCACAGCAACGGTGCCGAGCAGATCGCGGTCCGCGCCCGAGACGCCGGCTTCGAGGTCGTCTACCAGGGGATCCGGTTGACTCCGGACGAGATCATCGCGGCCGCGGTCGAGGAGGATGTCGACCTAGTCGGCATCTCGATCCTGTCCGGCTCACACATGGAGCTGGTCCCAACGATCGTCGAGGGCCTGCGCGCGTACGGGTTGGACGACGTCCCCGTCGTGGTCGGCGGAATCATTCCGGCCTCGGACGCGAGGATGCTGCTCGCGGATGGTGTGGCCGCGGTATTCACGCCCAAGGACTTCGGGCTGACCGAGATCATGGCGCGTTTCGTCGAGGTGATCCGGGACGCCAACGGCCTCGCCCCGTTGACCCCCTGACCCGCCCCCTTTCCGCGAATTGCGGGAAAGTACAGGTCGACACGCCGGTCCAGACCTGTACGTTCCCGCAATTCGCGGGAAT
>JBBSPA010000074.1:0-18822 GCA_038259225.1 Propionibacteriales bacterium
CGTCGAGATCAAGGTCTCGACGAGCTCGACCACCAAATGGCCGGTGGTCTATTGAGCCCGGTCCCGCGGCTCCGCCGCTGGGACCGGTCCATCCGCGGCTCCGCCGCTGGGACCGGTCCATCCGCGGCTCCGCCGACCGGCAGGTGGTCTATTGAGCCCGGTCCCGTGGCTCCGCCGCTGGGACCGGTCCATCCCCAAGAAATTCGCCGGCTTTCGGTAGCGCGACCCCGGCGTCGGCGTAGTAGTCGGCCGGCGTCGTGTGATCGGTCCCGGCCGGTGTCTTGAGCCCTCTCAGGATCACTGTCAGCACGACCGACACGATCACGTTGAGCACCAGTGCGGTCAGCGCGACGTACACCTTCGTGTCGCTTCCGGGGATCTCCGCGAGCGAGCTGCCGAAGTGCTGGGTGGCCGGGCTCGACTGCTGGTAGGAGATGATCGTCCCGTACGCCATGCCGACCGCCCACCCGGCCAGCAGCGCGTACTTGTGGAACCACCGCGTGTAGAGGCCGGCCACGATCGCCAGGAACGTCTGGAGGATCCAGACGCCTCCGAGCAGCTGCATGTTGATCGCGTTCTGCTTGTCCAGCGCGAGCACGAACAGCAACGCCCCGAACTTCACGACCAGCGACATGATCTTCGACGCCTGTGCTTCTTGCGCGTGAGTGGCGTCCTTCTTGAGGAACTCCTTGTAGATGTTGCGGGTGAAGAGGTTCGCCGCCGCGATCGACATGATGGCCGACGGGACGAGCGCCCCGATCGCGATCGCGGAGTACGCGACTCCCGCGAACCAGCTGGGGAAGTTGTCCTCGAACAGGTGCGGCACCGCCAGCTGCGCGTTGGGCAGACCGTCCTCCCCGATCACCTTCGTACCGGCGGCGATGGCCGCGAAGCCGAGCAGCGCGAGCAGGCCGAGCAGCAGCGAGTATGCCGGCAGGATCGCGGCGTTGCGCCGGATCGTGTTGCGGTTCTTGCCGGACAGCACGGCCGTGATCGAGTGCGGGTACATGAACAAGGCAAGCGCCGAACCCAGGGCCAGCGAGGCGTACGCCCAGTAGCCGACCGGCCCACCGGAGCTCGGCACGAACGTGCCTGTGGGTGCTCCCGTGTCCGGGTTCGTGGTCGCCATCTTCTCCTTGGCAGCGGTGAATACTTCTCCGAACCCGAGGTGGACACCGACCCAGATGATCGCGACGACGATCACCAGGTAGATCAAGGTGTCCTTGACGAACGCGATCAGAGCCGGAGCCCGCAGGCCCGACGAGTACGTGAACGCCGCGAGCACAGCGAAGGCGATGAACAGCGGCAGGTCTCTGATGAACCAGCTGCCCTCGGCGCCGAGCCCGATCGTGTCGAGCACTGCCTCGATACCGACCAGCTGCAAGGCGATGTAGGGCATGGTCGCGAGGATGCCCGTGACGGCCACTGCCAGGGACAGGCTTCGTGAGTCGTAGCGTCCGCGGATGAAGTCGGCGGGCGTCACGTAACCCTTCGCGTGCGCGACGGACCACAGCCGCGGCATGAAGATGAAGATCAGCGGGTAGACGATGATCGTGTAGGGGACGGCGAAGAAGCCGCTGATCGCACCGGTGGCGTACATCGCCGCCGGCACGGCGACGAAGGTGTACGCCGTGTAGAGGTCACCGCCGAGCAGGAACCACGTGATGATAGTGCCGAAACCACGCCCGCCCAGGCCCCACTCGTCGAGCGACTCCATCGACGTCGGGCGTCGCCACCGAGCGGCGTAGAACCCGCCCGCCGTCACGACGACGAAGAAGAAGATCAGTACGCTCAGGGCGACGCCGTCGACGTTGGCCGCCAGCAGCGTCTGGTCGGGAGCAACCGTGCGGGTCATCGGCCCTCACCTCCCCGTGCCTTCTCGATCACCCGGAACGCGGAGTAGGTGAACGCCGAGGCGAGGAAGACCCAGAGGACCTGGTACCAGTAGAAGAACGGGAAGCCCCACAGGTGCGGATCCTCGCTGGCGTAGATCGGGACGATCATCAACGCGAGTACGGGGATGGCGAGCAGGACTCCGGCAGTGACGAGGGTTCCCGTGGGGAGCCGGTGACGATCTGCAGACATCGATCCTCCTGGAGTGACAGGCGGGGATGGACACAAAGCACCCAAACAATCGGCCAACCTAGTCCTTTCACGTGATCCACGCCACTCCCTCAGGCCACCAGACACCTCCCGTCCCACGCTTTCGGGCCCGGTAGGGCCGAAAACGTGGGACGGGAGGTGTTCGGTCGAGGGAAGCGATCAGTCGTAAGGTGAAGAGATGAGCGCAGAACCGGTCAACCCGTCCCAGCCATCGGTGGTCGTGGACGCTCTCGAGCGTGGACTTCCCGAGAAGTCGGTGATCGTGGACGCTGACGTGCTCGAGTCCTACAGCATCGACCGGGCCATGTACTGCCCGGCAGGCAAGGCTCTCGCGCTCGTCCACGCGCGCAGCACCGCCGATGTCCAGCACGTGATGCGCGTGGCGAGCGAGCATCGCGTTCCCGTCGTCCCGCAGGGCGCCCGCAGCGGGCTCTCCGGCGCCGCCAATGCGTTGGACGGCTGCATCCTGCTCAGCCTGGAGAAGATGCGCGAGGTCCTGGAGATCGACGTCGGTAACCGGCTGGTCGTCACCCAACCCGGCATCTTCAACGCCGACTTGTCGCACCGGGTCGCTGAGGCCGGCCTGTTCTACCCGCCGGACCCGTCGAGCTGGGAGTTCTGCTCGATCGGCGGCAACGTCTCGACCAACTCCGGCGGACTGTGCTGCGTCAAGTACGGCGTCACGACCGACTACGTGCTCGGGCTCGAGGTCGTGCTGGCAGACGGTCAGGTGCTACGAACCGGACGGCGTACGGTCAAGGGCGTCGCGGGCTACGACCTGACCAGGCTGTTCGTCGGGAGTGAAGGGACGCTCGGCGTGATCACCGAGATCACGTTGATGTTGCGACCAGAGACCGAGCGTCCCCTGACGGTGGCCGCCGTCTACGACTCGGCCGCCACCGCGGCCGAGGGCGTGTCGCAGGTGGTGCAGTGCGGCGTCACGCCGTCGCTGCTGGAGTTCATGGACAAGGTCAGCCTCCAAGCGGTCAACGAAGCCTTCAACATGGGCATCGCGCCGGACGCGGGCGCGTTGGTCCTGGCACAGTCCGACGCCGGGGGCGACCTGGGTGCGGCTGAGGTCGCGACCATGGCGAAGGTGCTCGAGCAGGCCGGGGCGATCGAGATCGCCGTGGCCGACGACCCCGCCGAAGGCGAGCTGTTGCTCGCCGGACGCCGGCAGGTGCTGACCGCGATGGAGAAGCTCGGCACCACGATGATCGACGACGTCTGCGTGCCCCGGACCCGGTTGGCCGACCTGGTCGCCCGGGTCGAGCAGGTGTCCGCGGACTGTGGTCTGACGATCGGCATCGTCGGGCATGCCGGCGACGGCAACTTCCATCCGACGGTCGTGTTCGACGGTCAAGACGCTGAGCAGGTCAAGAAGGCCCAGCAGGCGTTCGACGACATCATGGAGATCTCCCTCGACCTCGGCGGCACGATCACCGGGGAGCATGGGGTCGGCGTGCTGAAGATGCAGCTGCTCGAGCGTGAGCTCGGGGAGCTCTCGATCCAGGTGCACCGCGACATCAAGAAGGCGCTCGACCCGCTGTCCATCCTCAACCCTGGGAAGGTGTTCACCCTGCAGCCGCTGGCGGCGCTGCCGGTGACGGAGCAAGCCGACGAGCATGACCGCTGATCAATCGGCCGATCCGTCGGACGGCCTCCGCTGATGGCGAGCTTCGTGGCGTTCCTGCGGGCCGTCAACGTCGGGGGTCGGCAGGTCAAGATGGCAGCACTGCGCGAGCAGCTCGAGGCCAACGGCTTCACGGCCGTCTCGACCTACATCGCCAGCGGGAACGTCCGGCTGACGCACAGCGTACGCAGCGCTGCCAAGGCGGAGCAGGAGATCGAGAAGGTGCTGGCCGGGTGGCTCGGTTTCGACGTACCCACGATGGTCCGCACGCCCAGGCAGCTGACGCAGGTGTACGACGTGGGCCATTCGTTGACCAGCCCGTTGCCCGGTAGCCCACGCCACTACGTGTCGTTCCTGCGGGACAAGCCGGCGGCGTCCTCGGTGGCGCAGCTCGAGGAGTGGGACCAGCCCGACGAACGGGCCCAGGTGGTCGGGCGCGAGGTCCACCTGTGGCTCGGATCGGAGCGGCCGAAGCTCACCAACGCGCGGATGGAGAAGATTCTCGGCACCGTGGGAACTGCGCGTGACTGGAAGACAGTCGCCAAGCTGGCCGAGACCTGGACCTGAGCGACGACACCGAGGGGACTGCCTCTTCGGCCTGTGGCAGAACGACCCAGACCCCGCTAACGTGCGAAAGCACCCTTGCTCACCGCACCCAAGGAGCCGGTCGTCATGTCTCTCGTGTACTCCGCCACGTACCAGCCAGATTTCGAGGCGATCGGGGGTTCTCTGACCGCGTCAGCGCTGGTGGCCGCGTTGCCGCTGGCCACGTTGTTCGTGCTGCTCGGTGCCTTGCGCATCACCGCGTGGATCTCCGGCGTCGCCGCCTTGCTGGTCGCTCTCGTCATCGCGATCGTGGGCTTCGACATGCCGGTCGACCAGGCGCTCGTGGTCGGCTCATGGGGCGCCGCGTTCGGGTTCTTCCCGATCATGTGGATCGTCATCAACGCGATCTGGGTCTACAACATGACGGTAGCGACGGGGCACTTCGACGTGCTCCGTCGCTCGTTCGCGCGGGTCAGCGACGACATGCGCGTACAGGCCATCATCATCGCGTTCTGCTTCGGTGCGCTGATGGAAGCGCTCGCCGGGTTCGGCACGCCGGTCGCGATCAGCAGCGTGATGCTGATCGCGTTGGGTTTCCGGCCGCTCAAGGCGGCGACGCTCGCCCTGGTCGCGAACACTGCGCCGGTCGCGTTCGGAGCCTTGGCGACTCCGATCGTCACGCTGTCGGCGGTGACGACCGGAGCCGCAGACCCCAGTCAGTCCGGCGCTTTCACCGAGGACAAGCTCGGTGCGCTGGTGGGACACCAGACACCCGTGCTGGCACTGTTCGTGCCGCTCGCTCTGGTCTTCATCATCGACGGCAAACGTGGCCTGAAGCAGACCTGGCTGCCCGCTCTCGTGTGCGGCGTGGCCTTCGCGATCGCGCAGTGGCTCACCGCAACCTACTTCTCGGTCCAGCTGACCGACATCGTCGCCGCCTTGGTGAGCGCGTTGGCCGTTGTCGTGCTGCTGCGTGTCTGGCACCCCACCGAGTCGTACGTCGAGACCGGTGCCGAGGAGGACGCTCCGGGCCGCCGACCGTCCTCGGCAGCGTCGTCCAGGTCGTCCGCGTCGTCCGGCGGATCCCCGTCTGCGCCGTCCGGAGGCGTGGCTGCGCGGGGGACCGGGAACCGTCCGGGTACCGAAACGGCCACCTCCAGCGAGACCGTCGTCGACACCCCCGCCGAGGTGGCGAAGGCGTACGCGCCGTACCTGGTCATCATCGCGATCTTCAGCCTCGTGCAGATCCCGGCCTTGAAGGACGCCCTGGCGAAGGAGCCGTTCACCTACCTCTTCCAGTGGCCGGGTCTCGACCTCGTCACGGCCGGCGGTGCGCCGCCCTCGGACTACACGTTCAACTGGCTCGGTGCAGCTGGCACCCTGACGATCATCGCGGGTCTGGTCACCATCCCGATCATCGGAATCTCCGGTAGCAAGGCGGTCAAGGCGTACGCCGACACGTACCGTCAGCTCGCGCCGGCGATCGTCACCGTGATGGCCGTACTGGCGCTCGCCTACGTGATGAACAACTCCGGGCAGACCGGCGCGCTCGGCAACTGGCTGGCCACCGCGGGATCGGGATTCGCCCTGCTGTCTCCGGTGCTCGGCTGGCTGGGAGTGGCCGTGACCGGGTCCGACACGTCGTCCAACTCGTTGTTCGGGGCCCTCCAGGTGACCGCGGCGGGCCAGGCCGGGCTCGACCCTGCCCTGATGGCGGCGGCCAACTCCTCCGGCGGTGTGCTGGGCAAGATGATCAGCCCGCAGAACCTTGCCATCGCGGCCGCCGCGGTCGGGATGACCGGCCGGGAGGGCGACATCTTCCGCAAGGTCGTCGGCTGGAGCCTGCTGTTCCTCGTAGCGATGTGCCTGCTCGTCTACCTACAGACCAACGTCCTGGAGTGGATGTTGCCCTAGTTCGTAGCCCCAACCCAGCCCAGCCCCAACCCCCCGCGAATTGCGGGAAAGCTTAGGTCGACACGCCGTGCGTCCCCTGCCCTTCCCCGCAATTGGGCGGGAAAGGGCGAAGGAGTCAGACGGGCTGGACCCCGGCAGCTCGCATCTGCGTCAGGGCCGCCTCGGTTGTCTCAGCCGCCACGCCGGCGACATAGTCGGTCAGCACCCGGGTCGAGAAGCCCGCCTGCTGGGCGTCGAGCGCGGTCGCTCGGACGCAGTAGTCGGTGGCGATGCCGCACACGTCCACCTGGTCAACCTGGTGACGTCTCAGCCAGCCGGCGAGGTCGGAGCCGTCTGACGCCGTGCCCTCGAAGCCGGAGTATGCCGCTTGGTGTTCTCCCTTGAGGAAGACCGCGTCGAACGGCTGGGGGTCCAGGTTCGGATGGAAGGCTGCGCCGTCGGTACCGACGACGCAGTGCACCGGCCACGATTCCACGAAGTCGGGGTCGTCGGAGAAGTGGTCGCCGGGATCGATGTGGTGGTCGCGTGTGGCCACGACGACGGCGTAGTCCCGGTCCTGCTCGGCGGCCTCGTGCCAGGCATGGATCAACCCGTTGATGCGGAAGGCGGCCTCGGCGCCGCCGGACACGGCCAGGCTGCCTCCTTCGCAGAAGTCGTTCTGGACGTCCACGACGATCAGTGCCCGCTTCACGCCACCCAGGCTAGCGGCCCTGCCACCCCGTCAGTCCCGCCGCCCGAGGTACTCCGTCGGGATCGCGGGCTCGCCGCGAGAGAGCTTCCGGGCGTCCAGCGGCAGCTCGGCGACGGCCTTGGCATGGCGCTCCCGAGCCGCGTCGAGCGACTCGCGGCCGACGATCTCGCCCTCCCTCACCAGCGGGCGCAGCAATTGCCGGTCGTCACCGTCGTCGGTGGGCGGCTGTCCGATCCCGATTACCTCGGCCTCTGCCGTACCGGCCGGAGAGCGCCGACGCAGCGCCCACTTGCGGCCGCCGACGGAGATCTTGTCGGTGCTCTTCTTGGCCACCGACCTCAGCTCGGTGTCGTCGGGTGAGTCAGCCCGGGCCACCAGCTTGTAGACGAAGCCGCTGGTGGGATGACCGGACCCGGTCACCAAAGACGTGCCGACGCCGTACCCGTCGACCGGTGCGGCCGCTAGTCCGGCGATCGCGTACTCGTCGAGGTCGCTGGTGACGATGATCCGGGTCTTGGTGGCCCCGAGGTCATCGAGCTGGCGGCGTACCTGCCGAGCCAGCACTCCGAGGTCCCCGGAGTCGAGTCGCACGGCACCGAGCTCCGGGCCCGCCACGTCGACGGCGGTCCGCACCGCCTCGCGAACGTCGTAGGTGTCGACGAGCAGGGTCGTCCCGGTGCCCAGCGAGGCGACCTGGGCTGCGAAGGCGTCCCGCTCGGTGTCATGGAGCAGTGTGAACGAGTGCGCCGCCGTGCCGGTCGTCGGGACGGCGTAGTCCAGCCCGGCCTGCACGTTCGAGGTCGCGGAGAAGCCGCTGATGTACGCCGCTCGGGCCGCTCCGACCGCCGCCCACTCGTGCGTACGCCGCGAGCCCATCTCGATGCAGGGCCGGCCCTCGGCGGCGCCGGACATCCGGGAGGCGGCCGACGCCACCGCGCTGTCATGGTTGAGGATCGACAACAGCAGAGTCTCCAGCACGACTGCCTCGGCGAACGTCGACTCGACGACCAGCAGCGGGCTGCCGGGAAAGTACGCGTCGCCCTCGCCGTACCCCCAGATGTCGCCGGCGAACCGGTAGTCGGCCAGCCAGTCCAGGGTCTCGGCGTTGACGACCTCGCGCTCGCCCAGGAAACGGAGATCGTCGTCGCCGAACCGAAACGATTCCAAGGCCTCCAGCGCGCGACCGGTGCCGGCGACCACTCCGTAGCGGCGTCCGGCCGGCAGCCGGCGTCCGAACAGCTCGAAGACGCTTCTGCGGTGAGCCGTCCCGGACTTCAGGGCGGCCTGCACCATCGTGAGCTCGTAGTGGTCGGTGAGCAGCCCGGTCCGATGCATGCCCGCAAGCGTAGTGACCCCTTCTGGAACAATGGTGTGGTGACCGCCACCCCGGAGTCGACCACCGTCGAACGTCCTGACGTCGACGAGGTCGTGATGCTCGACCCTCCGTGGATCACCATGGTCTGGGACGACCCGGTCAACCTGATGTCCTATGTCGCGTTCGTCTTCGTCGAGTACTTCCACTACACCAAGGGCAAGGCGCAGAAGCTGATGATGCAGGTGCACACCGAGGGAAAGGCGGTCGTCTCCACCGGGTCGCGCGAGGAGATGGAGCGCGACGTGCAGGCCATGCACTCCTACGGGCTGTGGGCCACCCTGCAGAAGAGCGACCAGGCATGAGCACCCCGGGGCTCGCGGCGAGAGCCGAACGGTGAGCGAGTTCCGCAGTCGCCGCAGGGGAGGGGTGTACGTCGAGCTGCCCCCTTACGCAGCAGGGTTGCTGGCCAACCTGACGCGGCAGCTGATCGAGCTTCTCAGCGACGGTGAGTCAACACGCAGCGACGACCCGCTCGAGGCGATGGTGGCGATCGACGGTCCGCGTGACATCCCCGACGACCCAGCGCTGCGTCGCCTGCTCCCGGACGCTCACCGCGACGATCCGGAGTTTGCCGCCGAGTTCCGCCGGCTGACCGAACGCACCCTGCGCGACGGCAAGGTGCGCGACGCCACCGTCGTGCTGGACAACCTCGGGGGCCTCGACGACGTGCCGACCGAGGACCTGGAGTTCGAGATCGACAAGGAGCAGGTGCGCTCCTGGCTCCGCTGCCTGACCGATCTGCGGCTGACTCTCGCCGAGCGGCTCGACGTGACCGCCAACGACGACACGTACTGGCAGTCGCTGGCGCCCGACGACGAGAAGCTGCCCGTCTACGAGATCTACCAGTGGCTCAGCTACCTGCTCGAGTCCCTGCTCGACGCCGCGAAGGCCTGAGCAGGCGGATGTCCGACGAACGACGTGGGCTGCACGAGGCCGTCGACCGGCTCTGCGACCGGATCGAGCAGACGGAGCCGGACCTGCTCGCCTACGTCGAGGAGCCCGAACGGCGTACCCTCCTGCACGCTCAGGCCGACGCTCTGCTCGCCCGGTGGCCGGCTCCGGACAAACGGCCCGCGCTGTTCGGTACGCCGCTCGCGGTCAAGGACGTGATGCACGTCGAGGGCTGGGTCACCCGAGCCGGCTCGCGGGTCGACCCGGCGGTCTTCGCCGGCGACCAGGCCGCGGTGGTGACCCGGCTCCGGGCGGCGGGCGCGCTGGTGGTGGGCAAGACGGTGACCGCGGAGTTCGCTTCAAAGGCGCCCGGACGTACCCGCAACCCGCACGACCTGACGCGGACCCCCGGCGGCTCGAGCAGCGGCTCGGCGGCAGCGGTCGCCTGTGGCACCGCCGATCTTGCGACCGGGACGCAGACCATCGGGTCGGTGATCCGACCTGCGGCGTTCTGCGGGATCGTCGGTGTCAAGCCGACTCACGGTCGCGCGTCGATCCAGGGCATCGTGGCGCACTCAGCCAGCTTCGACACCCCCGGCGTCTTCGCCCGTGACGTCGCGACGGTGCGCGCGGCGGTGGCGACGATGTGGGACAGCTGGGGGCCGGTGCCGGACGAGTACGTGCGACGTCTCGCGGTGCCGGTCGGTGACTATCTCGACCAGGCGGACGCCGACGCGCTCGAACACTTCGCGGCCGCCCGCGCACAGCTGGCCCAGTTGGGGTGGGACGTCGTCGAGTCCGAGCTGTTGCCCGACCTCGACAAGGTGCTGGAGCACAACCTCGTGATCAACCGGTTCGAGCTCGCCCGGGTACACGCGGCGTGGTTCGACGCGAACCGTGACCACTACCGGGACGAGACGGTCGAGGCGATCGAGGAAGGTCGTCGGATCGGGCCCGAGGTCTACGGCGCGTCCCTGGATCACCTGGCCCGCTTCCGGAAGGAGACCGACGAACGGCTCGCCGCCCTTGACGTCACGGCGGTGATGACGCCGGGGGCAATCGGCGTCGCACCGGTCGGGATCGAGACGACCGGCGACCCCGCGATGGCGTTGCCCTGGACGTACGCCGGACTGCCGGCGATCGCTCTTCCCAGCGGCCGGACCGACGCCGGACTCCCGCTGGGCCTTCAGCTCGTCGGGCGCAGGGGCCGGGACGAAGGGCTGCTCGCCCTGGCAGCCGCGGTGGAGCCGCTCGTGCGCCACGGCCACGAACAGCATGGTTGAGAGCCGGGCAGCCGCCGTGCGGGAGTCGATGGCCTTCGGGTCTCGGCTCTACCGCGAGAAGGCAGAGACGCTCTACCACGGGTACCTCCGGCGCGACCCGGCGCCGGAACGCGACCACGAGCCGTGGCCCGCTGACGCTGCCTGTCTCGCCATCTGGACGCGCGACCAAGGCGGGCGGCTGAGCTCACCGGCCCACCTAGGCTGGTGAGGTGCTGAAACTGGGGCAAGACGTGTACGACGCGATCCTGGCGCACGCGCGACGCGACCACCCCGACGAGGCATGCGGCATCGTGGCCGGTGCGGACGGCGTCGACGAGCCGAGACGCATCGTGCCGATGACGAACGCCGCCAGGTCGCCCACGTTCTTCCAGTTCGACGCCACCGAGCAGCTCAAGGTGTGGCGAGACCTCGACGACCGCGACGAGGTACCGAGTGTGATCTATCACTCCCACACCGCGACCGAGGCCTACCCGTCACGCACAGACATCGACCTGGCCGCCGAGCCGGAAGCCCATTACGTGCTCGTCTCGACCCGCGAGTGCGGCGGCGACGAGGGGCCGGTGGAATTTCGGTCGTTCAGGATTGTTGAGGGAGTCGTCACCGAAGAAGAAGTCGAGGTCACCTGAACCATGGCAGTCGAAGTGCGAAGTCCCACGATCCTGCGGAACTACACCGGGGGAGCGAAAGCGGTCGACGGCAGCGGCGACACGCTCGCTGAGGTCATCGACAGCGTCGAGTCCGACCACCCCGGGATCAAGGACCGGTTGATCGAGGAGGGCGACCTGCGCCGCTTCATCAACGTCTACGTCAACGACGAGGACGTCCGCTTCATCGGCGGTCTGACGGCGGCGGTCGGCGACGGAGACAGCGTGGTGATCCTGCCCGCGGTCGCCGGCGGCTGACGCCGAACCCGATGCTCTACAGCTCGTTGCTCGACTCCGTCGGCGGTACGCCGCTGGTGGGTCTGCCGACGCTGTCCCCGTCGGCCGACGTACGGCTGTGGGCGAAGCTGGAGGACCAGAACCCGACCGGGTCGATCAAGGACCGCGCTGCATCGCGGATGCTGCTCGAGGCCGAGAAGGACGGCCGGCTGACGCCAGGCTGCACGATCTTGGAGCCGACGTCGGGCAACACCGGGATCTCGTTGGCGATGGTGGCGAAGCTGCGTGGCTACCGGATGGTGTGCGTGATGCCGGAGAACACCTCCGTCGAGCGACGGCAGCTGCTGGCGATGTGGGGCGCGGAGATCATCGACTCACCGGCTGCGGGTGGCTCCAACGAGGCCGTGCGGGTGGCGAAGGGAATCGCCGAGGAGCACCCGGACTGGGTGATGCTCTACCAGTACGGCAACCCCGCCAACGCACTCGCGCACTATGACGGGACCGGCCCGGAGATCCTCGCCGACCTGCCGACGGTTACGCACGTCGTCGCTGGGCTGGGAACCACGGGGACGTTGATGGGCATCGGGCGGTTCTTCCGGGAGGCGAAGCCGGACGTCCGGATCATCGCGGCGGAACCGAGGTACGGCGAGCTCGTCTACGGGCTGCGCAACCTCGACGAGGGCTTTGTGCCCGAGCTCTACGACGAGACCCTGATCGATGCGCGCTTCTCGGTCGGGCCTCGAGATGCCGTTCGGCGTACCCGTGAGCTGCTGGAGTCCGAGGGCATCTTCGCCGGCATCTCGACCGGGGCCATCCTGCACGCCGCGTTGGCCCAGGCGGCGAAGTGCGTGAAGGCCGAGCAGCCGGCCGACATCGCCTTCGTCGTGTGTGACGGCGGCTGGAAGTACCTGTCGACCGGCGCCTACGAGGGCAGTCTCGACGAGGCCGAGGAGCGGCTCGAAGGCCAGCTCTGGGCCTAGCTCTGCCTGGCCCGCTTCGAGGTTTGGGGAAGCTTTGCCTGGCCCGCTTCGAGGTTTGGGGACGCTTGGCTTGGCTAGAGCCCTGACGGATCTCCCCAAACTTGGGCGGCCGGCGTCGCCCGTCGGAGCGTCGACTCGCTGTCCACCGTGGTCACTCAACCTGGACGCCGTCCACAACCTCGGTCCGGCCGGGCAGGTCCCGCGTCCGATCCGGTCAACCTGCTCGGATGCGTCTACGTGTCCCGGTCTCGCTGGCCGCCCTGGCCCAGGCACAGGGGGAGGTCGTGTCGCGAGGTCAGCTCGCCCGGCACGGAGTCACCGACGCTTCGATCCTGGCCAACCTGCGTGCCCAGCGGTGGCAGCGCGTCTACCGCGGCGTCTTCGCGCTCTTCACTGGTTCGCTTTCCGAGGACTCGCGGGTCTGGGCTGCCCTGCTGTGGGCCGGGGAGGGTGCGGCGCTCGGCGATTTCACGGCGCTACGCGTGTATGGGTTCGTCCTGGCGGAGCCTGACCCGATCGTCCAAGTGCGGGTCGATCACGAGCGGCGTGTCACGGTACCGCCGGGAGTCGAGCTCAAGCGCCGCCGTCGACTCGACGAGTTCGTTCATCCAGCCCGGGTGCCGAGGGTGCTTCGCCTCGAGGACGCCGCGCTGCATGCCGCGTCGGGGCGCCGCCTGGTCGACGGCTTCGGCTTGCTGGCCGACGTATGCGCTCAACGGCTCACCACCCCCGACCGGCTTCGCGATGCGCTGGTCGACCTTCCGAAGCTTGCGTCGCGCAAGGCCCTCTGGTCGGTTCTGGACGACATCGCCTCGGGAGCGCACTCGTTCCTGGAGCTCAGCTATCTGGACCGTGTCGAGCGCGCTCACCGGTTGCCGGCACCGCGCCGCCAGGCCGCGGGTTGGCTGATGGGCAGCAGGGTGTGGCGCGACGCCGAGTACGACGACTGGGGCGTCGTGCTCGAGCTGGATGGCCGGCTTGGCCACGACGAGGCCGCGGGACGTGCCCGTGACCGGCGTCGTGACCTCGTCTCGGCCTCGCGCGGGCGCTGCACGATCAGGAACGGCTACGTCGACGTGACTGAGCTGGCCTGTGACACCGCAGCCCTGGTCGCGTCCGTCTTGCGGGCCCGTGGCTGGCCGGGATGGCCGGTCGGGTGCGGGGACGCCTGCGACATCGCCGCGCGGATGACGGCGTACCGGCTGGCCGGTTGACCCGGGTCCCCCCAGGTTTGGGGAAGGTCGTGCAGCGTCTGGCCCGCGGAATGTTCCCCACACCCCGGGCCCGGCCGGCGCCTAAAGCGGTTTGGGGAGGTTCCCCGTGGCTGGGCGCCTCGCAGAGTTCCCCAAACCTCGAGGCGAAGCCGGCGGCCGAGCCGTACTCAGCCGGGGGAGGTACGCTGAGCACGACCCCAGGACACCAGACCCCTCGAGGCCAAGTCGTGCGTGAAATCGTCGTCTTCAGTGGTAGTGCCCATCGTCAGCTCGCTCGGGCCATCTGCCAGTCGCTCAACGTTCGGCCGTCCCCGGTCGAGATCAAGCGGTTCAGCAACGACTGCCTGCAGGTGCAGCTCCAGGCCAACTGCCGGCAGCGAGACGTCTACCTGATCCAGCCACTGGTGCCGCCGACCCAGGAGCACCTGATGGAGCTCCTGCTGATGATCGACGCCGCTAAGGGCGCCTCGGCAGCGCAGATCACCGCCGTCATCCCGCATTACGCCTACGCGCGCTCGGACAAGAAGGATGCGTCCCGTATCTCCCTCGGTGGCCGGCTGGTGGCCGACATGCTGGGTACGGCAGGTGTTGACCGGGTACTGACGATGACGCTGCACGCCCCCCAGGTCCACGGCTTCTTCTCCGTCCCGGTCGACCACCTGACCGCCTTGGGCATACTGGCCGAGCACTTCCGCGGCGGCGACCTGTCCGACACCGTCGTCGTCTCGCCGGACCTCGGCAACGCCAAGACCGCGACCCAGTTCGCCCGGTTGCTCGGTCTTCCGGTGGCCGCGGGCAGCAAGCAACGCCTCGCCGACGACACGGTCGTGATCGACGCGATCGTCGGTGACGTCGCGAACAAACGGGTGATCGTCCTCGACGACGAGATCGCGACTGGTGGCTCCATCATCGAGCTGCTGGACAAGCTGCGAGACCTCGGCTGCACCGAGGCGGCGATCGCCACGACCCACGGGCTCTTCGTCGGCAAGGCCGTCGATCGGCTGCGCGACCACCCCATGGTCAGTGAGGTCGTCACCACCGACACCGTCCCGGCGCCCAGCGGGTGGCCGGAGCTGAAGATCCGCTCGGTGGCCGGACTGTTCGCCGAGGCGATCTCGCGTGTCCACGCCGGGGAGTCGATCAGCTCGATGTTCGACGGAGTCGACCCGGCGCACGGGCCGCCACAGCCGACGTTGCCGTTCGACGAGCACGTGCAAGAGATCGCCTGACCACCCCGTACGCCGTACGACGTCCTGCGCCTGGGTCGCCGGGGCAGCCACGCTGCAGGACGTAGCTCCGAGGAGGCGGAGAGCCGCGCGACACATGTGTTCTCCCTCGCAGTCGGGCGCGCGGACCCTGCCGATGGCCGTACGCTCGCAACCGTGGCGGACGCTCCTATCGGCATCTTCGACTCCGGCTTCGGCGGCCTGACCGTCGCACGTGCGGTGATCGACCAGCTGCCGCACGAGCCGGTGCTGTACCTCGGCGACACGGCGCGCCAACCGTACGGGCCCAAGCCGATCGGCGAGGTCCGCGAGTACGCCCTCGAGTGTCTCGACCACCTCGTCGACCGTGGAGTCAAGGCCCTGGTCATCGCGTGCAACTCGGCCAGTGCGGCGATGCTGCGCGACGCCCGCGAGCGTTACCCGATCCCGGTGGTCGAGGTGATCTTCCCGGCCACCCGCCGGGCGGTCGCCGCCACCAAGACCGGCCAGGTCGGGGTGATCTGCACCGAGGCGACGAAGCAGTCGCTTGCGTATGACGACGCGTTCGCCGCCGCGCCGCAGGTCGAACTGACGACGCGGGCCTGTCCGAGGTTCGTGGAGTTCGTCGAGGCCGGTGTGACCAGTGGACCAGAACTTATCGACGTGGCGCACCGCTACCTCGACCCGCTCGTGTCGCACGGTGTGGACACGCTGATCCTGGGCTGCACGCACTACCCGTTGCTCACCGGCGTGATCTCCTTCGTTCTCGGCGACGACGTGACGCTGGTCTCCAGCGCCGAGGAGACCGCGAAGGACGTCTACGCCCTGCTCGTCCGCGACGGCCTCGAGCGCGACCCGGCGCTGCCCGACCCGCAGCACCACTTCCTCACGACCGGCCGCCCGAGCGACTTCCGTGAGATCGGCCGACGGTTCCTCGGGCCGGAGCTCGACCTGGTCGACCAGTTCGCCTGGGTGGGTGTATGAGGCTGACGGTGATCGGCTGCTCCGGCTCCTTCCCCGGACCAGCGTCGGCCGCCTCGTGCTACCTGGTCGAGGCGCCGTACGACGGTCGGACGTTCCGGTTGCTCCTCGACCTGGGAAGTGGCGCGCTCGGAGCCTTGCAGCAGCACGTCGAACTGGACCAGATCGACGCCATCGCGCTGTCGCACCTGCATGCCGACCACTGCCTCGACCTGTGCGGGTACTACGTGGTGCGGCGATATCACCCGTCCGGGCCGCAGCCGCGGCTTCCCGTGTTCGGACCCCCGGGGACAGCCGCGCGGATGGCTCGGGCGTACGACCTGCCGGAGACGCCTGGCATGACCGAGCAGTTCACGTTCGTCAGCTACCCCGAGTCGTCGTTCGAGGTCGGCCCGTTCACGCTTGATGTGGCGCTGGTCGACCACCCGGTGCCGGCGTACGCCATCCGGGTCACGCACCAGGGGCGCGCACTGCTGTACACCGGCGACACTGGCCCGTGTTCGTCGCTGGACGAGATCGCCAAGGGCTGCGACCTGATGCTGGCGGAGGCGTCGTTCGTCGAGACCGCCGACGACAACCCGCCGAACCTCCACCTGACCGGCCGTGAGGCCGCGGAGGCCGCCGAGAGAGCGGGTGTGGGGCGGCTCTTGCTCACGCACATCCCACCGTGGCACGACCCCGAGGAAGTGCTTGCGGAGGCTGCCCCGCACTTCGGTGGCCCGGTCTCACTGGCCGGCGTCGGCACGGCGTACGAGATCTGAGCGTCCCACCCCGCCCTCTCCACCCTCTTCACCCTGGGCCTCCCCACCCCCGCGAATTGCGGGAAAGTTCCGGTCGACACGCCGATGGAGGGGTGCACCTTCCCGCAGTTCACGGAAAGGTGCGTGAGGTATCACCCGCTGCATTCCCCGCTCTTGTTCCGCACCGACAGGAGTTCTGATGCCTCGCTTCGCCGTTCGCCTGATCCCCGCCGCCATGGCCGGGGTGCTCACCGGTCTGCTCGTTGCAGCCGGGCCAGCCGTTTCGTCCGCGTACGCCACCGAGACGTACTCCGCCCCGCTCCAGACCGCGATCAGCGGCCTGCCGGTCGCCACCGAGGACCGGACCGGCTACGTGCGCACCAAGTTCAAGCACTGGGTCGACGCCGACGGTGACGGCTGTGACACCCGCAAAGAGGTCCTGATCGCCGAAGCGGATGACAAGGTCACGGTCGGGCCCGGTTGCTCGCTGACCGGAGGCCGCTGGTTCTCCTACTACGACCGCGTCTCGTGGACCGATGCCGGCCGGATCGACATCGACCACATGGTCCCACTCGCCGAGGCCTGGGACTCCGGCGCTTCGGCCTGGACGGCAGCACAGCGCCAGTCCTACGCCAACGACCTCGGGGACTACCGCACGCTCGTCGGCGTGACCGACACCGTCAACCAGTCCAAGGGCGACCAGGACCCGGCCCAGTGGATGCCGACCTACGACAGGTGTCGTTACCTCCGCGAGTGGGTCGCGGTGAAGATCCGCTGGCGTCTTACGATTGACTCCGGCGAGAAGTCAGCCCTACAGAACATCTCCTCGGGTTGCACCAACACCACGATCACCGTGACCCGCGCGATGTGAGAAGCGCGAGCAGCCGCCGAGGGACGTACTCGCGCACCGCCTGCTATCGAAGTGGACTCGACAGGCCCCACCGGTGGCCGAACGGGTCGACGACCCAGGCATTGCGTTGCCCGTAGCCGTCGTACGGCTCGCGGTCGCGGCGGCCTCCCTCGGCCTCGACCACCATCGACACGCGGTCAGCGTCGTCGACGGCCAACATCAGGCTGACCGTGGTCTCGCCTGGCGTCGGTGCGACGACGCCGAGCTCCGGGTGGGCTTCGGAGAGATAGATGACGCCATTACCGATCTCCAGCTCGCTGTGCCCGATTCGCCCGTCCGGCATCACGATCGGGTCGCCGAGAACCCGTGCCCCGAAGACGCGTTCGTACCACGCGATCGCTTCGCGAGCGCCCTGCACGGCCAGATAGGGGATCGCTGCCGGTCGTCGGCCTTCCTGGGGATCGGTGGCGTCGGCAAGGTCGGACATGGTGACTCCTGTAGGTAGCCGCAGCGCGCGCTCCAGCGTCGAGCGGAGCCGCGCGGCGAAGGCGGGAGACGGCGCGACCGGCACGAGGGGTGTGGCCAGCTCCGACCACGGATCGTGGCTGTGTGAGTTCACCGGTCGCCTCCTTCCTCTGACATGTCCCGCGCGTAGTGACGGCGAAACGACTGACGGGCCCGGACGAGCAAGCCCTCGGTGGCGTGCACCGACCTACCGATCAGGTCGGCGACCTCAGATACGGGGAGGTCGTCGACGTAGTGGAGGGTCAGGACCAACCGATGCTGCGGCGCGATCTGGTGCATGGTCTGGCTGGCGGCCAGCCGGTCGAGCTCGGCGTCCCACGGGTCGTCGTCCACCTGCGTCGCGGGGTGACCCGGCTGCTGCACCACCGCCGCGAGCCGATTCCGTTCGCGGCCCTCGCCACGCCAGTGATCGGCGAGCTTGTGCCGGGCGACCCCGATCAGCCAGCGAACCGTGACGTCGGGAGGGGTCGGGCCGCGTACGGCGGCAACCGCCGCCAAGAACGTCTCCGCCGTCAGGTCCTCCGCTACCGGCGTGTCCCCACACCGCGTGAGCAGGTAGCCGTAGACCGCGGGCAGGCTGCGGTCATAGGCCGCCAACAGCGCAGCCTCGGCAGCTCCCGGAGCTGGTTCGTGAGTGCTCACACCATCATCATCGTCGCGAGCCAGGAACTTCCGACGGTCCGACATCGATCTTGTCCTCCAGGGCCGTCGGTCGGTGCCTCGAGACTGCGGCGATATCGTCACGGGCATGACCCGAGCTGACGGCCGCGCCGCCGACGAACTCCGCCCGATCACGATCAGCCGCCACTGGCTGGACCATGCCGCCGGTTCGGTGCTGGTCGAGTTCGGCAAGACCCGGGTGCTGTGCGCGGCCAGCGCCTCGACCGGCGTACCCCGGTGGCGCAAGGACAGCGGACTGGGGTGGGTGACGGCCGAGTACGCGATGTTGCCGAGCTCGACACACACTCGCTCGGACCGCGAATCGGTGAAGGGCCGGATCGGAGGGCGGA
>JBBSPA010000075.1:0-18671 GCA_038259225.1 Propionibacteriales bacterium
CAGCAAGAACGCGCCGATCCCTTTGCCCTGACGATCAGGGGCGACGGCCACGTTGTCGAGCAGCAGATGATCCGGTTCGAGTCGGAGCACGAGATAGCCGACGAGTCGGTCCTGGCTGGACTGCGCCTGCTCGGTCTCGCCGGTCTCGCCGGTCTCGGTCGCCATCCAGCACTCGTCCTCGGCGACGCGGTCCTCGTAGTTGTCGGTCATCGGACCGGGCTCGCGGCCGACCCGCTCGACGTAGTGCGCGTAGGCCGCGCGGGCCAGGTCGCGGATCGCCGTCGCGTCGGCGGGGTCGGCGCGGCGAAGCGAGACGCCGGGTGGGGGCGTGGGTGGCCTGGGCGGCCTCGGTGGCGTAGCTGGCGTGGACGAGCCCATCGTCATGTGCTGGACCGGTCGCGTGTCGTGGCGGCACCAAGCGTGAGCTCCAGCCGTCGTACGCCGTCGGGGGTGATCCGGACGGGCACACCCCAGTCCTGCTGGTGCATCCGGCACGCTGCCCCCTCGCCCTGAACTGCATCACACGAGGCCGCGCGGGCGGCGACATGCAGGATCCCGTCACCGGCATCGGCGTCGATGCTCAGGAGGCGAGTCAGGCCGGTCTGCCGTCCCGCACCCCCGGCGAGGAGGCCAGGCGGCGTGGACTCCACCACCAGGCTGCTGCTCGAGCCGAAGCGGTCGTCGAGCTTCTGGCCAGCCGGAGGCGTGAAGGCCACGTCGAGCACGAGCTCACCGGCTGCGATGTCAAGGGTCGGCCGAGACGTTGTGGATGCCAGCCCGGAGGCAGGGATCACAGTGGATATCGACGCCAGGCTCAGGCGGTGGGACGCAGACTCCACAGCCACCAGGCCGGCGCCGGTGCTCACCAGACCGGACACCTCCCGCAGGTCGGTGGCTACGGTGGTGACCTCGGTGGTTGCCGGGTCGTAGCGGCGCACCGCGTGATTGTAGGTGTCGGCGATGGCGATGGAGCCGTCCGGGAGAACGACGACGCCCATCGGGTGCTGGAGGAGCGCCTCGTCCGCCTTGCCGTCGCGGAAGCCGAAGTCGAAGAGTCCCCGACCGACCGCGGTGTGCACCCCGTCGGCGTCGATCCAGCGCAGCGCAGAGACCTCGGCGTCGGCGATCCACAGGCGGTCATCGTCGGGTGCGAGTCCGGAGGGCTGGGCGAGCCAGGCCTCGTCGGCCGGGCCGTCGACGAGGCCTTCGTTCCCGGTTCCCGCGGCGACGTCGACGTCGCCACTGACGGGGTCGAACGTCCAGAGCTGGTGGATCCCGGCCATCGCGACCCAGACCCGCCCTTGCCACCAGGCGACGTCCCACGGGGAGGACAGCGCGTTGGTCGTGTCGTCTTGCATCCACTGTCGCCCGCTGCCGGCAACGGTGATGACCTGTCCTGTGGACAGCTGCACACCACGCAATGCGTGGTTGACGGTGTCGGCCACAACGACGTCGTAGCCGACCGCCACCGCGACGTCTTCGGGGAGGAGGCACAGGCCGTTGGGCTCACTGAACCTGGCCCGGTCCGGCCCACCGTCCTCGAGGCCACGACCCCCTGAACCGATCCGGCGTACGACGGTCTCGGCGTCGGGTGCGAGCTCGACCAGGCTGTGATGACCTGCATCGGCGACCAGAAACCCGTTGTCTGCAAGGGAGATCGCCTTCGCCGGGAAGCGGAGCTCGGAATCCTGGACGGCGGGTGCGACGTAGTGCGCGTTGCCGGGCTGCAGGGTGCCGCGCGCGCGATGGTGCTCGACGAGCTCGGCCAGCAGGGCGTCGATCGCGTGGGCGTGGCCCTCTCCCGCGTACTGCGCGACGACATAGCCCTCCGGGTCGACCAGTACCAAGGTCGGCCAGGCGCGCGCGGTGTACGCCTGCCAGGTGATCAGCTCCGGGTCGTCGAGCACCGGGTGGTGGACGTCGTAACGTTCGACGGCCGCGGCAAGCGCCTCAGGGTCGGCCTCGTGCTCGAACTTCGGCGAATGGACGCCGACCACGACGAGCTCGTCGGCGTACTTCTCCTCCACCTCGCGAAGCTCGTCGAGCACATGCAGGCAGTTGATGCAGCAGAACGTCCAGAAGTCGAGCAGCGTGAAGCCTCCGCGCAGGCTTGCGATCGTCAGCGGCTCACCGCCGGTGTTCAGCCACCCCCGGCCGCGCAGCTCCGGAGCGCGCACGCGAGGCCGCGTCCCGTTGGAGCGAAGAGAGGTCACGGTGGTAGTGAACGCCGCCATCCCCGTCATTCATCCCGGATTCAGCCACCGGACGCCGGCATCTCGCGGAGGCACCGGGACCTGGTGCTGGGCTAGGCCGCGTGCGAGTGCGGCGCCGATGCCACGACGAGCCGATCGAGGGCGCCCTGCCAGTGCCGTGCGACCACGTCCACGGACACGTGATCGGGGAAGTCCTCGACATGGACGCAGACCCGCGTGGCGTCCGGCCCGGCCTCGACGAGAGCAACCTCGACGAGCGCCGCGTCGTCCCAGGCCTCAGGGTGCCAGGTCAGGACGACACGTTCGAGCAGGGCGACCTCCTCGATCCGGCCGTAGGCGTGGTTGCTGTCGAAGCACCCGTCGACGGCGTACGAGCCGTCCATCTCCAGGCGAACCGATTCGCCGAGCCACAGCTCCGGGCAGGAGACGACCAGCTCCCAGACGTCGGACAGCGGTGCGGCGACCTGCTGCTCGACGTGGGTGGTGACGAGGTCGGTGTACTCGACGGGACGGGTCATGGCGGTCTCCCCTCACAGGTCTGGACAAGAGGTGAGACTCGCGGGCGCGCACGAACTCATCGGTCCGGGCGCGGATGGGGCGGATCGAGCCGTCAGAGGTCGTACGCCGTGGGATGGCTCGGCTGGTAGAGCTGGATGTCGTCGGTGCCCGGGACCTGGAGCATGGTGACGAGTCCGTAGCCGCGGTCGGCGACGTCCCCGCTGAACGTCGCACCCTTCGCCTCCAGCTCGGCTCGGGTGGTCGCGAGGTCGTCGCACATGAGGGAGACGGTGTGCTGGCGTGGCGCTGTCCAGTCCTTGCCACCGTGAGCTCCTGACGTGGGGTGCACACCTAGTTCGCTGGGCCCGGTCTGGAAGATCAGCCAGCCCTGGTCGGACTCGGCGTGCTCGGCGAACGGCCAGCCCAGCACGTCGCGGAAGAACGCGCGGGTGGCCGGAGCATCGTCGGAGTAGATGAGCGTGTGCACGGCGGTGATCATGCGGTCCAGCGTAGGCTCCCCGCGTGGACGCGCTACGGAGGTTGGTCGACATATGGCGCTCGGCGTGCGCGGACTTCGCGGACGTGGCCCGCTCGCTCAGCGACGAGGAGTGGCGGCTGCCGACGGACTGTGTCGGGTGGAGCGTCGGCGACCTGGTGGCACACGCGGCGGCGCTGGAGGCCGAGCTCGCCGGTGACGACCCGTTGCGGGTCACGATCGACAAGCAGGCGGCGCACATCCGCAGCGGCGCCGGCATCTACACCGAGCGCGGCGTGGTGGCGCGACGGGACCGGGATCGCGACGAAGTCGTGGCGGAGTTCGAGGACGCGGTCGAACGGCGTACGGCGATCCTGGCGGCCGAGTCGTTGGACGACCCCTTGGGCACGCCGCCGATCACGCCGGGACGGATCGACTGGAACTGGCAGACCCTGCTGCGCAACCGGCCACTCGACATCTGGGTACATGAGCAGGACATCCGTCGTGCTGTGGGTAGGCCTGGTGATCTCGACACCGTCGCTGCCGGGCATGTCCAAGCGGTCTTCGCGGCTGCGCTGCCCTACGTCGTGGCCAAACGTGCCGATGCGCCGGCGGACACGACGGTGACGTTCGACATCACCGGACCGCTGCCCGCGGTGTACGCCGTCGAGGTGGACGCGAACGGCCGCGGCCGGGCGATCGACCCGAGCCCGGACCGCCCGACGCTGCGTTTCACCCTGGACACCGAGGCGTTCACCATCCTCGGCGCGGGGCGGCGCGACCCTGACGCGCTGCCGATCCGGATCGAGGGCGACGGCACCGCCGGCCACGACCTCCCGCGCCGCATCCTCGCAGGCGTCAACCTCACCCTATAAATCCCACGTGTCAGGTGGCGTAGGCGTCAATGCCGCGTCAATGCCGCGTCAATGCCGCGAGTACACCCTGACACGTGGGTCAGAGGTGGCGGCGGGACTGGACGAAGCGGAAGCGGCTGGCCACGTAGGCGCCGTCGGTGTACGTCGCGTTGGCGGCCGGGTTGGCCCCGGTGCCGTGGAAGTCGCTGAACGCGGCGGACTGGTTGACGAAGACCTGGCCGGTCAGGTTCTCGCTCAACGCCACACCGGCATCCAGCGCGGCCGAGCGCATCGACGCGATCACGTCCACGCTGGCCGCATAGACCGCGGCCGTCATGGCGCCGTGCTCGATGACCGTACGCCGGAACGTGTCGATCGACTCCGCCGTGGAGCTCGTCTTGATCAGGTAGGCCACCGGGCCGAAGCACTCGGTCTCGTAGGTCTTGGCGTCATCGTTCACGTCGAGCACCACCACCGCCGGCGTACGCACGACCGCGTCGTCGAAGGACGGGTGCTTGACCTCGCGCGACTCGATCACGACGGTGCCGGCCGACCCGACCTGGCCGAGCCGCTCGAGCACGCCCGCGTTGACGACCCCGCCGAGCAGCTCGACCGCACGCGCGTCGTCGCCGACCAGCATGCCGAAGGCACCGGCAAGGCCCGTGACCACGTCGTCCACCGACTTGTGTCCCTCATCGGTCTCGATCCCGTCCGCGGGCAGGTACAGGTTCTGTGGTGCTGTGCACATCTGACCGGTGTACAGCGCCAACGAGAAGGCCAGGTTGAAGCACATCGCCTTGAAGGAGTCGGTCGAGTCGATGACGACGGTGTTCACGCCGGCCTTCTCGGTGAAGACCGTGGCCTGCCGTGCGTTGTCCTCCAGCCACTCACCGAAGGCGTTGCCACCGGTAAAGTCGACCAGCTTGACCTCCGGCCGGACGGCCAGCACCGCGGCGACACCGTCGGCCGGGTCCTCGGCCGCCAGCGTCACGACGTTCGGGTGGAAGCCGGCCTCGGCGAGCACCTCCTGACATGCCTGCACAGTGATCGCAAGCGGCAGCACCGCGCCTGGGTGTGGCTTGACGATGACCGGGTTGCCTGTGACCAGCGAGGCGAACAACCCGGGCCAGGAGTTCCAGGTCGGGAACGTGTTGCACCCCACGACCAGCGCCAACCCCCGTGGCACCACGGTAAAGGTCTTCTCCATCCGGATCGGCGCGTCCCGGCCCGGTTTCTCCCACACGGCCGTCTCCGGCACGCGGGTCATCTCGACGTACGCGTAGGCGATCGCTTCAAGGGCGCGGTCCAACGCATGGGCGCCACCGGCCTGGAACGCCATCACGAACGCCTGGCCGGACGTGTGCTGGACAGCGTTCGCGAGCTCAAAGACCCGGGCGTGCAGCCGCGCCAAGACCTCCAGCCCGACACCGACCCGGGCTTCGATTCCGGCGTCGCGCCACGACGTCAGTCCGGCGCCGGCAGCCTCCATCAACGTGGGTACGCCGTCCGGTGTCAGCCGCGGGTACGCCACGCCAAGCGGCTTGCCGAACGGCGACTTCTCCGTCGACACGGTCCCCTCCGCCCCCGGGGTGGACAGCGGGAAGTCGCCGCCCAGCCACCCCTCGAAGGCGGCGGCCCCGTCGGCAGCCGCGCTCTCGCCGTACACCTTCGGACTCGGCGACTCCGGATACGCGGAGTAGTAGCCGCGGGTACGGGTCGCCTCCACGGCGGCGTCGAGTGTGCTGCGGTGGCTGTCGAAGAAGTCAGCGGCGTTGCTCACGGAGGTCCCTCACGATCGGCGTCGTTGTGACGGTGGTACGTCATTCGCGAGCCTATCGCGTCACATTAGAGCAGCCGCGCCTCAGTGCGAGTCCACCAGGTCGGGCGCGCTCTTGTCGGCCGAGACCGGAGTGTCCGCGTCGGTCTCGACGTGCGCCTCGCGCGGGCCTCGTAGGAACGTGTAGACGGACGCAAGAATCAGGATTCCCGCCGCCGTTGCAAACGCCGCACCGGCCGCATCGACGAAGGACTGCTGTGCGGCGTCGACCAGCCGCTGCCCCGACGGGCCGAGCTGCGCGAGCCGGTCGGAACCTCCGTGCAGGACTGCGATCGACGAACGGGCGGCGTCGATGGCCTGGGTAGGAAGACCGAGCCGGGCATCGTCGATCCCGCTGCGGTACTGCGAGTTCAGGATGGTCCCCAAGATGGCGATGCCCAGAGCGCTCCCGAGCTCGCGGGACGTGTCGTTGACGGCGGAACCGACGCCTTGCTTCTCCCGCGGCAGCGAGGCCGTGATCGCACTCGTCGACGGGGTCCCGGCCAGACCCATTCCGGCGCCGAACAGCACCAGACCCACCGCCAGGTGCCAGTAGACCAAGTCGACCGAGAGCGTGGTCATCACGAGCATCCCCGCTGCGCTGAAGAGCAGTCCCAGGGCCACCACCTTGTTGTTGCCGAAGCGGTCGGCGATCCGTGGCGCGTTGCGGGCGAGCGGGATCAGGACCAGGGGCAGAGGCAGCAGCGAGACCGCCGATTGCAGCGGCGATTGTCCGGCCACGTACTGCAGGTACTGCAAGATGATGTAGAACAGGCCGAAGCTGGCGAAGAACTGCGCCACCAACGCGACCGTGCCGGTCGAGAAGCCGCGCAGCCTGAACAGTCGGGGGTCCAGCATCGGTTGGTCGGTACGGAGCTCCCAGACGACGAAGCCGACCGCACTGATGGCGCTCAGCGCGAACGACCCCAGGGTGACCACCGAGGTCCAGCCCTGGTCCGGTCCCTCGATCACGGCGAACACGACGCCGGCGACGGCCAGCAGCGACAACAGCGCACCCAACGGATCGAGCCGCGGCGGGTGCTCGTCGCGCGAGGTCGGGATCACCGCGAGGGTACCGATGACGGCGAGCGCGGCAAGTGTCACGTTGAGCGCGAAGAACGAGTTCCAGGCGAAGTACTCCAGCAAGATCCCTGAGCCGAACAGCCCGATCACCGCGCCACCGCCGGCGACACCGACCCAGACGCCGACCGCCCGACCGCGTTCCTGCTCTGGGAAGGAGGTGGTGATGATCGACAGCGTCACCGGCATGACGAAGGCCGCGCCGAGGCCCATCGCGGTCCGCAGCCCGATGAGGACCTCAGGCGACGAGGTGAACATGGCCGCTGCGGCGGCGGATCCGAAGACCAGCAGGCCGAGCAGCAGCACCCCGCGGCGTCCGTAGCGGTCCCCCAGAGCGCCGGCGGGGAGCAGCAGTCCGGCGAACACCAGTGTGTACGCGTCCACGATCCAGGTGATCTGGGTCTGCGTGGCCCCGGTGTCGACCGCCAGATCCGGGAGGGCGACGTTCAGGCCGCTGACGGCCGAGACGACCATCATCAGGGCCAGCGCGATGACCGCAAGGATCGCGGTCCGGCGACGGGCGGAGAGTTCGGGGGTGGTCGGGGTGGTGGTGGGGGGGGTGGTGGTGGGGTGAGACATCGCGCTAACCTTTGAGAAGAGAATTCTGTACCTGATGAATTCTGCACCCGTTGAATAACAAAGTCAAGGCTTGGAGGTACGCCGTGGTGTCCAACCCTCATACCGGCCGCCGGGCCGGTCAGAGCGGGACCCGTGAGGCCATCGCGACGGCCGCGCGCCAGCAGTTCGCCGCGCGCGGGTACGACCGCACGTCGGTGCGTAGCATCGCCCAGGAAGCCGGCGTCGACCCTGCTCTGGTCTCCCACTTCCACGGCTCCAAGGTCGATCTGTTCCTGGCCGTGACCGAGCTGCCGTTCGAGCCTGCCGAGGTCCTGCCGCGCATCCTGGCCGGTGACCCGGATGAGATCGGAACGCGGCTTGCCGAGTTCATCGTCGAGGCACTGGAGGCGCCGGAGGGCCGTGGTCGGATCCTCGCCCTGGTTCGGGCCGCAACCTCAGAGCCCGAGGCAGCCAGGGCCATCCGTGAGCTGCTCACCGCGAAGGTGCTGCAACCCCTTGCCGAGGCCATCGGTGCCGGCGACGCGCAGTACCGGGCGGGCCTCGTGATGTCGCAGGTCGTCGGACTCACCATGGCGCGCTATGTCGTGGGCATCGAACCGCTCGCCTCCCGCGACCCGCACTCCGTGGTCCGGTCCGTGGCGCCGACCCTCCAGCGATACCTGGCCGGGCCTTTGTGACACCGCGTGAGAGAGTGCCCCATGCTCATCCGCCCGATCGGAGATGACGACGCGGAGGCCGTGCTCGCGCTCAACGAGGAGTTCGTCTGGGCGCTCAGCCCGCTTGACGCGGCGGGCCTGGTGACGCTTCGGACCCAGGCGACCTTCGCCCTCGTGGTGGAGCTGGATGACCAGGTTGCCGCCTTCTCTGTCGCCTACACCCCGCGATCGGCATACACGTCGATCAACTACAGCTGGCACTCTGGACACTTCGACGACTTCCTCTATCTGGACCGGATCGCGGTGTCCACGTCCTTTCGACGGCGCGGGGTCGCCAGCGCGCTGTACGACGAGCTGGAGCGGCACGCCACCCCGCACGGGCGGATGGTGTGCGAGGTCAACTCCCAGCCGCCGAACGTCGAGTCGCTGGCCTTCCACACCGCACGCGGCTATCGCGAGGTCGGCCACCTGACCCAGGCCGACGGACACCAGACCGTGATGCTGGAGAAGCCGCTGTGACCCCTGACGAGCTCGCGCACGCCTGCGCGGACGTGATGTGGAAGGACGACGAGGCTTCCCGTCAGCTGGGGATGACGCTGGAGGCCGTGACTCCGGGCGCGGCGACCTTGACCATGACGATCCGCCACGACATGACGAACGGGCACGGCACCGCGCACGGCGGCTTCATCTTCGCGCTCGCGGACTCGGCCTTCGCGTTCGCGTGCAACTCCCACAACGAGCGGGCCGTGGCCCAGGCCTGTGACATCGTCTTCGCGGCACCCGCCCGTCTGGATGACCGGCTGGTGGCGACCGCGACCGAACGCCATCGCTTCGGACGCAACGGAATCTACGACATCCGGGTCACCAAGGACTCCCCGGCCGGTGCGGTGATCGCGGAGTTCCGCGGCCGCAGCCGTACCATCGGTGGGGCGCTGGTCGACATCACCTGAACGCCATCAGCGCGTAGGCGGTGGAAGACCATACGCGCGCCGAGGATCGCCGCCTGTCGTCGGAACGGCTGGGGACGGGTGGGGACGGGTTGCCGTCGCAGCTGTCAGTCGTCACCGGCGTGCGACGACCCGACCGCGTTCTCGAGGCCCCACGAGGCGACGTGGTCCAACGCGACTCGGATCACGCCTTCGTCGTCGACCACACGGGCCGATCCCCGCACGAGCAGGGCCCAGGGCCGCCACCCACCGCCCTCACCGAGACCGTCGATCACGACGGCTGCCCGCCCCGACGCACGGATGTGCTCGGCCCGCCTGGTCGCCGGCACGTCGCGGCCCCCGAGCACGAGCTCGTTCGCGTCATCGGCGTACGCCCACCCCGCAGGTACGACGTGCGGCATCCCGTCGGCATCGACTGTCGCGATCCGAGCCAGCGACCGCGGAGCCGCGAGCAAGAAGCTGCGTTCGAGGTCGGACAGTCCACGCCTGCTGGTCATGACTTCCACCATCCGGCCTGGGCGACTCGGCAGCCGGTCAACCCGGCCGACCTGGCGAACACGTGCATCGTTGCGAGGGACAGCCGCGTGGAGGCTTCCGCGTCAGGCGGGCCTGGAAGCTCGTGAATCATCCTTGGCCTCCTTGATAGTTGATCTCATCAATGAATAGAGAAACCCAAACAGTTTTGCTTGATGATGTCAATGGTTAACAATGTCAACTAGATTGGCCTCATGGCAAACGAGACCGGAAGAGCCACCTTGAGGGAGGCACACCACCTGACCCGTCAGCTGTTCGAGGTGGTGGAGCGCGCTAGGTCTGACTTCGCCGACATCGCCGCCGAGCTCGGACTCACACCCCTTCAGGCACGCAGTCTGCTCTGGCTCGAGCAGCCCTCGCCGATGCGCGACCTCGCCGACCACCTGGCGTGTGATGCCTCGAACGTGACCGGTCTGGCGGACCGGCTCGAGCGACTCGGGCTCGTCGAGCGGGTGGGCGGGGGGGACCGGCGGGTCAAGCTCTTGAGCCTGACCCGCGCGGGCCGAGCTGCGAGGACGAGACTCGCGGCGCGTGTCGCTGCGGCCTCGACCGTGTCAGCACGGCTCACCGACGCCGAGCGTCGCCAGCTCGATCGGCTCCTCATCAAGCTGCTCGCAGACTGACGCAGGTGCTCGGAGTAGCGTTCTTCCGGCGTACGCCACCAACCGCGAAGGGGTCGATCGATGCAGGGTCTCTCGACACCGGAAGAGCTGTGGGACGATGCCGAGCGGCTCTCGATCGACGAGCTGCGTCAGCGTCAGCTCAGCCGGATCCGGGCCACGCTGTCCCGCGTCTACGCACACGTCCCGCACTACACCGCCGCGTTCGACGCTGCCGACGTACACCCGGATGATCTGAACGACCTGTCCGACCTGGCGCGCTTCCCGTTCACGACCAAGGCCGATCTGCGCGACAACTACCCCTTCGGCATGTTCGCGGTACCTCGCAACGACGTCGTCCGGGTGCACGCGTCGAGCGGGACGACGGGCCGCCCCACCGTGGTCGGCTACACCGCCGAGGACATCGACATGTGGTCCGACGTGATGGCCCGGTCGATCCGCGCAGCCGGCGGGCGGCGCGGCGACCTGCTCCACGTCGCCTACGGGTACGGCCTGTTCACGGGCGGCCTCGGGGCTCACTACGGTGCGGAGCGACTCGGCTGCACCGTCGTGCCGATCAGTGGCGGCATGACCGAGCGTCAGGTCCAGCTGATCACGGACTTCCAGCCGCGCATCATCATGGTGACACCGTCATACTTCCTCTCGATCGTCGACGAGATGGAACGCCGAGGCATCGACCCAGCGGCCTCGTCGCTGGAGATCGGGATCTTCGGAGCCGAGCCGTGGACGGATGAGATGCGCCACGAGATCGAGCAGCGCTGCGCCATGCACGCCGTCGACATCTACGGCTTGAGCGAGGTGATGGGGCCGGGCGTTTCGCAGGAATGCGTGGAGAGCAAGGACGGGCTGCACATCTGGGAGGACCACTTCTATCCCGAGATCATCGACCCGGTCAGCGGTGCCGTGCTGGAAGACGGCGAGGAGGGTGAGCTGGTCTTCACCTCGTTGACCAAGCAGGCGATGCCGGTGATCCGCTACCGCACCCGTGACCTGACTCGGCTGCTTCCCGGGACAGCCCGTCCGTCGTACCGGCGAATGGAAAAGGTCACCGGACGCACCGACGACATGATGATCGTTCGCGGGGTCAACGTGTTCCCGACCCAGATCGAGGAACAGCTGCTCAAGGTCCACGGGCTGACTCCTCACTACCTGTGCGTGCTCACCCGTCCCGGCCGGATGGACGAGCTCACGGTCCGGGTGGAGGCGCACGACGCCGGCCTCACCGACGCCGCACGCGCTGGACTGGCCGGGCAGCTTGTCGGTCTCGTCAAGGACAACGTCGGTGTCACCGTCGCTGCCGACGTGACCGAACCGCACGCGCTGGAGCGCTCCCTGGGCAAGGCGAAGCGGATCGACGACCAGAGGTCACGGTGACGCATCCGCTGCGGTGGTATGCCGGATCACCGTGGAATGCCAGGACCGTCGGCAGGGTGCGGCCAACTCGACGTACTCCCGCGTCGACGCCGCCGGGGCAACTCCACAAGGCAAACCCTCACTGTGCAAGGGAGGTTTGCCTAGTTGACAAGCCAGGCGAATAGTTCACTAGGCAAACCCCAGCGGGCGGGAGGGGCAGCGCACGGAGGCCGTCGCCGCGGTCAGGGGGCGAAGGGGGTGGGAGCGCCGAAGGAGGCGCGGCGGGACGCGCGGCGCAAAGTGGCGAGCACGCTCGGGCCGAGGGCGAGGATCGCAACCGCGTTGGTGATCGCCCGGCCGGTGTCCCAGCCCAAGGTCGAGGTGGTGACGGTGAAGACGACGTAGCGGCGCAGGTTGTCGAGCACCGGGTCGCCCGCCACGAAGGAGAGGTCGGTTCCTGCACCGAGCGAGTACGGCCAGAACCACAGGTTCATCAAGAAGCCGAACCCGTACGCCACCAGCACGCCGTACCCGACCAGCATCGCCACCTCCGCCCGGCCGCCGACGCGACGAGGCAGCAGCCCCGCACCGAGCCCGATCCACGCCGACGCCACCATCTGGAACGGCAGCCACGGCCCTACCCCCGCTGTCAGCAACGCCGACGCGAACACCGACGTGCAGCCCAACACGAACCCGAAGCCCGGCCCGAAGACCCGTCCGGCCAGCACCAGCAGGAAGAAGATGGTCTCGATCCCGGCCACACCCGCACCCAGCGGACGCAGGGCGGCGTTCACCGCCGACAGCACCCCCAGCATCGCCAGCGCCTTCGAGTCCATCCCACCTTCGGTCAACGACGCGAGCACGATGGCCACCACGAACGGCAGCACCAGCACGAACAGCAACGGCGCATCGCTGGTATGCCCCAGCTCGTCGGCGGGCACCCGGACGAACAGCGGCCAGCAGAACATCACCAGTCCCGCCACCGTTGCCAGTCCCAGGACCAGGGCCGTACGCCGTCCGACCGCCACGGCCGACGTAGCCGCCCCACGCCCGCCCGGCCAGGCGCTGTGGTCGGTCAGCTCAGCCACCGGCCACCTCCAAGGAGCCGTCGGACGGCACGCCGTCCCGCACCACCGCAGACAAGCCCTGTGCGACCTCGGTGACGGTGAGGTAAGGCAGTGGGGCCAACACCTTCGCCACCTGAGGAGCGAACACCATCGACCCCGTCAGGGCCTCCGCCGTCGCCGCGTCAGTGACCACAGCGCCCTCGGCCAGGACGACGACCCGGTCCGCCAGCCCTGCCACGAACTCCACGTCGTGGGTCGCCAGCACCACCGCCTTGCCCGCCCCCGTCAGCCGGCGCAGGCCGGTCGCCAGCCGCTCCTTGGCCGCGTAGTCCAGCCCCCGGGTCGGCTCGTCCAGCAGCACCACCGCAGGATCGGCGGCGAGCTGCACGGCCAGCGCCAGGGCCAACCGCTGGCCCTCGGAGAGGTCGCGGGGATGGCCGACCGGGTCGACGTCGACCGAGCTCACCCCGGCCAGGTCAGCGAACGCCGCCCAGGTCGTCCCCGCAGCCACGTCGGCCGCCGTGTCAGCCGCCTGGCACTCGGCGTCGATCGTCGCGTGGAACAGCAGATCCGTCGCATGCTGCGGTACGAGGCACACGAGTTTCGCCGACTCGCGTCGAGACAGCGCCCGTCGTGAGCGGGCGGCCACGTCCACCGTCCCGGCCGCCATCGGACCTGCGCCGTGCACGGCCCACAGCAGGGATGACTTGCCCGACCCGTTGCGGCCCATCAGCGCTACGACCTCTCCGGAGCCGGCGACCAGGTCCACGCCGCGGACGACCTCGCGCGCGCCGAAGCGCACCACGACGCCACGCGCTTCGAGGCTTACCTGACGAGGGTGGGCCGACGGCTCGGAGTCGGTACGCCACACGGACGCCAACTCCGTGCGGAGCTCGCCGGCCCGGCGCCGAGCGTCCCGCACGGACAGGACCAGTGGGTCCCAGCCGGCCAACCGCCCGAGGGCCACGACCGGTGGGACGAGTGCAGCTCCGCGCAGCAGCTCGGTGGGAGGGCCGTGGTGGACGGTGTGATCCTGCACCAGGACCAGCCGGTCCGCGTACTCCACGATCCGTTCGAGCCGGTGCTCGGCGGCCACCACGGTGATCCCCGTGTCATGGACCAGTCGACGGACCACCCCGAGCACGTCCTCGGCGGCGGCAGGGTCCAGAGCCGACGTCGGCTCGTCCAGCACGAGCACCGAGGGCGCCGCCACCAACGCCGCCGCGATGGCCACCCGCTGCTGCTCACCGCCGGACAGCGTCCGCAGCGCCCGCCGACGCAGAGCGGCGATCCCGAGCGCGTCGAGCATGTCCTCCACCCGACGACGCATCACCTCCGACGGCACGGCCAGCTGCTCGAGCCCGAACGCCAGCTCCTCCTCCACCGTGTCGGTCACGAAGCCGGCCAGCGGATCCTGGCCTACCACTCCGACGGTGCCGGCGAAGTCTCGCGGGGCCGCCGACCGCGGGTCGAGACCGCCGGTCACGACCCGACCCTCCACGTGACCTCCGGTGAAGTGCGGAACCAGCCCGTTCAGGGCACGGAGCAGCGTCGACTTGCCCGACCCGGTGGGTCCCGTGACCAGCGCGAACATGCCCTCCTCCAGCCGCAGCGACACATCCTGGAGCGCAGGCCCGGCGGCGCCGGGGTACCAGAAGCTGTAGCCCTCGAACGTGATCATGCGACGCCCTCGCCCGCCCGCACCACGGCGGTGTCCACTCCGACCGGCTCGGGCGCGGCCCAGGCGGGAACCAACCCTATGAAGATCGCCAGCAGCGGCAGCGGCGCGAGCTGCGGCCAGACCAGTGGGGACAGCGTCGGATCCAGGCTTGCGGCCGCGACATGGGTAGCGGCCAGGATCAGCCCCGCGCACAGGACGCCGCTCCCGGCCACCACGAGCTCGGGAGCACGCCACCGATCCGGGCGGTACGCCGTTCGACGTACTCCCGCTCCCGACAGCATCAGGCCTGCCACCCCGACGGCCAGACCGACCGCGAGCATGGGCATCGACAGCACGCGCGGCGTCGTACCGTCGAGCAGGCCGTAGACGCCGACGCAGATCCCGGCGAGGCCGAGCACCATCAGGCTCCCGACCAGACGTGACCGCGCCGGCGACCGGCCGGTGCTGCGGCCGTAACCGCGCGCATCCATAGAAGCCGCGAGCATCAGCGACCGGTCCAACGCGTCCTCGAGCACCGGGATCACGGTGGACCTCAGACCGCGAGTACCGCGAGCCCGCGGGTCCGGCCGGAGCCGACGCGCCCGGCGTACCCGGACGAAGCTCTCGGCCAGCTGCGGGAACACCGACAGCGCCACGACCACCGCCGTGCTCACCTCGTGCAGCGCCGGCGGCATCGAGCGGAGCAGCCGCCGCGGGTTGGCCAAGGCGTTGGCGGCACCAAGACAGATGAGCATCGTGGCCAGACGCAGCCCGTCGTACAGCCCGCCGAGCACCGATTCGGCCGTGACGTCGCCGAACAAGGAGATTCCGGAGGCAGTGCTGGGCAACGGGATCGACGGCAGGTGGATCAGGACGACGTCACCCTCGTCGCCGCCGAACACGATCCGGAAGAACACCCGGATCGCGACGACGATCGCGGCGGCGAGTGCATAGAGCCGGAACGCCTTGGCCCACGGAGCGTCGGACCGGCGTGCCACGACCACCCAGGTGACAACTGCGATGACGGCGCCGAGCAGCAAGGGGTTCGTGGTCCGGCTGGCAGCGACCGCCAGGCCGAGCGCCCACAACCACCAGGCCACCGGGTGCAACGCCCGCGGCAGCCTGATCCGGCGCACTCTCAGGTCTGTCGCGACCGTCGCCATGCCGCTGCTCCTGCACCAAGCCCGAGCGCCACGAGCAGACCGATCCCCCAGAAGGTACGCAGGCTCGAACCAGCGCCGGAGCCGTCCCCGGAGTCCGCCGAGGGAAGGTCCCCCGTCACTGTGGTCCCGTCGTCGGTCTGGCCCGACGCGACCGGGTCGATGGGCGCGGTCGACGCGGTGGGCTCGTGCCGGGTGCCACGGTGCCGAGACCCTGGCCGGCCGTCGGCGCGACCTGAGGCAGGTCCGGGGTCGGGCGACTGCGCGGAACCGCCGGTGCCTCCCGGCCCTGAGGCTGGGCCAACCCCGGAGACGCTCGGTTCGGGACCACCCCCCGCCGGTACGCCGCCGCCCGGCCCGGTCCTGGTTGTGGGTGCTCGAGTCGGAGCCGGTGCCGTCGGTGTGGTGCTCGGACCAGGGCTCGGACCGGTGCTCGGGCTGCTGGAGGTCGGCGTGCTCGTTGCCGGCCGGGTCGGAGTGACCCCGGGTCGTGGGTTGGCGCCCGAGGGATGATTCAGCGAGAAGGACCAGCCCTCGAAGCCACCTGCGATCGCATCGCGGTTCTTGGGGCCCGCACTGCTGTAGGTCCAGGCACCGCCGTTGTCGGCGTACCAGTAGCCCCAGTACGCCGATGCGGGCGGCGTGTCGACGCAGCGTTCGTGGTAATCCGGGTTGCCGTCGGTGTCGAGGGACTCACCCGCCGACGGCCGCCCCTGGATCCGGCACACGAAGGCCAACCCCCAGCGCTGCGTCCCGGTTGGCGTGAAGCCGGCCCCTTTGAGCGCATCGACTCCGGTGTAGCCGGCCCGGACCGGCCCCGGGGCACACCGGACCACGATGTCCCCGCCGAGGTCGCTGAAGTCCACCACGACCGTGACTCCGGTGTCGTCACGGCAGTAACCCGGGGTCCCTACCGTGGCCGGAGCCGCGTCGGCGTACGCCGTGGAGCCGGTCCCCCGCACCGACCCCACGGCCATCAGGACGGGGAGGACGGTCAGCGCAAGAACGGCGAAGGTCCCGGTGACCCGCGACCTGCCCCGACCACACCCCGCTCCGGTTGGTCGGCGTGTCACGGAGCCAAGAGCTTCCCGAGCGGCTCGCGGTCGAGAGCGAAGTACGCCTGCGGCGTCGCACGCTGGAACTGGCCTCGACTCGTGGATGTGAGGCCGTTGGCCAAGGCATCCTTCAAGGCCGCCTTGTCGTAGGCGATCGCTCCGACATCCTTGGCTGCCGGGCCCTTGCCGGCTCTGTAGGTGGTGATCTGGAGCTTCCGCACCCAGGCGCGTGCCAGGCTGGCCGGTGTCCAGCGCTTGGTCGCGGCGAGCGCCTGGGCGGCCAGACCGGTGCTGTTGGTGTTGCTCGCCTCGGTGCCGACGCCGCCACCGAAGGATCCGTTGCTCTTCTGCACCGTGACCAGCCAGCCGACCGAGCCCGACAGCACTCCGGCCGGCAGCGAGACGCCGTGGTCGCGTGCTGTCACCAGAGCCTGGACGGCCAGCGCGGTCGCGTCGACGTCTGCCGCGCTGCCGCTCTGGTCGCACGTCTCACCGACGACGGGATAGATCCGGAAGTAGCCGTCGGAGCAGCGCTGGCGCAGCAGGTAGCTGACCGCCTTCATCGGGACGCCTCCCGAGCGGGCCAGGCCGATCACGCCGTACGCCTGACCGAACGTGTTGCTGTAGTCAGTCGGCAGGTCAGTGGTGGTCTTGTCGCGCAGCCGACCCTGCTCCACCCCAGCGCCGGATCCGGCCATCCGGTTGAGCACGATCCTGCGGAGGTCGTGGCCGCCGAAGTCGCGGGCGTTGCGATGCAGGCTCTTCGCGAGCACGAGGGTCTTGCTCATCGCGTTGGCGGAGACCGTGCCCTGGTAGGTCGCGTAGTCGGCGTAGTAGTGCTTCTTGACCGCCGACGTGACGGTGGCGAGCTTCTTCGGGTGTCTCCCGTCGGCGGCGAGCGCGAGGGCCGTGTCGACGGTCAAGCCCCAGTCCTTGTAGTTCCCGAAGCCGCTGGGGATGGCCCCGTCGGAGTCGAGCTGTCGGCCTTGCCAGCCGGCCGCGGCGTACGCGCGTCGAGCGTCGGACGCGGCCGGCGCGGAGGCTGCGGAGGCTGCGGAGGATGGCGCGGACGCGAGAGCAGGACTGATGAGTCCGAGCGAGAGAGGGAAGATCGCGATGAGGGCGACAGCGCGGCCAGGGCGCGCGCCGGCGGATCGAACATGGGAGGACAACATCGTCAGATGCCTTTCACGAGCGGTCCCAGGTTTCGGATTCCTGGTGACGACGAGCGATGTCGTCATGGCATGCGCGGACGATGTCCGGACTCCGACCCTGCAGACCTCGACAGATATGGAGCCGCTCGCTCAGCACAGGCATTCCGACTTTCGACGTGGACGTCGATTCACGGCTGCGGGACAGTGCCGGTCTCACACCGGCTTCCCCTGACGCTGAGCATGTATGGAGTTGTACTGCGCCGCTGAATCTAGCAGAGGTACGGCGGTGACTTCCGGGCCGTCCCATGGTCTATCTGTGGCGTACTCCGTCTCACCGCCCCCGACCCCGAGGACCGCCGATGAGCAGCCAGCCAACCAGCCAGCGCACCATGATCTTCGTCAACCTGCCCGTGAAGGACGTGGCCGCGTCCGGGAGGTTCTTCAGCAGGCTGGGCTACCGGATCAACCCCCGGTTCAGCGACGACTCGTGTGCCTGCGTCGTCATCAGTGACACGATCTTCGCGATGCTGCTGAGCCGGGCGCGGTTCTCCGACTTCACGACCCGTGCGGTCGCCGACGCCACGGAGACGACCGAGGCGATCTTGTGCCTGTCGGCGCCGAGCCGGCAGGGCGTGGACGCGCTCGCCGACGCCGCCCTGGCTGCCGGAGGCACGGTGGCTCAGGACGTCATCGACGACGGCTACCTGTACGGCCGAAGCTTCTGCGACCCCGACGGCCACATCTGGGAGGTCCTGTGGATGGATCCCGCCGCCGTCGCCTGACTTGTCAGGATCCACTCACCCCCTCCCCGCTCTGTGGAGTGCCATCTGATGCCTGACACGGATGTGACGGCGGATCGCTGACATCTGAGCGGCGGGCGTGCACCGTTTGGTGCATGTCCGGTGAGGTGGTAGCGATGGAGACTCGGCTTGCGGTTGCGATGGCGCGCC
>JBBSPA010000076.1:0-17936 GCA_038259225.1 Propionibacteriales bacterium
ACCACGCCGGCCGGCGCCTCATCGGCGAGCTTCTCCACGGCACGGGCGGCCACGTCGTGCTCGGTCAGGACCTCGACGAGCCGTTGACCGGGCCCGTGCCCCTCGGTCACCAAGACGACGCGCTGCCCCAGCTTGACCCAGCTCCCGATATCGCTGACTGCGGCGACGGTGTCCCCGCGGTAGGCATCGACAGCGGTCACGCCGAGGCTGCGGGTGCCGACCGTGCCGGTCACGTCGACGTCGAGCTCGACGAGCTCGCCCGTCTCGGTTCGAACAGGACCCGACGACGCGAGCTGTGCCGCCTCGGCGTCCAGCCCGAACGGGCTCATGCTCCACCACGCGGTGCCCGCGTCGAGCGCATGGGTCCGGATCTCGCCGAGCCCGCGGTAGGCCGCCGCGCCAAGGTCGATCGGCGCCTGCCCGCCGCCGGCGGCGGCAGCCCAGGAGGCCTGTAGGAACTCCTGGCTGGTCGCCACCAGGTCGTGCGCGCGGGCACGCACCCGTTCGGGGTCGCAGACCAGCACCATCGACCGGTCCGGGAGCAGGTCGACCAGCAGCTCCATGTCCTCGACGAGAGCAGGTGCCAGCGACTCCATGCCCTCGACCGCATGGCCCTCGGCCAGCTTGTCGAGCATCTCGTGCAGCTCGGGATGGCGATCGGCCAGCTCCCGCGCCTTGGACCGTACCGACTCGGTCAGCAGCAGCTCACGGCACGGGGGTGCCCACAGCGCAGCCACTTCGTCCAGGGAGCGCTGGTCGGCCACGGAGAACGACCGGAGCTCCTCGACCGTGTCTCCCCAGAACTCCACCCGGACCGGGTGCTCATCGGTAGGCGGGAAGACGTCGACGATGCCTCCCCGGACTGCGAACTCACCGCGCCGTTCGACCATGTCGACGCGGTGGTACGCCGCAGCGGCCAACCGGTGTACGACGTCGTCCAGATCGACCTCGTCGCCAGCGGCCAGCGCGACCGGCTCGAGCTCGGCCAGACCCTTGACCTGAGGCTGCAGGACCGAACGAATCGGTGCGACCACGACCCGGACGGGGGTCTTGGTCGTCCCGTCCTCACCCGGGTGAACCATCCGGCGCAGGACCGCCAGCCGCCGCCCCACGGTATCGGACCTCGGTGAGAGCCGCTCATGCGGCAGCGTCTCCCAGGCGGGGTAGCTGACGACGCTGTCCGCGCCGAGCAGGCTACGGGTGGCGGCGGTGACCTCCTCGGTCTCGCGGGCTGTGGCCGTGACGACCAGGATCACGGGCGGTGCGCCGCGTGCGGTGTCGGTGCGCTCGGCCAACGCGGCGGCCAGGAACGGCCGCAGCGCCGCGGGCGCCGTCAGGTCGAGCGCGGCCGAGCCACCGGGACCGACCTGGTCGAGCGCGGCCGCGACCGACGGCTCACGAGCGACCAGGGTGGTCAACGCGTGCAGCGGCGCAGGCTGTTCGGCCGACGAGCCGGTCGGGGCGGTGTGGGACATCAGACCTTCTCTGCGGTGCGTGTCGATGACGACCTCAGTCCTGCCGCTGACCCACTTCGGCCACGGCCCCTCGTCGGTGCCGCGCCCAGCCGAGCAGGCCGGCCAGGACCAGCACGATTGCCACTAAGTCGCTGGCCACCAGTCCGTGGTCGCTGGTGAGCCTGATGACCACTGGCCCTTCGAAGGACTTGTTCACACGCAGCCAGACCACGGCAAGCAGGCCGAGTGCGAACAGCGCGTAGGTGTCGCCCTTGGATGCGCGCAGCGTGACGATCACCATGGCGCCGAACAGCGGGAGGGCGACAGCCAGCGTCACGAGTACCGAGATCACGCACCAAGAGTAGGCGCCGGACGCCGAAGATCCAGGGTTCTTCAGCCACGGGGCTTAGCCACCGAAGTCACTAGTCTTGACCGTGCTCGGCCCAGTACGAGCGCACGAAGCCAGTGATCTCGTCGGCGAGCTCGGGACGGCAGACCAGCAGATCGGGCAGCAAGACGTCGTCCTGGTTGTAGCGCAGCGGCGCACCGTCCGCCCGGCTCGTGTGCAGGCCGGCCGATCGCGCGACCACCACGGGAGCCGCGCTGTCCCACTCGTACTGCCCGCCGGCATGGACGTAGGCGTCGGTGACGTCCCGCGCCACCGAGATCACCTTGGCCCCGGCCGACCCCATCGGGACCAGCTCGGCATCGATCTGCTCGGCCAGGGCCGCGACGAAGGCGGGTGGGCGGGTCCGGCTGACCGCGATCCGGGGCTTGGTGCTGGTGCGTTCCGGGACCGTGGGCGGCTCGGCCGTGCTGAAGGTCGTGGACATCCCGGGCTGGGCGACAGCGCCGGCGACCAGGTCACCGTCCTCCCACAGGGCGACGTGGATCGCCCAGTCGTCGCGAGGCGGCTCGGAGTACTCCCGGGTGCCGTCCAGCGGGTCGACGATCCACACCCGCGGGCTCTTCAGCCGTGCCTTGTCGTCCCTGCCCTCCTCGCTCAGGATGGCGTCGTCGGGCCGGTACGTCGTGAGCAGCTGCATCAGGATCCGGTGCCCCAGGTCGTCGCCGGCATCCTTGAGCGCCGTGCCCTCAAGGCCCTCACCGCGTAGCTGCTCGAGACGTTCCCCGGCCACCGTGGCGGCCCAGGCGGACAGCGCATGGTCGTCGGCGGCGACATCATCAGGAGGCGTGGGCAGGTCGAGAGTCTCGGTCACGGTGCTGATTGTCGTCCGTGCCTGGGGCTGCACGCAAAACGCCCCCGTTTCCCAGCGCCGTGTCCCCCTCGTCCGTCGTGGTTTGCCTAGTTAACAAGCCGGTTGGCTTGTCAACTAGGCAAACCTGGCTTGGGCAGTGAGGGCTTGCCTTGCAGAGATCGTCGGGGAAGGTTTCCCCGGACTGGTATGCCGGATGGCGCGCGACCCGGCGCAGGCCGTCGGGCAGAGCCGGGGTCAGCGGTTGAAGACGTTCTGGGTCTTCTCCAGGCCTTCGGTGATCAGCGACTCGACGGCGTCGGCGGCACGGTTGACGTGCAGGTCGAGCTCACGTCGTTCGGTCGACGAAAACGGCTTCAGCACGTAGTCGGCCGGGGCCTGCCGGCCGGGCGGGCGGCCGATACCGACGCGCACCCGGTAGTAGTCCCCGGTCCCGAGCGCGCCACGGATCGACTTCAGCCCGTTGTGGCCGTTGTCGCCACCGCCGAACTTGACCCGCAGGTCGCCGTACGGGACGTCGAGCTCGTCGTAGACGACGACCAGCCGGTCGGGCGAGGCCTTGTAGAAGGACAGCAAGGCGTTCGTAGGTCCGCCCGACTCGTTCATGTAGCAGCGACCACGCCCGAGGACTGCCCGCACACCCGGCATCCCGGCCAGCCGCCCCTCGACGGCCAAGGCGCGCACGGACTTGTGCGACTTCCAGGAGCTGTCCATCCGGCTGGCGAGCTCGTCGGCGACCAGGTAGCCGACGTTGTGCCGAGTCGCTTCGTACGTCGGGCCAGGATTACCCAGCCCGACGACAACCCAACCGTCGTACGCCATGGGGGTTCCCGGCCTTCGCGCCAATCGTTGCGTCACCGATCGGAGGACGCCCACCAAGACCCCTCCGGTCGCGTCACTCGTCGGAGGATGAGTCGCTGTCGTCCGACGAACCCTCGGTGCTCTCGCCCTCCGCGGTCTCGCCCTCGCCCTCGGCCTTGGCAGCCAGCTCCTCGTCGGAGAGGTCGTGCTCGATGCCCACCTCGGCTTCGGCCTCGGCCAGCTCGGCCTCGACGTCCTCGGCGGTCGGAGCGGCGCTGAAGTTCACGATCAGCGCCTCCTCGTCGAGGGCCAAAGTGGAGCCTGCGGGGAGCTTGAGGTCCTTGGCGAGGATCTGGGTGCCGACCTCGCAGCCCTCGATGTCGACCTCGACGGCGGACGGGATGTGCGTCGCCTCTGCCTCGAGCGGGATCACGTTGTGGTCGACCGTGACGAGTGTCTCCGGGGCGGCCTCGCCGATCAGGATCACGGGGACGTCGACGGTGACCTTCTCACCCTGTCGCACCAAGATCAGGTCGGCGTGCTCGATGAAGCCCTTGATCGGGTCGCGCTGCACCTGCTTGGGCAGCGCGAGCTGGCTGTCGCCGTTGAGCTCGATCGACAGCAGGGCGTTCGCCGTCTTCAGTGCCAGCATCAGGTCATGCCCGGGCAGCGTGATGTGCACCGGGTCGGTGCCGTGGCCGTAGAGCACGGCGGGCACCTTGTCGGCGCGGCGGATCCGTCGGGCCGCGCCCTTGCCGAACTCGGTACGGGACTCGGCCTGGATCTTGACCTCTGAAGACACGGGGAAACTCCTAGAGCAACGTCGAACATCGGGGTAGTGCACGTCGATGGCTGCTCGGCGCAGAGCGCGCTGGTCGAAGAACCGCGTCGATCACGGAGTCCGGTCCGAACCGGATGGCGTCGCGGGCCGAAGACCTGCGTCGCTCCCTCGCCGAGGCAACCACCCGAGTTTAGCCGTACCCGCTGATCTGGAGAAATCCGCCGCGTTGACTCCCCCAGGACCCCGACCGGACACCTCCCGTCCCCCGTTTTGGACCCGCCAACCCGCGAATTCGGCGGACGGGAGGTGTCCGGTGCGGGAGAGCAGGTGCCTCACTGCGCTCGGCCATCGAACAGACTCGTCACGGAGCCGTCCTCGAAGACTTCGCGGATCGCGCGGCTGATCAGGGGAGCGATCGAGAGCGTGGTCAGCTTGTCGAAGCGGCGTTCCTCGGGGACCGGCAAGGTGTTGGTGACGATGACCTCACAGGCGCGGCTGTTCTTGAGCTTGTCGACGGCCTGGTCGGACAGGATCGCATGCGTCGCGACGAGGATCACGTCCTCGGCACCGGCAGCCAAGATGGCATCGGCGGCCTTGACGATCGTGCCGGCGGTGTCGATCATGTCGTCGACGAGCACACAGACCCGGTCCTTGACGTCGCCGACCACACGGTTGGCGTGCGACTGGTTCGCCGAGGACACGTCGCGGGTCTTGTGGATGAAGGCCAGCGGCGCACCGTCCAGCCGCAGGGACCAGTGTTCGGCCACCTTGATCCGCCCCGCGTCGGGCGACACGATCGTCAGGTCGCGCCCGCCGTACTTGTCCGCGACGTAGTCGGCAAGCACCGGCTGCGCGGCCAGATGATCCACAGGCCCGTCGAAGAACCCCTGGATCTGGGCGGTGTGCAGATCCACGGTGATCAGCCGGTCGGCCCCGGCCGTCTTGAAGAAGTCGGCCATCAGTCGCGCTGAGATCGGCTCGCGGCCCAGGTGCTTCTTGTCCTGACGGGCATAACCGTAGAAGGGCAGCACGACCGTGATCCGCTTGGCCGAGGCACGCTTCAGCGCGTCGACCATGATCAGGTGCTCCATGATCCACTCGTTGATCGGGGCCGTGTGGCTCTGGATGACGAAGGCGTCACAGCCGCGCACGGACTCCTCGTAGCGCACGTAGATCTCGCTGTTGGCGAAGTCGCGGTGCGTCGTAGGGACGACTTTGGTGCCCAGCAGGTCAGCGACCTCCTGCGCCAGGTGCGGGTGTGCTCGGCCCGAGAACAGCATCAGGTTCTTCTCGGTGGTCCTCTTCAGACCGGTCACGACGGGCCTTCCTGGTCGCCGTCGCGCGACGAGTCGGCTGTCCCGGCGTCCTCGCCCTCGTCGCGGCTCGAGGTTTCGGCCCGCTGAGCCGCCTCCGCGGCGTGTGCCGAGGGCGAACCTGGGCGTTTGCGCTGGACCCAGCTGTCGATATGGCGCTGCGGACCGGTACTCACCGCCAGTGCGCCGGGTGGGACGTCGCGGCGTACGACGGTTCCCCCTCCGGTGGACGCCCCGTCGCCGATCCGGACCGGTGCGACGAACGTGTTGTTGGAACCTGTCTTGACGTGAGCCCCTACCTCGGTGCGGTGCTTGTTGGCACCGTCGTAGTTGGCGAAGATCGTGCCGGCTCCGATGTTGCGGCCCTCGCCGATCTCGGCGTCGCCGACGTACGACAGGTGCGGCACCTTCGCGCCGTCGCCGAGCGTGGCCTGCTTGGTCTCCACGAACGCCCCGATCTTGCCGCGCCGACCAACCACCGTGCCCGGCCGCAGGTACGCGAACGGGCCGATGGTGGCGCCTGCTCCGAGCACCGCGCCACTGGCGTGCGTACGCACCACCGTCGCGTCCGCGCCGACCTGGACGTCGGTGAGGGTCGTGTCCGGGCCGATCACCGCGCCGGACTCGACCACGGTCGCCCCGTGCAGCTGGACGCCGGGTCGCAGTGACACGTCCGCTGCCAGGATGACCGTGACGTCGACCCACGTCGTCGCGAGGTCGATCACCTCGACCCCTTCGGTCATCCAGTGATCGAGGACGCGCTGGTTGAGGACGCGGCCCAGGCCGGCGAGCTGTGCCCGCGTGTTGACCCCTTCGGTCTGCCACACGTCGGTGGCGACATAGCCGCCAACCTGACGTCCGGCCTGGTGCGCCAGACCGACGACATCGGTCAGGTACACCTCACCGGCCGCGTTGCCGTCCTTGACCTGCGCGAGGGTCTCACGCAGCACTGCCGCATCGCAGGCCAAGATCCCACTGTTGATCTCGCGAAGGGCACGCTGCTCGTCCGTCGCGTCCTTCTCCTCCACGACCGCCACCACCGCGCCCGAAGCGTCCCGCACGATGCGGCCGTAGCCGAACGGGTCGTCGAGCTGCGCAGTCATCACGGTCACCGCGTTGCCTGCCTCGGCATGGGAGCTCAGGAACGCCTGCAACGTCTGCGTCGTCTGCAGCGGTACGTCGCCATAGGTAACGAGGACGGTGCCGGACAGGGCGGGCGGCAGCGTCTCGAGAGCGCATTGCACGGCGCGGCCCGTCCCTGGCCGCTCGTCCTGGTCGGCGACGTCGAGGCGGGTCTGGAGCTCCTCGGCGAGCCGCTCGAGGTGAGGGACCACGTCGTCGCGCTGGTGGCGTACGACGACCGTGAGGTGGTCGGGCTCGAGGCCCGAGGCGGCGTACACCACGTGGCCGATCAGGCTACGGCCACCGATGCGGTGCAGGACCTTGGCGGTGGCGGACTTCATCCGGGTGCCACCACCGGCCGCAAGGACGATGACGGCGGCGGGGCGGTCTCCGCTCACGATCCGGTTACCTGTGCTCTCTACTGGTCGATGACGGGGTCGATGCCTTGCGCTCCCCTGCCTGGCTTCGATCCAGGACCTCAAGCTTCAAAGGCTCGCGGGCTGCCGGGTTACCCCACAGGGGACTGCGTGGCGTGCTCCGTGAGCGCGCGAAGACGTCCTCGCGGCGCACCCCTGCGTTGCGACAGTCTGCCACAGCGGGTGCGCGGCGCAGCGGGGCCCGCCCATGGATCGAGCCTTGCCGACCGTCGTGCTGTGGGGCAGCACACCTGCGTTCAGCTGGTATGTTACGCAACCGTAGGTTACGGTGGCGTAAGGAAGCCTGACCCCCGAAGACCGAGGACTCCGCGACATGACCCCACCCACCGCCACCGCAGCACCGCAGGCCACCGTCGACCAGCAGATCGACCCGGTCGACGAGGCCATCGGCACACTCGGCGGTGACCAGCAGTCCCGGGCCGAGCAGATCACGATCGGCATCTTCATCGTGCTGCCGTTCCTCGCGGCTGCGGCGGCCATCCCGGTCGCCTGGGGTGGCTGGCTGGGCTGGAGCGACGTGATCATCGCCTTCGTGATGTACGCGATCACCGGCCACGGCATCACCGTGGGCTTCCACCGGTACTTCACGCACAAATCGTTCAAGCCCAACCGCGCCGTCAAGATCGCTCTCGGCATCGCCGGCTCGATGGCCATCCAGGGACCGGTCGTACGCTGGGTTGCCGATCACCGCAAGCACCACAAGTTCTCCGACCGCGACGGCGACCCGCACTCCCCGTGGCGCTATGGCACCACCGTTCCCGCGCTCGTCAAGGGGCTGTTCTACGCGCACATGGGCTGGCTCTTCGACACCGAGCAGACCTCGCAGCGCCAGTACGCACCCGACCTGCTGAAGGACCGGGACATCGTGCGGATCTCCCGTGCCTTCCCCTGGCTGGTGGCCGCCTCGCTGATCCTGCCCGCCGTCGCCGGTGGCCTGGTCACCTGGTCGTGGCAGGGCGCCGTCACCGCCTTCTTCTGGGCCTCGCTGGTGCGAGTAGGCCTGCTGCACCACGTCACCTGGTCGATCAACTCGATCTGCCACGCGGTCGGCGAACGTCCCTTCAAGTCGCGCGACAAGTCCGGCAACGTCTGGTGGCTGGCCATCCCGTCCATGGGTGAGTCCTGGCACAACCTGCACCACGCCGACCCGACCTGCGCCCGGCATGGCGTACTCCGTGGCCAGGTCGACACCTCTGCGCGCACCATCTGGGTCTTCGAGAAGCTCGGCTGGGTCAGCGCCGTCCGCTGGCCGGTCAAGGAGCGCCTCGACATGAAGCGCGTCCAGCCGACCGAGGTCTAGGACCCACCACGTACCCACGAACCGGTCCTCCTCGATGATGCTCAGGTGACCGACTCCAAGCCTGCGCCGAAGGGCAAACGCGGTACCCGTTCGCGGATGACCAGCGCGGAGCGGCGTGAGCAGCTGATCGAGATCGCCCGCGGACTGTTCGCGGCGCGCGGCTTCGAGGGTACGTCGATCGAGGAGATCGCCTCCCGCGCCGAAGTCTCCAAGCCGATCGTCTACGAGCACTTCGGCGGCAAGGAGGGTCTGTACGCCGTAGTGGTCGACCGGGAGGTCCGGCAGCTGCTGGCGATGATGCGCACGTCCTTGACCGCCGGGGACCCACGCGACCTGCTGGAGCAGGCGGCGTTCGCCTTGCTGGACTACATCGAGCAGTCGTCGGACGGCTTCCGCATCCTGGTCCGCGACTCGCCCATCGGCTCCAAGAGCGGGTCGTTCGTGTCGATCATCGGCGACATCGCCACCCGGGTGGAATACATCCTCGAGGAGGAGTTTCGCACCCGCGGTTTTGACGCCAAGTACGCGCCGATGTACGCGCAGATGCTGGTCGGCATGGTGGGCACGACCGGGCAGTGGTGGCTCGACGCCCGCCAGCCAAGCAAGAACGAGGTCGCCTCCCACCTGGTCAACCTGGCTTGGAACGGACTGTCCGGCCTCGAGCAGAAGCCAGGCCTGCACAACCCCCCGACCACCTGAGCAAACCTCGAGCGCTCTCCCCCTCCCCAATCCCGCGAATTGCGGGGAAGTGCAGGTGGCGCACGGCGGGTCAGCCGGGGTAGGAAGCGATCTCGGCCGTGAGCCGCCGCTTCACGTCCTCGTCGGCGAACGACACGTCCACGGCGTTCTGCGCCAGCCGCTTGAGCCCGTTCCCGTCGAGCTCGAGCAGCCAGGCGGCGACGGCGTACTCCTGGTTCAGGGTGGTCCCGAACATCGGCGGATCATCGGAATTGATCGTGACGAGCACCCCCGAAGCATGCATCTGCTTGATCGGGTGCTCGTCGAGCGTCTGGACCGCACGGGTTGCGATGTTGGACGTCGGACAGACCTCGAGCGGGATCTGGTGCTCGGCCAGGTATGCCAGCAGCGCAGGATCTTGCGTAGATGTGGTGCCGTGCCCGATCCGTTCGGCCCCGAGGTCGTTCAGGGCGTCCCAGATCGTCTGCGGCCCTGTCGTCTCACCCGCATGCGGCACCGAGTGCAGGCCGGCGGCCCGCGCGGCGTCGAAGTGCGGCTTGAACTGTGGCCGCGGTACGCCGATCTCGGGTCCCCCTAGACCGAACGCCACCAGGCCGTCGGGCCGCACGGTGGTGGCTACGCGAGCGGTCTCCTCCGCCGCCGGGATCCCGGACTCCCCGGGGATGTCGAAGCACCACCTCAGCACGACCCCGAAGTCGCGTTCAGCGGCGTGCCGGGCATCTTCGATCGCCTCGCAGTACGCCTCGGCGGCGATCCCCCGGATCATCGAGGTGTACGGCGAGCAGGTCAGCTCGGCGTACCGGATCGACTGCGTCGTCATGTCGCGGGCAATCTCGTAGGTGAGCATCCGGACGTCCTCCGGCGTACGAACGAGGTCGACGACCGAGAGATAGACCTCGACGAAGTGCGCGAAGTCGGTGAACGTGAAGTAGTCGGCCACCCGATCCGGGTCCTTCGGCACCGGGGTGTCACCGTGTCGGGTCGCAAGCTCGGCCACGATCCGCGGCGAGGCCGAACCCACGTGATGGACGTGCAGCTCAGCCTTCGGCAGACCCGCGATCCAGGCTTCGTCCGGAGTCGCCGGTCGGGTGGCCTCAGTCATGCCGACGACTCTATTCGCGGGCACCCCCGGCCCGCGCTCGCGGGGCGGGGTGCCCGTGCCTGGAGGATCTCGACGCGGTTGCCATGCAGGTCGCGAGTGTAGAAGCGCCGGTAACCGGGGAAGTCCTCGTCCCACCCGATCTCGAGACCTGCACGTCCCAACCGATCGGCCAGAGCATCGGCGTCGACGACCAGGAACGCCGGATGAGCCTTGCCCGCCGGCATGAAACCCTCCTCCACGCCGACGTGCAGCTCATAGCCGTCCCCCCGGAACCATGCGCCGCCCCGCTTCGCCAGCACGGGCGGCTTGTCGACCTCGGTGAGCCCGAGCAGGTCGCCGTAGAACCGCCGCGCGTCGGCCTCACCACCGACCGGACAGCTGACCTGGACATGGTGCAGCACTGTTGTCATCGCGGACCTCCCTGGATGTGGTCATCTCCATCGAGGTAGAGCTTTCGCGGATCAGCACCGGTCCCCGCCTGGAGCCAGGTGCGCGACGGCGAACGTACGCCGGAAGGGCAACACCGTGCCGTAGGCCTGTGCGGGATAGGCCTCGCGCAACAGTCGCCGGTACTCCGCCTCGAACTCCGGCCGCTGCTCGGCGGAGAGCGCCTGGAGCACCGGGCGCGCACCCGTGCCCGAGATCCAGCGGAAGACCGGGTCTGGACCGGTGAGCACGTGTAGGTACGTGGTCGTCCAGGCATCGACGTCGAGACCGAGACCCGAAAGGCCGGCCAGATAGCTGGCAGCATCCGGCGCAGCCGGCCGCTCTAGACCGGCGGTGGCGTCGGCGAATCGTGGGTCGTCAGCGAGCGCGTACAGCAGACGATGGCTCGGCTCGCCGAAGTTGGCCGGCACCTGGATACCCAGCCAGCCGTCCGGGGCCAGCGCCTCCACGAGCCTCGGCAGCAGGTCGAGGTGGTCCGGCACCCACTGCAGGGTGGCGTTGCTGACGACGACGTCGACCGGCTCGTCGGGCTGCCACGTCCGGAGATCGGCGACCTCGAACGTCAGGCGATCGTCGGCGTACTGCTGGGCGGCCCGGACCATCTCCGGAGAGGAATCGAGTCCTCGTACGGTCGCGTCCGGCCACCGTGCGGCCAGGGTGGCGGTGAGCTGACCGGGTCCGCAGCCGAGGTCGACCACGGTGCGCGGCGCGGTGGCGGCGATCCGGCTCGACAGGTCCGCGAACGGTCGGGATCGCTCGTCGGCGAAAGCCAGGTAGGTGGTCGGGTCCCAGGTGGCGCTCGGCACAGACGGCTCCTCGTCGACCACAGAATGTCTTGATGTCAAGAGATATTCTGCCACCTGTGGTCTCTTGACGTCAAGACACTTGAGGTGTGCACCCAACAGGTATCTCGGTGTCAAGAGTCTTGACGTCGGGGCTTCGCCGTAGACTGACGCCATGGCAGCAGACGAGGTCGACCGACTGGTCGCGGCGTGGCAGCGCGAACGTCCCGACCTCGACGTCGACCCGATGCGGGTGCTGTCTCGTGTCACCCGACTGGCCCGCCACCTCGACCGTGCCCGCCGCCAGGCCTTCGCGGCCCACGACCTCGAGACCTGGGAGTTCGACGTCTTGTCCGCGCTGCGCCGAGCCGGTACGCCATACGAGCTCTCACCCGGTCGGCTGATCCGGGAAACCATGGTCACGTCGGGCACGATGACCAACCGGGTCGACCGGCTCACCGCGAAGGGCCTGGTGTCCCGTCAGCCCGACCCGGGCGATCGTCGCGGTGTCTTGGTCCGCCTCACCGACGCCGGCAAAGCGAGCGTCGACGCAGCGCTGGACGGCCTGCTGGAGCACGAGCGTCGACTGCTGCACGAGCTCGACCCGAAGGATCAGGCCGCGCTCGCGGATCTGCTGCGCACCGTGGTCGCGCCTTTCGACGCCTGACCACTCAACCGGCGGAGCGATCCAGCCAGGCCGGGTCCCAGATGAACGCGGCTTCGCGGCGCTCGGGTTCGAACCCCTCCGCCTGGAACCGCTCGACCAGATCGACGGCCGGCAGCTCAGCCATCGAGAAGAACCGGAGCTCGAGCGACTCGCCGTCCAGGCTGCCGAGCTCGCCACCTTCGACCTGGCAGGCGAACAAGGTGACGATCGGCTGGACGATGTCGCCGTTCGGATAGGTCGTGACCGGGTGGGTCTCGACCGCGACCAACGAGACCGGCCGCACGATCAACCCGGTCTCCTCGTACACCTCACGCACGCACGCCTGCGCCGGGTGCTCGCCCGGATCCAGGGCCCCGCCCGGAACACCCCACGTCCCGGTGTCGGAGCGGCGCTGGAGCAGCACCCGGCCCTCGTCGTCGCGAACGATCGCCGCTGCGCACGGCATCATCAGCAGGTCGTGCCCGACGCGAGTGCGCAGGCTGGCCAGGTAGTCACTGATCGGCATGAAACCACACTAGACAGACGTGCCCCGGCCGAGCTGCCGGCAGCAGCGGTCAGGCCTGCTCAGCCGCCTCGAGCCAGACCAGCTCGAGGTCCGCCTTCTCGCCCTCCAGACGACGGAGCTCGGAGTCGAGCTCGGACAGCCGCTCGTAGTCGCTGCTGTGCTCGGCCATGGCCCCGTGCACGGTCTCGATCCGGTGGGCCAGCCGGTCGACCTGACGCTCGAGCTTCGCCAGCTCCTTCTTGGCCGCGCGCTGGGTCGCGGCGTCGACGGTCCCTGTCGGCACGATGGCCGGTTCGGTCCAGCCAGACTCGGTCGTCGTACGCCGAGCAGACCCTTCTGCGGAGCGCCGCCGCAGGTACTCATCGACACCGCCGGGCAGCATCGCCAACGACCCGTCGCCCAGCAACGCGTGCGAGCTGTCGGTCACCCGCTCCAGGAAGTAGCGGTCGTGGGAGATGACGACCAGCGTCCCGGGCCAGCTGTCGAGGAAGTCCTCGACGACATTGAGGGTCTCGATGTCGAGATCGTTCGTCGGCTCGTCGAGGAGCAGCACGTTGGGCTCCTCGAGCAGCAGCCGAAGCAGCTGCAGCCGCCGGCGCTCGCCGCCGGAGAGATCTCCGATCCGCGCGGTCAACCGGTCCCCGGTGAATCCGAACCGCTCCAGCATCGACGAGGCCGTCACCTCCCGGCCGCCCACCGAGGCCACCCGGCGGATCGACTCGACCGAGTCCAGCACCCGTTCGGCCGGGTCGAGGTCGTCCAGCGCCTGGGTCAGGTGCGCCAGCTGCACGGTCCGTCCGGTGCGCAGACGGCCGGCATCCGGCGCGACGTCGCCCGTCAGCACCGACAGCACCGAGGTCTTGCCGGCTCCGTTGACTCCGATCAGGCCCACCCGGTCCCCGGGGCCGAGCCGCCAGGTCACGTGGTCGATCAGCGTCCGACCACCCCGGACGATCGTGGCGTCCTCGAGGTCGAGCACGTCCTTGCCGAGCCGGGCGGCCGCGAAACGCTGAAGCTCCACCCGGTCGCGCGGATCGGGCTCACCCTCGATCAATGCCGACGCTGCGTCCAAGCGGAACTTCGGCTTGGAGGTGCGGGCCGGGGCGCCGCGTCGCAGCCATGCCAGCTCTTTGCGCATCAGGTTCTGCCGCCGCGACTCGGTCGCCTCGGCCTGACGTGAGCGTTCGGCCTTGGCGAGCACGAACGCGGCGTAGCCCCCCTCGTAGCGGTCGACCTGCGCGTCGTGCACCTCCCAGGTCGTCGTACAGACCGCGTCCAGGAACCAGCGGTCGTGAGTGACGACCACGAGGGCGAACGGTGATCGCGAGGAGCGAGCGGCCAGATGGTCCGCCAACCACGAGACCGCTTCGACGTCGAGGTGGTTGGTCGGCTCGTCCAGCAAGAGCACGTCCCGATCGGCCAGCAGCGCAGCGGCCAGCGAGACACGCCGGCGCTCACCTCCGGACAATCCGGCGATGGTCCGTTCGAGGTCCAATCCGGCCAACAGATGCGTGATGACCTCGCGGGCCCGGGGATCGGCGGCCCACTCGTGCTCGGCGCGCGCTCCGATGACAAAGCTTGCGATCGTCTGCGTCTCGTCGAGGTCGTCGTGCTGGCCGACCATCCCCCAGTGCAACCCTCGATTGTGGGTCAGCCGCCCGGCATCGGGAGACTCCAGCCCGGCCAGGATGCGCAGCAGCGTCGTCTTGCCGTCGCCGTTGCGGCCGACGACGCCGATCCGGTCACCGTCTTGGACCCCGAGGCTCACCCCGGACAGCAGCGGCCGGACGCCGTAGGCCTTGGAGATGCGCTCGGCGTTGATCAGGTTGGCGGCGGCGTTCCCGGCGCTCACGTGATCAGCCGGGCGCCGGGGACTGGACCGCTGGCCCGCTGCACCGAGCGGCACAGTCCCGAGCTCGACAGGGCGACGGCCATGTCGACGGCATGGTCCTCCTCGCCCGCCAGGAACAAGCAGGTCGGTCCGGAGCCTGACACGAGTGTCCCCAAAGCGCCGTACTCCTCACCCAGGTTGAGCGTGCGCCGCAGGCCGGGGCGCAGTCTGAGTGCGGCCGGTTCGAGGTCGTTGTGCAGCGCTTGGCCGACTGCGTAGGGGTCGCCGGTGCGCAGGGCCGTCATCAGGTCGTCAGAGACGCGCGGCTCGTCGACCGGCGCACCGACACGCATCCGGTCGATCTCGGCGTACACGTCAGCGGTCGCGAGGCCCTCGGCGGCGTACGCGAGCACCCACTCGTACCCGCCGCGGGCGAGGACCGGGGAGACGCTCTCACCGCGTCCGGTCCCGATCGCGATTCCTCCGGTCAGGCAGAAGGGCACGTCGGCGCCGAGCTCGGCTGCCAGCGCGACCAGCTCGTCGCGTGACGCGTTGGTGCCCCACAGCGCGTCGCAGGCGATCAGCGCGCCGGCGGCATCGGTGCTGCCGCCGGCCAGGCCACCGGCGACCGCGATCGTCTTGTGGATCGACAACGCGACACCGGACTCGATCTCAGCCGACTTCGCGAGCAGTCGTGCAGCCCGCACGGCCAGGTTGCCTTCGTCGAGGGGTACGACGTCCTGCCCTTCACCGGTCACGTTGACACTGAAGTCACCGTCCGCGGCCGGGCGGGCCTTGACCTCGTCGTACAGCGACACGGCCTGATACACGGTGGCGACCGGGTGGTAGCCGTCGACTCCTGGCGCGCCCACGCTCAGACCCAGGTTGATCTTCGCGGGCGTGCGCACGGTCACGGTCATCGAGCTCTCACGAGGCAAGGTTAGTTGTCGGTGTGCAGCGCGTCGGCAATCCGGGTGAAGTCGCCGATCGTGAGACGCTCGCCGCGCAACATCGGGTCGACACCCGCCGTACGCAGGACGTCCTCGGCGCCGCCTGGTGTCCCGACGTACGCGGCGAGCGCGGCCCGCAGCGTCTTTCGGCGGTGCGCGAAGGCCGCGTCGACGACCGCGAACACCTCATCGCGGGAGGCGAGCGAGGACGGCGGCTCGCGACGGTTCAGCGCGACCAGCCCCGAGTCGACGTTCGGGGTCGGCCAGAACACTGTGCGCCCGACCACCCCGACCTTGCGCACGTCGGCGTACCACGCCGCCTTGAGGCTCGGGACTCCGTAGACCTTCGAACCTGGCGGAGCCGCCAGCCGGTCGGCCACTTCGAGCTGCACCATCACGAGCACGCGCTCGATCGAGACGAACGTCGCGAGCAGGTGCAGCAGCACCGGGACGGCCACGTTGTAGGGCAGGTTCGCTACCAGGGCGGTCGGAGCCCTGCCGGGGAGCTCGTGGATCCGCATCGCGTCGGCCTCGAGCACCTCGACCCGATGGGCGTCGTCGGGTGCGTACGCCGCGATGGTCTCGGGCAGCGATCCAGCGAGCACCGGATCGAGCTCGACGGCCGTCACCGATGCGGCCTGGTCGAGCAGCGCCAGCGTGAGCGAGCCGAGCCCCGGCCCGACCTCGAGGACGACGTCATCGGGTTGCAGCTCGGCTGCGCGCGCGATGCGTCGCACGGTGTTGGCGTCGATGACGAAGTTCTGGCCGCGCTGCTTGGCCGGACGGACGCCGTAGGTGGCAGCCAGTGAACGAACATCCGCCGGTCCGAGAAGTCTCGGACCGGCGGATGCCGATGGTGTCGCGTCCACAGCCGTCACTGTAGGCCGTGGGCTCATCGTGGGTGACGTGCTCGGCCGGCGGTGTCGCCGCCTCTATTCGGCGAGCCGCCGGAGGGGATCAGCTGAGTCCGAGCGCAGCGGTACACGCCGGCCACGCGCCCCAACCCTGCGCCGCCTGGACCTTCTCGGCGATCGCGATCTGCTGCTCGCGGCTGGCCAGGTTCGCGGTCGGTGCATAGGCGCCGCCGCCGTACGCCGTCCAGGTCCCCGCATTGAACTGCAAGCCGCCGTAGTAGCCGTTGCCGGTGTTGATGGCCCAGTTGCCGCCGGACTCGCACTGCGCGATCTGGTCCCAGACGGAGTTGCCGGGTGCGTTGTTGACGGCCGGTGCCGGCGACGGCTTCGGCTTTGGCTTTGGCGCCGGGCGGGACTTGGTGCCGTGGTACTCGATCTTGTCGACCGGCGGGGTGAGCGTCTCGCGGCCGACGACCCGCTTGCGGACGACTTCACCGTTCTGACGAAGGACCCGGTAGGTGACCTTCTCGGCACCCGCCACGCCGTCGCGCTCTACCCGGGTCTGGTCGGTGTACAGGTCTGCGTCATTGCGCACGATCGTGTCGTAGGGGGTGGCCTCGGTGACTGCCAGCTTGCGGGCGGTCTGACGCACCACGACGATCCGGCTGCCGTCGTCGATCTTGGTCTGCTTGGCCGGGCGGACCAGGTCGTCCTTGTCGACCTTGACGCCACGGTCGAGCAACGCCTCGGTCACGGTCAGGCCGGTCGTTCTGATCCGGCGGGCCTTCTGCGTACCGACCTTGAGCACGACGCTCTTGGGGGTGCTGATGACGAGCCGCATGCCGTCGCGGCCGATCGAGCTCGAGCGGCTGGCCGAAAGGTCCGACCCGGTCTCGATGCGCTGGCCCACCTGCTGCAGGGCGTCATCCACGCTGGTGGCGGTCGTCCAGTAGGTCTGCTTGTGGCCGTCGAGGTTCAAGATGAGCTTGCGTCCGTAGGACACCGCGACCCGGGAGCCGTCGTCGACCGAGCTGTCCGGCGAAGGGGCCACGGCGTCGTGCTTACCGAGGCTGATGCCTTGGTCGTCGAGGACGTCGGCGACGGTGTCGGCCGAGGTCTGCACGACCTGCTCCTTGCCGTCGACGGAGACGGTCACGCTCTTCTTGCTTGCAGAGGCGAAGGCGAAGGTCCCGAGGACCAGGCCTACCGTCAGGACGGCGGCCGTCGTGGCCCAGGTGATCTTCTTCGTGAGGGGGTTCACTGTGCTCCGTTGGTTGAATGGTCCGGTTCGCGGGGACGAGTGCGTCCGCAGGGGGTGCGGTGCCCTGCCATGCTGACGATTGCATCGTTTTGCGATGGTATGAGGGGATGTCTGCTTCCGGCCAACAAGTTCTCGACCATGCCAGGGATCTGGGGGGCGTCCAAGTCTTCCGGACCGGCTGAGCGGGGTCGCGTGACGTATCTCACGAGATCACGAACCGGTAACGACGCACGGTCATCGCTCCCTCACCCCTTTCACTCCCCCGGCCCCCCGCCCGCCCCCCGGCCGCCCGCGGTTTGCCCGCCCCGCCCGCCGCGGTTTGCCCGCCCGCCGCGGTTTGCCTACCCGCCGCGGTTTGCCTACCCGCCGCGGTTTGCCTACCCGCCGCGGTTTGCCTAGTTCACAAGCCATCC
>JBBSPA010000077.1:0-17918 GCA_038259225.1 Propionibacteriales bacterium
ACCGCCCACGCGCACGGGTTCGCCGAGGTCGAGCACACCCTGGAGATCTTCGGAACCTGCGAGTCCTGCGCCACGCGACGAGGGTAAGCGGCTCCCTTGCCCTAGCGTCCTGCACCGCGGCCGCCCCAGCGACCGGGCCGCAGGACGTTGCGGCCGACCTGCGGCCCCGATGCCCCTAGCGTCCTGCACCGCGGCCGCCCAAGCGACCGGGCCGCAGGACGTTGTGGGGTGGTCGGTGGTCAGGCGGTTCCGTAGCGGCGGTCGCGCCGGGCGTAGATGTCGATCGCCTCGTAGAGAGTCCGCCGGTCGACGTCGGGCCACAGTACGTCCATGAAGACCATCTCGGCGTACGCCGCCTGCCACAGCATGAAGTTGCTGAAGCGCTGCTCCCCCGACGTGCGCAGCACCATGTCGACGTCGGGCAGCTCTGGCACGTACAACGCCCGGGCCAGGGCCCGCTCGTCGATCTTGTCGGGTCTGATCGTGCCGGCCACTGCCTGACGGGCCAGCTCAGCGGCGGCGTCGGCGATCTCGGCGCGGCCACCGTAGTTGACGCACATCGTGAGCGTGAGGACGTCGTTGTGGCGGGTCAGCTCCTCGGCCACCTGGAGCTCGCGAATCACCGACTTCCACAGACGTGGTCGCCGACCGGCCCAACGGACCCGGACGCCCATCGCGTGCATCTCGTCGCGCCGACGGCGGATCACGTCGCGGTTGAAGCCCATCAGGAACTTCACCTCGTCGGGAGAGCGCCGCCAGTTCTCGGTGGAGAAGGCGTACGCCGAGACCGCCTTGACACCGGCCTGTACGCCTCCCTTGACGAGGTCCAGCAGCGCGGCCTCTCCCGCCTCGTGGCCCGCAGTTCGTGGGAGCCCGCGCTGTCTGGCCCAACGCCCGTTGCCGTCCATGATCACCGCGACGTGGCGCGGGACGAGCTCAGGCGGCACGTCCGGCGGAACGTCGTACGCGGGCTCAGACACGAGGACCACTCTCTCACCGCAGCTGCCCCGTCCCCTTGGGGTTTGCCTAGTTATCTATTCGGGTGGCTTGTGTACTAGGCAAACCCGCCTGGTCCACAAGCCACCCGGCTTGTTAACTAGGCAAACACCCCGGAGCCGACAACGAGGCAAACACCCCGGAGCCGAGGGTCAGCGCTCGACGTGGGCGAGGGAGCGCAGGCCGCGCTCGAGGTGCCACTGGAGGTACGCCGCGACGATGCCGCTGGCAGGCTTGCGGAATCGAGGATCCACCGCCTCGGCCGTCGGCCAGTCCCCCGTCAGCAGCGCGCTCAGCAAAGCGACCGTCTCCGGCGGCGGGTTGGCGGTACCCGGGATCCGGCAGGACGAGCACAGCATCCCACCCGCCCCGGCACTGAAGCTGCGGTGCGGACCGGCGGCGCCACAGCGCGCACAGTCGTCGAACGTCGGGGCATAGCCGGAGACCGCCAGCGACCGGAGCAGGAACGAGTCGAGCACGAGACCGGGAGCCCGCTCTCCCGACGCGAGCACACGCAGAGCGCCGACGAGCAGCAGGTACTGCTGCACGGCCGGCTCCATCTCCTCAGCCACCAGCCGCTCGGCCGTCTCGAGCATCGCCGTCCCGGCGGTGTAGCGGGCGTAGTCGGCGGCGATGGCCTCGCCGTACGGCGCCATCGTCTCCGCCTGCGTCACCACGTCGAGAGAACGGCCGCGCGCGAACTGCACATCGACCTGCATGAACGGCTCGAGCCGCGAGCCGAACTTGGACTTCGTCCGGCGTACCCCCTTGCCGACCGCCCTGACCCGACCGGTGTGACGGGTCAGGAACGTGACGATCCGGTCGGCTTCGCCCAGCTTCTGCGTGCGCAGGACGACCGCCTCGTCACGGTAGAGGTTCACGCCTCCATTGTGCCTGTGCCTGGGCGATGGGCGGCACGCTTGGCCGTTGGGGTGCGCGCGCGTCGCGAGGCAGTCTTCGTCGTACGCCGCTCACGCCCGGCCTCCCCCGCCCAACAGGACGCCAGGAAGGCCACCACCTCACCAGTGATCCGCTCGGGGCGGCTGCGCCACTCGATGATCGAGCGGGCCTCGACGAACGTGGCGTTCGGAAGCTCCTGACTGAGCATCTCCGCGTCGGCGGCCGGGTGGACCGGGTCGTTGGGATGGCCGATCACGATCGCCGGGACCTCGATCAGGCGACGCCGCCGGGACGACGGGGCGATCTCGCCGAAGAAGATGCCGTGGACGGTGGCCGCCATCGGGCCTGGTTGCTGGTGCATCGTGTCCAGCGCGATCCCGACCCAGAACGGCACCAGACCGCGCGGGACCGCCCTCGTCACCATCGTCACCGCGCTGACCGCCCACGGCAGCACACGGCCGAAGAACAGCAACGGTCCGAAGACGACGATCCCGGCCTCGAGCGCGTTGTCGAGCACCGGCATCTCGAGCACCATCCCCTTCAACCGTTCAGGGGAGTGCTCAGCCACCTCGAGTGTGGCGTTGGCACCCAAGGAGGTCCCGCCGACCACCGCACTGTCGATGTCGAGGTGGTCGAGCAATCCCACGACCTGCCGGCCGAAGGCCGACATCGAGTAACGCTTGGGGTCATTGGGCCGGTCGCTACGGCCGTGGCCCAACAAGTCGAGGGTGATCACCCGGTAGCCCTGGGCGGCGATGCTGCGCGCGAGCGGGTAATGCATCCGGCGCGGCATCAGCTGGCCGTGGAGCAACACGAAAAGCCGGTCACCCGCACCGTAGTCGGTGTACTCCAGCCGGGCGCCCTCGAAGAAGAACTGCCCGATCCGCTCCGAGACCAGCACGGGGGCTCTCAGGCCAGACTTTTCCGACATGCCTCCACCTTTCCTCATCGACACCTGATCGGTGCGCAGGCACCGGTGCACACCACGCGTGTCGCGCGCGCTGGACGTGCGTGGCATGCTCGGCCCCGATGACCAGCCGCACATCCGCGCCGCGTGGGGCCGGCGCGATCCTTGCCATCCTCGAGCGCTACTACGACGCGGTTCCCCGAGCCAAGGCCCGTCTCGAAGAGGTCGGGCCGTTCACGTTGTTCGTGGCGGACACGGGCTGGCCCTACTACGGCCGGCCCCGACTCGGGCTCACCGACGAGATCACCCCCGACGACGTACGCCGACTGCACGAACGGCAACGTCACCTCGGTGTCCCGCTGTCGATCGAGTGGGTGGATGAGACCACGCCGGCGCTCGCCGAGACCGTGGAGTCGGTGGGGGCACCCGTCGAGCGGTGCCCGCTCCTGGTGCTCGAGGGCGGACCTCGTGGTGGGGCCGGGACCGCGCGAGTCCTGGACGCGGATGTCGCGGCCGACGTGGCGGACCTGTCCCGCTCGCGCGCCGCCGTCTCCGTCGGGTTCTCCCACCCGGGTACGGCCGCGGGCGCGGCCGGCCGAGCCGAGCGCGATGCTGCGCTGACCTCGACGGACACCGAGATCGACGAGTTCCTGCTGGCGTTGGTGCGATCGGGTCGGCTCTGCCAGGCAGCCGTGTACGACGAGTCCGATCCCGAAGCAGGCCCGGTCGGAGGCGGCGGCTACTCCCCGGTCGGCGAGGTGGCCGAGATCGCCGGGGTCGGCGTGCTTCCGGCGTACCGACGCCGCGGCCATGCCGCCCAGCTCACCTATGCCCTCGCCCGGCACGCGCTCGACCGCGGCGTGGCCACCGTGTTCTGCTCGGCACAAAGCGACGACGTGGCGCGGGTCTACGCCGGAATCGGCTTCCAGCGGGTCGGCACCGCGTGCATCTCTCAGGTCGCTGGAGACGCCTGACGGGGCGCGAACCTCAGCGCCCGGACCGCTCAGAGCGCAGCCGCCAGTTCGGCGGACACGTAGAGCGGAGCCCTGAACAGCAGTGGTGGCGCCGCCTTGAGCAACGTGATGGTGAAGGTCGCGGTGCCGGTTCGCGACGTCGTCCCGTCGGAGACGGTGTAGGTGACGGTGGTCCTGCCCGGCAGCACGGGAAGGAATCGGATCGACCCGTCGGACCGGATGTCCACCAGCGCTGAGTTGTCGCCGGTCACCGTCAGCGTGTCGCCGTCCACGTCGTCGTCGTTGGCCAGTACGCCGGAGGCAGCACCGACGGTCAGGAGGACGCCAACCTTGCCGACGTAGGCGTCCGGCCGCGTCGTAGGCGGGTCGTTGACGGCCGTGATCGTGATCGACACGGTCGCGGTGTCACTGGCCCCCGCCTGGTCACGAACGGTGTAGGTCACGGAGTCGCTGCCGTTGGCATTCGGCGACGGGTCGTAGCGAACCTTGCCGTCCGCTGTGACGCTGGCGGCTCCCCGTGAAGCACCCGAGACGGCGACCAGGCGCAGCGGACCATGGTCGCCGGCTACGTCGTTCGCGGTAACGTCCCAGGTCTCGCTCACGTCCTCGACCACGGTGTAGGCGTCCGGCCGGGCCGACAGCGGGACCACCGGGTTCGGAGTCGGCGGGGGTGAGGTCGAGCCGGGCGGCTGGGTCGGCGTTCCGGGACGAGTCGACGTGCCCGGAGTGCCCGGAGTGGTCGGTGTGGTCGGTGTGCCAGGGCCTTGTGGCGTCGGACCGCCGGAGGGGGGCTGGGTCGGCGCCTTCGGGGTGGAGCCCGGCGTCTGTCCTGTGCTTTCGGGTGATCCCGGCTCACCTGGTGAGGACGACCCGCCGGACTGCGACGGCGTCGCGCCGCTCGCGCCGGGCTCGGTCACCCGCGGATCCGACCCGGTCGGCGTACCGGTTCCGCCTGTCGACGTCGTAGCGGGGCCGTTCGGTGCGCTCGGGTCGCCCAGCCCGCTCGGCGATCCCCCCGGACCAGCAGCGTCGACGACCGAACCGGGCCGGTCGGTGCGTGCTGTCGCGGCATCGGCCACGTTCGGCACCAGGCTCAGCGCGAAGACCCCGGCGGCCGCGGCGACCGCCCCCGACGCGGTCCCCAGCACGTTGCCGAGCAGTGGGCCGGGACGGACCAGCGCGATCTGGGCCAACCAGGCGAGCGGGCCGGCGAACGTCCTGCTCCGACCGATCGAGATGTTGAGGAAGGCGCGGACGATGTCGGGGTCGAACTGTTGGCCTGCGCATCGGGTCAGCTCGGCCCGGGCCGCGGCGGCAGTCATCGGCACCTTGTACGGACGGGCCGCGGTCATCACTTCGTAGCTGTCCGCCACGGACACGATGCGTGCGCCGTAGCTGATCTCGTGGCCCGCCAGTCCACGCGGATAGCCCGTGCCCTCGTACCTCTCGTGGTGCTGCTCGATGGCCAGCCACCAGTCGCCGAGCCACTCGCGCAGCGGTTCGCAGATCACGGCTCCCTGCACGGGGTGGCTGTGCAGGATCGCCCACTCCTCGTCGGTCGGGGCCGACGGCTTGTTCAGCACCTCGTGCGGAACCTTGAGCTTGCCGATGTCGTGGACCAAGGCGGCCCACATCAATCGGCCCCGGTCCTCGTCGCGCAGCTTGAGCTCCTGCGCCAGCATCGTGACGAACAGCTGGGTGCGCTCGGAGTGTCCGCGCGTGCGGCTGTCGTACTCCCCCAACGCACCGACCAGAGCCAGGATCGTCTCGGCCGCAGCCTGACGGTCACCGGTGACCCCCGAACGGTGGGCCTGATCGAGCTCCGCGGCGATCGCCCGACTTCCGGCGAAGCGCCGCGCCACCTTCAGCCGCGACGGCGCCCGGTCGGGGAAGATCATCGACAACCGCATCAAGGTGGCGAGCGGCAGCAGCTTGCGGGCCCATCGATCCGTGCCGATGACCGCAACCGTCGACGATGCGAGCACGGCACTCCACCAACCGACGAGCTCGAGGCTGGTGTTGGGCGGCGGGAGCAGCCGACCCACGACGGCACCGACGACGACCGACGCCAGCAGCGGAACAGCGAAGGCCACCGCGCGAATCAGGATCGACCAGGCAGGTCGCGACCGCCAGTGCCGTGCGTCGGAGCGCGACGAGTCCTTCATCTGCCCCCTCCTCAGCGCACGGACCAAGACTCAGCCGAGAGTCGCCTCCATCGTCGCAGCGCGGACCTCGGCGTTCCGCCGAAATCAGCGGGAATCGGCTGATCGGACTAGCACCCGTGGCCCGTCCGGACGCCGACAGTATGCGCGTCGCTCGAGGGTTGTCGTTAGCGTCAGCCGGCGCGGTTGACCGCAGAGATGACGGCCTTGAGCGAGGCCGTCACGATGTTCGCGTCGAAGCCGACACCCCAGAGCACCTGGTCGCCGACGGCGCACTCCACGTACGCCGCCGCCGTCGCGTCGCCACCCGCCGACAGGGCGTGCTCGGCATAGTCCAGCACCCGCACGTCGTACCCCACGTGCCCGGAGCCCGTCGGGATGCCGTTGATCGCCGAGACGAACGCTGCGATCGGTCCGTTGCCCTCGCCCCGGAGGGTCCGGATCTCACCGTCGACATAGACGTTGACGGTGAGCGCGTCCCGCTCGCCGGCGGCCGATGAGGTGTGCACCGAGTTGAGCGCCAACGGCGTACGCCGTTCGAGGTACTCAGCCCGGAAGGCCGCCCAGATCTCCTCGCCGGAGATCTCGCCACCCTCCTCGTCGGTGAGCCTCTGGACGATCCTGCTGAACTCGATCTGGAGACGGCGCGGCAGCTCAAGCTTGTGCTCCGCCTTGAGGATGTACGCGACGCCGCCCTTGCCGGACTGGGAGTTGACCCGGATGACCGCCTCGTAGGAGCGGCCGACGTCTTTGGGATCGATCGGCAAGTAGGGCGCCTTCCAGTCGATCTCGCCGACCGGCCGACCCTCGTCTCGGGCCTGACGCTCGAGCGCCTCCAGACCCTTCTTGATCGCGTCCTGGTGCGAACCCGAGAAGGCCGTGTAGACCAGGTCACCAGCGTACGGGTGCCGCGGGTGGACGGGTAGCTGCGTGCAGTACTCGACGGTGCGGCGGATCTCGTCGATGTCGCTGAAGTCGATCATCGGGTCGATGCCTTGGCTGAACAGGTTCAGGCCCAAAGTCACCAGACAGACGTTGCCGGTCCGCTCCCCGTGCCCGAACAGGCAGCCCTCGACGCGATCGGCGCCGGCCATCAGGGCCTGCTCGGTGGCGGCCACCGCCGTACCGCGGTCGTTGTGCGGGTGCAAGGAGACCACGGACTGCTCGCGCCGCGTGAGCTGGCGACTGAACCACTCGATCTGGTCGGCGTAGACGTTGGGTGTCGCCATCTCGACGGTTGCGGGCAGGTTGAGGATGATCTCGCGACCCGGGCCCGGCTGCCAGACGTCCGAGACCGACTCGCAGACCTCGACGGCGAAGTCGAGCTCGGTGTCGGTGAAGATCTCCGGGCTGTACTGATAGCCGAAGTCGGTGTCCTGCAGGAGCTCGTCGGCGTACTTCATCACGATCTCCGTGCCTCGGGTGGCGATCGCCCGGCACTCGTCGCGGTCGACCCCGAACACGACGCGCCGAAACAGCGGGGCGGTGGCGTTGTAGAGGTGGACGTTGGCCCGGGGGGCGCCGACCAGGCTCTGCACCGTTCGCTCGATCAGGTCCTCCCGGGCCTGGGTCAGGACCGAGATCGTCACGTCGTCCGGGACGTGCTCGCCCTCGATGAGCTGACGCACGAAGTCGAAATCGAACTGGCTGGCCGAGGGAAAGCCGACCTCGATCTCTTTGTAGCCCATCTGCACGAGCAGCTCGAACATTCGCTGTTTCCGGGCCGGCGTCATCGGGTCGATCAGCGCCTGGTTGCCGTCGCGCAGGTCGGTCGAGAGCCAGCGCGGGGCGCGGGTCGTCGTCCGGGTCGGCCAGGTGCGGTCCGGGAGGCCGATCGGCGGGAACGGGCGGTAGCGGGCGAACGGCATACCGCTGGGCTGTTGAGGTTGGATGGCCATCGGGGCTGCTTTCGAGGATCGCCGCCGCACGGGCGGCTCGTCAGGATGCCGGCGGGGACAGCAGCAGTTCACCGCGGCGAGGGGTCCGGCTAGTGGACCTCGCCGCGGCACTGAAGGAGCAGGCTTGATCCTGCGCGCAACACCGTCATGGCAGTCCCAGGCTAACACCGGTACGCCGGTCGGCGCCCGCTCCTTCCACGCCGGTGACCTCGCCGGCCCGGCCGCCCGCGCCAGGTCTGCAAGGCAAACCCCCACTGTGCAAGGCGGGTTTGCCTAGTTCACAAGCCAGGCGGATAGATAACTAGGCAAACCGCGGCGGGAGGAGGGATGCGGGGGGCCGGAGAGGGGAGGGATGCAGAAGGGGCGGGGGCTCGTGTTGCCGAGTCCGGGGATTGGCCGAAGGATGACCGTATGCACCTCGAGCGCGTCGACCCGCTCCAGCTGGACCACGCCACCAGCGAACGGTTGGCCGAGGTGATGAACGACAGTGCCCGCGCAGCTGGCCAGAGCATGGCCCCGATGACCGCCGCAAGCCTGGCCGCACAGGCCAGGTACACCCACGACGACCGGCCCTTCGACGCGATGTGGCTCGCGCGTGAGCGCGGTGATGTGGTCGCGATGGCCTCGATCGAGTTTCCTCGCTGGGACAACCAGCACCTTGCGATGGCGTTCTGCACGGTCGCCCCCGAGGTGCAGGGACGAGGCATCGGCACCGCGCTGCTCGCTGAGCAGAAGCGATGCTGCCAGGCCGAACGGCGGTCCCTGCTGCTCACCTTCTGCAACCGCGACACCCCGGGGCACCGGTTGCTGACGGAGTCAGGCTTCGAGGTCGGGCAGGCCAACGCGCAGCGCCGCCTCTACCCGCAGCGGATCGACTACGGCAACCTCCGCTCGCTCGCCGACGACGCGTCCGGCAGGGCCGCCGACTACGAGATCGTCCGGCTGGACGGACCGGCGCCACACGAGTGGTTGCCCGCGCTCGTCTCGTTGTTCGAAGCGATCAACGACGCGCCGAACGACGAGATCAACGCGACTCCCGACATCTTCAGCGTCGAACGGATCCGGCAGTACGAATCGGCGATGGCGCACCGCAGCCAGCACCTGTACCGGCTGATGGCCCGCCACAAGGACAGCGGTGAGTGGGCGGGACACTCGATCCTCTGCGTGGACGAGCTCCGACCAGGGGTGGCGATGCAGGAGGACACCACCGTGGTGCCCCGCCACCGCGGACACCGGCTCGGCATCTGGCTCAAGGCCGCGATGCTGCTGTGGATGCGCGAACTGCGTCGCGAGCTGGAGACCATCGACACCTGGAACGCCGAGTCGAACGCGCACATGATCGCGGTCAACGACGAGCTCGGTTGCGTCGTGAACGCCCGCGGCTTCGTCCTGCAGCTGCACCTGTGAGGTGGCGTCGCATGCAACCGGCTGCGACACCATCCGTCGTACGTCGATCGGGTGCGCTGCGGCCGGCAGCCGTCTCGTTAGAGTGGTCGGACCATGCCGAGGTCTCCCCTGCTCCGATCTGTGTGGAGTCTGTCCCATCGGTACGGCAGTCGGGTTGTCGGCGTCGGCCTTGTTCTCTCCCTCACTGCTTTGACCGGATGCAGCGCATCGAGCTCGTCGGACGGGTCTGCTGCCACCCCCGGCCCGACGTCGACAAGCTCACCGAAGGCGAAGGTGAAGGCGACCAAGACCAAGGCGACCCCGACCCGCGATCCCGCACCGGCCCCCAAGGTCGGTGAGTGCCGCGCTCTCACGTTCGGCGCGATCGGACGGTACTCCAGCGCCAGCCCTGCGACGAGCTGCCAGCGACCACACACGGCGTTGACCTTCGCGGTGGTCAAGCTCCCCAAGGACATCGCTTTCAACGGCGTCGACATCGGCAACGATGCTGTCCAGGAGAAGGCCTCCTTGCTCTGCCGGGCCGAGTTCGCCGACTACATCGGCGGTTCGGCGGCGACCCGCGCCCTGTCGCGGCTGTCGGTGACCTACTTCCTGCCGACCCAGCCTGACTTCGACGCCGGCTCGCGGTGGGTGCGCTGCGACGTGATCGCCTTGCAGTCCGCTCGGGTGCTCGCCGACCTGCCGGACACCGTGAAGGGGTTCAACGCTACCGATGCCGCTCTCGACGACTACGGCGTCTGTTCGCGTGGTGAGCCGGGCGCAGCCGACGCTCTGCTGTTGATGTGCAACCAGGACCACACCTATCGCGCACTCAGCGCACTGCGGCTGGGGTCGGACTCGGCAGCGTACCCCGGCCAGCAGGTGGTCGGCACCGAGGGGCAGCAGCGCTGCGACACCTACATCTCCGACGCGCTCGGGCTGGGCGGCGGGTACACCTACGCGTGGACGTACCCCTCTGCCGACGACTGGAGCAACGGGCAGCGCTTCGGGTTCTGCTGGAACCAGACCACTCAATGACCTGCCGATCGCGCCAGCTGCCTGAAGGATCGGTTCGCGCGTCTCAATTGCCCGCTGAGTGAACCGGACAGCCTGCATAATTGCTGACGTGAACACACGTTTCGGGCGCGCGTACGGCTGCGTGCTCGGCGTGCTGTTGCTCCTGCTCACCGCGTGCGGAGCCGCCCAGGACGTCGCTGACTCCCCCGGGACGCAGAACACCACCTCCGCGGTGGCGAGTCCGTCGACGCCCACGTCGGCCACCCCGACGACCGCGTCCGGGCCTACCCCGACCGAGACCTCCCCGACCAAGACCTCCCCGACGACCACGCCCCAGCCGCCGCTTGCCGTCCGGCCGGCGGTCGGGAACTGCTACGGCACCGGGCGGAAGGCCTTCGGGAACCATCGAGACGGTTCCCGCCCGGTCGCCTGCGCCACGCAGCACACGGCCGAGACGATCGCCGTCTTCGGCCTCGGACCGACGCCCCGGTCCGCTGAGATCGACCGGGTGTGGCGGGTCTGCCAGCCTCGCTTCACGGCGTACGTCGGTGGCTCGCCCACGATCAGCACCCTCGGGCTGACCGTCATCCTGCCCAGCCAGGCTCAGGCACGAGCAGGGCAGGGATGGGTTCGCTGCGACGTCGTCCAGCAGCCCAGCTACAACGGCGAGCGTGGCGTCCCCCGCAGCGGAAGCGTCAAGGGGATGCTGGCAGGAGGGGTGCCCCGCCAGCTCCGAGGCTGCGCGGTGCACTGGCCGAAAGTCGACCAGGCGGTCATCTTCACCTCGTGCCGGCGCAGCCACCAGGCGGAACTGATTCCCGAGTCGCTCACACTCGGCGGACCCAGCGCTCGCTTCCCGGGTGTGGCCACCACGAGGTCACGAAGCCGGTCCTTCTGTCAGTCGACGTTCCAGGACTACGTCACCGAGACGCTGAACTATTACTACTACTACCCGACCGCCGCTTCCTGGCGCTCCGGCTCGCACGACACGACGTGCTGGGCGCTCGACCTCAAGGGCGCCGGGCTCCCACCGATCTGACCTTCGCTGCAGGTCAGAAGCCGAGCCGGCGCAGCTGCTTGGGATCGCGCTGCCAGTCCTTGGCGATCTTCACCCGCAGGTCGAGGTAGACCGGCGTGCCCAAGATCGCCTCGATCTGCCGTCGCGCCTTCGAGCCGACGTCCTTGAGCCTGGCACCCTGCTTGCCGATCACGATCGCCTTCTGGCTGGGCCGCTCGATGAAGAGGTTCGCGTGGATGTCGAGCAAAGGCCGGCCCTCGGGTCGACCCTCGCGCAGCCCCATCTCCTCCACGACGACGGCGATGGAGTGCGGCAGCTCGTCACGCACACCTTCGAGGGCGGCTTCCCGGATCAGCTCGGCCACCAACGTCTCCTCGGGCTCGTCGGTGAGCTCGCCCTCGGGGTACAGGGCCGGCCCTTCGGGAAGCCTGGCGACCAGCAGGTCGCGGAGCAGGTCGACCTGCTCGCCGGAGACCGCCGACACCGGGACGACCTCGGCCCAGTCGACGCCGGTCTCGGCACCGAGCCGGCTGATCGACATCAGGTGCTCGGCCATCCGATCCGGACTGACCAGGTCGGCCTTGGTGGCCACCGCCACCTTGGGCGTGCGCCGGACCCTGGCCAGCTCGGTCACCAGGAACCGGTCTCCGGTTCCGATCGGGTCGCTGGCCGGCAGACAGACAGCGGTGATGTCGACCTCGGCCCACGTCGACCGCACCAGGTCGTTGAGCCGCTCACCGAGCAGCGTTCGGGGCTTGTGCAGACCCGGCGTGTCGACGATGACGAGCTGCCCGTCCGGCCGGTGGACGATCCCACGGATGGCGTGACGCGTCGTCTGTGGTCGCGATGAGGTGATGGCGATCTTCTGCCCGACCAGCGCGTTCGTGAGAGTGGACTTTCCGGCGTTCGGTCGACCGACCAGGCTGACGAAACCGCTGCGGAACAGGCCCGCGTCGGTCACGTGGTCACTACCTCGGTGACCGCCCCGCCCGAGTCGGCGCGGTACACCGGGAGTCCGGTCCCTCCGAACTCCCGGACCACCGTCAGGTCCGCGTCGTCGACGCCGAGACCGTCGCTGACGACCAGCGCCGTCTCCAGGCCGGTCACACCGCTGCTGATCGCCATGGACACGGCCACCTGCAGCGCGGAGAGCTGGAGCGACGGGAGGTCGACGTTGGTGGAGCTGTAGGTACGTCCGTCGGTGTCGCGGATCGCGGCGCCTTCCGACGTACGAGCCCGCGCGCGACTGGCCCGGGCCAGGGTGAGGAGCTTCGCGTCCTCAGGATCGGTCAGGTCGACTGCCATGGCGTCAACACTAGTGCCGCTCCGGGCAACGGTCGTACGCCGTCAGGGGTTGGAGACAGGGTGCGGTCGACTGGTCGAGGAGGGGTCCTCGGTGCCTGGGTCGGTGCCATCGTCCGGGTCGTCGGTACCCACCACGTCTCGATGATCGGACCCGTCCTGGTCCGAGCCGGACCAACCGACCGGGCTCACGAGCACCGTCACCACGCGGTTTCGGCGACCGGCCAGCGACTCCGCCTGGAAGTGCAGGCCCTCGCAGACGACCTCGGCCCCTGGGATGGGCACCTTGCCGAGGTGCTTGGCCATCAGGCCGCCGACGGTCTCGACATCCTCGTCGTCGATCTCGACGTCGAACAGCTCGCCGAGCTCGTCCACCGGCATCCGAGAGCTGACCCGCACCGCTCCCCCGTTGAGACGTTCGACCTCGACCGGTTCGACGTCGTACTCATCGGTGATCTCACCGACGATCTCCTCGAGCAGGTCCTCGATGGTGACGAGTCCGGACGTCCCGCCGTACTCGTCGACGATGATCGCGACGTGCGTGCGCTTGGCCTGCATGTCGCGCATCAGCTCGTTGGCCGGCTTGGTGTCGGGCACGAAGATGCACGGCCGCATCACGGTCTCGATCCGCTCGGTCGTCTCTGCCTCGTGACGGTCGAAGACGCGTTTGGTGACGTCCTTGAGATAGGCGATGCCGACGATGTCGTCGAGGTCCTCCCCCACGACCGGGATCCGAGAGAAACCACTGCGCAGGGCCAACGACATCATCTGCCTCAGCGTCTTGTAGCGCTCGATGAAGACCATGTCGGTGCGCGGCACCATGACCTCGCGCACGATCGTGTCGCCGAGCTCGAACACCGAGTGGATCATCCGGCTCTCATCGGACTCGATCACCCGGGACTGCTCGGCCAGGTCGACCAGCTCGCGCAGCTCCGCCTCGGTCGCGAACGGTCCCTCGCGGAAGCCACGTCCTGGCGTGATCGCGTTGCCGATCATGATGAGCAGCTGCGGGATCGGACCGAGCACGGCGGTCAACGCGGCGATCGGCCGCGAGGTCATCAGCGCCACCCGCTCGGCATGCTGGCGTCCGATCGTCCGCGGACCCACACCGACAGCGATGTAGGACACCACGATCATCGAGGCGGCCGCGGTCAGCACCTGCAGCCAGGTCGGCCCGATCAGGTCGACGACTGCCAGCGTGACGAGCACCGTGGCGGTGGTCTCGCACAGAATGCGCAGCAGCAGCGCGGTGTTGAGGTAGCGCGGAGCGTCGTGCAGGATCGCGACGAGCTTCCGCGCGCCGCCCCGGCCGTCGCGCTCCATCTCCTCGGCACGGACTTTCGAGATCGTCGACAGCGCGGCGTCGACACTGGCCAGGATTCCGGCGAGAACCACCAGCAGTGCGGCGATCAGGAAGAGGATCGGGTCAGACGTCGTCATCAGCTCTCACTCGACCGTATCGCCGGACTTCACGCCGAGCCACTCCGCCAGCAGCCGGGCCTGGAGCGCGAACATCTCGCGTTCACCCTCCGGCTCGGCGTGGTCGTAGCCGAGCAGGTGCAAGATGCCGTGAATCGTCAGCAGGTGCATCTCGTCGTCGACGGTGCGGGAGAACGACGGGGCCTGCCCGGCGGCGTACTGCGGGCACAACAGCATGTCGCCGAGGATGCCTTCCTGCTCGGTCTCGCCCTCGAAACCCGGGCGCAGCTCGTCCATCGGGAACGACAGCACGTCGGTCGCGCCTTCCTTGCCCATCCAGCGCTGGTTGTACTCCGTGATGGTGGGCTCGTCGACGAGACGGACGCACAGCTCCGCCTCGGGGTGGACCCGCATCCGGCTCATCGTGAAGCGGGCCAGCCTGGCGAACTCCGCGACGTCGAGCTCGACTCCCGACTCGTTGAGCACCTCCACACTCATCGGCCCTCGATCACCGACGTCGGTCCATGAGGTCGGTTCGTCTGCTGTTCACGCGCCTCGAACGTGTCGTAGGCGCCGACGATCTTGCCGACCAACCGGTGCCGGACCACGTCTTGCGCCGTGAGGCGGTTGAAGCTGATGTCCTTGATGCCCTCGAGAATCTCCTGCACCACGCGAAGTCCGCTCTTGGTGCCGGTGGGCAGGTCGACCTGGGTGACGTCACCGGTGACCACCATCTTGGAGCCGAAGCCGAGGCGGGTCAGGAACATCTTCATCTGCTCCGGAGAGGTGTTCTGCGCCTCGTCGAGGATGATGAACGCGTCGTTGAGGGTGCGTCCACGCATGTAGGCCAGCGGCGCGACCTCGATCGTGCCGGCCGTCATCAGCTTGGGGATCGACTCGGGGTCGAGCATGTCGTGCAGGGCGTCGTACAACGGCCGCAGGTAGGGGTCGATCTTCTCGCTCAGCGTGCCGGGGAGGTAGCCGAGTCGCTGGCCGGCCGCGCCGGCCCGCCGGGGGCAAATGCTGCGATTTTCCAGCGTGGGCTGCAGCGCCGGGACGGGCTTGGCCATCGCGAGGTAGGTCTTGCCCGTGCCGGCCGGGCCGATACTGAAGACCACGGTGTGCTTGTCGATGGCGTCGACGTAGCGCTTCTGGTTGAGCGTCTTGGGTCGGATCGTGCGGCCGCGGTTGCTGAGGATGTTCAGCGTGAGCACGTCGGCAGGGCGCTCCTCGGTCTCCGTGCGGAGCATGCCGATGACGCGCTCGACGGTCTCAGCGGTCAGGCCCTGACCGGTGCGCACCATCGTGACCAGCTCGTCGATCAGGCGCTCGACCAGCGCGACCTCGCCGCGGTCCCCCAGCAGGCTGATCTCGTTGCCGCGCACGGCCACCTCAGCCTCGAACTCGCGCTCGATGATGCCGAGGAACTCGTCTTGGGGGCCGAGGACGGCAACGACGGGAACGCTGTGCGGGATCACGATCACGTGTCGTGGCCCTGGTTGGTCTCTCACGGGTTGCTGTGTCATCGTGCGGTCCATGCTACGGGCACGGCTCCAGGTCGTTCACCCGGAATTACGACTCCTCCCCGCGATTGCGGGAAAGTGCAGGCCGACACGCCGTGCGCGCCGTGATCCTTCCCGCAATCGCGGGGAATGTGCGTCAGCCTGGTGGCCAGCTGAACGGGCGACCCCCGAGCACGTGGACGTGGGCGTGGAAGACCGTCTGCTGGGCCGCCGCGCCGTTGTTGCACGCCAGCCGGTAGCCGTCCCCGACGCCGTCGTCGATCGCCACCTGTCGCGCCGCGGCCAGCACCGCCACGGCGTCGTCGGGGTGCGAGGCCGCCAGCTCGGGCAAGGTCGGGACATGCACCTTCGGGATCACCAGGATGTGTGTCGGCGCCTGCGGCTCGATGTCGCGGAACGCCACCACCTGGTCGGTCTCCGCGACCTTGTCGCTGGGCACGTCACCGCGGACGATGCCGCAGAACAGGCAGTCCGGTTGATCCGTCATGTCCCTACCTCCTCGACCGTTCCGGTGGTTGTCGTGCCCGGCGTTCCCGCGGGTATCCGGCGGGGTCCGAGCCGTGTTGGTCCGAGCACTCCCAACGGCGTACGCCGACAATGTCAGCGCTGGGATCGAGCAACCGTGTCAACCAACCGGCGGTGCAGCACGTGTATCCGGTATGACGACCTTATCGAGGCTCCCGGGGGTCTCGGGGAACACCGGCCACGGCACCGTCTCGAGAGGGGCGACGGCCGTGGCAGAACGGTGGGACGCTGACGAAGCGGTCACCCAGCTCTACGCCGCGTACTACGCCTCGCTGGTCCGGCTGGCAGCGTTGCTCGTGCGCGACAGCGGCGAGGCCGAGGAGATCGTCCAGGACGCCTTCGTGGCGATGCACGACAAGTGGCGTCGGCTGCGCGACCCCGACAGGGCGTTGGGGTATCTGCGACGCACCGTCGTCAACCGAGCCCGCTCGGCCCTGCGGCATCACGTCGTCGTCGCCAAGCACACGCCCGCGCGGCTGGCGGACGCGGCCAGTGCCGAGTCGCACGTGATGGCCGACCAGACCCGCGTGCTCGTCATGGACGCGTTGCACCGGCTGCCGACCCGGCAGCGCGAGGTCCTGGTGCTGCGCTACTACAGCGACCTTACCGAAGCAGAGATCGCCGACGCCCTGGACATCAGCAGGGGTGCGGTGAAGAGCCACGCACATCGGGGCATGACCGCGCTCCGGACGACGCTGGAGGAGCACCGATGAACCCGCACGACATCCCCAACGGCGGCCGCGACCGCACGGTTGAGCTGCTGTCACAGGCATTGCGCGAGGAGGCCGCCATGGTCCACACCGATCCGTCCGCCCTGCACGAGATCCAGGAGCGCACCCGTACGTCGGGCTCCGCACGGCGGTCGTGGGTGTACGCCGGTGTGGGCGCCGCCGCCGCGACCGCCGCCGTCATCGCCGGCGTGGCCATCCTCGGTGACCGGTCCGACCATAAGGGTGCCCAGCCGGCAGGCGGCGGCACCAACGGAACGGTCGAACAGGCACCTTCCGTTGACGTGACGCTGACCTACCTCGGGGACGCCCGCAACGGCCACCGGTTGGTCACCGAGAACCGGTCGGTGCAGCCGGTCCCGGGTGGCGACACCGCCATCGCCGCCGTCCACGATCTCTTGACGGGCACACCGGATGACTCCGACTACAGCTCCGGATGGCCCGAGGGTATCGACGTCGGAGGGATCGCTACTTCGAACCAGGTCATCCAGGTGGACCTGACCGGTCCTGCCGGTCGCCTCGACCAAGGCGACCCGTCGTACTCCGCGAAGGCGCAGTCGCTGGCTGTCCAGGCGCTGTTCCGCACCGCCGGCGGAAGAGTCGGCGACACCGGCCGGCTGACCTACAACGGCGACCCGGTGTCAAGCGTCTTCGGCGTCGCCCTGCCGGTCACGATCCGCTCCGACGACGTCGTACGCGCCTTGGTCCAGGTGGTGAACCTCGCCGACGGTCAAACGGTCGACAACCCGGTCACGGTCACGGTGTCGGCGAACCCCTTCGAAGGGACCGTCAACTGGCAACTGGTCCAGGCGGGGAACACGGTGAACGAGGGCTTCGTCACCGCTCCGGGTGGCATGGGCCAGTGGAGCCAGGCCCCGATCGACCTAGGCACTCTGGCCGCCGGGACCTACACGATCCGCTGCTTCGAGTACTCGCCCAAGGACGGTTCGATCGTCAACCTCGACGACAAGACCTTCGCTGTCTCCTGACCCACTTGTCAGGGCGTAGTGCGCACCGTCCCACGCTGTCATGTGTCGGCGGATCGCTGACACGATGTGTCAGGACGTCGCTGACACTACGGGGTGGTGGCGGCGGTGGATAGTGTCCGCCTTGGCTCGTCGGCGTGAAGGTCGTTCGTCCTCGCTGCGCTGCGGGCGCTGCAC
>JBBSPA010000078.1:0-17916 GCA_038259225.1 Propionibacteriales bacterium
AGGGCGGTTTCACACAGGGGTCTCAGTCCACAGGAGGAGCGAATGGTCTGCCGCAGTTGCGGAACCGAAGCGAGATTGAATCCCGAAGAGCTGGCGGTAGTCCATGTCATCGCAGCCTAACGATCCCCGAAACCGGCTTGAGGCACTTCGCGATCATTTTGCCGGCCGTCTCCCTAGCGCCGCCGATCGGGATGCGACTGCGATAGGGCGACTCATCAAGGACATCGACGCCGAACTCGCCAACATGCCGAACCGAGGTGAGGTGAGCGATGCCGACGAGATCGCCGCTCGCCGCGCTGCAAGGCGTTCAGGTTCCACACGTCAGGCACGCGCCAAGCGTTCGAGCTAACGACTGGGAGGACGTCGCGGATCTGGCCAAGGCTTACGGCCTGATCCTCGATCCGTGGCAGGAGAACGTGCTCGAGGCATCGATGGGCGTTCGCTCAGACGGCCGGTGGGCTACCCCGACCGTTGGACTTGCCGTCCCGCGACAGAACGGCAAGGGCGCGATCATCGAGGCCCGCGAGTTGGCCGGCTTGTTGATCTTCGGAGAGAAGATAATCGTCCACTCGGCTCATGAGCAGAAAACGGCGCGGCTTGGGTTCACGCGCATCTTGTCCTATTTCGAGAATTACGACGACCTCCGCAAGAAGGTCCGGTCCACCATGTCTGCGATCGGCCGAGAGAACATCAAGCTCCGCAACGGTGCTGAACTCCACTTCCCAGCACGGTCGAAGGGCGCTATTCGTGGCTTCTCGGTCGACTGCCTGATCCTCGACGAAGGCCAGGTCCTCGGAGACACAGCCTGGGACGCGATCAAGCCGACGATCTCAGCGCGAGAGAACGCGCAGACGTGGGTGCTTGGGACGCCGCCGACCCCGCTGGACGACGGGGCCGTGTTCAAACGGATGCGTCTACGCGGCCTTGAAGGCAAGGATCATCGCCTCTGCTGGTGCGAGTGGTCAGCGAACCAGAACGCATCCCTTGACGATCGCGAAGCCTGGGCTCAAGCCAACCCTGCGCTTGGAATCCGGCTCACCGAGGAAGCGATAGCCGACGAACGTAACGAGATGTCCGCAGAGGGGTTTACCCGAGAGCGGCTGGGTATCTGGGACGAGGTGGCGGCACAACTCGCCACCATCCCTAGCGTGATATGGGACGCACTCATCACCCGCGAACCCCCACCGAACGACGCCCGGCCCTCGGCGCTTGGCGTGGACATGTCCCACGAACGGGTCATCGACATCTCGGGCTGCTGGTCGACGTCGGCCTCCGTTCACATCGAACTACTGGCGCAGGACGTCGCATCCGATACGGCTTCGGCCGTGGAGTGGTTGGTGGAGCGGGCTGGACGCAAGATCCCCGTTGTGATCGACGGACTTTCCCCTGCCGCGTCGATGATTCCGACGCTGAAGGCCCGCAAGGTCAAGGTCATCACGACCAACGCAGGCGACATGGCGAAGGCGTGCGGCGGGTTCTTCGATGACGCGAACGGGGCTCGCCTTACCCATGCAGGCCAGGCGGAACTGTCCGAAGCGCTAGCGGGAGCGCGCAAGCGCAAGATCGGCGACGCGGGTGGTTGGGGCTGGGACCGCAAGGACGCCACAGTGAACATCGCCCCCTTAGTTTCCGCGACCCTTGCACGCTTCGGCGCTGTGGTCACCAACAAACCCGAGCAGTCGAGCGAACGAAGGGCGGTTGTCTTGTGACTGACAGGATCAGCCTGCCTGACGTTTCGGATGATGACGACCGGACCCTGAACCGGCTCCTCAAGGAGCTGGACGACAAGCAGCCACGGAACTATCTGCGCGCTTCCTACTACGACGGCAAGCGTGCGATCCGTCAGGTCGGCACCATCGTGCCGCCGCAGTATTACAAGCTCGGAATCGTTCTTGGATGGTCCGCGAAGGCCGTCGACATTCTGGCTCGTCGCTGCAACTTGGACACATTCGTGTGGCCGGACGGTGACCTCGACTCTCTCGGGTTCGGCACCGTCTACGAGACGAACCACTTCGGGACCGAAGTCTCGTCGGCGTCGATTTCATCGCTGATCCACGGCACGTCGTTTCTGGTGAACACCAAGGGCGACCCGTCTGCAGGCGAGCCGGACGCGCTGATCCACGTCAAGGACGCGATGAACGCGACCGGTGACTGGAACCCTCGTACCCGGCGTCTGAACAACCTGGTTTCGATCACCGGCCGCGATCAGGACGGCAAACCGACGTCGCTGGCCCTGTACCTGGACGGGCTGACGATCACCGGGACATTCACGGACGGCAAGTGGTCGACGGAGCGCTCTGAGCACGCCTGGGGCGTCCCGGCCGAGCCGCTGGTCTACAAGCCGCGCGTCGGTCGCCCCTTCGGGTCGTCGCGGATTTCGCGTGCGGTGATGAGCCTGCATGATCAGGCCATGCGGACCGTGATCCGCATGGAAGGCCACGCCGACGTCTACTCGTTTCCCGAAATGTGGCTGCTGGGTGCCGACGAGTCGATCTTCAAGAACGCTGACGGGTCACAGAAGGCCGTCTGGCAGGTCATGCTCGGCCGGATCAAGGCCATCCCGGATGACGTGGACGCAGACAACCCGCGAGCGGACGTGAAGCAGTTTGCGGCATCATCGCCGCAGCCGCACATCGACCAGTTGAAGCAGCAGGCGCAACTGTTCTCCGGTGAGACCTCAATCCCTCTCACTTCGCTGGGCGTCTCCGACATGTCCAACCCGACATCGGCGGACTCCTACATCGCGTCCCGTGAGGATCTGATCGCGGAGGCCGAGGGCGCCACCGATGACTGGGGGCCGCCCTTGCGGCGTGCCGTTACCCGCGCCCTTGCGATGGCGAACGGCGAGACTTCAGTGCCGGAAACATGGGCCACGATCACCCCGAAGTGGCGGTCTCCTCTGTACCTGTCCCGGGCAGCGCAGGCCGATGCGGGCACGAAGCAACTGTCCGCGATTCCGTGGCTGGCTGAGTCTGAGGTCGGGCTAGAGCTGTTGGGGCTCGACGAGCAGCAGATCGCACGGGCGTTGGCTGACAAGCGGCGCACGGGTGGCTCCGCTGCCCTTCGTGCGATCACGGATGCGGCCGCATCCGGACGACCCGTGGTGACCGGTGCCCAACCTAACGCCGGCCTCTAAGGTCCACCGCAGCGACCTGGCCGAACTGGCCCGACTAGCCCAAAATGACCTGTCGCTGATCTTCGGTGACTTCGACACCGCACAGACCGCACGTGACGGACTACTTGACGTTTTGCCGCGCATGGTCGCGATCTACGGCTCAGCCGCCGCAACCCTGGGCGCCGACTGGTACGACGACCTACGCGACGCCTCGCCAGCTAGGGGCCGGTTCCGCGCAATCACCGCCGAACTTCCGGACCGAGGCGCCGCGGACGCACTCGCCCGGTGGAGCGTAACCCCGCTGTTCGCGCCCAACCCGGACTATCCGACGACTTACACGAAGGTTTCCGGCGGACTTCAACGGCTCATAGTCAACGCCGACCGGGAGTCGGTGCGTTTCTCTGCCGTTCAGGATCCGCAAGCCGGATGGGTTCGGCGCGGCGTAGGCGAGTGCGACTGGTGCCAGAAGTACCTCGACGGCGAGGTCCACTACGTCGAGGGCTACGACTTCAAGGCTCACGACCACTGCCGCTGTATCGCCGAACCCGTTTTCGGCTGACCCCCAAATCTCCCCGTCGCTTCGACGGGTTACGCCCACGCGGAGCGGTCAATTCGCGGTCGATGGAGGGAACAAGATGAGCGACACCGCCACACAGGACACGTCGAACACGGACGGCAAAGAGACCAGCGGAGACACGTCCACCGCAGGCGACGAGTTCAAGCCGATCACGTCCCAAGACGACCTCAACGAGATCGTCGGAGACCGCGTGCAGCGCGAACGTGCGAAGTACGCGGACTACAAGGACCTGAAGGCGAAGGCAGCGAAGCTCGCCGACCTTGAGAGTGCGAACCAGACCGACGCCGAGAAGGCGCAGGCCCGGATTGCCGAACTCGAGACCGAGGTCAAGACCGTCCGCATGGATGCCACCCGTCGCAAGATCGCGGGCGATCACGGCATCACAGACGGCGACGACATCGAACTGTTCCTCACCGGCACGGACGAAGAGACGCTGACCCGCCAGGCGAAGCGTCTCGCCGACCGCGAAGCCGACCGCAAGAAGAACGGCAACCACGTTTCCCGCGAGGGCAACAACACCAAGTCCGCCGAAGGCGACGACCTGAAAACGGTCAGGGCGCTATTCGGGGGCGACTGACCCGGAAGGAGTACGGCTGTGGCCGTTCTCGCAACATCTGGCATCACCCTGCCCAAGAACATCGCCACCGGCATGTTCTCCAAAGCCACCACCGGCTCAGCGGTCGGTGCGCTGTCCGGCTCCGAACCGCAGCAGTTCGGCGAGGTCACTCACATGACCTTGACCGGCAAGCCTCGCGCCGAGCTCGTCGGCGAAGGCGCCAACAAGTCGGCGACCGCCGCGACCTTCGGAACCAAGGTCGTCACCCCGCACAAGTTCCAGGTGACGATGCGGTTCAACCAGGAAGTGAAGTGGGCCGACGACGCCTATCAGCTCGGCGTCCTGTCCACTCTCTCCGACGAAGGCGCGCTGGCCCTGGCCCGCGCGCTGGATCTGGGTGTGTTTCACGGGATCAACCCGCTGGCGGGCACCGCGGCCGCCTCGATCGTGGTCGGTGACCGAATCGCCACGACGACCAACAGCGTCGAGATCACCACTGGCACGCTCACGACCCCGGATCTGGTGATCGAGCAGGCCGCCGGCCTGGTCATCGCCGACGGCTACATGCCGAACGGGATCGCGTTCGACCCGACGTACTCATGGACGGTCGCCACCGCCCGATACGCCGACGGACGCAAGAAGTACCCGGAACTGGGGTTCGGTGGAAACATCACGACCTTTGAAGGGCTGAACGCCTTCAGTTCCAGCACTGTCTCCGGCCTGCCTGAAGCCAGCGCAGACACGGACGTCAAGGCGATCGTCGGACAGTGGGATCTCCTTCGCTGGGGTGTCCAGGTCAGCGTCCCGGTTGAACTGATCGAGTTCGGTGACCCGGACGGCCAGGGCGACCTGAAGCGCACCAACCAGATCGCCCTCCGCATGGAGGTCGTCTACGGCTGGGGCGTCATGGACCTCGACGGTTTCGCGACCGTCAAGGATGCCGTCGCCAACGTCTGATGAGCCGGTTTCGGAACATCAAGACAGGCGTGGTGCTGTCGGTCGATGACAGCAAGGACGACCGTTTCGTGAACGGTTACGAGGCGGCCGACAAGGCGGCCAAGGCTTCGGAGAAGAAGCCCGCCGCCAAGAAGTCCAGCACCAAGTAACAGGAGGGCAAACCGTGGCCGCTGTTGAGTTGACGCCCGCTGATCTCGCCCCCTTCTCGGCTATTGAGTCGACGAAGGCGCAGGCGATGATTGATGACACGTTGGCTCGCGCGGCCCGGTTTGCCCCCTGCATCGAGGATGCCGAGTTTGCGTATCCTGCCGCGGCAAAGGCGGTCCTTCGGGCTGTCGTGCTCCGCTGGAACGATGCCGGTTCGGGGGCGTTGTCGTCTCAGACCGCCGGTCCGTTCGGTCAGGCGATCGACACGCGCCGGGAGACCGGGCCGAAGTTCTGGCCCTCCGAGATCAGCGAGCTTCAAGCCTTGTGCCAGACCGACGACTCGACCGGCGGCGCCTTCAACGTCGACACCGTGTCAACCTACTGCGGCGGGCACGCCGACATCTGCGCGCTGAACTTCGGCGCGGAGTATTGCTCGTGCGGCGCGGTCCTGACCGCTGGTCTGTACCCGCTGTATGAGAACGTCCTGCCGTGAACAACGCCACCGTAACCCTGGTGGTCACCACGACGACGACCGACGAGTACGGGGACAGCACCAGCACAACCACCGAGACGCCGCTCACATGGGCGCTGGTCGCCCCCCGTTCCAGCGATGAGCACGCCGACACCAATACTCCCGCCGTGGTCACCGCAGCGACCCTGTACGGCCCCTACGGTGAGGCCCCGGCGTTCGTGGACGAAGTGATCGTGGCCGACCATTCCGCCGCCTTCGACGGACGCTGGACAATCGAGGGTCTGGTGGGCCCGTGGGCGCTTGACTCGTGGCGTCCCGGCTTTGAGTGTGCGTTGAAGCGCTGGGCGAATGCCTAGCCGGGTCCGGCTCAACCGGCCCGGTGTCTCGGCTGTCCTCAGGTCGGCCAAGACCCGCTCCGTGATCGACGCGCTGGCCGAGAAGGTCGCTGACAACGTGCGGGGCCAAGGTCTCATAGTCACCTCTGGTGCGGCGTTGCCTGTGACCGTCTCCCACTACACAACCGACAGAGCCGCCGCCGCTGTAGTCCTGGCGCACCCTGCCGGAATCGGGATGCAGGCCAAGCACGGCGCACTGACCAAGGCCGCAGCCGACGCCGGCCTAGAAGTGAGGGGCGGCGAATGACGCTATCTCTCGCCTCTACTCTCCGCATCGTTGCCAAGCACGTCAACGCCTGCGCCGACGAACTCGACGGACAAGAGCCCAAGCCGTCGATCGAGGATCAGGCCGCCGACATCGCGGAGAAGCGCAGGCGTCTGCGGGAGTCCGGATGACCGCCTACACGTTCACCGATGCCGAGCGTGCCGTCATCGACTTGATCACCGCATCTCTCTCGGGTCGCGCCGAATCGTACTTCCAGTCCGTCACGGTCGGCCCCGGGTTCCCCTCCGGTTCAACAGGCGTCGCATCCGTGCGTCACGTCCAGGTCGAGCTCGACGGGACACCAGCAGTCGCCTACCCGGTGACTGAGCGTGCCACGGTCCGTGTGACCTGTTGGCTGTCCAAGGGCAAACGGACCGACGTGAAGGCGATGGCCGGCATCGTCCAAGGGCTGATGCTGGCACAGGCTCGCGGCGGTTCGTCGCTCCTGGCGATCCTTCCGGGAACCGGGCGCCTGGTCGACGCCGACCGCGACACGGGCCTGTCCTTCTGCACCTTCACCGTGCGCGTCTCCACGCAACCACTGCCCGTCGCCTGACGGGATCTTGAGTTTGGTCGCCCCACGCGGCCATGAACTGCGCGTCCAACCCGAATCTCTCGTAAGGAGATCCCATGTCCGGTGATCCGGCCAACACTGCCGTATGGGGCGACGCCGATGTTCTGGTCGCCCCAATCTCGGCCACCATCCCTGTCGGTAACGCCGCCTTCTCTGTCGACTGGGAGTTCATCGGACTCCTCGACGGTTCCAGCGGCTTCACCGAGAGCGTCGAAACCTCAGCGACCGATCACTCTGCTTGGGGTGCCGGCGTGGTTGCGACGACCTACGGCGACCAGAAGACAACCAAGACGTTCACTTCCCTCGAGGACAACGAGACCGTTCTCTCGCTGCTGTACGACACGTCCGGAACCATCGCGTTCACCGGCGGCGACTATGTCGGCGATCTGGGCGTGAAGGACTTCACATCGAAGGTGCGTATAGCCTTCGTCACCCGCTCGGGCACCAACGAGAAGCGGATGATCTCGAAGAACTACGCGACCGTCGCCGCCTCCGGTGCCGCTGCGGAGTCTGAGGACTCGCTGCAGTCCAAGGAGTTCACGGCCACGATCTACCCGTCCGTCGGTTCTGTCCTCTGGTACTCGTACAAGGGAGTCTCAGCATGAGCGACAAGGTTCAAGTCGTCTTTCGCGGCGCCTCCTACAAGATCAAGGCCGGCCAGAAGTTGTCGGTGGACAAGGAGACCGCGGATCAGCTTGTCGCTGACAAGCACGCGGATCTCGCCTCGGACGTCAAGGCGGGCAAGTAGCAGACCGGCAGGGCGGGGGTTCGCGCAGTTCTCCCCGTCCTGCCGCCTCACTGAACTGAACTGCGCGAGTAGCACCGACACCGAAGGAACTGCGCAGCTATGACCGAAGCCAAAGATAACGCCGTGTTTGTCCTCCAACGCGAGGCGGGCGGAGACCCGTTCCGCTTCAAGTGGGACGGCAAGCAGTACGAGATCCCACACGTCCGAGAGATGGACGTGTTCAAGGTCCGGTCCATCGTTGAGGATGCCCGCACCGAGGACGACATGATGTTCGGTCTGTTCGAGGACGGCATGGGCGACGACTGGGCGCGGCTGTCTAGGGCCGGGATGAACCAGGAGACCTTCGCCAAACTGGTGACCGAATGGCGGAAGCACTGCGGTCTCCTCGAGGGGGAATCCGAAGCCTCGCCCGAGTGATCCGTGACTACGGGGATTCGGTCGAGGCTGATTTCGCGGACGCGGGGATAAACCTCTCCGACCTGTTCCGCCCCGGCACCGACATGACTGTACGCCGGGCCTGGGTCCTGGTCCGCGGTCTGCCGTTGCACGCCCGCCTCTGGGGCGCGGCGTATGCCGAACTGAAGCAGGCCGCGATCGAAGCGGACCGTCAACGCCATCTGGACGCCGCCGCCCGCTACGCACACTGATCGGAGGGCGACGTGGAGACAGTCGGCTACGCCGCCCTACAGATCATCCCGACCACCAAAGGGCTCGGGCCGGCGCTGTCATCTCAGGTCGCTACCCCGCTCGGCAAGGTCGGGGCCGACGCTGGAACGAAGGCCGGGGTCGGCTTCAAGTCGAAGTTCCTGGCAAGCGCCAAAGGTTTCGCGGCTCCACTTGCCGCACTGGCCGGCGGCGCTGCCGTCATCGGTTTCCTGAAGGACGGCATCACCGGGGCATCGGCCCTCGCGGAGTCCGGCAACAAGGTCAGCGTCGTCTTTGGTGACGCAGCGGATTCGATCTTCAAGTTCTCGGCGAAAGCGTCCGGGTCGATAGGTCAGACAGAGCTTGAGGCCCGCAACGCCGCCGCCACCTTCGGCGTGTTCGGCAAGTCCGCCGGACTGACAGGCAACGACCTGTCAGGGTTCTCGACCAAGCTCGTAAACCTGACCAGCGACCTGGCGTCTTTCTACGACACGTCGCCAGCAGACGCGATTACCGCAGTCGGTGCGGCCCTGCGCGGCGAGTCTGAACCGATCCGCAACTATGGCGTGCTGCTGGACGACGCGACGCTACGACAGCAGGCGTTGAAGGACGGCTTGGTCTCAACGACCAAGGAAGCCCTCACGCCTCAACAGCGGGTCATGGCGGCGTACAAGGTCATCCTGAAGCAGACCGCCGACGCACAAGGCGACTTCAACCGCACATCGGGCGGTCTCGCCAACCAGACGCGAACCCTGTCGGCCCAATTCGCGGAGCTGGAGACCAGCGTCGGACAGCTTCTTCTTCCTGCACTGACAACGACAGTCAAGTTCGCCAACGAGAAGTTCATCCCGGCCATCAGGACGACCGGCGGGTTCGTCGGTGACGCCGCTAAGGCATTCGGCGCTCTGCCTGGTCCGGTGAAGTCTGCGGCCACCGCCCTCGGCGTCCTTGCGATCGCGGGCAAGCTCGGGGCGTTCAGCACGATCACATCGGTGGTTGGGCGAGCATCGACTGCGATCAGCACACTACGGACGCGGACGGTACTTGCCACAACCGCTTTCCAGAACGCGCGCGGCGTCTCGGTGGACTTCGCCAACGGCTTCACCAAGATAAACCCCGGACTGTCCCGCACAAAGTCTCTGATGGCTGGCGTGAGCGGCGCGACCGCTGGGCTGGGTGCGTCCCTGAAGCGTGGCCTGGGCGGCGTCGTTGGCGCGCTCGGTGGACCCTGGGGTATAGCGATAGCCGGTGGCATCACCGCACTGACGATCTTCGCAAGCAAGAACGCGAAGGCTGCGCAGGACGTCGAGGCGCTCAGGGCGACCCTGAACACGCAGACCGGGGCGATCACAAAGAACAGCATTGAATGGGCCGCGTCGAAGCTCTCTGACAAAGGCTTCATTGACGACATCCAGGCCCTCGGGCTCAACAGCCGCGATGTCACACAAGCCATGCTCCACAACACCGACGCAGCGGCGAAGCTGCGGGCGAAACTCGAACCGCTCGTCGTCACCCTAGGTCAATCCACCAGCGGCAACAGCGACCTGACCGGCGCGCAGATCGCAGCCTCGACTTCGGCCAGCCAACTCCTGAAGCTGATCGCCGACTCGAACACGGAGTACGACAAGGCCCGCGAGAAGATCCTTTTCGTGGCGTCGGCGAACAAGAAGAACGCCGACGAGACAGATAACGCCAAGGACAGCACCGGCCGGTATGAGGCTTCTATCAAGCAGCTGAAGGACCAGCTGTATGGGGAACAGAAGGCCGCGGACGCTTCCAGGGCCGCTCACCGCAAGCTCGCGGAGGCGCTGTCCAACAGCATCCACGGGAACATCGACTACAAGCGGGCCATTCACGACGCCTTCGCCGAAGCCAAGGACGGCAAGAAAACTCTCGACATAAATACCGAGGCTGGCCGAAAGAACACCGAATCGCTGCTCAACGTTGCAGATTCGTGGAACCAGCTAAGCGACAAGACAAAGAGCTCCAAGGGCAGGTACGCCGAGGCCCGCCAGGAGTTCCTGAAGGTAGCCGATGCGCTGGGGGCAACCGACCGGAAGGCGAAGCGTTTGGCCGACCGCCTGCTGGATCTGCCGAAGAAGACGATCGAGGTTCCGATCAAGCTGACCACGGTCAACTCTGGTCGCAAGCTCGGCGTCGCACTCCCCGGCTTCGCGGACGGCGGCAAGGTCGGCGGCAACGGCTTCGGAGACAGGCAGCTTCTCCTCGCCGATAAGCGCGAGTGGATCATGTCGCCGCAGGCTTCGGCCTACTACGGCGACGCCTTCATGGACGCGCTAAACAAGATGCGCGTACCCCGCTACGGCGGTGGCGGTTCCGTCGGAAGCGGCTCGACCAGCTACTCGAGCACCGCGCAGCACAACTACCACGTCTATGGGGTGCAGTCGATGCGCGAGATTGACCGCGAGGCCCAAAAGCGGGCGCGCCAGTCGTCCAACGGAAGCCCGGTGTTCGGGTGACCACGCAGGCGGTCATCGCGGTCAGCGGTGGCACTGACATTACTGTCGCGACCGGCGGCGTCGCGGCCTACTGGTTCCCTCCGAACGGGTTCGCTGAGCCGACCGCGGTGCCGAACGTGACGACCACGGCGGCACCGTTCGTGGACTCGGTGATGCCCACGCATATGACCCTGGACCCGGCGCAGCACGGCTGGCTCGTCTACGTGTCCGGGTCGTCGGCTGTGCAGTTGCAGAACAGGATCGAGGCCCTCCGTGACGCCCTGCTGCAGTTCTCCTTCACGCTGACCACGACCCGCGACGGCGTGGCGCGGACGTGGACGTGCTGGCCGGGCCAGATGGCCCCGGCAGACCAGGGGAGGGACTACGAGATGCAGGCGGCCTACCTTGCCAAGTTCACGGTCTCGATCCCGTGCGACCCGATCCCTGGGGCTCCGTGATGTTCGGGTCAACGACTGCCAAGAACCGCTCGTTGAAAGCCTGCTACGGCTCGGCGCACTCGTCCGCATGGTCCGGCGCGAGCGTCACGGTCCACATCTATGACGGCAACCCCACCAACGGCGGCACCGAGCTCGCGGGCAACGGCTACGCGGCGATCACGGTCGCCAACAACGACACCAACTTCCCGGCCCCTTCCGCCGGCCGGCTGACCACAGCGGCCCTCACCTTCCCCGACTGCACGGGCGGCCAGTACGGCGGCGCCGTGGGCTCGTGGTGGGTGATCAAGGACGGGGCAACGCTGCTCGACTGTGCGCCCCTGGTTCCGAAGCTGAACGCATCCACCGCGGGTTCTGTCCCGTCGATCCTGCTGGAAATCTTCTAAGGAGTCTCTGTGACCGCCACCGCATACGGCAACCTCGTCCGGCACGCCTTCAAGTCTGACTTCGACTGGGACACGGCGACGATCAAGGCGATGCTGACCACGGCGTCGTACACGTTCGACAAGGATCACGAGTTCCGGTCCTCGGTGACCTCTGGCGAGGCGTCCGGCACCGGCTACACCGCGGGCGGGATTTCTCTGACAGGTGTGGCGAGTTCCTACGACTCGACGAACAACTGGACGGCCATCGACGCCGACGACGCCGCGTTCGGCACGGTCACCCTGGCCGCCGTCACCGGCATGGTTCTCTACGTCTCGGTCGGCTCGGCCGCGACGGACATCCTGATCAGCTACCACTCGTTCGCCTCACAATCCCCTTCCGCAGTCCCGTTCACTTACCAGTTCGACGCGGCAGGGATCGGCAAGTTCCCGGTCTGACCATCCCACTCCGACCCGAGAGGGGTGAACAATGGCACGCACGCGCATCCGGGCAGGCTATGTATTCGGCACATTGTCGGCCTCGCTGACTTCCTCGGGAACCACGATGAACGGGGCTGCGCTGGCCCGGCTTCCGGCCATCGACTCCACAAACGAGTTCTGTGCGATCTCTATCCATGACCCGACGGCGGGGACATACGAGATCGTGTACGTCACGGCCCACACGGCCGCAGCTACCTCGGCCACCATCGTCCGGGGCCGCGAAGGGACCACGGGGGTTGCCTGGGCGTCCGGGGATGCGTGGCTGCACGGTCCGACCTACAAGGAGCTTCCCAGCGGCATCGACGTCGCCAGGGAAGGAAACCTCGGCTACGACCTCGACTTCGACGGCTACTCGACGTCCCTCCCGTCCGGCTGGGGGTGGACGAACCAGGGAACGTCTACCTTTGTTCAGGAGCACGGGGCAGGCACGATCTACCCGCAGTCAGCTGCTGGTGTCGATGCGGGGTTCCGCATCATCGACCGCGCGATCCCGGTCGAGACGACCTGGGAAGCCGTCGTCAAGATGACGACGACCTGGGTCGCGGGTACCAGCAACGTCCGAGCGGGCATCATCCTGCGTGACAGCGCCTCCGGGAAGCTGATCACCTTCGGGCCGTTGAAAGAGACCCTGATCGAGAACCCGAAGTGGACCGCACCGGGCACCTTCTCTGCCAACTTTGGCAGCACCGCCCAAGGCTCTTTCGACCGGACCCTGTATCTGCGGATCAAGAAAACGGCGAGCACGACCTACGACTTCTCCGCATCGAACTCGGGGGTCTCGTGGCTCGACGTGGACGCAGCGCGCGACGTTTCCGCCTTCTTCACCCCGGACAGCCTTGGCCTTATCTGCTCGAACCCGACTGCCGCCAAGGCGTGCGCCACGTTCCACTGGTTCCGGGTGAGGTAACCCGATGACCTACTCTGGGGCTCCGTACTCCGGTGCTCCGTACTCTGGTCCGAACCAGGCGCAAGTTTCGTCCAGCATCACAGTCACAGGGGAAATATTCACGGTCTCCCCGACGATGCTTGACGGGAAACTCCCGATCACGATCAGCGGGGAAGCGTTCACCGTCGCGCCCACGATGCTCGACGGGGCAGTTCAGCCGGTCATCGCAGGCGAGACGTTCAGCGTCACAGCCACGATGCTCGACGGGACGGCGGTCCTGGGCTCGGCTCCGATCGTCATCGCGGGCGAGATCTTCAGCGTCACAGCCACGATGCTGGACGGCACCCTTCTTCCCGTGCTCCTCGCGGGTGAGACGTTCAGTGTCACCGTGACGATGCTGGATGGCACGATCGGCGCCTACGTGGTGGCCGGTGAGCCCTTCAGCGTCGGCCCGGTCATGCTCGACGGGTTCGTTATCGGTGCCCCCACTGTCGTTGACGGTGAAGCTTTCGAGGTCTACGTCGAGATGCTCGACGGTCTCACGTTCATCCACGGTTCAACAGAGAACCGGTGGGAGCGTGGCCGCGACGGCGCCGGCTACCTGACGTTGACTGTGCCCGTCGTCCCCGAGCCCGCGAGCCGGACGCTGAGGCCGCTGCGCGTGGTCGCCATGTCCTTGCCCGCCCCTGACTTCGTGAACGGTAGGCCGTCGTGACGTGGACCCCCATCGTCTCCAACACCGAGACGTATGGGCGCCCCCGGATCGTGGTCGCAGGCCATGACATCACCTACTTTCGTGGCGTCGCGACACCTTGGCCGAACTACCAGCTGATCGACCCCTACGGGCACGGCGGCGCATCGTTCCGGCTCCCGATGGTAGCCGAGCACGAGCTGCCCCTCGGCGACGACGTGAACAGCGAGGTTCCGTGGCTGTACCGGGGCGCCCTGGTCGACTTCTACAAGGTGATCGCTGGCGAGGCTGTGGCCTGCGTCTGGTCCGGGTTCATTACCCGCATGGCCTCCGACGGCAACGGGCGAGTTGACGTCGAGTGCGCCGGGGAACTGGTCGGCAGGCTCGCCAACACCGACCGGCAACGCCGCGTGGTCCGTCGCAGCCTCGACATCGGGGAACTGATCGGCACATCCCTCTACACCACGAACTATCACTTCATGGTCCCTGACCAGCTGGTCGTCGGTCGCCTGATGGACAACACGGGCGGGGCCGGGCAGACGAATCTCGACTACATCGAGTCGATGCTTCCGCACGCCTTCAACGACGACACCGACGCCGACCTGACGCTGATGCCGACTGCCGAGCGCAGGGTGTACGCCTGGGCGGACCGTGACGACACGACGGTTCACGCGACCATCTACGTCGGCGCCTCCGGGGTGTCGGACGATCTGTCGGAGGACGCCACGCAGCAGACGAACCGGATCTACGGTCACGGTATCGACCCGGACGGTGGCCGCTGGTCGAACACGGTCTATCCGAACCTGGGCGACGAGTATGTGCCGCCCTTCCCCGGAAACCTCAGCCTCGGGGATGAGGACGACGACTTCGCCGACGAGTCGAAGCCGATCTTCGTGATGACTTCCGAGCTCGCGGCCGACCCGTACCTCGACAAGTCGGAGGTCGGGCACACGTTTACCCGCGAGGTCAAGGAAGCCGTTCAGGAGTTGCAGACCGACGCGGGCCTGACGGCGAACGGCGTCGTCAACGCCGAGACGTGGGCTGCAGTATTCGGGGACGGCGCCGACCGACAGACGTTCAACAAAGCCGTCGTACTCCCGCTGGCAGCCGACCCCGCGGTAGTCCCGCTGCTTCGTGCAGGGAACGGGTCCATAATCGGCGTCAACCCCGACTTCGACCGCACGGTGTTCCGTCGGGACGAGACCCTCGACTACGGCGAAGGGACGACGCTACAACTGGCGAGACGCCACGCCCGCCGCAAGCTTCGCAGGTCGCTGGCCGGAACCGTTTACGGCACCGTCAACCTTGAGTCTGACGTGTGGTCAGGCAACCACACTCACGGCGGGGCAGGCTTACCGATGTCACGGCTCGACCTTGAGGCCGGGATGAACGTCAAGCTGGCCGGCTACAAGGGCGGCGTCGTGGTTCACGTCGTCTCTGTCGACGTGTCCGGCAACGACGACCGTCCGCCCACGGTCCGCCTGACGGTAGACCAGCAGGCCCGCAACGCCTCCGAGCTTGAGGCGATGGTTCACGCCGACCGCCAGGCGCAACGTCGCCCGGAGGCTCGTCGACAGTCGATGATCCGCCGCTCACACTTCTCCCTGGACGCTCTCGGAATCTGGGACACCGGAGGTGGCGCAGGCATCCTACGGCGTCGCCCGACACCGGGCGGCCAGTGGGTGATCGACACGACCCCCGGGTGCCAGGAGGGCATCATCTCGGCCGTGGCGATGTACTGCCGGGCCAACTCGGCGCGCTTCGCGGTCCGAATCTTCCGCACCGAGGTCAGCGCCGAGCAGTTGGCGAACCGGCTCGGTGACCCGTTGGCGATCTGGGGTGACGGTACTTTCACGGCCCTGACCGACCCGTCGAACGACGCGTGGCTCTACCCGGAAGGGGAACGCCACCCGCGTCTGGTGTATGCGGCAGGCGGCTACCAGCAGGCGTGCGGGTACTCCCCACGCCGCGAGTTCAACGCCAACGAGGTCGCAACCGGTGCCCCGCTCAACGGCGTGTTCCGGGAGACCGGAAACTGGCCGATCGCCTGCAACCCGCTGCTGTGGGTGGCGTGGTGGGCTGACCGTGACACGGTGCGTCGTGGTCGGCTTTACTTGCAGGCCAGCGACGGCCTCTGATGCCGTCGCCAGGCCCGTGGATACAGGCGCCGGACCAAAGGCTCGGCAAGATGATCATCCCGGACGGCCTATTCGGTCCGTTCAAGCAGTTTGGTGGCCTGGTCGACAGCGACGGAACCCCACACATCGACGCCTTCGGGCTTGCCGCCCTCGACTCGATCACGCTACAGGAGGTTCTCGGTGCCGCTGTTGCTGCGGGCAAGCCACGCTTCACCGGTGACTACACCGTTGACCAGGCGAAGGGCATCCGTGACTACGTATTCTCCGGGCTTCCGGTCGCTTACGGCTCGCCCCTCTACATCGAATCGGTCGCCACCTACTACAACGCACCGGGCTTCGACGGAGGGACTGGCACCACCAGGGCGGTAGGCGAACTGGAAGAAAGCGCACTGTTCGGCCCGGCCTTGCAGTACGAGAACGCCGTAGGGCTGACGGGCGCGCAGGCGCTCGTCACCGAGAGCGACAACTACGACGTGAGAAGCGCTGACCCGGAATGGGGAAACCCCAAAGTGGTCGGCGCGGAGTGGCATCCAGACGACGTTCCGTCGATGGCAAACCGTGACTTCGGGATCGTCAATGACTCGTGGGTGTCCGTGGCGTGGAAGATGTCGGAGGCCGAGACCAGCGACAGCTATACGCCTGTGCAGATGTTCGCCGCGGTCACGCAGTCAGCTCTGATCGCGCAAGATGTTGACGCGGAGTTCTACAACGAATATCCAAGGTTCACCGGATGGGGCGCGCCCTCGGTCGATATCGACCTCGGTTCGTTCTCGACCCCGACATCGGCGAGCCTTCCCGATCCTGACGTGACCGACTACGGGATCTTCGGCCAGTGGCATCTGAGCACAGCGCAGCGAATCGACAACCTTGTACCGCAGTCGATCGAGGACTACGTATTCCTCCCGGTCATCTACTACAACAAGGCTCTGACCGACGACGGCGAGAACTGGCTGGTCGGCGCAAAGTTCTGCCCGCCCGCTAGGCGCACCATTATGGACTTCGACTTCACGCCGGCCCGCTACCGGTTCATCTACGACACGGTTTCCCCGGCGCCTCCCCTTCGACTATTCCCGCGCGACGACGACCTGGCCGTGGGTGGAGGTCGGCTGTACCCGCCGCCTCAGTCTCAGCAACGCGGCGTCAGGACAGACGGCTACTTCTAACCCCCGCTCGTCACACCATGCACGCCTTACTCGGAAGGCAGGCACTACCTGATGGACTCCACTACGGCCGTGACTTGGGCCTCGTTCTTCATCGCCCTCGTGGCCGGTGGCGGTTTCACGTTGCAGCAGCAGCGGGTGGCCGCGCTCCGTTCAGACCTCATCGACTCCTCTAAGCGGGTCGAGGGTCTGCGCGGCGACCTTTTGGACGCCGAGCGGGAGCGCGTAGATGACCGCACGCGCATCGCCCAGCTCGAGTCCGACCTGCGCCACTCCGAGCAGATGGCTACCGGCTCGGCGCACTGGAAGGCGCTAGATGAGCACTTGGACAACCACCACAGGGAGTCGATGAAGGCATGGGCCGGGATCAAGACCGAGATTCACAAACTGCAGTCGAAGCCGTGAACGACCGCGCGCACCGTGTCGGGTGGTTCCTCGTCGGCGCCGGTGTGATCGCACTGGTCCTACTGATGTTCTTCGTCCTGTTCGCCGCTCGTGCCGCTCAACGCCAGATAAGCGATTGCGTGACGCCGGGCGGGGAGTGCTACGCCGACATCGCGCAGCAGACGCAGAGGACGTTGGACGCCATCGACGCCGCACGCAGGCGCACCATCGTGGCCGCGTTCGTCTGCAACGACCGGCCCGGCGGGCAACAGATCGACACGTTGACAGCGTGCGTCGCCCGCGAGTTGAGCCGTGACCCCGGAGGCAACTGATGGCGAAACTGACCGACCTGATCACCTACAACCAGGCGACGACGTGGGGACCCGACTTCCGATGCTCCCGCCGCACCGCCATGCACATCGACTGGAC
>JBBSPA010000079.1:0-17610 GCA_038259225.1 Propionibacteriales bacterium
AGGACACCTTGGCCGGTGACACACCGACCGGTGAGGGGATGACGGTTGCCGCGGACGACCAGGTGTGGCTCCCGCCGTGGTCGGCCCACTGGCTGCTCGACGCCATACCCCCCTGAGGTTGAGCGCGCACCTGGTTGAGGTTGAGTGCGCACCTGGTTGGGGTTGAGTGCGCACCTGGCACAGGTTGAGTGAGCACCTGCCGCAGGTTCAGTGCGCACTTGGCACAGGTTGAGTGAGCACCTGCCGCAGGTTCAGTGCGCACTTGGTCACGCCAGGCCCTCAGCCGAGCAGTGCGCTGACCGCCGAGATCGTCCTGGGCGTGGAGCTATGCAAGACCGCCTGGATGCCCAGCGCCTCAGCTCCCTGGACGCAGGCCGGGACGTCGTCGACGAAGACCAGCTCTTCGGGCGTGACGCCGAAGCGGGCACAGGCCAGCTGGTAGATCCTCCGGTCCGGCTTCGCCAACCCGACCTCGTGCGAGTAGACGATGTGATCGACGAGGTCTTCGAAACCCCAGCGCGCCTGCTCCTCGCGCCGAGCCCCGTCAGCGGAGTTGCTGATGATGCCGGTGATGTACGCCGGCCGGAGCCCCCGCACGAACGCGACCAGCTCGGTGTCGAGCTCACCGCAGTACCAGTCCCACATCTGCGTCATGAACTCGTCCGCCTCGTCTTCGCTCAGGCCAAAGGCATCGAGATAGCCCTGGCGAAACTCCTTCTCGGACAGCTGACCGGTCCCGATCAGTCCGCGCGGGTCGACCGTCCCGATCCGATCATCGAACTGACGGCGATCCAGCCCGGCACGATCCCGAAAGGCGCCGAGCCACTGATCGAGATCACCGACTCTCTCCAGCACGCCGCCGATGTCGAAGGCCACCGCTCTGATCGCCATGGCAGGAGAATTTCACGCCGCCGGCTCCCGTCCAAGTGGCCGTCCATCAAGCGGAGCAGATCCCAGCCGGACGCGGGTCACCCCGTCCGAAGCGCGCTGACGTCCAGACCTAGCTCGGCGTACACACCGGTCTCCCCCGCGCGAGTGATGCGAACGACCCGTTCGCGCGGACGTTGGTTGATCCAACCCTGCGCAAGGAAGTGGCCGCGGACCAGAGAACCGGTCAGGCCGCCGAGGTGAGGACGGCGTTCGGTCCAGTCCAGGCAGGTCCGGATTAGCGGCCGCTTGGTCCTTGACAGGTCGCCGTCGAAGCCGAGGCCTTTGATCCAGGTCTCCCCGTCTGAAGTCAGAGCGGTGCCTTGGCTCGTCGTGATGAGACCGACCACCTCAAGCCGCTGGCACAGTGCCACACCAAAACACCCGGCCAGGTGGTCGTAGCACGTGCGCGCGAACGCCATCTCCGCCGCCACCCGACTTGCGCGCAGCGACTGTGGCGCCGGGACCGGGACGCCGGCGAGCGCGGCAAGGTCCTCGATGAGCTGTCCCATCTCGGTCCCGGCCAGGCGCAGGTAGCGGTGTCGTCCTTGACGAGTCTCGGCCAGGATGTCGGCGCGGACGAGAGACGTCAGATGCTCACTCGCGGTCGACGCCGTCACCCCGACGTGCCGGGCGAGCTCACCGGCGGTCCAAGCGCGCCCGTCGATCAACGCAAGGCAGATCCCCATCCGCGTAGGGTCGGCAAGCAGCGCCGCGAAGCGTGCCACCGACGTCGGCTCGACGGTCACCGGGTCACCCCCTGAGACTCGATCCGCGTACTCCGCTCAGCCGGATCGGCCTGATCGCCCTGATCGCCCGGATCGCCCGATCGGCCCGCCACGGCACCCCGGCCAATCCGGGCCGGCGCTGCCGTCCGGCGCGACAATGCGACGCCGACCAGACAGACGGCCCCGCCACCCAGCGCCAGCCTGGTGGGCACCTCCGACAGCAACAGCCACCCCAGGAGCACCGTGATCGGCGGGACGAGATAGGTCGAGACGCCTAGCTTCCCTGCCGGCATCCTGGCCAGCGCGTACGCCCAGGTCGTGAACGCCAGCGCCAACGGCACCAGCCCGAGGTAGACGAGGCCCACCAGGTCCCTACCTGACGCGGAACCGAGGTCATCCACCAGGCTTCCCGTGGCCGGCGCACACGCCAACGCGCCAACGGTGCAGGCCAGCCAGGTGACTTGCAGCGCCGGCAGCCGTCGCAGGGTGGGCTTCTGGCAGATCACTCCAACGGCGTACCCCACGGCCGCGACCAGGCAAAGCAGGACGTCGGCCATATCCGCCGAGTCGCTGCGGGTCGTGGACAGACCGATGAGCAGGGCTCCGCCGAACGCAACGACCAACCCCGCCACCAGCCAGCGCGGAAAACCCTCGCCTAGGAAGACCCCGGCGAGGACCATGAGCAGGATCGGCCCGACATTGACGAGCATGGCTGTGGTGCCGGCGTCGATGCGTTGCTCGGCGGCGTTGAGTGCCAGGTTGTACGTCGCGAACCAGGCGAGCCCGCTCCCGACCAGCAGCGCCCACTCGCGACGGGTCGGAACCACCCAGCGGCGCCGTGCCACAAGAATCGTGCCCAGGGCGGCGCTGCCCAGCGCCAGCCGACCCAGCGCGAGGGCACCCGGACCGAAGGACTCGCCCACGGACCGGATCGCAACGAACGCCGATGCCCACGCCACAACAGTCCCGAGCACTGCCAACACGGGCAGCGCCGGGTAACGGTTCGTCGCAGTTCCGCGCGGGTCCAGAGCCGTGGTCACCCGATGACCCTAGGCCGCCGTCCGTTCGGTACCCGCCGAACTGTCACCCGCGGCCGCACGCAGCCGAAGTCCCGGTTCGGGCCAGTCCGACAACGGCGCGTCAGCGCTTGCGGTGGGTCCACTCGAGCAACCGCTCACGGGGCCAGGTGTTCACGATCCGCTCAGCCGGTACGCCGTTGGCCTCCGCCCGTGCGCAACCGTAGTCCTGGAAGGCCAGCTGGCCGGGCGCATGTGCGTCGGTGTCGATCGTGAAAAGGCAACCAGCCTCCAGCGCGAGCTGGATCAGCCGGGACGGCGGATCGCGACGCTCGGGCCTGGAGTTGATCTCGACCGCCACGTCGAACTGGACACACGCCGCGAAGACCACCTCGGCGTCGAACGTCGACTCCGGACGTTTGCCCCGGCCACCCTCGACGAGCCGCCCCGTGCAGTGTCCGAGCACGTTGGTGAACTTGTTGGAGATCCCGCCGACCATCCGCTGGGTCATCGTGTCGGAGTCGGCACGCAGCTTGGAGTGGACGCTGGCCACCACGACATCGAGCTGTTGGAGCATGGTGGCGCTCTGGTCGAGCTTGCCGTTCTCCAAGATGTCGACCTCGATCCCGGGCAGCAGCCGGAACTCGTCTCCCTCCGCCTCGATCTGCCGGTTGATGTCGGCGACGATCTCGAGCTGGTCGGCCAGTCGCTCCGCGGTCAGGCCGTTGGCCACCGTGAGCCGCGGCGAGTGGTCGGTCAGGGCCTGGTAGTCGTGTCCGAGTCCACGCGCCGCGCGTACCATCTCCTGGATCGGCGAGCCGCCGTCTGACCAGTTCGAGTGGCTGTGCAGGTCGCCCTTGATCGCGGCACGCAGCGTTTCGCCCCCCTCCGCCAGAGGCTTCTCGCCCTTCTTCCGCAAGTCGGCGAGCTTCTTGGGAACGACGCCGGTGGCCGCCTCTATCACGACCGCGGACGTCGATGGCCCGACGCTGGGAACCTCCTGCAGCGACTTCTCGGCGATCCGCCGCTCAACCTCGCCCTCGGGCAGGTCGGCCAGCGCCCAGGCCGCCTTGCGGTAGGCCTCGACCCGGCGGGTCTCCTCCCGGCCACGTTCCTTCCAGTAGGCGATCTCCGACAGCACCTCGATCACGTCCATACCTCCATCCTGCCGGACGGGTCCGTCGACCCGTGACGAGTCCGACGACGCGGCCCCTCTCCCCGGAGTTGCGGGAAAGTACGGCCCGCGTACGGCGTGTCGACCTGCACCTTCCCGCAACTCCGGGGAGAGGGGCGGGAGGGCAGGTCGGCCAACCTGAGAATTTGTTGAAGGCCGACAAAAGCAGGTCGGTAGGCTCACCCCATGGCCCGGGGCACTGACACCGCGATCCGGCGACTCGAGCAGTCGGTCGGACCGCTCACCAACGCCGCGATCGCCAAGATGAACGACGACCTTCCGTGGTTCCGCGCGCTCACCGCCGAGGACCGATCCTGGATCGGCATGATCGCCGGGGCCGGGATCTCGTCGTTCGTGGAGTGGTTCCGCCATCCTGACCCGTCTCGCTCCGGCCCGACCGTACCGGCTGACGTGTTCGGCACCGCACCTCGAGAGCTGACCGGAGTCGTCACGCTCCAGCAGACGGTGGAGATGGTGCGTACGACGATCGGGGTGGTCGAGGCGCACGTGGACGAGGTGGTCAGCGCCAAGGACGCGCCGCGGGTGCGCGAGGCGGTGCTGCTCTACTCCCGCGAGATCGCCTTCGCGGCGGCCGAGGTCTATGCCAGTGCCGCCGAGCAACGCGGGGCGTGGGACGCCCGACTGGAGGCGCTGATCGTCGACTCGGTGCTGCGTGCCGAGGCCGACGAGGCGATCCGCTCCCGGGCCACCGCACTGGGCTGGGCATCGACCAGCGGGGTATGCGTCGTGCTCGGATTCACGCCTGACGGAGACTCGGCCATCGCTGTTGACGCCATCAAACGGTCTGCCCGAGCCCACCGCCTCGACGCACTGTGCGCGGTCCAGGGTGAGCGTCTGGTCGTGGTGCTCGGCGGCGTCGACGACCCCGACAAGGCGGCGAGCTCGATCGCTGACCACTTCGGTGGCGGACCTCTCGTCACCGGCCCGGTCGTCGGTGACCTGCTCGCGGCGAACCTGTCGGCGCGGACGGCGATCGCCGCACTGCGCGCCGCTCCGGCCTGGCCGGAGGCACCACGACCGGTGTCCAGCGACGACCTGCTTCCCGAGCGCGCGCTGGCCGGGGACGGCCACGCCCGCCGCCAGCTCGTCTCCGACGTCTACCAGCCACTCGTCGACGCCGGGTCCGGACTGCTCGAGACTCTGACGGCGTACCTGGACTCCGCGGGGTCGATCGAGGCCACCGGACGGGCCCTGTTCGTGCATCCGAACACCGTCCGCTACCGGCTCAAGCGCATCGCGGAGGTGACCGGTTTGTCGGCCTCGGAGGCGCGCGAGGCGTACACCCTGCGCCTCGCCCTCACGTTGGGTCGGCTGATGGCGGTCTGACTGCGCCGACCGTCCACCAACGGTCTTTGTAGGAAACCTCCAAAAACACCGGGTCAACTTTCGTGCTGACATGACCCCGAGGCGGCAACGCGAACACGGCAGGATGGACGTGTGCTCGTCATCGTCGCCCCCGGACAAGGCGCCCAGTCGCCCGGCTTTCTCACGCCCTGGCTCGAGGACCCCGACTTCGCCGATCGGCTGAACTGGCTGTCAGCTGTCGGCGGCCTCGACCTGGCCCACTACGGCACCGAGGCCGACGCCGAGACGATCCGGGACACCGCGGTGGCGCAGCCTCTGCTGGTGGCCTCCAGTCTGCTGGCGGCACTGGCACTCTTCCCGCATCCGGCCGACGCCTTCGGGCGGATCGGCGCCGTGGCGGGGCACAGCGTCGGTGAGATCGCCGCTGCCACCGGGGCCGGGATCATCTCCGCCGAGCAAGCCATGGTGTTCGTACGCGAGCGCGGCCGGGCGATGGCCGAGGCCTCGGCGAGGACGCCGACAGGCATGACCGCGATCCTCGGCGGCGAGCGTGAGCACGTCCTGGCGGCCCTGGAGCGTGAAGGCCTCACCCCGGCGAACGACAATGGCACCGGGCAGATCGTCGCCGCCGGCACGATGGACCAGCTCCAGGCACTGGCCGACAACCCTCCGGAGAAAGCTCGACTGATCCCGCTCAGCGTGGCCGGGGCCTTTCACACCGAACACATGAAACTGGCCGTCGACGTCTTGGCCAAGCTCGCTCGTGCGGTGTCGACCCATGACACCCGCACGCGGCTGATCTCCAACCGGGACGGTCAGGTCATCCACTCCGGCCGCGAGGTGCTGGCCCGCTTGGTCACCCAGGTCAGCAACCCGGTGCGCTGGGACCTGTGTATGCAGACGATGGCTGACCTCGGCGTCACGGGGATCCTGGAGATGCCACCGGCCGGCACCCTCGTAGGCATCGCGAAGCGACAGCTCAAGGGCGTGGAGACATTCGCGCTCAAGACCCCTGACCAGCTCGACGACGCCCGGGCGTTCGCCGACAAGCACGGCGACGCCTCCCCGATCGACTCCACACCGACCTGGCGGATGCTCGTCTCTCCTTCCAAGGGCACGTTCCGCCAGTCCGCCGACATCCCCCTCGGCACCGCCCTCCAGCCCGGCGTGCTGATCGGTGAGGTCGAGAACCTGCGCGGCAAGACCGTCGTCGAGGCACCGCACGGCGGCACCATCGTCGAATGGATCGTCGAGGACGGCGACCTGGTCTCCCCCGGTCAGCCGCTGGTCCGGCTGCACCCCGAAAGTGAGTGACCTGCCATGACAGACAAGACGATCCGAACAGGTAGCGGCGCCAGCCATGCCGGTATCCACGGCATCGGTGGCTACCGACCCAGCCGGGTCGTGACCAACGAGGAGATCTGTCAGCACATTGACTCCAGCGACGAGTGGATCCGGACCCGGTCCGGGATCATCGAGCGCAAGTGGGCCGAGCCGCACGAGACCGTACAGATGATGAGCGTCGCGTCGTCGCGCAAGGCGCTCTCGCGCGCCGGTATCGATCCCGCGCAGGTCGACTGCGTGATCGTGGCGACGGTCTCCCACCTGTTGCAGACGCCCGCCGTGGCGACGCTCGTCTCCGAGGAGCTCGGGTGTACGCCGGCGGCCGCCTTCGACATCTCCGCCGCCTGCGCCGGGTTCTGCCACGGCGTCGCGCTGGCCTCGGACATGGTCCGCTCCGGGAGTGCGAAGTACGTCCTCGCGATCGGCGTGGAGCGGCTGTCCGACATCACCGACCCGACCGATCGCGGGACGGCGTTCATCTTCGCCGACGGTGCGGGCGCGGCCGTGGTGGGCCCGTCGGAGGCCGAAGGCATCGGCCCGGTGGTGTGGGGCGCCGACGGCTCGAAGTTCGACCTGATCCGCCAGAACGAGACCTGGACCGACGTGCTCGACATGGACCAGCCGGTGATGCCGACACTGCGCATGGACGGCAACCCGGTCTTTCGCTGGGCATCCTTCGAGATGGCCAAGATCGCCGGCGAGGCGCTGGACCGGGCCGGGATGACGATCGACGACCTCGACGTGTTCATCCCGCACCAGGCGAACATGCGCATCGTGGACGCGATGGCGCGGGCGCTCAAGCTGCCCGAGCACGTCGTGATCGCCCGCGACATCGCCTACCAGGGAAACACCTCCGCGGCGTCGATCCCGCTCGCCACCGAGGCGCTGCTCGAGTCCGGCGACGCCAAGAGCGGCGACACTGCGCTGTTCATCGCGTTCGGCGCCGGACTGGCGTACGCCGCCCAGGTGGTCACCCTGCCGTGACCGCCGGGACCGCGCCCGCACCACCAGATTTCCGCAGACCACCTGCGGGGAAGCACAACCCACCACCTGACCCTGATCGAAGGAGCCACATCCATGGCCAGCACTGAGGAGATCCGCGCCGGTCTCGCCGAGATCGTCAACGAGGTCGCGGGCATCCCGGCCGACGACGTCCAGCTCGACAAGTCGTTCGTCGACGACCTCGACGTGGACTCGCTGTCGATGGTCGAGGTGGTCGTCGCCGCCGAGGAGCAGTTCGGTGTGAAGATCCCCGACGACGAGGTCAAGAACCTCAAGACCGTCGGTGACGCCGTCGCGTACATCGAGAACGCCCAGTCCTGAACCACCCCCGGGCCGACTTGTCAGGGTGGTGTGAGCGTGAACCCGCTCAGCACACCCTGACAAGTCGGTGAGAAGGAGGAGCCACCTGATGACATCCCAGCGTGTCGTCGTGACCGGACTTGGTACGACGTCCCCTGTCGGAGGTGACGTGCCCACGACCTGGGCCGCCCTGCTGGCAGGAACCTCTGGAGCCAAGGCCCTGACCCAAGACTGGGCCGAGGACCTGCCCGCCCGGATCGCCGCCCCGGTCGCGGTGGAGCCGAGCGAGGTGCTCGAGCGCGTCAAGGCCCGGCGCCTGGACCGGTCCGGCCAGTTCGGCCTGATCGCCGCCCTCGAGGCATGGAAGGACTCCGGGCTCGCCGAGGCGGCCGAAGCCGGCGACGTCGACTCCGAGCGTCTCGGCGTCGCGATGGCATCCGGCATCGGCGGTGTCACCACCTTGCTCAACAACTACGACGCGCTGAGGGACAAGGGCCCGCGTCGGGTCTCTCCCCTGGCGATCCCGATGCTGATGCCCAACAGCCCGGCCGCCAACATCGGTCTCGCGATCGGCGCCAAGGCCGGTGTCCACACCCCGGTCTCGGCGTGCGCCTCGGGCAACGAAGCCATCGCGCACGGCATCGACATGATCCGACTCGGCCGGGCCGACGTGGTCGTCGTCGGCGGCACCGAGGCGGCGATCCACCCGCTGCCGATGGCCGCGTTCGCCAACATGATGGCGCTGTCCAAGCGCAACGACGACCCCGAGAAGGCCTCCCGGCCCTGGGACATCGACCGGGACGGCTTCCTGCTCGGCGAGGGGTGCGCGGCCCTGGTCATCGAGAGCGCGGAGTACGCCGAACGACGTGGTGCTCGCGTGTACGCCGAGGTCTCCGGTGCCGGCGTCACGGCCGACTCCCACGACATCGCCCAGCCCGACCCGGCAGGGCTGGGGGCGACGCGCGCCATGGCACTCGCCATGGAGGCCAGCCAGCTGAGCCCCAGAGACATCGTCCACATCAACGCGCACGCAACGTCGACCCCGCAGGGCGACGTCGCCGAGTGCCAGGCCATCACCAACGCCCTCGGCGGCGAGATCGACCACGTCGTCGTGACCTCGACCAAGTCGATGACCGGGCACCTGCTCGGCGCCGCCGGAGCCTTGGAGTCACTGGCCACCGTGCTGGCGCTCCACCACCGCGTCGTCCCCCCGACGATCAACGTCGACAACCTCGACCCGGCCGTCAAGCTCGACGTGGCGACCGAGCAGCGCACGCTCCCCGACGGGGACATCGCCGCACTGAACAACTCCTTCGGCTTCGGCGGACACAACGTCGCCATCGCCTTCCGCTCCGCCTGACACCCCTGAGGGAGTCATCATGACCACCACCGACAACCCGCCCGTGGCCGCCTCGGTCAACGCCGGACAGGCCACCTCCGAGCTCGCCAAGCCGGCCAAGCTGCCCCGCGAGGAGGACCCGCGCAACCCGAACTTCCGGCTCGCGGCGTTCTTCGACGAGGGTTCGCTGGAGCTGATCAGTACCGACGACGACTCGGGAATGCTGGCTGCGGTGGGCAACGTCGACGGCGTCCACACGGTCGCCTTCTGCTCCGACGCCACGATCATGGGTGGTGCGATGGGCAACGAGGGCTGCAAGGTGGTCGTCCGGGCCTACCAGCGCGCGATGGACGATCAGGCCCCGATCGTCGGGCTGTGGCACTCCGGAGGTGCTCGGCTCGCCGAAGGTGTGCTGTCGCTGCATGCGGTCGGCCTGATCTTCCACGCGATGACGCAGGCATCGGGGAAGATCCCGCAGATCTCGGTGGTGCTCGGCCCGGCCGCCGGCGGTGCGGCGTACGGACCGGCACTGACCGATGTCGTGATCCTCGGGCCCGAGGGGCGGATCTTCGTGACCGGCCCCGACGTCGTACGTTCCGTCACCGGCGAGGACGTCGACATGCTCCGGCTCGGTGGCCCTGAGCCCCACGGGCGACGCTCCGGGGTCGTGCACGTGCTGGCCGAGTCCGAGGCGCACGCGCTCGGCGAGGCGCGGCGGCTGGTCGGTCTGCTCGGCGACCAGCGCACGCTCGACGTCGAACACATCGTCGACCGCGACCTGTCCGAGCAGATGCCGGAATCGCGCAAGCGCGCCTACGACGTGCACCCCTTCGTGCGCGAGTTGCTCGATGCCGACACGATGCTCGAGCTGCACCACAAGTGGGCGCCGAACATCGTCACCGCGCTCGGTCGCTTCGGCGGTCGCTCGGTGGGCGTGATCGCCAACAACCCGCTTCGACTCGGAGGCTGCCTGGACTCGCCCTCGGCGGAGAAGGCCGCGCGGTTCGTGCGGATGTGCGACGCGTACGGCGTCCCGCTGATCGTCGTGGTGGACGTCCCGGGCTACCTGCCGGGCGTCGGGCAGGAATGGGACGGGGTCGTACGCCGCGGCGCCAAGCTGCTGCACGCCTTCGGCGAGGCGCAGGTACCTCGCGTGACCCTGGTGACCCGCAAGGCCTACGGCGGCGCGTACATCGCGATGAACGCCCGTTCACTCGGCGCGACCCGGGTCTTCGCGTGGCCGGGCGCGGAGGTGGCCGTGATGGGCGCGATCGCCGCGGTCCGGATCCTGCACCGGCGCAAGATCTCTGCCGTGGCGGCTGACCTGCGCCCTACGGTCGAAGTCGAGCTGGCGGCCGAGCACGAGAAGATCGCCGGCGGCGTCGAGAGGGCCGTCGAGATCGGCGTCGTGGACGAGGTCGTCGAGCCGGCACTCACCCGGTCAGCCCTCGCCAAGGCGCTGGCCGCGGCCGACACCGGCTCCCGCGGCCGGCACGGCAACATCCCCCTCTGACCGCCGTTTCGCCGGGTCCGGCCGCGCGAGCAGTCCTTGTGGGACCAGACCAGGGCCGAGGTCTTCGCATCGACCGGGCAAGGTTGTAGCGTCGGACCTCGAACGGCGTACTGGGGAGGCCGGATGAGTATCGAGTTCTGGGTGACCTCGTTGGTGATCGCTGTCACTCCCGGCACCGGCGTCATCTACACCCTCGCGGCCGGACTCACGCGCGGTACGCGAGCCAGTCTGATCGCGGCGTTCGGCTGCACCTTGGGGACCGTGCCGCACATGGCGGCTGCGATCACCGGTGCGGCCGCCCTGCTGTACGCCAGCGGCGTGGCCTTCGCGGTCCTCAAGTACGCCGGGGTCGCCTACCTGCTTTACATGGCGTGGTCGACGCTGCGCGAGACCGGGTCATTGTCGGTCGACGATGCCCGCGCACCCCGCAGCGCGCTGCAGACGATCACGTCAGCGGTGCTGATCAACCTGCTGAACCCGAAGCTGACGATCTTCTTCTTCGCCTTCCTGCCCCAGTTCGTCGTGGCCTCGCAGCCGCGCGCCGTTGTGCGGATGCTCGAGCTCAGCGGCGCCTTCATGGTGGTGACGTTCGTGGTCTTCGCGGCGTACGGCCTGTGTGCCGCAGCGGTCCGGGACAAGGTCATCAGCCGGCCACGAGTGCTGACCTGGATGCGTCGGGTGTTCGCCGGGTCGTTCGTCGGCCTTAGCGCCCGGCTGGCCCTGACCCGACACTGATCCGGCACTACCCGACGCTGACCCAGACCACGGTGCTGTCAGACCACGTGGTGCAGCCAGCGCACCGGTGCGCCCTCACCGGCGTGACGGAACGGTTCGAGGGACTCATCCCATGCCTTGCCCAGCAGCTTGTCGATCTCCGTCAGCAGCGGGAGGTCCCCGATCGCGGACTTCACCACGGCGGCCTTGAGCCGGTCCTCGGGGATCATGATGTCGCCGTGCATGCCTGTCACGGCGTGGAAGAGCCCGAGGTCGGGTGTGAACGAGTAGCGGGCGCCCTCGCTCGCGGACGAGGCGTCCTCGGTGACCTCGAACAGCAGGTGCTCCCAGCCGCGCAGCGCCGACGCGATCCGGGCGCCGGTCCCGCTCGGCCCGCTCCAGGAGAGCTCGGCCCGGTAGACACCAACCCTGGCGGGTTGAGGCGTCCAGGACAGATCCACGGCCAGGCCGAGTACGCCCCCGACCGCCCACTCCACATGTGGGCACAGCGCCGACGGGGCGGCATGGACGAACAAGACACCGCGCGCCACACCGGCCGCGGAGCCTGACTCCGTGTTCCTGCTGCGGTTCACCTGATCCTCCTCAAGGCTCGAGCGTCGCCTTCCCCAGCTAGCTCGGTCCCACGAGGATCATTCGTGAACTCGTGCCCCATTGTGCCTCATTGACACCACGCGCACCAGATTTTGCCGGAAGTCCGCCGCCGCGCGTCCCCTGCTCGTCCACCGGGCCGCTGCTCGCGGTCCTTCCTCCACAGAGTGCGACCAGGCCGTCGAACTGCACCCGCTCACTCCTTCACCGTAGACGCCACGCACACCCCGAGGAGGAGACATGCCGTACGTCGCCCGACCCGCACGGTGGTCGATCAGCGTTGCCGTGGCCCTGGCCACCACCGCCATGACCGTCGGCCCGGTGGCTCCGGGAAGAGCCAGCGCGCACACCGAGCAAGCACCGGCACCCAGACAGGTCCAGACCACCTCTGCGGCCGAGCAACCGCGGATCCCGCGACATCTGGTGCACCACAACTTCAAGAAGGCCACGCCGACGCGCTGGTGCGCACGGCACCATGTGGTGTGCGTCCGCGAGCTCGCCCGGAGGTTCCACACCTTCCTGGCCCGCCATCCCGGCCACCGCTCCGACTGGGGAACCGCAGCGAAGCGACGGGCCTGGCACCATCGCTACATCCGTGCATGGAAAGCCAAGTACCAGCCCGGCTGTGCCGGCACGACCTGCACGAAGCGGAGAACGACGGCGAAGGCTCGTTCCCTGGCCGATGACTGGTCCCGCTTCAGCCGGCCGATCGCCCACGACCACGGGTGCGACTTCACCTGGATGCCGACCTACCGCTCACCGCAGTTCCCCGACGACCCGTTCTACGGCTTCGACTGCCGCCCGCACGTGACCAAGCCCAGCGCGCACGTCGGCACCAAGGGCAAGATCTGGATGCTGTGTCAGGCCGGTGCGCTCGTCAGCGGAGGCACGTTGGCCGTCGCCACGGGAGGAGTGACCACGCCAGTCGTCTTGTCGGTCGTCAGCCAGAGCACGGACTGTGCAACCGTGTGGTCCTTGATGCATGCTCTGAACTGGCCATGATCGCGTACACCTTCGCCTCGCTGCTCTTCGGACTCGTACTGTTCGTCGTGATAGCCGCGAGCGCTCATTGGCTGGGCTGGACGGCAGCCATCGTGATCACGCTGGTCGTGAGCGTCGGCTGGGGACTGTGGTCATCGCGCTTGTTCAGGCGGAGATGACGGGTGAAGGCGCGTGTCCAGGCCCCTGCGGCATCACAGCCGTCAGGGCCAGCGCGCGGCCACGCTCACTCCGGCCGCGGTCGAGAACAACGCCAGCAGCACGAGATAGCCCATGTACTCCGACGTCGCGTCTCCCCGCTCTTCCACGTACCGGATCTGGCTGTCCACCGAGGAGTAGGCCTTGACCAGGTCGTTCGGCGTCTCGGCGACGTACGCCTTGCCGCCGCTGATCCGGGCGACCTCTTCCAGCTGCGGGATCTCCACCGGGACAGGGATGGACCGGCCGCCGGACGTGATCATGGCGTCGGGGGTGCCGAGTGCCACGGTGTAGATCGGGATGCGGGCGTCCTTGGCGGCCTGTGCCGCCCCGACCTGCGAGCGCCCGATCGTGCGGGCTCCGTCGCTGATCAGCACCATGAACGCCGGAGGCTTGTCGGCCGTGTCGGCTCCGGTCGCGGCCAGGTCTTGCTGGATCACCGACAGCGCGCTGTAGATGCCCTCACCGGTCGCGGTGTACTCCGACAGCTTGAGGGCTTCGATGGCCCGGATCGCGGCCTGGTGGTCCTTCGTCGGCGGCATGTCGACGTTGGCGATCTTGGCAAAGCTCACGACACCGACCTTGAAGTTGTCCGGAAGCTGGTCGATGAACTCCTTCGCCGTGGACTTGGCCGCGGTGATCCGGTCCGGATTGACGTCGGCGGCCGACATGGACAGCGACACGTCGATCGTTAGCACGACCGTTACCTCGCTGTCGAGGTTGAGCGGCACCTTGACGTCCCTGGTCGGGCGGGCGAACAAGATGATGCCGAACGCCAGCGTCATCAAGGCCAGCGCCACCGCCACGTGCTGCACCCAGTTGACCTGCCGCTTCACGACGGTGTCGATCAGAGCGACGTTCGTGAAGCGCACCGCGAGCCGGCTCTTGCGTTGCTGCATGGCGACGTACACCAGGATCAGTACGGGGATGAGCAGCAAGAACCACAGCCGTCCCGAGGCCAGGTAGTCCGACCCGCTGAACCAGTTCATCGCTGCACGCCCGTCCGGCGCCGACGCAGATCCGCAGCCATCCGTCGGTGTGCCATCGCGAACCGGGCGAACGCCGTGAGCCAGGGTTGATCGGTGCGCAGGACCAGGTGGCCGACGCCGGCCCGTCGCATCGCCCGCGCGGTGCGTTCGCGCTGAAGTCGAGCCGCCGCCGCGTACGTCGCCCGTACTCGCCGGCTGGACGTGTGCAGCTCGCGGACCTGCCCCGTCTCGGCGTCGCGCATCAAGATCGTCCCGACGTCGGGGATGTCGAGCTCTCGCGGGTCGATGATCTCGATCGCGATGACGTGGTGCCGCGCGGCGAGCTGGCGCAACGCCCGCTCCCAGCTCGGCGGGGTGTCCACGTCGCCAGCGGAGTCCTCTCGGTCCAGGAAGTCCGACACGACGACGCGCAGTCCCCGCCGACGCGGCGCCCGGGCCAAGGTTGCGATGGCCTGTGCCAGGGTCTCACCGGGCACCGTCCCCTCGGCTGAGGCTTCGCGCAGTAGCGAGCGCAGCAGGCCGAACAGCGCCAGCCGTCCGGTGCGCGCCGGCCACCGTCGCAACCGACCTTCCCGCAGCACCAAGGCGCCGAACCGGTCACCGACCCGGTAGGTCAGCAGCCCCATCGTCGCGACCGCTGCTACGGCGAGGTCGCGCTTCTCGAGCTCGGCGGTGCCGAAGTGCATGGACGGCGACAGGTCGACCAGGCTCCACGTCTCCAGCTCGCGGTCGGCGATGACGTCGCGGACGTGCGGGATCGTGGTGCGTGCGGTGACCGCCCAGTCCATCCGGCGTACGTCGTCCTCGCCGGGCACGTAGAAGCGCGCCTCGGCCAGGTCCGAGCCGGGGCCTGGCAGCAGCCCCAGGTGCTCACCGTGCAGAAAGCCCTCCAGCCGCCGGACGATCTGGAGCTCCAGACGGCGTAGCGCGGCCTCCGGGGCCAGCTGCGACAGCGAGAGCTCGGTCTCGGAGGCAGCACGGGAGCGACTGGCCACGGTCAGCGAAACTCCGGCCGGGTCGAGTTGTTCCAGACCGCCTGAGGTGGCGGTATGGAGTTCACGATCCGGTCGACGATCACGCCCGGGTCGACCTCATCGGCCACCGCGTCGAACGTCAGCACCAGTCGGTGCGCCATCACGTCCCGGGCGACCACAGCGACATCTTGAGGAAGCACGTAGTTGCGGCCGTGGATGAGGGCGATCGCCCGCGCGGCCGCCGCCAGACCAAGGGTGGCGCGCGAGGAGGCGCCGATCTCGATCACGCCGTCGAGGTCGTACAGGTGGAACTCGGCGGGGGCGCGTGTCGCCAGCACCAACCGGACGATGTACTCCGACACGAGGTTGTGCAGAAAGACCCGGTCGGACGCCGTACGCAGCTCCAGGATCGTCTCCGGGTCGAGCACTCCTGATGCCCGCGGCGGGTCCACCGACATCCGGCGGAGGATCTCGAACTCCTCTTGTCCACGCGGATGCTTGATGTCGACCTTGAACAGGAAGCGGTCTCGTTGCGCCTCCGGCAGTGGGTAGACACCCTCGGACTCGATCGGGTTCTGCGTCGCGATCACGATGAACGGGTCCGGCAGCGCGAACGTCTGACCTCCGATCGAGACCTGGTGCTCGGCCATCAGCTCGAGCATCGCCGACTGCACCTTGGCCGGCGCGCGGTTGATCTCGTCGGCGATCACGAAGTTGACGAAGACCGGTCCGAGCTCGACGTCGAAGGCTTCCTTGCTCGGCCGGTAGATCCGGGTGCCCACGATGTCGGACGGGACCAGGTCGGGGGTGAACTGGATCCGGGTGAACGTTCCGCCGACCACGTCGGCGAAGGTCCGCACGGCGAGCGTCTTGGCCGTACCCGGGACTCCCTCGAGCAGCACGTGACCGCCCGCGATCAGCGCCACCATCAGCTGTTCGACCATGTGCTCCTGGCCGACGATGACACGTTTGACCTCGCTTATCGAGCGTTGGGTGAGCTCCGCGAGACGCGTCAGCTCAGCCGATGCCTCGCCGGATCCTGGCGGCGGCCCGGGAGCGGAGCCGGTGGTGCTCGGCGGGCTCGTCGTCATAGCTGGGATCCCCTCACGGTTTCATCGCCGCCCGTTCGTGACACGTTCTGGTGTGTGCACTAGGTACTCTCTGCGGTGCAGGTCAGTGCGAAGGCAAGTGTTACAGACCCACCCAAGAGCACGCCTGGCGCGTGCGTGGCATCCTGCAGGCGGGCGATCGGGGTGGCCGAGCGGAGGGTCATGAGCAAGGCGGAGGGCAGCGACGACAGCGCCGTGCTGTCCCCGCTGCTACGCCGCGACCCGCCCGCCGTCGGCACCATCAGACTCATCGGCCGACTCAGCAGCCACGACGCCGGCATGACGTACGCCGGTCACCCCCAGGCACCCAAGAGCGTCCCGTCTCCCGAAGACGAGAGTGCCGCGCACCGATCCGACGACCTGGCACCGGGCGGCGACCGGGTCTCTCCCGACATGCAGATCACGGTCGTCATGCTCACTTCCGGCGCGGAGACGGACTCGTACGCGAGAGCCCGGTTCCGCGCCGCGATCGCTGAGCTTGAGAGCAACAACGCCAAGGCCGTGCTCGCCCGCGAGGATGAGGAGGATCTGGCCCCGTGGGTGGCGCTCGATGCAGCCTCGTGGACCGACGGCCGCGACGTCGGTGACCGTCTGCTCCAGGCCGTCACGCTCGAGGACCAGACCCCGGTAGGGATGGTGCACGGACCGCAGTTCCGGCCGCACTGGTGGCAGCGCGTCAACGTCGGACGGTGGAGGTTGTGGCCGTTGCCCTGGCCGGCCCGGCTGTCATCGGTGGGGCGCTGGACGTTCCTCGCGTCGTTCGCGGTGATCTGCGCGCTGGCCGCGCTCGCGCTCTGGATCGCGGTGCTGGTGTTCCGCAACCAGCCGCCGCCGGCGCCGACGCCCGGTCCCGGACCAGGCCCGAACCCCCCGTCCACGTCTCCGACCTCGCCCCCCAGGGAGCCTCAAGGACCCATCCCCACCCAGGGCGGACCGACCGGGCGGACCATACCGCCGATCGTCTGAACGCTTTGGCTGAGGGATCGTGTCAGCACGGACGACGTATGGCACTGGGCATACATGTGTGTATTGAACTTTCCATACATTACCCATTAGAGTCGAGTCATGCGCCGCGCCTTCCCCTTCGAGAGCCCGATCGCACCGGACGCCTTGATCGACCGCCGCGACGAGCTGCACCAGTTGCACCTCGCTGCCACCGAGGGTGCTCACGTCCGGCTGGCAGGCCCGCGGCGCTACGGCAAGACGTCGCTGCTGCTGGCTCACGGTCAGCACCTGAGTGAGGCCGGGTGGCACACGGTGCACGTGGACTTCTACGGCGTCACGTCATTGCTTGAGGTGTGTGGCCGGATCGCGACGGCGTACGGACGGCTCAAGGACAACAAGATCCG
>JBBSPA010000080.1:0-17410 GCA_038259225.1 Propionibacteriales bacterium
GGGGTCTCGACAGGCTCGACCGCCGGGGGGCTCGACCGGCGGGGGGTTGGGCCCGGACCCTGCTCGCACGCGAACGTAAGTAGCGAAATCAGGCCAGGCGTTCGACGATCATCGCCATGCCCTGACCGCCCCCCACGCACATCGTGATCAGCCCCAGCGTCTTGTCGTGGAAGTCCAACGAGTTGAGCATCGTCGCCTGAAGCCGGGCGCCGGTCATCCCGAACGGATGACCCACGGCGATCGCGCCGCCGTTGACGTTGAGCTTGTCGAGATCGATGCCGAGATCCTGGTACGACGGCACGACTTGAGCCGCGAACGCCTCGTTGATCTCGACCAGGTCGATGTCGTCGATCGTCATACCGGCGCGGGCGAGCGCCTGCTTGCTGGCCTCGACGGGACCCAGGCCCATGATCTCCGGCGACAGCGCAGTGACCCCGGTGGCCACGATGCGAGCCAGCGGCGTCACGCCGAGATCGGCCGCCTTCGTGTCCGACATGATGACCACGGCGGCAGCACCGTCGTTGAGTGCACAGCAGTTCCCGGCGGTCACCACACCGTCCGGACGGAACACCGGCTTGAGCTGGGACACCGCCTCGTAGGTCACGCCTGCGCGCGGCCCGTCGTCCTTGGTCACCACGGTGCCGTCCGGGGTGGTGACCGGCACGATCTCGCGTTCCCAGAAGCCGGCGGCGATCGCCTTCTCAGCGAGGTTCTGGCTGCGGACCCCGAACTCGTCGAGCTCCTCGCGAGAGATACCTCGCGACAAGGCGAGATTCTCCGCCGTCTGGCCCATCGGGATGTAGATGTCCGGGAGGATGCCCTCGGCCCGCGGGTCGTGCCAGGGATCGGTTCCGCCCTCAGCTGTCTTCTTCGCCCGGGCTCGGGCCTCGTCGAAGGTCGGGTTCTGGGTCCCCGGATGGCTATCGGAGCTGCCGTTGACGAATCGCGACACCGTCTCGACGCCTGCCGAGACGAAGACGTCACCCTCGCCGGCCTTGATGGCGTGGAAGGCCATCCGAGAGGTCTGCACGCTCGAGGAGCAGTAGCGCGTGATCGTCGTACCCGGCAGGTGGTCGTAGCCGAGCAGCACCGCGACGACGCGGGCCATGTTGAAGCCCTGCTCGCCCCCGGGCAGCCCGCAGCCGAGCATCAGGTCGTCGATGTCGGCCGGGTCGAGCTCTGGAACCTTCTCGAGCACCGCGGTGACCATGGCGGCCGTGAGGTCGTCGGGCCGTACGTCGACAAGCGAGCCCTTGCCTGCACGTCCAATGGGGGAGCGGGCGGTGGCGACGATGACGGCTTCAGGCATGGGAACCTCCGGTCTCGCGGGGCGGTCTCTTCGCGCGGTATGCCGGTCGAGGTGCTCCGCTGGGCGCACCTCTTCGGCGTTTGCAAAGATGAACCGTGACCCGACACGTGTTCAACCTGAAGCCTAGGTGGTCCGACCTGGACGCCTACAACCACGTGAACAACGTGACGTGGCTGGAGTACCTCCAGGAGGCCCGGGTCGACATGCTCTTCGTCCATGCCCCGGCCCGTGGCGCCGAAGGCCTCGCCCAGGGCGTGCTCGTCGTCAGGGCGGAGATCGACTACAAGCGGGCGATGACGTTCCGCCAGGAGCCCTACCCGATCGAGATGTGGGTGTCGAAGGTGGGCGGGGCGTCGTTCACGGTCAGCTACGAGATCGCCGAGACAGCACCGGACGGCGCACGCATCCTCTACGGTCGGGCGGCCACGGTGCTGGCGCCGGTCGACCTCGCGACCGGGCGACCGCGGCGGCTGAGTGAGGCGGAGCGGGCGGTGTTGAACAAGTTCATGGTCGACGCCGCGGCGCAAACCTGAGCCTCAGAGCAGGGACGGCCGAGTTCCCGGCGCCTCGTCCTCGAACGTGTTGACGAGGAAGTGCGCCGCCCGGGCGACGTACTCCCAGAACTGCTGCTGGTGCTCCGGTGACATGCCCGACTCGCCGACGGCGTCGTGCATGTGGGCCAACCACCGGTCCCGCGCCGCGGGCGTGACGGCGAAGGGAGCGTGCCGCATGCCCAGACGCGGGTGGCCACGGGTGTCGGAGTACGTCGTCGGGCCGCCCCAGTACTGCTCGAGGAACATCCGGAACCTCTCCGCCGCCGGGCCGAGGTCTTCCTCGGGATACAGCGCCCGCAGGATGGGGTCCTCGGCGACGCCGGAGTAGAACCGGTCCACCAGCCGGACGAACGTGGCGTGGCCACCGACGGCGTCGTAGAACGACTGCTCGGGCGGTTCTGACTTCTCAACGGGTGTCACAGGCCCCATTGTGGCAAGCGATGCAACCTGCAGCGGCAGTGCAACCCCCCGCGAGGCAGGATGGAGGTCTCAACACATCGATCCGACCCCACATGACCTTGGAGGTCACCATGGCCACGACCCGCATCGCCAACGCCCACTGGGAGGGCTCACTGTTCGAAGGCGCCGGCTCGGTCTCCCTCGACTCGTCCAACCTCGGAAAATTCGACGTGACCTGGGCCTCCCGGGCCGAGACGCCGGACGGGCGCACCAGTCCGGAGGAGCTGATCGCGGCGGCCCACTCGTCCTGCTTCAACATGCAGCTGTCCAACGGCTTGGCCAGCGCCGACCACGCCCCTCAGGGGCTCGACACCAAGGCGGAGGTCGACTTCGTCCCCGGTGAGGGCATCAGCGAGATCCGGCTCACGGTCCGTGGCCGCGTCGACGGGATGAGCAACGACGAGTTCGTGGCCGCCGCTGAGGACGCCAAGGCGAACTGCCCGGTGTCCCAGGCCCTGGCCGGTACGTCGATCACGCTCGATGCCGCGCTGAACAACTAGCGCCGGCGCTAGCTCGCCCCGCCGTCCTCGGCCTGCTGCTCCGCGGCCGCGGCCGCGGGTGCAGGGGCGGGCGCGTTGCGGTGCCAGACCACGCGTTGCGCGAACGGAATCTCGACCCCCTCGGCGTCGAAGCGGTCCTTGATCCGTTCGCGCATCTCGCGTGCGACCGCCCACTGCTTGAGCGGCGCGGTCTTGAGGACGACCCGCACGACGACCGCGTCGGCATCCCAGCGCTCCACGCCCCAGACCTCGGGCTCCTCGAGGATGTCCCCGCGGAAGTCCGTGTCCTCCCACAGGTCGTGGGCCACGTTCCGCAACATCTCCCGGATCCGGGTCAGGTCCTCCGAGAACGCCACCGGGATGTCGAGCACGGTTCTGGCCCAGTTCTGGCTCATGTTGCCCACAGCCAGGATCTCACCGTTGCGCTGGTACCAGACCGTTCCGTTGACGTCACGGAGCCGCGTCACCCGCAGGCCGACCGCCTCGACGATCCCACTCGTCGTGCCGACGTTGATCGAGTCGCCGACGCCGTACTGGTCCTCGAGGATCAAGAAGATCCCGCTCAGGAAGTCTTTGACCAGGCTCTGCGCTCCGAATCCGAGGGCGACACCGATGATGCCGGCACTCGCGATCAACGGCGCGATGTTGTAACCGAGCTGCGCGATCACCATGAAGGCCACGATCGTCGCAACGACTCCTGTGGTGATGCTCTTGAGCAACCCACCCATCGTCTCCGCACGCTGCTGGCGTCGCTCGGACAGGACTGCGTTGTGCTCGAGGAACATCTGCGGCACCTTGCCGCGGGCGATCACCCCCGGCACCGTGCCGGTGGCGGCGCGCTTGGTGAGGCGGTCGACCGCGCGGTGCACGACCCATCGGACGACGATCCCGATGACAACGAGGGTGAGGATGGCGGCTGGTTTGGCGATCAGCCAGTTCGAGGCACGCGCCAGCCACTCGCTGTGAGTCAGATTGGCGACGTACCGACACAGGTCGTCACCGGTGTCGCAGGCGTCGGTTGCGGCCACGGTAATCCTTCGCAGTCAGGGGTGCTCGGGGAGAGGCGTGCAGCCACGACGCTACAAGAGTGTGGATAGGCTTCGCGTCAGCCCGGGCAGGGTCCGAGGTACGCCGCGTGAGGCAGTACCGTAGGAGCGTGAATCTCGCTGGCACACCCGGTACCTGGGACGACCCCTCACCGATGTCGACGTTGAACGCCCTGCTCTTCTTCGCGGGACTTCCGGTCCTGATCATTGCCGTGATCACGCTGCTCGTGATGGCGCCTTCGCTGGCCAACGGTCCGCGCTACCGCCCGAGCCAGCAGTGGGACGCCGACGCCGAGTGGTTCGGGGGACCGGCCGCGCAGGGAAGTCCTGGAACCCTTGCGCTGGAAGGGCCGACGGGCGCCGGCACAACGGGTGACAGGGCAGCGGGTGACAAGGCAGCGGGTGACAGGGCAGCGGGTGACAGGGCAGCGGGTGACGAGGCGCCGGGTGATGACTCAGGTGGGGCCAGTGCCAGCTGGTGACGCTTTCACCGCGCTACAGCGCCAGGAGATCGCCAAGGCCGTCGCCGATGCTGAGCGGGTGTCCGGGCGGACTTTCTCGGTGCACGTCGGCCCGTCGGTGGGATCCCCACGGGAGTACGCAGAAGGTCTGCACGCTCAGCTGGCCGACCCGGCACGGAGCATCCTGATCCACGTCGATCCCGCCGGCCGTGCTTTGGAGATCGTCACCGGTTCGCACGTACGCCGCAGTCTGTCCAACGGCCAGGCCGCGCTTGCCGCGATCAACATGCAGACCGCCTTCGCCACCGGAGACCTGACCCGCGGTCTGATGGCCGGGCTACAGCAGCTGGCCCCGCTCGCCAAGCCGGTCGCCAGCCTGCACACCGACACACCCTGACCCAGGCCCCGACCACCCCTGCCCCCCACCCCCCGTCAATCCCGCGAATTGCGGAAAGGTGCATGGCGACACGCCGGTGGCGACCTGAACGTTCCCGCAATTCGCGGAAATGAGAGAAGGGCCGGCGTTGGGGTCAGGCCTGGGCGTCGCGTGCTTGGGCGGCCAGGGCCCGGGCGACGTCGTCGCGGCCTTCGGAGACCAGCCGCCGGGCCGCCGGGTTGGCCTTGGTGGAAGACAGCCAGGCATCGGTGGTGTCCAGCGTCTCCTGGGTGGCCATCGTGGCGGGGAACATATAGCCCAGGATCGTGGAGGCGACGTACACCCCGCGCTCCTCCCAGATGGTCTCGGCGGTCGAGAGGTACTTCGGCAGGTACTCGCGCAGCACGTCGTCCTGCCCGGCCTGGTGGAAGCTCAACGCGATGCTACGCATGGTCTCGTTGGCGACCTCGGTGTTCTCCACCGCCTCGCGCCAGGCGTGGGCCTTGGCCTCGGCCGTCGGCATCGCGGCCCGGGCCGAGGCGGCGTGCTCCTGGCCGGAGATCGTCATGTCGCGGTCGAGCTCAGCATCGACCGCCTCGTCGTCGGCGCGTCCCTCGCGGGTCAGGCCGTTCAGCAGCTGCCAGCGCAGGTCGGTGTCGACCTTGAGCCCGTCCAGCGTCGTGGAGCCGTCAAGCAGTCCAGCCAGCAGGGACAGCGCTTCGTCGTTATGCGCCGCCTGGGCCAGACCGCGGATGAACGCCAGCTGGTGGTCACTACCGGCGTGGGCGCCCCGGACCAGCTCGAGCAGGCCCGCCTCCCACCGGTCCGCGACGGCGGCTCGGTTCGCCGGGGCGGTGTACTCGGCGACGGCGCGGCCGGTACGTGCGACCAAGGAGCGTACGGCGAACAGGTCCGTCTCGATCCCGATGCCGCGCAGGACCAGGTCGACCCAGTCGCTGGCGCGCATCTCCGCGTCGCGGGTCATGTCCCACGCAGCGCCCCACGACAAGGCCCGCGGCAAGGACTCGGTGAATCGGTCGATGTTGCCCACGAGTGTCGCCAGGGAACGCTCGTCGAGACGCACCTTGGCGTAGGTGAGGTCACCATCGTTGAGCAGCACCAGGTCGGGCTGGCGGTGGCCGATCAGCTCCGGCACCTCGGTCTCGCTGCCGGACACGTCGATCTCCGCGCCGGTACGCCGGACCAGCGCCCCGTCGGTCAGGTCGAAGAGGCCGACCGCGAGCCGGTGCCGGCGCAAGGCTGGGAACTCCGGGTGCGCCGTCTGCTCGATCGTGAAGGACGTGAAGGCACCTGCCTCGTCGACCTCGAAGCGCGGACGCACCGTGTTGACGCCTGACGTCTGCAACCACTCCTTGGTCCACGATCCGAGCTCGCGACCGGATGTCTCCTCCAGAGCCTTGAGCAGGTCACCGAGCTCGGTGTTGCCGTAGGCGTGCCGCTCGAAGTAGGTACGCAGGCCTGCGAAGAACTCGTCCTGGCCGACCCAGGCGACCAGCTGGCGCAGCGAAGAGGCGCCCTTGGCGTAGGTGATCCCGTCGAAGTTGACCTCAACGGCCTCGAGGTCGTAGTTGTCGGCAGCGATCGGGTGCGTGGACGGAAGCTGGTCCTGGCGGTAGGCCCACGTCTTGCGAGCGTTGCAGAAGTTGGTCCAGGCCTCGTCGTACTGCGTCGCCTCGGTGGCCGCCTGGTGCGAGGCCCACTCCGCGAACGACTCGTTCAACCAGAGGTCGTCCCACCACTTCATCGTCACGAGGTCGCCGAACCACATGTGCGCCATCTCGTGCAAGATGGTGTTGGCCCGGCCCTCGTACGCCGCCCGGGTCTGGCGGCTGCGGTAGATGTACTCGTCGCGGAAGGTCACGCAGCCGGCGTTCTCCATCGCGCCCATGTTGTACTCCGGCACGAACAGCTGGTCGTACTTGCCGAACGGGTACGCCATGTCGAAGCGGTCCTCGAAGTACGCGAAGCCCTGCTTCGTCACCTCGAAGATGTCGTCGGCGTCGAGATACTGGACCAGGGACTGGCGCAGGAAGACTCCCAGCGGGATCTCCCCGCGGGCGCCCTGGTAGCTGTCGCGCACGACCGCGTACTCCCCGGCGACCAGTGCAGTGATGTAGGTGGACATCTGCTTCGTCGGCGGGAAGTGCCATACCGAGCGTCCAAGGCCGAGATCCTGCGGCTCCGGGGTGGTGGAGTTGGAGACGACCTGCCAGTGCGACGGGGCAGTGACGTGAAAGGTGAACTCGCCCTTCAGGTCGGGCTGCTCGAACGTGGTGAACACCCGGCGCGCGTCCGGCACCTCGAACTGCGTGTAGAGGTAGACGAGCTTGTCGGCCGGGTCGACGAAGCGGTGCAGCCCCTCACCGGTGCGGCTGTAGGTGCACTCGGCCACGACCCGCAGCTCGTTGTCGGCCTGGAGGTCATCGAGCGGGATCCGGTTGTCGACGTACGTCGACGGGTCGATCGCGGTGCCGTTCAGGCTGATCTCGTGGACGGTCGCACCGACCAGATCGGCGAACGTGGACGCGCCGACCTCCGCGGCTGAGAAGCGGATCACGGTCGTGGAGGCGAACGCGGTCTCCGACGTCGTCAGGTCGAGGCTGATGTCATATGTAGCGACGTCGAGGAGGTGGGCCCGCTCAGCGGCTTCGTCGCGGGTCAGGTTGATCCCAGGCATGGCAGTCATCCTCGCATGGCGTGTCGGGAATGCGGGTATCGGTTTGGCAGTTGACAACAAGTTGAGAGTTCATCGGGATCTGTCCCTCAGGTCCTGCTCTGCCACTCGAGGAGTGACGCATGTCGTCCGCACCCACCGACCAGCCGGCTGCGCCGGCGCCCGCCCACGCCACCGCAGATTTCTGGTTCGACCCGCGCTGTCCCTGGGCGTGGATCACGTCCCGGTGGATGAAGGAGGTCGAGCAGGTCCGCAACGTCTCCGTGCAGTGGCACGTGATGAGCCTCGCCTATTTGAACCAGGACAAGACCGACATCGGCGACGACTACCGTGAGTTCCTGGACACGGCGTGGGGTCCGGTGCGTGTCGTGGCGGCAGCAGCCGAGCGTTACGGCGACTCGGACACCGCGAGTAACGACGCGCTCGACCGCTTGTACACCGCACTGGGGAGGCGCTTCCACAACGAGGGTCTCGATGCCAGCCGCGAGACGGTCGCGGCCGCCCTGGACGAGGCAGGCATGGACGCTGACCTGATCGAGGCGATGGAGTCCACGCAGTACGACGACGCGATCAAGAAGTCACACCACGCCGGCATGGACCAGGTCGGGTACGACGTCGGCACGCCGGTCATCTCGGCCGAAGGCGTCGCCTTCTTCGGACCCGTCGTCACGCCGATCCCGCGTGGCGAGGACGCCGGACGTCTGTGGGACGGAGTCCGACTCGTCTCCAGCGTCGAGGGGTTCTACGAGCTCAAGCGCAGCCGCGAGTCGAAGCCGTCGTTCGACTGACAAGTTGGTCCGGGTGGCCGGTTGAGCCGGTCCCTGCTCCTCGTCGCGGCGACCGTCCATCGACAAGCACGACCAAAGGGCTGAGGCTGGGCGACATGTTGCATCCTCAGGCCGAGCAGGCGATGGCGCTCTGGACCGGTGAGCCGCTGCCGGGCGAGCCGGGTTTCGACCACGTCGCGCGGCGGAGTCGCACCCGCGAGCAAGCCAAGGACAACGTCCAGGAACCGGTCGAGCAGGTCCGTGACCTCGACGCGGACGGAGTCCCGTGCCGGCTGTACCGGCCGCAATGCGCAACCCGGGCCTCGACGCGATGGCGCTGGTCTATCCCTGCCTTGACCCACAGGCCACCCAGCCGTCTCGGTGAGCACGACGCGGTACGTCGGCATGATCCACAATTTCTGGCGCTGGCCGCAGCTGTTCGACGCGCCCGACCTCTCGGTCCGGGAGCTCGGCGCCTTCCTCGATGGAATCGCGGCGGCGAAGCCCGCGCGGGCCGGCTCGATAAGCCACTCCTCGGCCGTGACAAGATCGCTTCATGCGCGTTCACCTGGGCTCTGACCACGCTGGGCTCGAGCTGAAGAATCATCTCGCCGGATGGCTCCGCGACCACGCGCATGAACCGATCGACCACGGCCCGTTCGCGTTCGACGCCGACGACGACTATCCGCCGTTCTGTCTGCGGGCGGGAGTCGCTGTCGCGGCCGACCCGGGAAGTCTCGGCGTCGTGATCGGTGGCTCCGGCAACGGTGAACAGATCGCCGCCAACAAGGTCAACGGGATCCGGGCCGCGCTCGCCTGGTCGGAGGAGACAGCCCGGCTCGGTCGCCTGCACAACGACGCGAACGTGATGTCGGTCGGCGCCCGGATGCACTCCGTCGAGGACGCGACGCGGTTCGTCGAGGTGTTCGTGTCGACCGACTTCACTGGTGAGGAACGGCACGTACGCCGGATCGGCATGCTCACGGCGTACGAGGACACCGGGGTCCTGCCGGCGGGGGCGGACTTCGGCGGCACCGACGACGGCTCGGTCTAGCCGACGATGCCCGAAGGCCACACCCTGTTCCGGCTCGGCGCGGACCTGAGTGCTGCCTTCGGGGGCCAGAGCGTCGAGGTCAGCAGCCCGCAGGGCCGCTTCCGCGACGAGGCGTCGATCCTGGACGGGCGGGTCCTGGAGTCGGCGGAGTCCGCAGGCAAGCACCTGTTCATCCGCTTCGACTCCGGACCAGAGGGCGATCGCGCGGCCGCCGCCCCCGATCCGGCGGCGTTGACGATCATCCATGTGCACCTCGGGTTGATCGGTGTGTTCTTGATCGAGGAGGGGCCGCCACCCCCGCCGGTCGGAGCGGTGCGCCTTCGTCTGGTGGGTGGCTCGGCGTACGCCGATCTGCGGGGCGCCATCATCTGCGAGCTCATCTCGGACACCACGATGGAGACCACCCTGGCCAAGCTGGGTCCGGACCCGCTGCGCCCGGACGCTGACTCCGCCAAGGCGTTCGCGCGCATCCGCAAGAGCAAGAAGTCGATCGGCGCGCTGCTGATGGACCAGTCCGTCCTCGCGGGTGTCGGCAACGTCTACCGGGCGGAATCGCTGTTCCGCGCCCGGTTGAATCCGCTGACTGTCGGTAGCAAGGTCTCCCGGCGTCGCTGGGACTCGATCTGGTCCGATCTGGTGGACCTGATGGAGTACGGCGTGCAGACCGGCCGGATCGACACGGTCCGCGCCGAGCACGAGCCCGATGCGATGGGACGGGACCCCCGTGTCGACGATCACGGGGGAGAGGTCTACGTCTACCGGCGGACCGGGCTGCCTTGTCACGTGTGCGGATCGACGATCAAGACGAAGCTGTTGGAGGGTCGCAACCTGTTCTGGTGCCCGACCTGTCAACGCCGTCGCTGACAGACACGTCACAGTTCTCCACCGGGTTCATCGTTCGGTCACGGCGCACCGTCGGGTTGGCTAGCCTCTGAGCCGTGGCAGGCACTCCGCGTGCGATCCGCGCACCCCGAAATCCCGTGATGCGGGTGCTGAGACGTGGGCAGAACTCGCTCGCTCGCGCGATCCACGAGAGCAACAGCACCTGGCTGGTGATGCTCAGCGCATTGACGCTGCTGATCATGGCGCTGGAAGCCGCGCTTGAGGGACGCTGGCCGCTGAGCGGTTACGTGATCCCGCTGGTGCTGGCCATGAACGTGCTCTCGATCGGTCAGCATCTCGTGCTCGACGTGGTGGTCGCTGGTTGCCTCGCCGCCTCGGTCTCCACCGTCGATCCGCTGACGTGGGCCGAGGGTGGTGTCATCGCGGTGATCGCGGCCGTGATGGTGCTGGTGCTGTGGCACGCTCGGGACCGGCAGCAGCTTGGCATCGCCTCGACGCGGGGCGAGTCGATGCTGATCGACCTCCGGGATCGGCTGGCGAGCCAGAGCCAGCTGCCGGCACTGCCGCGCGCCTGGCACGCCGAGGCGGTGATGCGCTCGGCGGGCGGCGCGTCGTTCGCGGGTGACTTCGTGGTCGCCGCCAAGTCGCTCGAGGGCGAGCTCCTCGAGGTCGCGGTGGTCGATGTCTCCGGCAAGGGGGTGAACGCCGGGTCGCGCGCCTTGCTTCTGTCCGGCGCCTTCGGCGGGTTGCTCGGGGCGCTGCCGCAAGAGCAGTTCCTGCCGGCCGCCAACGAGTACTTGATGCGCCAGGAGTGGAGCGAGGGATTCGCCACCTCCGTGCACCTGTCGATCAACCTGCGCAACGGAGTCTTCGAGGTCAGGACGGCAGGGCATCCGCCGGCGCTGCAGTTCCACGCCGGGTCAGGTCGCTGGGTCGTGCACTGGACCGAGGGGCCGGTGCTCGGTCTGATCAACCGGGCGGAGTACGCCGCCTATCGCGGTCGGATGATGCCGGGCGACGCCTTGCTGCTCTACACCGACGGCCTGGTCGAGACCCCCAAGCGCGACATCGCCTACGGCATCGACAAGCTCCTCGGCGAGGCGGAACGGCTCGTCCAGCAAGGATTCGTGCAAGGCGCCCATCGGCTGGTCGCCTCGGTGGAGTCCGAGAGTGACGACCGGGCCTTGTTCCTGCTGCATCGTCGCTGAGGCGATGGGCCGGCTCAGCCCACGCAGAGCTCGTTGCCCTCGGGGTCGGCCAGGGTGACCCACCTGTGCGGTCCCTGCTGGCCATGATGCAGAACGGTCGCGCCCTGGGCGGTCAACCGGGTGACGATGTCCTCGGCGTCGTGCTGTCCTGGGCGCACGTCGAGATGGACCCGGTTCTTGACGGTCTTGGCCTCCGGAACCTGCTGGAACAGGATCCGAGCACCCGGTCCGGCGTCCGGGTCGGGATGCCGGATGGCGGCCCCGCTCTTCCACACCAGCACCCCGTGGTGGGTCGTCGTGTCGTCCTCGCCCGCCAGCCCCTGGCCGATCATCTCGCGGATGAAGTCGGGGTTGGAGGGCTCGACGTCCCACTCGAGTGCGGCGGCCCACCAGTCGGCGAGCGGATGCGGGTCGGCGCAGTCGACGGTGACTTGAAAGTTCAGTGCCATCGTTCGACCGTAGGCGACGCGACCGACATCGGCAGGTCGACCCGAAGGAAAGACATCCATGCGCGGCTGCCGTCTCAGGCGTCGTCGCGGAAGCGTTCCAAGCCGTCCAGGACCAGCTCGAGGCCGATCTCGAACTCGTTCGCGTACGCATAACCTGGCTTCAGGGCGTGCTCGACGATCATCTCGGTGAGGTACGGGTACTGCTCGGCCGGGAGCTGACCCAGAATTCCCTCGGCAACCTGCTCCAGGTCGGCGGACGTGTCGACGTCGAACGGCAGGCTCAGTTCCTGCGTGACGAACCCGTACACATAGCTGTCGATCGCCGAGAAGGCGTGGGCAGCGCCGGCAACGGAGAAGCCACCGCCACGCAGCGAGCCCAGCACAGCGTCGTGATGACGCAGCGTCGCCGGACCCGGGTTGGCGCGCGAGTCGGTGAGCCCGAGCGCCCAGCCGTGACGACCCAGCGCCGCCCGGGCCGACCAGGCGCGCTCCCGCATGGCCGTCTTCCAGTCCACGCCTGGTCGGGGCAGCGCGATCTCGGCGAACACCCGGTCGACCAACCCGTCGAGGATCGCGTCCTTGTTGGCCACATGGTGGTACAACGACATCGCCTCGACGCCGAGGGCCTCGGCGAGCTTGCGCATCGTGACCGACCCGACGCCGCCCGCGTCCGCCACCGCGACGGCGGCGCGCATCACCGACTCCTTGTTCAGCGGACGTCCCCGCTCGGCGCTCTGGCCACCGGTGCGAACCACCATTCGACCCTCCTGGTCTGTACGGCGGTCGACGTCGATTCGCCTAGGATTTGACAACCTTACAACTGTAAGTCAACCTTACGGGCGTAAGGAGAACGGCGAATCACGATCGTGCCCGGCCAGACCGACGACCCAGACGTCATTGCGCGGGCCGTCGAGGGGTGTGACGCCGTCCTCACCGTGCTCGTCCCCTGGGGTGTGCAGCAGTACGCCACGGGTACCGCACAAAGCGTGCTCGTCCACGCGCGGCCGGGGGCGCGGCTGGTGTTCTCCTGCGGGTGGCACATCACCCGCGACGGGCGTGACGTCTACCGCCGACGGTTCACCGTGGGTCTGAAGATCGTCGGCTGGATCGCCCGGCTGGTGAGGTTCGCTGACCTCGACGATCAGGTGGAGGCCTGCCGCCGGGTGTTCACCAGCGACACGCGCTGGACGGTGGTGCGTGGGAGTGATCTCGAAGAGGGCGAGAGCCAGGGCGTGCCGGTGTGGAGCCGGCACGTGGGCGATCCGATCCTGGCGAGCAACGTGACCCGCCGGGTCGACTTTGCCCTCTTCATGGTCGAGGCCATCGACGACGAGACGCTGGTGCAGGAGGCTCCTGCGATCGTCGGCCGCTGCGCCCCGTCTGTGAGCTCGGGCTGACCGGATGGCTGCTCGTCAACGGGGTGGGTGCGCTCCCGTCGGGTAGTCCGGGCAGCGATTTCGGCCGGTGCGGGGCTAGCCCGCGAGAGCGCCCATCGGGTCCCAGGCAGGAAGCACGATCGGGTCCTGCTCCAGGGCCTGCTGCAGGTCGGGGCTCAAGGCCGACCGGCGTACGGCGACCTCGAAGACATGCTCGCCGAACCAGTTGTCGTTCATCGTCCAGAACCCTTTGTCGGCCTTGTCGTCGCCCCAGCTGTTCTCGACCCGCCAGCGTCGCGGTGTCTCCACCCCGTCGGCACCTGCGACGACATCGACGCCGGTGAACAGCATCGCGTGGGTCATCAAGGTGTCATGGTGAAGCAGCCGATCAGCTTTGTCGAGCGACAGGTCGGCGTCGTAGACACCGTCGTAGTCGTAGAGCCGCTCGTCCCAGTAGCCACGCTCCATGTTCGACATCTTGCCGGTGTCGCAACCGAACCAGACGGGTTCGCCGGAGCGGATCGAGGCCATCGTGAGATCTCGGATCACCGCCATGTCGACGTTGAGATAGACGACGGGAGGAGCACCGATCACGTTGCCGAGATACTCGACGGTGTAGGTGCGGCCGACCTCGCTCGAGTCCCGCGGATCGTGGACGATGCAGACGTAGTCGTCGACCGGCAGTTCGGTGTACTTCTCCGCGAACTCCTGCGGCGTCATCGTGTCGTCGCGATGGAACTTCTTGTCCTTGTCGTTCCATTGCCACTGCACCCGCGTCGGGGGAGTGCCGAGGTGGATGCCGAGGATGCGGTGCATCAGCTCCAGGGCTGCGAGCTTGGACTCGTGCAGCTGCTCCGCCGACGCGCCGTTCGCGGCCTGCTGACGCAGGTCGCGAGCAGTACGTCGCATCAGCTGACTGATCGAACGGTTCATCATGTGCGTCTTGGACGAGGAGTGGGTCTCGGGCATCGCGTCCTTGGGCACGAGCCCGTGCTTGCGAACCAGCGCGACGAACATGTTCCACTGGCCGCCGTCCTCGGCGGCGTTGGAGAGCAGATGTGCGACGGTGCGGTCGTCGACGTCGCGGTCGGCCGTCTCGATGACTGCCTCGAGCCAGAAGTTCGCCTTCTCCAGCTTGTCCCAGTAGAGGAGGTAGTTCTGCGAGAACTCGAAGTCCTTGACACCCATGGCCTTGGCTGCCGCCGGGCGTAGCAGGTTGAGTCCCGCGAACAGCCAGCAGCGCCCGCTCTGCTTCTGGTTCGTGACTTCCCAGTCGTCGAGCACGTTCGACATCGAGGTGGCGATCGAGTTGATGACCGAGCGGTCCAGCGCCACGTCGTCGAGGCTGGTCGAGGTGACGGCGTTCTGAGCCAGCCGGTAGGCAGGGTTGGAGTCGAACTGCTTGCTGAAGCGCTCGATGTCGTCGGCGTCGAGCGTATGGCTGCGGTGGTCTTCCGTGCTGGTCATCGCGTCCCCCGGGCGGCTGGGTACATCTGCGTAGGTCTGTGCACACCTTACGCCGCGTCGACCTCGGCGACCATGCGCCGTAGCCCAGCGGGCGGTGCGTGGACGCGGGTGCCAGCCGAACGTCGGACCCAGCAGGCTGAACGGACCCGCGAAATCTGGTCGTCCGACCGATGAATTTTCCGCGCGGATGCGGTCTCCTTAGGTATCAGACAAACGTGGCTCGAAAGGAAGCGAGGCGGACCATGACCACGACTTACAGCACGGTGACGGATGCAGAGATCGTCAACGCGGTTCGCTACGAGCTCCTACAGCTGGCACTCCAGCAGGACGAGCTGGCGGCATCCGAAGCCGCCCGCGTCCCCTACTGGGCGCCGAGCCCGGCCTCCGTCGAAGGGCACCGCGCGGCCGCGCTCGCACTGCGCGCCGACGCAGATCGGTTCTCGATCTTCTGATCAGGGCTTGCGTTCGGCTCGACGACAGCGCTCGCTGTTGTCGCCTACGGTGGCGCCACTAATTAGGTCTGTCGTGAGCGCGGCGCAGACTGACCGCTGCTGACCCCGCGAACGCGAGTGCCGTGGTTGCGCTGATCAGAGCGGGTCGGCGCCGGGGCGGGTCGACTGCTGCCAGGGCGAGCATCGAGGCAGCATGCAGGCCGTCCACGGCCAGGCCCAAGGCGAGGACTCGTCGGCTCGGCCATGCCCTCGTCACCGCTGCTTGGACCAGGTCCCGGGCACCGAGCGTGCGTACAGCATCCCGGGTCAGCGGGTCCGCGGCGTCACCGCTGGCCCACCACTGCGGTCTGATCAGCTGAGCCAGGCCGACCAGAGCCCGCAGCACCGATGCCCACCTCACCGGCGGAGCCACTCGCGCAAGGTCGCCAGACCCAGGCCGGTGACAGCGGCGAGACCGCCCAGCACGACACCGTGGTGCTGTGAGGCCCAGAGCTGCATCGACCGGGCCGTCGCGCGGTCGTCGAAGATGCCGTGCGCCCCGAAGTCGTGGCCGGACTCGCCGTCCGCAGGCTCCCACAGGTTCGCCGGCTGGTCGGACGGCCGGGGCTGGTCGGTCTGCTGAGAAGAGAAGCCGGTGCGGGCAAGGTAGCGGTCGAGCAGTCCGGGTGCCACGGCATTGGCCACCAGAGTGCCCATCGTGCTGGCGCCGACCCAGTACTCCCGCCGTCGAGGATGGTCGGCGGCGTACAGCACGGCGCGCGCGGCCACCTCTGGTTGGTAGATCGGCGGGACGGGCTGGGCCTGGTTCGGGAGCCGGGAGAGCACCCACGAGAACTGCGGGGTGTTGACCGCGGGCATCTGGACCATGGTTACGTGGACGTTGCTCTTGTCGTGCAAGAGCTCGGTGCGCAGCGACTCGTGGAAGCCTTGCAAGGCGTGCTTGGAGCCGCAGTAGGCGCTCTGCAACGGGATGCCGCGATAGGCGAGCGTTGAGCCGACCTGGACGATGGCTCCGCGGCCACGAGGCAGCATCCGTCGCAACGCCGCTCGGGTCCCGTGGACGTAGCCGTGGTAGTTGACGTCGGTGACGCGGCGAAACTCCTCGGGTTCGATCTCGGTGAATCGCGCGAACACCGAGGTGAACGCGACGTTGACCCAGATGTCGATAGGACCGAGATCGCGCTCGACCTGTTCTGCGGCAGCGTCGACGGCAGCAGGGTCTACGACGTCCACGGGAATGGTCAGTGCCTTCCCGCCGGCGTTCTCGACGTCGGCGCGCGCAGCCTCGAGGCCACGTGTGCCGCGCGCGAGCAGTCCCACGTGCGCGCCGCGTGCGCCGAAGGCACGTGCCGTCGCCCGGCCGATGCCGCCGGTGGCTCCCGTCACCACGACGACCTGCTGGGAGGGATGGGTTGTCATAGGGGTGTCCCTTCAGGTGATGTCTCGAACGGCTCTGCTGCAGGTGGTCCGGCCAGGCGGGCGCCGGCCTCGATCAGCAGAGCGTGGACGAAGGCCTGTGGCAGGTTGCCGCGTAGCTGTCGCTGGATGACGTCGTACTCCTCGGTGAAAAGGCCCGGGGGGCCGCAGGTGGCGCGATGGCGTTCGAAGCGACGCAGTGCCTCGACCGTGAGACCTTGCTGGTGTTCGACCAGTGCCAGATGGAACCCGCAGAGCAGGAAAGCGCCTTCCGTGTCGTTCAGTGGGCCATCGTCGTGCCGGTAGCGGAAGACGTAGCCGTCGCGGGCCAGATCGCGTCGGACCGCGTCCGACGTGGCGAGGCTGCGAGGGTCGTCCGGTGGCACGGCCCCGCGGAGGGCGGGCAGTAGGAGGGAGGCGTCGACCCGCGGGTCGTCGGGTGCTCGCTGCCAGCGACCGGAGGGATGGAGGCCGTTGCTGGTTGCGTCCGCGACCAGCCCGTCGGCCAACTCACGCCATCGATCGGCATCGTTGGTGGTCGCGACGGAGGCAAAAGTCCGCAGGCCTGCCGCACACGCCAGCCGGGAGTGGGTCCAGCGCTCGTTGTCGAGCTCCCAGATACCTGCATCGGGCTCTGTCCACCGCTCCTGGATCGCGGAGATCGCGGCCAGGGCGGCCCGGTGATGCTCGCTGTCGAGGCGATCGTGACGCGCGGCCGCGGCGAACAGCAGCAGCGCCTCGCCGAACGCGTCGAGCTGGAACTGTTCGTTGACCCAGTTGCCGACCTTGTCCGCGCCACCGGGATAGCCGTCGAGGTCGAGCGAGCGCTCATCCGGTACTCGGTTGCCGTCGACCGTGTACGCCGGCGTGAGGTGTGGTCCGTCGTCGAGCAGCCGCTGCGCGACGAAGCGCACGGCGTCGTCGAGCAGCGGATGGGGACCCGCTGCAGCGATGGCCTGCCCGGTGTAGCACTGATCA
>JBBSPA010000081.1:0-17312 GCA_038259225.1 Propionibacteriales bacterium
CCCTGCCCCTCCCCCGTTGCGGTTTGCCTTGTTATCTAGTCCGATGGCTTGTTAACAAGGCCAACCCGCCTAGGAAAGAGGGGATTTGCCTTGCAGACTCCGCGCGCCGGACGCGGCTTTCGCTGCGCCGAACCTCAGGAAGAGGCGCCACTGAGTATGCCGATCCCGGCGGCGTCACCGCAGGCCGGTGTCACGCTGCAGTGCCAACCGGATCAGCCGCTCGACCAGCGTCGGGTAGTCGACACCGGACTCGGCCCACATCCGCGGATACATCGACGCCGGAGTGAAGCCGGGCATCGTGTTGATCTCGTTGATCGCGATCGTCCCGTCCTGCTGGACGAAGAAGTCGACCCGCGCCAAGCCCTCACAGTCCAGGGCCTCGAACGCCGCGACCGACAGCCGCTGGACCGCGCTGGTGATCTCGTCGCGCAGGTCCGCCGGGACGTCGAGCGTGACGCCCTCCTCTCCGAGGTACTTCGCCGCGAAGTCGTAGAACTCGTGCTCGCCGTAACCGGTGATCTCCGCGACCTGGCTGGCGTCGGCGCCACCATCGAGCCGTTCGAGCACGCCACACTCGACTTCGCGGGCGCCTTCGGCAGACGGCTCGACCAGCACCTTCGGGTCGAAGTCGCGCGCATGCTCGACCGCCGCGTCCAGCTCGTCCTCACCATGTACCTTCGTGATGCCCAGGCTCGAGCCCCCTCGCGCCGGCTTGACGAAGACGGGATAGCCCAGGGCCTTGACCGCCTCGCGTGCCGCTGCAGGATCGGTGGCCCATTCACGTGGCTTGATCACGACGTAGGGAATCACCGGCAGGCCGGCTCCGGCGAGCACCACTTTCATGTACTGCTTGTCCATGCCGACCGCGGAGGCGAGGACACCCGAGCCGACGTACCGGATTCCGGCAACCTCGAACAGTCCTTGGATCGTGCCATCCTCGCCCCAGGGTCCGTGCAGCAGCGGGAAGACCACATCGACCTCGCCGAGCTCGTGCGGCGTCTCGCCCGGCTCGGCGACGGTGATCTCCCGGCGGGTCGGGTCCTGGCTGACGACGACGGCCGCCGCCGACCCGTCGACCTCGGGGACGTGACCGGCGGTGAGGGCCAGATGCTCGGCGTCTCCGGACTCCAGCACCCACTTGCCCTCGGGGCTGATCCCGATCGGCACGACGTCGTACGCCGACCGGTCGATCACCGCGAGCACGCTGGCTGCGGTCGAGCAGGACACCGCGTGCTCGCTGGAGCGGCCGCCGAAGACTACGGCGACACGGGGCTTCCTCGGACTGCTCATCGCGACGAGCCTAGTGGCGGGCAGCCGGGCTGCCGGTGAGTGGCGCGAAGGTGGCGACGACAATGATCGGGTGACTTCTCAAGACGACAGCCAGTCCCGAACCCAGGGACATCCAGACTCCGAGAACGCCTGGCGTCCTACGACGTTGGCGGTCAAGCTCGGCCGCCCCTTGCCCGAACCCGACTCGCCGCTCAACGAGCCGCTCACCATGGCCTCGACGTACGTCGCCGGCGGAGAGCGCGAGTATGGCCGTTACGCCAATCCGACGTGGGAGGCGCTCGAAACGGCGGTCGGCGGGCTGGAAGGTGGACGGGCTATCTCGTTCGCGTCCGGGATGGCCGCGGTCGCGACCGTGCTGGACCTGGTGGCGCCGGGCGAGACCGTCGTCGCGGCCCGGCACTGCTATCAGGGCACGCTCGTCCAGCTCGCGACGCTCGAAGCGCGTGGCCTGGTCAAGGTCGTGCTAGTGGACATCGACGACACCGACGCCGTGCTAGGCACCTTGAACGACGACGTCGCTCTGTTGTGGGTCGAGAGTCCGACGAACCCCGCGCTCGAGGTAGCCGACATCGCGGCGTTGACCGCCGGTGCCCACGCAGCCGGTGTCCGGATCGTGGTGGACAACACTTTCGCCACCCCGTTGCTGCAACGTCCGCTTGACGAAGGGGCAGACGTGGTCGTCCACTCGGGCACGAAGTACCTCGCTGGTCACTCCGACGCCGTGATCGGGCTGCTGGTGACGACCGATCCTGATGTGTTCCAGGCGCTGGACGAGAAGCGTCGCACCCTCGGCGCGCTCCCGGGAACGCTCGAGGCGTGGTTGGCGCTGCGGGGACTCCGCACTCTGCACCTGCGGGTCGAACGTGCGCAGGCGAACGCCCAGGAGCTGGTACCCCGTTTGGAGGGACATCCCGCGGTCGAGCGGGTACGTTACCCCGGCTTCGGGGGCATCGTCGCGGTCGAGGTCAGGGGTGGTGCAGCGGCCGCCGATCTCGTCACGCACGCGACATCCCTGTGGGTTCACGCGACCAGCCTGGGTGGCGTCGAGTCGTCGCTGGAGAGGCGGCGGCGTTGGCGCAGCGAGCCGGAGACGATTCCCGAAGGGCTGATCCGGCTGAGCGTTGGCATCGAGGACGTCGACGACCTGTGGGCCGACCTGCGGTTGGCCCTGGACGGCGTACCCCAGGAAAGCTGACCCGCTCCGACCGCCACCTATCACCGCAACGGGTCTGCCCGAGTGTCCAAGGAGTCTGCGAGAGCTGCCAGGCGTCGGTCTGGGATCTGCAAGGATCCGCAAGGGGGTCTGCAAGGCAAACCCTCACTGTGCAAGCGGGGTTTGCCTAGTTAACAAGCCTTCGGAATAGATAACTAGGCAAACCGTGGCGGGGCGGCAAGAAGTCAGTCGCGCTCGGGTTTGGTGGCCCGGGCCACCAGTGCTTGGAGCATTTCCTGGGGAGTCGTCTCGCCACGCACCAGGGCCGCCACGGCCTCGACGATCGGCATCTCGACGCCGTGGCTGGCCGCCAGGTCCTTGATCGACTCGCAGGACTTCACACCCTCCGCGACCTGTCGGGTGGATGCCGCGATCTCCTCCACGCTCATGCCCTGCCCGAGCTTCTGACCGAAGGATCGGTTGCGAGACAGCGGCGAGGAACAGGTCGCGACCAGGTCACCGAGCCCGGCCAGGCCGGAGAACGTATAGGGATCTGCACCCAACGCATCACCGAGTCGCGCCGTCTCCGCCAGCCCGCGCGTGATCACCGTCGCGGTCGAGTTGTCGCCGAACCCAAGACCGTGCGCCATGCCCACGGCCAGCGCGATGACGTTCTTGGTAGCGCCGCCGAGCTCGCACCCGACGACGTCGGTGTTCGTGTAGAGACGCAACGCGGGCGTGTGACACGCCGTCTGGAGGAACTCCGCTACCGCCTCGCTGGCACACGCCACCACGGACGCTGCCGGCTGGCGGGCCGCGATCTCGTGTGACAGGTTCGGCCCGGAAAGTACGGCGACCCGGTCATCACCGATCCCTGCGACGTCCTCGATGACCTCACTCATCCGCTTCGACGTCCCCACTTCGACGCCCTTCATCAAGCTCATCACGACGGTGTCGTCGCCGATGTGCTTGGCCCAGTCCTCGAGATTGGCGCGCAACGACTGCGAGGGCACGGCCAGGACCGCGATCCGTGCGTCCGCCAATGCTTCGGCGGGGTCGTGCGTCGCAGAGATCGACGTCGCGAGCTCGATCCCCGGTAGATAGTCGGGGTTCTCGTGGGTCTGGTTGATCGCGTCCGCGACCTCTTCACGACGTGCCCACACGACCACGTCGTTGCCGGCGTCGGCGAGCACCAAGGAGAACGCCGTACCCCAGGAACCGGCCCCGAAGACCGCTACCCGGCTCATCGCTCACCCCGTGGGCTGCCCTCGTCCGGTGACGCTCGGCGGGGCTTCGGCTTGTTCGGGTTTCCGATGTCGGGGACGCCGGCGATCTTCGGGTCGAAGCGGATCGCCGGAGCCTTGGCTCCGCGGATGTCCTCGAGCAACCTGGTCACGTCGGCAATGATGCGCTCGGTCGCCTCGTGCAGCACCACCGGTGTCAGCTCCTTGCCCTGAAGGTCGGACAGGTCGACCGGCACCCCGGCGCGGATCCGCATCAGCTTGCGAGGAAAGATCTTGGGTTTGCGCGCGTACGGCGCGAGCAGCTCGTTCGGGCCCCACTGCGCACACGGGATGACCGGACAGCCCGTGGACAACGCGATCCGCGCTGCCCCGGACTTGCCGACCATCGGCCACAGGTCTGGGTCGCGGGTGATCGTTCCCTCGGCGTACACCACCACGCACTCGCCCCGCTTGACTGCATCGACGGCGGCGCTGAACGCCTTCGTGGCGTCGGGAGACTTGCGGTAGACGGGAATCTGGCCGGCGCTTCGGAGGATGCTGCCGACAACCGGTACACCGAAGACCTCGGCCTTGCCCAGGAAGCGCGGCAGCCGCCCGTTGTCGTAGACGAAGTGAGCGAAGGGCACCGGATCGACCTCGGAGACATGGTTCGTCACCAGGATGCAACCACCGGACTGCGGGAGGTTCTCTGCGCCACGCCAGTCGCGCTTGGTCAAGATCATCAACGGACGACGCAACACGAACGCGCAGAACGCGAAGGCCCAGCCCACCTTCTGCTGAGGGCGTCTCCTCGCCACGCTTGCTCCCATCACGGCCGCTCGTGTCGCCCGATCGCGTTCAGGGCGTTGGCAGGCCCACAGTTTTGTGCACCCGACAGGCCGCTGTCGAGCAAGGTGGCAAGATCGTCGTTGATGTCCTTGCCTGCGTCCGACACCGGCTCCACGGCCGCCGACTCAGCCCCGACGGCGACGTGGTCGGTCATCATCGCGGTCAAGCAGACTGCGCGCGGCAAGTCGAGATTGACCAGCCTGAGCCGGCAGGACCGTCGCGAGCTCGCGCTGGCGTTCGCGCTCGACACGGTGGCCGCAGCCCTTGCCGCTGACGGGGTACGCCGAGTGGTGGTGGTGACGAACGATCCCGCGGTGCGTCAGTTCGAGCGTCTCGGAGCCGACGTGCTGGCCGACCGACCTGACGCGGGCCTCAACCCCGCCTTCGTGCACGGCGCGCACCACGCCAGCCGCCTCGACCCCTCCAGCGGCGTAGTAGCCCTGGCCGGCGATCTGCCCGCGCTCACCACCGATGTCTTGACGGCAGTCCTGCGGGCAGCGCCCTCCCCGAGGTGGTTCGTGTCCGACAGCGTCGGCACCGGGACCACGATGCTGGCCGCCTCGGGAACCGGCTTGTCCCCCTCGTTCGGGCCGCACTCGCGCTCGGCACATCGAGCCAGCGGCGCGACCGAAGTCGACCTGCCCGGGATCGCGCGACTGCGCCGCGACGTCGACACCGAAGTCGACCTCTGGGACGCCGTGCGACTCGGCGTCGGTCCCCGCACGCACGATGCGCTGTCCCGACGAAGGCTCGGCGAGCTAGCGTGAACCGGGTGAACACCACCCAGGGCACGGTCTGGTCCTTCGACGAGGACTCCCACGGCGGTGCCGTCGTTCTCGACGACGGCAGCCGGTTGCCCTTCGACCCCGATGTGTTCGCGGCCAGTGGGCTCCGCCTGTTGCGGCCCGGCCAACGGGTCCGGATCACGATCACCGACGGCGTCGTCTCGAGCCTGACGATTCTCACGCTCGCCGCGCCACAGTGAGGCTCGTCTCCAGTCGGTGACGGCTCGCGACCACCCGCTCCCGGCGAACCGCGCAGCAGAAGGGCCGGACCCGTAGGCCCGGCCCTGCTGTGACGCGTAGGAACGTCAGCGCTTCTTCGCGGCCTTCTTCGCCGCGGTCTTCTTCGCGGTGCTCTTCTTGGCCGGCGCCCTCTTGGCCGTGCTCTTCTTGGCCGGTGCCCGCTTCGCGGTCGTCTTCTTCGCAGTCGACTTCTTCGCCGCGGTCTTCTTCGCCGGCGCCTTCTTCGTCGTGGTCTTCTTCGCCAGCGTCTTCGCGGCGGACTTCTTCGCCGTCGCTGTGGACTTCTTCGACGCCAGCTTCTTGGCTGCCGCCTTCTTGGTTGCCGCCTTCGGAGTGGTCACCCGCTTTGCGGTCGCCTTCTTAGTGGTGGACTTCTTGGCAGCCGTCTTCTTCGCCGGGGCTGTCGTGGTCTTCTTCGCCGTCGCCTTCGCAGCAGCGACCGCCACGCTCGGCAACTTCTTCGCGCCGGAGACGACAGCCTTCAGCTCGGCCCCTGCTCGGAACTTGGGGACCGCGGTCTTCTTCGCGCGGGTGCGTTCGCCGGTGCGAGGGTTGCGCACCATGCGAGCCGGACGCACGGCCCGCTCGAAGGCACCGAAGCCGGTGATCGCCACCTTCTCGCCCTTGGCCACTTCGCGTGTGATCGTGTCGAGCACGGACTCGAGGGCATGCTGGGCAGCCTTCTTGTTGCCCTCGAAGTGGTTGGACAGGGCTTCGATGAGTTGACTCTTGTTCAAGGGACTTCCCTTTCGTGAACTCTTACCGGTCGAGCCCTTGCTCGACGTTGGTCAAACGCTATTCACAATAGAAGCGCATAACGCGCCGACACACCTAACGAATCGTCCCTGTTTTACAAGGCTTTTCGGAGCCTGACCGTCGTGCGACAGCCAACTTCTCCACGTGGGGATCGCTCAGCAACGTCCTCGGCGTGGCCGCTACAAGCCGATCGGCGTCACAGCGTGGCCGGCTTGAACGACGCCCTTTTCCCTTCGTACAAAGAGATTTCGGCTTCGTGGGACAACGTGATGCCGATGTCGTCGAGGCCCTCGAGCAGTCGCCAACGGGTGTAGTCATCGATGTCGAACGGGAAGTCACGCTCACCAATCCTGACCAACTTCGTCGTGAGGTCGACGGTCAGCAACGTCGACGGGTCGGACTCCACGACTGTCCACAGATGTTCAACCGCGGACGACTCGACCACCGCGACGAGCAGACCTGCCTTGCCCGCGTTGCCGCGGAAGATGTCGCCGAAGCGCGAGCCGATCACGACCGCGAACCCGAAGTCCTGCAAGGCCCACACAGCGTGCTCGCGCGATGAGCCGGTCCCGAAGTCCGGTCCGGCGAGCAGGATGCTCGCACCGTTGTACGCCGGATCGTTGAGCACGAAGTCGGGGTCCTTGCGCCACGCCGCGAACAGTCCGTCTTCGAAGCCGGTGCGCGTCACCCGCTTCAGGTACTCCGCCGGGATGATCTGGTCGGTGTCGACGTTGGTGCGCCGCAGCGCAAGCGCCGTACCCGTGTGTGTGGTGAACGAATCCATCATCCGCCGTCCTCTCGCCGTGTCAGATCGGCGGGACTCGCGAGCCGCCCGGCGACAGCGGTCGCAGCCGCCACGAGCGGCGAGACGAGATGGGTCCGACCGCCCTTGCCCTGCCGACCCTCGAAGTTGCGGTTCGAGGTGGACGCCGATCGCTCCCCGGGAACCAGCTGGTCGGCGTTCATCCCCAGGCACATCGAACAGCCGGCACCACGCCATTGCGCGCCGGCCTCCTTGAACACCACGTCGAGGCCCTCCTCCTCGGCCTGGAGGCGCACGCGGGTCGATCCCGGCACGACCAGCATCCGCACGCTGTCGGCCACGCGACGCCCGTCGATCACCGCCGCCGCGGCCCGCAGGTCCTCGATGCGTCCATTGGTGCACGACCCCACGAAGACCGTGTCGATCGCGATGTCGCGCATCGGCGTACCCGCCGTGAGCGCCATATAGGTGAGTGCGCGCTCGGCGGCGACCCGGTCGTCATCGTCGGCGAAGTCCGTGGGTGACGGGACGGAATCCGCCAGGGACACCCCCTGTCCGGGATTCGTGCCCCACGTGACGAAGGGAGTCAACGCGCCGGCATCGATGTCCACCTCTTTGTCGAAGACCGCGCCGTCGTCGGTCGGCAGCGACGACCAGTAGGCGACAGCCTCGACCCAGTCCTCGCCCTGGGGTGCGTTCGGCCGGCCCTTGAGATAGTCGAACGTGGTCTGGTCGGGCGCGATCAGACCTGCCTTCGCACCCCACTCGATGCTCATGTTGCAGATGGTCATCCGGGCTTCCATCGACAGCGCGGACACTGCCTCGCCGCGGTACTCCACGATGTAGCCCTGGCCGCCACCGGTGCCCTCCTGGGCGATCAGTGCGAGCACCAGGTCCTTGGCGGTCACGCCGTCGGGCAGGCTCCCGTGCACGTTCACCGCCATCGTCCTCGGTCTGGCCTGAGGAAGCGCCTGCGTGGCCAGTACATGCTCGACCTCGCTCGTACCGATTCCGAACGCCAGGGCGCCGAAGGCTCCATGGGTCGAGGTGTGCGAGTCACCGCACACGACGGTCATGCCGGGCTGGGTGAGGCCGAGCTGTGGTCCCACGACGTGCACGATGCCCTGCTCGACGTCGCCGAGGGAGTGCAGGCGTATGCCGAACTCTTCGCAGTTGGTCCGCAGGGCCTCCACCTGGGCCCGTGACACCGGGTCCGCAATCGGCTTCTCGACGTCGATCGTGGGGATGTTGTGGTCCTCTGTGGCGAGCGTGAGATCGGGACGCCGCACCAGGCGCTTGGCCTGTCGGAGGCCGTCGAAAGCCTGCGGGCTCGTCACCTCGTGCACCAGGTGCAGGTCGATGAACAGCAGGTCGGGCTCACCATCGGCGTGCCGGACGACATGGTCGTCCCAGATCTTGGCGGCCAGCGTTCGGGGTTTCGTCGGCTTGTGCGACATTCTCGCTCCTGATTTGCGTTTCATCATCTGAGACGGCAATATCGAGGCATGGACAGGACTGACAACTCTAGCGGAGTCGGCGTGCTCGACAAAGCCGCGCTTGTACTCTCCGCCCTCGAGTCGGGCCCGGCAACGTTGGCCGGCCTGGTCAGCGCGACCGGGCTGGCTCGTCCCACGGCGCATCGGCTGGCAGTCGCACTGGAGCACCACCGCCTGGTGGCCCGCGACCTGCAAGGCCGGTTCATGCTCGGCCCCAGGCTCGGCGAGTTGTCCTCGGCTGCCGGTGAGGACCGGTTGCTGGCCGCTGCGGGACCGGTGCTGGCGCGGCTGCGCGACATCACCGGTGAGTCGGCGCAGCTCTTCCGCCGGCAGGGCGACTTCCGCATCTGCGTCTCGGCCGCCGAGCGGCCGGCCGGCCTTCGCGACTCGATCCCGGTGGGCAGCCAGCTGTCGATGCTGGCCGGTTCTGCCGCGCAGATCCTGCTCGCCTGGGAAGACCCCGACCGGTTGCACCGCGGGCTGCACGGTGCGAAGTTCAACGCGGCGGCGCTGTCGAGCATCCGCCGTCGTGGTTGGGCGCAGAGCGTCGGAGAGCGCGAGGCCGGAGTGGCCTCGGTGTCCGCCGGCGTCCGCTCACCTTCCGGCAAGGTGATCGCCGCGGTCTCGGTGTCAGGCCCGTTGGAGCGGATGACGCGACAGCCGGGGCGGATGCACGCCCCGGCCGTGCTCGCTGCCGCGGAACGCCTCAGCGAGTCTCTGCGGCGTAGCGGCGACTAGTGCATCGGGCCTAGGCGAACAGGGTGCCTTGCGGCGCCATCGACGCCTCGAGACCCAGCAGGTAGCGCTTGCGTTCGATCCCACCGGCATAGCCCGTCAAGGTGCCGTCGGCCCCGACCACTCGGTGGCACGGCACGACGATGGCGATCGGATTGGCTCCGTTCGCCAGGCCCACCGCCCGCGATCCGCCCGGCGGCATACCCAGTCGTCGGGCGATCTCGCCGTACGACGCCGTCTGCCCGAACGGGATCTCGCGCAGCTGCGCCCACACACGCTGCTGGAAGGCGGTCCCGACACCGGCGAGGGGGAGGTCGAACTCGTGTCGATCCCCGGCGAAGTACTCCTCGAGCTGCCGGCGCGCCTCGACGAGCACCGGACTGGACTCGGTGTCGTCACTGACCTCGCCACCGGCCTCGGGCAGGTCGTCGCGGAACAGCACCTCGGTCAGCGTCCCGTTCTCGGCGCTCAGCTCGAGCGGCCCCACCGGCGATGCCATCCTCATCGTGTCGGTCATGTCGATCTCCTCACCTTGGTTGTCGTGGTCGATTGCGGGGGGTCGCCCATCACGCCGAGGGTCGACCAGATGTGCATCAAGGCGTAGGAACGCCACGGACGCCACCGTTCGACCCGCCCGACGGCCTCGGCCGGATCGAGACCGAGCCGCAGCAGACCGTTCCTGACCGCCAGATCGGTCGGCAGGAAGACGTCGGGGTCACCAAGCGCGCGCAGCGCGATGTGGTCGGCAGTCCATGGCCCGATCCCGGGCAGCGCCAGCAGTGCGTCCCGGACGTCGTTGCGATCGGCACTGCGATCGAGCACCACCGTTCGGTCGGCCGCCGCGCTCGCCAGGGCGACCAGCGCACGTCCCCGAGCGCGTGGCATCGGCAGGGACTCCGCGTCTGCCGCGGCCAGCGCCTCAGGTGTCGGGAACAGATGCGTCACCGGGCCGACCGAGGAGACCCGCTGTCCGTACGCCGACACCAGTCTCCCCGTGACCGTGCAGGCTCCGGGGACCGAGATCTGTTGGCCGACGACCGTCCGAACCGCGACTTCGAAGCCGTCGACAGGCCCTGGGACACGCAGCCCCGGCCGTGCGAGCACGCGTGGGCGCAACACGTCGTCGGCGGCCAGATGCCGGTCGATCGCCACCGGATCGGCGTCGAGGTCGAGCAGTCGTCGGCAGCGCTCGACCGCGGAGGCAAGATCACGCAGGTCACTGAGCGCGAGCGCGCACGTGACATGGCCGGCGGCCGGGGTGAGCGTGACGGTGCCGTGGCCATGGGACAGCCGCAGACTCCGGGTGTACGCCGAGGACGAGGCGGTGCGCTCAACACTCTCCACCCCGCTGACCGCATGCATGTCCAGGAACGCCAGCAGTCCCGAGGCGTCGAACGGTTGGCGCACGGCCAGCGAGAGAGTGACAAGGCCAGGGCCGGTCGAGGCGGCGGCCTGACCTGCTCGGCTGTGCCGAGAAACGCGCAGCTGGGTGGGCGTCGCGGCGTACACCTCGACGATGGTCGCGTTGAACTGGCGGATGCTGGAGAAGCCGGCGGCGAAGGCCACGTCGGCGAAACCCATGTCGGTGGTCTCGATCAGGATCCGCGCCGTGTGTGCACGCTGGGCCCGCGCCAGCGCGAGCGGGCCGGCGCCGAGCTGCGCGGACAGCACGCGGTTGAGATGTCGAGAGGTGTAGCCCGCGCGCGCCGCCAGTCCCTCGATCCCGTCGCGCTCGACCACTCCGTCGGCGATCATCCGCATCACCCGACCCGCAACGTCGGCCTTGACGTCCCACTCGGGCGACCCGGGGGTCAGGTCCGGCCGGCACCGACGACACGCCCTGAACCCCGCCCCTTGCGCGCCCGCAGCGGTGACGAAGAACATCACATTGCGTCGCTTCGGCGTGGTGGCGGGACAGCTCGGCCGACAGTAGATGCCGGTGGTCCGGACGCCGGTGTAGAAGACGCCGTCGAAGCGACGATCCCGGCCCTGGACCGCGCGGTAACAACGATCCGGGTCGCTGACGAGCACGTCTCGGCCTGCTTCGAGCGGCCGTGGTGCCGTCGTCGTTCGCGTCGTCATGTCTTCATCCAACACCACGCCACCGACCGATTCTCGCGGGTTTCGGACATGGCCGTCATGCATGCCCGAACGATCCGACGGATGCGTCGCGCGAGCCCCGAAGCCGTCGGAGCGTTCAGCAGGCGTGAGGGCGCGCTGAACGCGACAGCGCCCTTCCCGGAGGAAGGGCGCTGTCGGCGATGGTAGCCCCGACGGGATTCGAACCCGCGCTACCGCCTTGAGAGGGCGGCGTGCTAGGCCACTACACAACGGGGCCATCGAGTGACGAGATCTCTCGAGGTCGCTCGAGTTCTCTCATCGCTGGGGTACTAGGACTCGAACCTAGACTAACTGGACCAGAACCAGTCGGGCTGCCAATTACCCCATACCCCATGGTCAGTGCTCGGCGCTGGTATCGGGACGCAAGCTCTCGATCCGAATGCCGAGGGGAGACGATACCGGAGCGGGCGGGAGGCTCCAAAACGGTACCGCTGGCGTCTGCACCACGTCACCCGGCGTACGTCGGGCGAAGCCGGCCCTGCTGAACCCGTCTCGCTGTGGCTCTGAGCAGCCACGGCACCAGGATGGCCAGCAGCACCAGGTCGATGATGAGCGGCAACCAGGTGACCCCCTGCGGATCCAGGGTCTCGGACACGTCGTCGAGAAGAGCGGCGGGAATCAACCCGGCGAGATTCTTCACGGCGTGGATGGCGATCCCGGCCTCAAGGCCTCCGGTCTTCACCGCCAGGAAGGCGAACACGGACCCGAGCAGGAACCGATCGGCGAACAGCGGCGGGCTGAACTGCGCATGTGCCGTGGCGAAGATCACTCCGGACAAGCAGCAGCAGACCCAGGTCGGCAGCCGAGTCGCCCCCAGGCCTTGCAGGAGCAGGCCACGGAACAGGTACTCCTCGCCGGCTGCCTGCAGCGGCGTGGTGAGCAGGACCACGATCAGGAACCAGACGACCCCGCTGTCGATCGGTGCCTTGCGCGTTGTCAAGGCACCCCCCGTGCCCAACACCAACAGCACCGCCCACACCACCATGGACATCCCGGCACAGGCCAGCAGCCAGCGGAACCGGATGCCCGGCCACACTGAGCCGAGCCAGCCTGGACGTCGTCGGTAGATCCCCCGGTACACCACCATCGCGATCGGGATCAGCAGCGCCAGACCCAGGTTCAGGCCGAGCATCTCCGAGGCGACGAGCCCGTTGTCAAGGTCGAGTGTGAACGTGTGCCCGAACGCCCGCGCCACCAAGACCATGGTCACGATCACGAGCACGGGCGCAAGGATCAGGCCTGCAGTACCCGCCAGCACAGCCCCGATCAACCGTCGCCAGGCCGCACCGCGTTCCCGACAGAGCCGGTGGTAGCTGACACCGTCCTCAGGCCCTACCCCCGAGAACCCCGGGGGTGGCGCCAGCCATGGCACCGCGGGACCGGTCGGAGGCCCGGGAACGACCGGAGGTCCGGTCGGGGGTCCGGTCGGCGAAGGGACCTCCCCGCCCGGGTGCTGCGCCATCGGTTTCGTCAGGCCCGAGCCGTGTCGGCCGTCGTCGGCGTCGAGGCGGCGAGCCGGGTCAGCGAACGTTCTTTGCCGAGCAGCTCCATGGACTCGAACAGTGGCGGCGAGATCCGCCGGCCGGTGAGCGCCACCCGCACCGGCCCGAACGCGTTGCGGGGCTTGAGGCCGAGGCCGTCGATCAGGCAGGCGCGCAGAGCTGCTTCGATCGAGGGCGTGTCCCAGACGTCGAGCCCGCTCACCGCGTCGTACGCCGCGAGGACGACGTCACGACCGGCCGGGTCGAGCAGCTTGGCCGCGTCATCGGGGTCCACCACGAAGGCGTCGTCGGTGACGAACAGGAAGCCGATCATGTCGACCGCCTCGGCCAGCGTGGTCATCCGCTCGTGGATCAGCGGCGCGGCTGCGGTCAATGTCTCGCGCTCGTGCGGGGTGATCTCTTCGCCGAGCAGATCTGCTGCCTGCAGGTAAGGGATCACGCGCTTGGCCAGGTCATCCACCGAGAGCAGGCGCACGTGGGAGGCGTTGATCGCCTCGCACTTCTTCATGTCGAACCTGGCGGCGTTCGGGTTGACACGGCGGATGTCGAACGCCTCGATCATCTCCGCCATCGTGAAGACGTCACGGTCGTCTGCGATTCCCCAGCCGAGCAGGGCCAGATAGTTCAGCACACCTTCGGGCAGGAAGCCGCGCTCGATGTACTCCGCCAGACCGGAGCCCTTGTCACGCTTGGACAGGCGCTTGTTGCCCTCCCCCATCACCATGGGCAGGTGACCGAAGCGTGGAGCGCCCCGCCCGACGCCGATGCTCAGCAGCGCGTCGTACAGGGCGATCTGCCGGGGCGTGGACGAGAGGAGATCTTCACCGCGCAAGACATGGGTGATCTGCATCAGTGCGTCGTCGACCGGGTTGACGAGCGTGTAGAGCGGATGACCGTTGGCCCGGACCAGCACGTAGTCGGGGACGTGCTCGGGCAGGAACGTGATCTCCGCGCGGACCAGGTCGGTGAAGACGATCGGTGAGTCCGGCATCCGGAAGCGCAGCACCGGCTTGCGGCCCTCGGCCCGGTACGCCGCTACCTGCTCCTCGCCCAGGGCACGGCAGTGGCCGTCGTAGCCTGCGGTCCGACCCTCCTGGCGGGCGATCTCACGTCGCTCCTCGAGCTCGTCCTGGGAGCAGTAGCAGTCGTAGGCCTTGCCCGCAGCCCGTAGCGCGTCAGCAATCTGGGTGTACGTGTCGAAGCGTTCGGACTGGAGGTAGGGACCGCACGGACCACCGACCTCCGGACCCTCGTCCCAGTCGATACCGAGCCACCGCAATGACTCAACGACCGACGTGACCCCGGCCTCTGTGTTACGGGCCTCGTCGGTGTCCTCGATGCGCAGCACCAGGGTGCCGCCGAAGTGCCGCGCGAACACCCAGTTGAACAGCGCGCTGCGGACGTTGCCGACGTGCAGGGACCCGGTCGGCGAGGGTGCGAACCGCAGCCTGACCTGGTCGGGCGCGAGATCACCGAGGACATCGCGCGGGGCCTCGACGGCCTCGGTCGCGTCAGTCACGAGAAACCACCTTGTTCGTCAGGGTGCCGATGCCCTCAACGGTGACAGACACGTCGTCGCCCGGCTTCATGGGGCCGACCCCGGCCGGCGTACCCGTGAGCACCACGTCGCCGGGAAGCAGCGTCATGAACGACGTGATGAAGGAGATCACTGTCGCGACGTCGAAGATCATCAGGCCGGTCCGGCCGTCCTGCTTGAGCTGACCGTTGAGCTCGGTGCGGATGGCCACGTCGGACGGGTCGAGGTCCGTCTCGATCCACGGGCCGATCGGACAGAACGAGTCGAATCCCTTGGCCCGCGCCCACTGTCCGTCGGTCTCCTGGAGATCGCGGGCCGTCACGTCGTTCCCGACCGTGTAGCCGTAGATGACGTCGGCGACCCGGCCGGGGGGGACGTCGCGACAGATCCGTCCGATCACGATCGCGAGCTCTCCCTCGAAGTGCACGTTGTTGCTCTGCGCCGGGTGGACGATCGGGTCGAACGGTCCGATCACCGACGTGTTCGGCTTCAGGAAGACCAGGGGCGTCTCGGGGACGTCGTGGTCGAGCTCCTCGGCGTGGGCCACGTAGTTGCGCCCGATGCAGACGACCTTGCTGCGCGGGATGACCGGCGCGAGCAGCCGGGCGTCCACGAGCGGGACCTGCTCACCGGTCAGCTCGACACCGGAGTACAGCGGGTCCCCCACGACCGTAGCGATGATCTCCTCGCCATCCGCTCCGCCGACGACGCCGTACTGGGGTTCGTCACCGGTCGTGAAGCGCGCGATTCTCACGTCGGCAGAGCCTACGGGATGGCCGAAGCCGCTCGCCGAGTCGCCGCCATCGGTACCTGTGTCCTCGTGCTTGCTGTCTACGATGGTGCGATGCCGGCCGTCTCCACCTCGGTCCTGGCGCAGCCCGACTGGCAGGCCCGCACGTCGGCCCACGAGTCGCGCGTCGACGCCTGGATCGCACCGCACCTCGAGCGGCGTCGCAGCGGGATCGCACATCCGGTAGAGGACTTCCTTTTCACGTACTACTCCTACCGACCGTCCGCGCTGCGCCGTTGGCACCCCGGCGTCGGCATCGAGCTGGCCGGCGACGTGTCGGGCTTCCAGGGACGGTCCGGGTACGCCGTTCGAGCGGATCGGGCCGGTGTCGGTCCCGCCTTCGTCGCGAGGCACCAGGACCGCATCGGATGGATCCGCGACGTGCTGATGGCAACCGCTTCGCGTCCTGCGATGCTCGGCTGCTTCGGGCTGCACGAGTGGGCGATGGTCTACCGCCAGTCTCGTCAGCAGACGCGCCATCCGGCGTACCCGCTTCGACTGGGAGCAGAGCTGACCGACGCGGTCGTGGAGACGCACCGCATCACGTGCACACACTTCGACGCGTTCCGCTTCTTCACCGAGCCGGCACGACGACTCAACGTGCTCCAACCCACGCGTGAGTCACAGCAGCAGCTCGACCAGCCGGGCTGTCTGCACGCGACGATGGACCTCTACAAGTGGGCCTACAAGCTGTCGCCGATGACTTCGTCCGAGCTGGTTGCTGACTGCTTCGCACTCGCCCGGAAGGTCCGGCAGGTCGACATGAGGGCCTCGCCGTACGACCTGAGGTCCCTCGGCGTCGAACCGATCCTGATCGAGACTCCGGCGGGCAAGGCGACCTACATCGCCCACCAGCGCGATTTCGCCGAACGCTCGAGGTCGTTGCGCGACCGGCTGATCGAGGTGTGCGACTCCGCTCTCGGCGCTCAATCCAGGTAGAGACAGAATGGGTGGCCGGCCGGATCCAGCATGACCCGGACGTCGTCCTGCGGCTGGAAGGTCGCCAGCTCGGCCCCTACCTCGACGGCGTACTCCACCGCCTCCTCCAGGTCGTCGACCGCGATGTCGAGATGCATGGACATCTGAGGCTCACCGTCGACCGCCGGCCACACCGGGCGGACGTACTTCGTCTCGGTCTGGAACGCAATGTTGTAGCCCGCGTCTTCCGACGGTGCCACCGCGGCTCCGGTCTCGTCCTCATCGAAGATCTGCCAGCCGAGCAGCCGGGCGTAGAAGTGCGCCAGCTCCCGGGCATCGGCGGCGTCCAGCGCGACACCCCACCACTGTGTCTTCGTCCGAAGAGCCATGGATTCATGCTAGCGATCAGCCGCGGTCGTGGAGTGCCGCTGCGAGGAGTGACCGCGCCGACCATCGCATGACGTCGGCAGCCTCGGGCCGGGACAGCCCGGCGACGTCGGTGAGCCAGACGAGAGACTCGATCCCGACAGCACTGCGCACAGCCAGGACGATCCGTCGCCTCTCCTCGACAGCCAACGGTGGTGAGAGCGTGCTGAGCGCTTCGTCGAACCAACCGATCGCCCGTCCTTTGCGCAACGGTAGGTCTTCGGTGACCTGCGCTTCGGCGAGAGACAGCCGCAACATCGTGCGCAGCTGTGGTTCGGTCTCGAGCGTGAGGTCGATGAACGCCTCGACGACCGCGATGAAGCGCGTCTCGGCATCGCCGATCTCCTCCACGGCCACCAGCGAGGCCCGGTCGATCTCCGGATGCGCTGCAACCAACAGCGAACGATGGCTCGGGAAGTATCGGTACGCCGTGGTTCGGGAGATTCCGGCGGCGGTCGCCGTCTGCTCCACCGTGGGCGAGGCCATGCCCTCCTCTATCAGGGCACGGGCCGCGTCGATGAGCGCGAGGCGCGTGCGCTGCTTCTGCCTGACACGCCCGGTCCGTTCGTAAGCCGTTGACATGGCCTTCACGGTACCGTAGTTTCGTCGTGGGACAAATGTCCCACGAAGTCAGGAGTAGCTCATGGCGACACGGACAGCGACCATCCTCGACGCCGGGCAGGGAGAGCGCCGCTGGTTCGCCGGCGGTGGCATCCACACCTGGAAGG
>JBBSPA010000082.1:0-17199 GCA_038259225.1 Propionibacteriales bacterium
CGCGTCGACCTGCACTTTCCCGCAATTCGCGGGGTTCGGGGCGGGAGGGGAGCCCGCGGTGGGAGAAGGGGAGTCAGTCGCGGCGGCGGTCGTGGACTCGCGCGGCGAGGTTGTCATCCCACTGCGACAGCTGCGCAGTGACCTTCTGGTTCGAGCGCGACATCGCATCCGACAGCCACTCCGCGTGCGGGATGTCCTCACCACGATGCGGATAGGCGACGTACAAGGTGACCAGCCCCGCCAAGGTCAAGATGACGAGAAGGCCGATGGAGATGACGAGCATGAGTGGATGGTCTCCCTGGTCGTACGGCGATCCGGCTGACGTATGACCGGTACCTCCATCCTGCCAGCCACCGTCGCCCACTCCCGCCTCGGAAGGCCGTGACACCGGACACACCGAGAAGCAGGTCAGGCGGACTCGGCGTCGCGCAGTCGCTGGCTGATCACGGCCGACACCCCATCGCCGCGCATCGAGACGCCGTACAGCGCGTCCGCGACCTCCATCGTGCGCTTTTGGTGGGTGATCACGAGCAGCTGGGAGTCCTCACGCAGCTCCTCGTAGATCTCCAGCAAGCGACCGAGGTTGGTGTCGTCCAAAGCCGCCTCGACCTCGTCGAGAATGTAGAACGGCGACGGCCGGGCCTTGAACAGCGCCACCAGGAAGGCCACCGCCACCAGTGACCGCTCGCCTCCGGAGAGCAGCGAGAGCCGCTTCACCTTCTTGCCGGGTGGCCGCGCCTCCACCTCGATGCCAGTGTCCAGCATGTTGGCCGGGTCGGTAAGGATCAGCGTGCCCTCACCTCCGGGGAAGAGCCGACAGAAGACGTTCGCGAACTCCCGCTCCACGTCGGCGTACGCCTGGGTGAAGACCTGCTCGACGCGTTCGTCCACCTCACGCACGATGTCGAGCAGGTCGCGCCGGGTCTTGCGCAGGTCGTCGAGCTGCTCGGTGAGGAACTTGTGCCGCTCCTCCAGCGCCGAGAACTCCTCCAGCGCCAGCGGGTTGATCTTGCCCAGCTGCGCCAAGGCACGCTCCGCGGTGCGGAGCCGCTTCTGCTGCTCGTCCCGGACATACGGCGTCGGCTCGGGCTCGACGTCACGGACCTCTCCCGGGAGGGCCGGCGGCGGCAGAACGAGCTGGTCGGGCCCGTAGTCGGTGACCAGCGACTCGAGGTCGAGACCGAGCTCGTCCAACGAACGCTGCTCGAGCTGCTCTCGCCGCATCCGCTGTTCGGCACGCAGCATCTCGTCGCGGTGCACGGTGTCGGTCAGCGCGCTCAGCTCGGCTTCCAGCTCTCGGAGCGTGGCCCGCATGCCGGACAGCTCCTGCTCGCGGCCGGCGCGAGCGTTCTCGACCTGGGTACGCCGTTCGACCGCCTCGGCGAGCGACCGGTCGAGCCGGGCGAGCACCACGTGAGCGGCCTTGCCGACCGCGTCGGCGGCGGCGGCCTCGCGGATCCGGCGTTCGCGGCGTTGCTCGGCACGCGCCGCAGCCACGCGCTCCTGCTCGGCTGCCTTGCGCAGTCCCTCGGCACGGCCGTGCAGCGCCCGCGCCCGCTCCTCCGCGGTACGCAGCCCCAGGCGCGCGTCCATCTCGTGCTGCCGGGCCTGCCCGGCCTGATCTGCCAGGCGTTCGCGCTCGGTCGTGTCCGGCTCCTCCTCGGGTGCATCAGCGGCTGCGACGAGCCGGCGCTCCAGGTCGGCCAGCCCGGCCACGTCACGGTCACGGGCCTGCTCCGCCGCCGCGATCGCCTGGTCCACGCGCTCGGCCTCGGCCCTGGAGGACCTGGCCAGCGAGCCGAGCTGCCCCAGTTCCTCCGCGACCGCGGCCATCGCCGCGTCGGACTCGTGGAGCTTGGCCAGCGCCACGTCGACCCGGCTCTGCACGTCTTGTCGTTCGTTGTCCAGCGTCGCGATCTCGAAGCGCAGTCGTTCGGTCGCGCCGGCCGCCGCCGCCAAGGCGTCGGATGCCTCGTCGACCGCCGCCTGTACCTCCAGCATGCTGGGCTGCGAGGACGATCCACCCGCGGCGAAGTGCGCGCCCACAAGGTCGCCGTCCCGGGTCACCGCCACCACGTCGGGCAGATCGGCGACCAGGCTGCGGGCTGCGTCGAGGTCGTCCACGATCACCGTCTTGAACAACAGTTTCCGCAGGGCCGGACGCAGCGCATCCGGCGCATCCACGACATCGACCGCGTACGTCGTACCCGCCGCCAGCCACGGCCAGTCGTGATCGTCCAGATCGGCACCGCCCAGCACCAGACCGGCCCGGCCCAGGTCGGCGTCCTTCAGGTGGCTGATCGCGCTCAGCGCAGAGTCGACGTCGGAGACCGCCACCGCGTCGGCGGCCGATCCGAGGGCAGCCGCCACCGCACTCTGATAGCCCTGGCGCACGGAGAGCAACGCGGCGACCGAACCGAGCAGGCCGGAGACCTGCTGCGTGGCAGCGAGCAGGGCTCCCGCGCCGTCCTTGCGCGACAGACCGATCTCCAGGGCTTCCTTGCGTGCGGCGAGCGCGGCGCGCTCCCGCTCGGCGGCCTGGGCCTCTTCCCGGAGCTTGACCAGCCGATCGTCGATGTCGTCGAGCACCGCCGCGGCGCCCTCGTGCTCGGCGTCGAGGCCGTGCTCGCCTGCATCGAGTCCGGCGATCCGCGTCTCCAGTGCCGTGAACTCGTGCTGCGCACGGTCAGCCCGCGCAACCGACTCAGCCCGGGTGAGACCGAGGCGACCGATCTCGTCCTGCGCGGCGGCGGAGCGACTCTTGAGCGTGTTGACCTGTCCCGTCAACCGCGCCAAGCCCTCGCGGCGGTCGGCAGCAGCGCGGAGCATGCCGGCCACCCGACGGTCCTCCTCGAGATGTGCCGCCTCGGCCTCGCCGCGTGCAGCGACGGCAACACCGAGGTCGGCCCGGTGACCGGAGACCTCGGCCTGGATCTCCGCCTCGTCGGCGCTGACCCGGTCGGCCTCCGCCTCGAGAGCTTCAGGGTCACGTCCGGGGCGCTCGTCGGCAGGCTCGTCGGCCAGGTTGCGTACCCGCTCGGCCGCCAACCTGGCGGTGCCCCGCAGCCGCTCGCGCATCCCGGCCAGCTTGAACCAGGTGTCCTGCGCCTGGGCCATCAGCGGCGCGTCGGCGCGCAGAGCCGCCTCTAGGCCGGACTCGGCGTTCCGGCTCGCGGTGAGGGCGGTTTCCACGCCGGCTCGGCGCTCCCGCAGCGACTCCTCGTCGGCCAGCTCCTGGTCGAGCGTGGTCTGGACGCGGACCACGTCGTCGGCGAGCAGCCGGGCCCGGGCGTCGCGGACGTCCATCTGGACGAAGGAGGCACGCCGGGCCACCTCGGCCTGTCGACCCAGCGGCTTGAGCTGGCGACGGATCTCGCTGAGCAGGTCCGACAGCCTGGTCAGGTTGCCCTCGGTGGCGTCCAGCTTGCGGATCGCCTTTTCCTTGCGCTTGCGGTGCTTGAGGACGCCGGCCGCCTCCTCGATGAAGCCGCGGCGGTCCTCCGGAGAGGCGTGCAGGATCTGGTCGAGCTGGCCCTGCCCGACGATGACGTGCATCTCGCGCCCGATACCGGAGTCGCTGAGCAGCTCCTGGACGTCGAGCAGCCGACAGGTCTGGCCGTTGATGGCGTACTCCGACCCGCCGTTGCGGAACATCGTCCGCGAGATCGTGACCTCGGCGTAGTCGATCGGCAGGGCACCGTCGGCGTTGTCGATGGTGAGCAGGACCTCGGCACGCCCCAGCGGCGGCCGCCCGGAGGTGCCGGCGAAGATGACGTCCTCCATCTTGCCGCCACGCAGTGACTTGGCGCCCTGCTCGCCCATCACCCAGGCAAGCGCGTCCACGACGTTGGACTTGCCGGACCCGTTCGGCCCGACGATGCAGGTAATGCCCGGTTCCAGCCGCAACGTGGTGGAGGAGACAAAGGACTTGAAGCCGCGCAGCGTCAGGCTCTTGAGGTACAACGCGCTGCTCCTTCGCGGACGCCGCTCCGGCAGAAGGATGCGGGCGCCGTGGTTCGGTCGTGGGGAAGACCAGTGAGGACACTACCTGTGCAGCGCACCTCGCCCGGCACCACCACGCCGACGAGCAACGATCAGAGCGTGACCTTCATCGATGTCGACATCACCTGAAAACCGAGTCGCTCATACAGCCTGCGGGCGGTCTCGTTGTGCCCGAAGACGTTCAGGCCCATCGTCGCGATCCCTCGCTCGCGGCACTCGCGCATCGCCGCCTCCATGATGGCCTGGCCGTACCCGCGTCGACGCTGGGCGGCGTCCACGTCGAGGGAGTAGACGAACGCGTGCGGCGGCCGACGATCGGGTGCGAGCATCACCCAGATCGACCCGACCGCTACCGGCTCAGGCTCCGCCCAAGCGGTCCACAGCAGGTGGTTCTCGGTGGCGAGTCCATCGGGCAACAGCTCGGCGAAGTCCTTCTGGGCGCGTTCGGTGGCCGCCTCCGCATCCAGGATGCCGGACGTCACGAACTCCTGGGCGTAGCCGACGACCGCGACCTCGCGCCAGCCGGCGTACTCCACCTCGGTCATCGAGGCCAGCGTCACTGCCATCGCGGCAGCCTACCTACTGGCGTCTCAACCAACGTGCGCCCGCTGTGCTGCCCGCGGTCGACACCCGGCGGTGCACCGTCGGAGGACGCCGAACACCGGATCCGGTCGCGTCCGCGATCCGAATCGGTGTGCCGCCAGGTCAGGCGTGCGCGGCCGCCCGTTCGTGCATGCTGTCAGGGACGGTCAGCAGGTCGCCGTCATGGACTCGCGCGGCGAGGGCATCGTTTTCCGCTTGGAGGCGGAGCACGACGGCTTCGAGGTCAGCGACGCGGCGGCGGAGCCGTTGATTGTCATCGAGGAGGCGGGTGTCGCCTCCGACGTACCCAAGGAGAGCCTTGGCCATGGATGGTGTCCTCCAGAGCAAACCAGTCATCAGCAACGCGTCGGGAACGGAACGGGGGTGTTCGCGGGGGCGCCGTTTCAGTCGGTCCTTGCCGGCGCGGCCGTGGGTTCGGCGATGACGCTGCTACTTCCTCAAGGGTGACACCGTGACGGCCCCGGGTCAACCTGGAGTTTCGGTACCCCGACCGCCGGTATGCCGGCTGGACCCGGGACCGGGACCGGCAGGCACAATGGCCCGTGATGACCGCCTCCGATCCCTCCTCGCCTCTTGCCCCCGCCCGGAGCGTCTCGTCCTGGCCATGTCAGTCGGTCTGCGTCTGGCGCCCTACGGGCGACACCTGGCACGCGCAGGAGCACGAGGACCTGCGGGTGTTCGCCTGCTCGGCGTGCGGGTCGGAGTGGGTGCGGACCGAGTCGTGGACTCCGATCGACGCGCAAGGACAGGTGCCCGAGGCCGTTCTGGCGGAGCGCGAGGGCACCGACCGCCGGCCGAAAGGTCCGTAGAACCCCGTCGTGAAGACCCGGTCAGCGAGCGCGGCGCGGCCGCGGCTGGCAGCGCGGACACCTGAACGACGATCGGTTCATGAAGGCCTCACGCCGGATCGGGGTCCCGCATCGCGGGCAGCCACGTCCTTCCTGCCCGTAGACGTTCAGCGCCCGGTCGAAGTACCCGGACTCGCCGTTGACGTTCACGTACAGCGCGTCGAACGACGTCCCGCCTTCGCCCAGCGCCCGGGTCATCACGGTCCTGACCTCCTCCAGCAGTCGCCGGATCACCGGACGGGTCAGCGTCTCGGTCGGTCGGGCATAGTGCAACCGGGCTGCCCACAGGGCCTCGTCGGCATAGATGTTGCCGACCCCGGAGATCAGGGTCTGGTCGAGCAGGGCACGTTTGATGCCGGTACGCCGGCGGCGTAGTGCCTCGATGAACCCGCGATCGTCGAAGTCGGAGTCGAGGGGGTCCCGCGCGATATGGGCGATCTCCGCGGGAAGATCGGCGCCGTCGCGCGACAGCGACAGCCCTCCGAACATCCGCTGGTCCACAAAGCGCAGGTCGCGCCCTTCGCTCAGCTCCATCACCACTCGCATGTGGCGCTCGGGTGCCGCGGCACGAGGCTGAACGAGCAGCTGGCCGCTCATCCCGAGATGACCCAGCACGGCATCACCGGAGTCCAAGGCAAGCCACAGGTACTTGCCCCGGCGGCGGGCGGAGATGAAGCGGCGGTCGGCCAGCCGGGTTTCGAAGTCGGCGACGCCCGCCAGATGCCGACGGACCGGTCGCGGATGCAGCACCCGGACCCGCTCGATCGTGTGGCCCACCACGTGGATCTCCAGACCGCGGCGGACGACTTCGACCTCGGGGAGCTCAGGCACGGGCTGGGTCAGGACCGCAGGTTCAGAGCTGCTCGGACGGGTCCAGCGGCTCCGGCGCGCGCGCGTCAGCCTCCGGGTGCGCCGCCCTGATGGCACGCCAGGCGGTCTCCGCCGCCTGCTGCTCAGCTTCCTTCTTCGACCGGCCGGTGCCGTGGCCATAGGTCCCCTCACCGACCCGCACGCGGGCCTCGAAGGTCTTCTCGTGGTCGGGACCGCTGTCCTCGATGAGGTACTCCGGCACACCGAGTCCGAGGTCGGCGGAGAGCTCCTGAAGACTCGTCTTCCAGTCCAGCCCTGCCCCGAGGACGGCTGCGGCGGCCATCAGCGGGTCGAACAGCCGGTGGATGGCCTCGGCCGCGATCACGAAGCCCTGGTCGAGGTAGACCGCTCCGAGCAACGCCTCGACTCCGTCGGAGAGGATCGAGGACTTGTCTCGGCCCCCGGTGGAGATCTCACCGCGACCGAGCATCAGGTGCTCGCCCAGGCCGAGTGTGCGTGCCACATCGGCCAGCGCACGAGCGTTGACGACAGCGGCGCGTAGCTTGGCCAGGCGCCCTTCGGACAAGTCGGGGTGGGTGAGGTAGAGCGCCTCGGTGATGACCACACCGAGGACGGAGTCGCCGAGGAACTCCAAGCGTTCGTTGGTGGGAAGTCCACCGTTCTCGTACGCGAACGACCGATGGGTCAGCGCGCGCTCAAGCAGCTCGGGATCGAGATCCTCGACGCCGAGCGCGGCGCACAGCTCGTCACGCGATGGACGACCGGCCGGCAGGATTGCGTCGTCCATGGTGCGGCGTTCGGCCTCCGTCAGAGCACCTGACGGCGGTCGGCGCGCGCGCCGTACTGCCCGCACTCGGGACAGGCGCGGTGCGGCAGGTGCTTGGAGCCGCACGCCGGGTTGGCGCATGTCACCAGCGAGGGGGCAGCAGCCTTCCACTGCGAACGGCGGTGGCGCGTGTTGCTGCGCGACATCTTCCGCTTCGGGACAGCCACGGTTACTCCTCGTCTTCGCCGGGCGCGCGGGTGCGGCCGGTCTCATCTGTTGGTGATGCGGTCGTCGTCAGGGCCGAGAGCGACGCCCAGCGTGGATCGACACTCTCTTCGTGTGCGTGACCCGGATGGTCCAGCAGCCGCGCCCCGCACTCGGGGCACAGACCTTCACAGTCGGCTTGGCACACAGGTTGGAACGGCAGCGCCAGCACCACCGAGTCCCGTAACACGGGCTCGAGGTCGAGCAGCTCGCCGTCCATCCGGCTTGCTTCATCTTCTTCGGCGTCGCTCTCCGGATAGACGTACAGCTCCTGCAGCTCAACCTCGAGGTCGTCCTCGATCGGCTCCAGGCACCGTGCGCACTCCCCGGTGAGCGTGACCCACGCCCGTCCGGACGCAAGCACCCCCTCCATGACCGCTTCGAGCCGGAGGTCCAGCTCGACGGGCGATCCTTCGGGGACACCGAGCAACTCGATACCCAGATCTGCCGGCGCCGGCAGCGTCAGTTCCTTCGTCAGCATCGATCCAGGACGTCGGCCGAGCTCATGGGTGTTGATCACGAGCGGCGAACGCGAGTCGAGTCGCATCGCTGTGGAACTTTCGTTGACGGGCACAACAGATCACCGCCCTCCTGCGAGAACAGCCTCCCCAGAGTAACGGTTGCGCGTCGTACCCCTCAAATCGGCCAGAACCGGTGCGACGGTGCGCACCGCCCTGTCGCGATCACCACCGACCGTAGGCCCGGAGTATCCGCAGCGCCCGGAGGGTCTCGATCCCGCGCCACTCCAGCGTGGAGGCGAGCCCCGGCGGCGGCTCCGGTGATGGCCCAGCCGCCGTCGGGCTGCTGGTCCCGGACCAGCCGGTCGAGGTGGGCCTCAACGGTGGCGTCGTCGAACAAGCGGCGCCACGGACTGTCAGGGGTGGGCGCCAGGTGGAGCGGTGTCACGCCGTAGTCCGGGTCCGCCGGGTCCGGTCGGTACCACCGTGCCGTCGCCAGCCACGTCCCGACCTGCCGGCCGACGCCCGCCGCCCGGCCCTGGTCGGGTACGTGGGCGAGGAAGACCAGCACCTCGGCCAGGGCATGGGCATCCTCGTCGAAGCCGGACTCCAGCCGTGCCCACGTCCACTCGGTTGCCGCGTCCAGCCAGGCGTGCTCGACGTCGATCCGGTGCATCCGACCGGCCAGCCCGGCGGTCGGATTCAACCCCGGTGCATACGTCCAGTCCGACCAGTGATCGGCCCTGGGGTAGGACTCCATCACCGGGAAAGCCAACGGCACCGCCCCCTCGGACGTCGCGACCGAACCCAACCAGTCGCACGCGGCACGTCCAAGGGCTTCCAGGCCGTGATCACCGGAGCCGCGCTGGGCGGCGTCCCTGGCCACCACGAGGATCTCAAGGGCGGCCTCCACATCGATGGGAAGGCTGGCCGGACACCGCTTGTCGGGCTCGAGGCCGTGGCCGAAGCCGCCGTCCGCGTTGCGGTAAGCCACGACGGCATCGACCACGCCGGCGGGATCAGCGCCGTCGAAGAGCACAGCGGCCAGGCGGCGTTCGACCAGGCGGCCCTCGCGCTCGAGGAACGCACGTGCCGTGCTGACGATGTCGTCGGTCATCGAAGCCGGACCGCAGCCGTGTCGGCGAGCATCAGGTCAGTGCCGCGGGAGTGGCGGCATCCCCGAGGCGTCCAGCTCGGCCAGCGAGTCCAGGCTGTCCTGGTCGAGCTGGTGACGGCCCTGCAGCCGGTCCCGACCTCGGGTCACCGCCTCCAGCGTCTTGGTCAGCGTGATCTCGAAGTTGGCGAGCCGGGTGTCGACGTACTCGTCGGTCTCGTGGCGCAACGCCTCGCACTCGCTCACGGTGCCCGACCGCAGCTCCTCGGCCTTGCGCAGTGCGATCCGGTAGACGTCGGTGTCGGAGACCAGCCGGTCGCGCTCGAAGCCTGCTTCCTCGACGATCCGGGCCGCACGCGCCTGAGCGTCGGCCAGCATCGCGTCGCGCTCGGCGACCACCCGGTTCGACTGCGCGAACGCGCCGGGCAGGGTCTTCTCGAGCTCAGTGATCAGGGCCAGCACGTCGCCACGATTGACGACGGCAGATGACGACATCGGCATCGATCGAGCGCCCTCGATCATCGATCGGAGCTGGTCGATCAGTTCCTTCACATCCACCGAAGTGGCCTCTCTTCGTTCATCCCCGTCCGGTGTCTCATACCCACGCGCTCCCGCCGCCGACCGAGCCTGCGGGACACCCTTCCTCACGTCGACGTGGCGCGGAGCCGCTCGTTCAGACGGGTGAGCACGTCTGACGGTACGAGCCCTGAGACGTCGCCGCCAAATCCGGCAACCTCCTTGACCAGGCTCGATGCCAGGAACGACCACTCGGGACTGGTCGGTACGAAGACCGTCTCCACCCCACTCAGCCGTGCGTTCATCTGCGCCATCTGGAGCTCGGCGTCGAAGTCGCTCACGGCTCGTAGGCCCTTCACGATGGCGTCGATGCCGTGGCCGCGGCAGAAGTCGACGAGCAGCCCCTCGAAGGCCTCCACCTTGACATTGTCGAGGTCGCTGACTGCCTCACCGAGCATGGTCAGGCGCTCGTCGACGCTGAACAGGCTCTGCTTGTTCGGGTTGACGAGCACACCCACCGTCACCTCGTCGAACAGCCGGGCGGCGCGGCCGATGATGTCGAGGTGGCCGTTGGTCACCGGGTCGAACGACCCCGGACAGACAGCTCGGCGCATCGTTGGCTCCTTGATCGGCTGGGTCGTGGCGGTCACGACATGCCTGGGCGGGGCTCGCTCGTCGACGCCGGTGCCTCGCGAACCCGACCGTAGAAGAGCATTGTCTCCCCGTAGCGCCTCTCACGCACCCCTTCCAGCCCGATCGGCCACTCCCACGCCTCGCCACGCCGGGAACGTTCGACGACGAGGACGGCGTCGGCTGCCAGGCGACCGGTCGAGGCCAGCAGGCCCAGCAGCGTGCTGAGGTCCGCATTCGAGGTCGCGTACGGCGGATCGACGTAGACGACGTCGAAGCGGCCTGACCCGCCAACGGACTCCAACTCAATCCAACGGCCCGCCTTGCTGGTGCGGACGTCGACCGCGTCGAAACCGAGGTGCTCGACGTTGGAACGGATCAAGGCCGCCGTCGCGCGGTCCGCCTCTACCAGCACCACCGAGGCGGCCCCGCGCGAACGCGCCTCCAGACCTACCGCGCCCGAGCCGGCGAACAGGTCGAGCACGTGCAGCCCCGAGATGGTCCCCAGCTCGGACTCCAGCGCGGAGAACAGCGCCTCGCGTACCCGGTCTGAGGTCGGGCGCGTGCTGGTGCCTGCCGGCGTACGCAGTCTGCGCCCACGCGCGGAGCCACCGATGATCCGCGTCATGACCGCTCCAGGTAGTCAGCCTGCTGGCTTCGTACCAACGCGTCGACCCGGGCCGCCAGCCACGGGTGTCGGTCCAGCGCCGGGTCGGCCTCGACCACGGCGTCAGCGGCCGTGCGCGCTGCGACGATCACCTCCTCGTCGCGCAGCACCGACAACAAGCGCAGGCTCGAACGTCGACCGGACTGGGTGGCGCCGAGCACATCACCCTCGCGCCGGTTCTCGAGATCGAGTCGGGACAGCTCGAAGCCGTCCGCGGTGGCGGCCACCGCCTCGAGCCGACGACGCGCCGGCGAGTCCTCGGGTGCGTCGGTGACGAGCAGGCAGAGCCCCGGCACGGTGCCGCGGCCGACCCGACCCCGCATCTGGTGCAGCTGTGAGACACCGAAGCGGTCGGCGTCCATCACCACCATCACCGAGGCGTTCGGCACGTCGACGCCGACCTCGATGACGGTGGTGGCGACCAGGACGTCGATGTCGCCGGCCGCGAACCTGCGCATCAGGTCGTCCTTCTCATCCGCAGGGAGCCGCCCGTGCAGCACGAAGACGGCGAGCTCAGCGAGCGGACCCTCGACGAGCATCGCCGCGACGTCGGCCACCGCCAGCGGGGGACGACGCTCTCCCGCCTCCGCGTCGTCCGGCGGCTCCTGCATCGCCGACTCCGGGTCGCCCCCGATGCGTGGACACACGACGTAGACCTGGTGGCCTTTCGCGACCTCCTCACGGACCCGCTGCCAGGCGCGATCGAGCCAGTCGGGCCGTTCGCCCGCGGGTACGACGGTGGACTGGATCTCGGCGCGTCCACGGGGGAGCTCGCGAAGGGTCGAGACGTCGAGGTCTCCGAACACCGTCATCGCGACCGTGCGTGGGATCGGAGTGGCGGTCATGACCAGCACGTGCGGAGGTGTCACTCCGGCCTTGTCGGTCAGTGCTGCGCGCTGTTCGACACCGAAGCGGTGCTGCTCGTCGACGACGACGAGCCCGAGGTCGGCGAACTGCACGGTCTCCTCCAACAGGGCATGTGTCCCGATCACGATCCCCGCCGAGCCCGACACCGCGTCGAGCAGCGCACCGCGTCTGCGCGTCGCCGACAGCGAGCCGGTCACCAGCGCGACCCGGGTGGCGTCCTCGTCACCGCCGAGCATGCCCGCCTCAGCCATCGAACCGAGCATGGCCACGATCGAGCGGTGGTGTTGCTGCGCCAACACCTCGGTCGGTGCCAGCAGCGCAGCCTGCCCGCCGGAGTCGATCACCTGGAGCATCGCCCGCAGCGCGACCACCGTCTTGCCGGAGCCCACCTCCCCTTGCAACAGACGATGCATCGGGTGGTCCTGCGTCAGGTCGTCGGTGATCTGCGCACCGATCTCGCGCTGTCCATCGGTCAGCTCGAAGGGCAGTGCCGCGTCGAACCGGTCGAGCAGCCGGCCCGGGCGTCCCGGTCGGGGGACCGCGGCCAGGGACCGGGTGGACATCCGGCGCTGAGCCAGGACGGTCTGGAGGACGAACGCCTCGTCGTACTGGAGCCGACGGCGGGCGGCCTCCCACTGCTCCCGGCTGTCTGGCTGGTGAACCGCTCGGAGCGCGTCGTCGAAGCTCACCAGACGCTCGCGCCGGCGGATCTCCTCCGGAAGCGGATCGGGGATGGTGTCGAGGGAGCTCAGCACCAGCTCGACGGAGTCCATAATCATCTTCGACGTGAGCTTGGCGCTGGCGGGGTAGATCGGCAGCCATCGCTGGACCGAGCCTTCGGTGATGGTGTCCTCGAACACGTCGAGGTCGTAGCCGCGGCCCAGGATCTCGCAGGTCGGGTGGGTGAGCTGACGTCTGCGGTTGAAGACCGACACCTTGCCGCTGAACAAAGCCACGGTGCCGGGCACGAGCTGGTCCTGCCGCCAGTGCTGCCGGAAGAACGTGCACATCAGGTCCCGCTCACCGTCGGTGATGACCACCTCTGTGCGCGTGGCGAGTCGCCCGCCGCCCTTGGGCTTGAAGGTCTTGCTCTGCACGCTCTTGGTCTTCGCCAGCACGGTGACGTGCTCATCGAGGACCAGATCGCTGAAGTCGGTGAGCTTGCCGCGATCCTCGAGCCGCCGGGGATAGTGCTCCAGGAGGTCTCCGACGGTCGCGATCTCGAAGACCTCGCCCAGCAGCTTGGCGGCCTTGTCACCGACTACACCTCGAAGGCCGGTGGTCAGGTCCGGGAACGATGTCATCACTCCACCCCGATGAGCAGCGGGTAGCGCTGTTGACCCCCGTCGTAGACGAGAACCTCGACGTCCGGCCGGAGTTCCGCGACGTGAGACGTCAACCGGCGTACGAGCGCGGCGACCTGAAGACCACCCTCGGCCTGGCTCGATCCGGTCACGAGGGTCACCATCTCACCACCTCCCGACAGCAGCCGGGTGACGACCTCGACTGCCACGTCTTCCAGTCCACCACCGACGACGGCGAAGTCACCCTCGACGATGCCCAGGCTGTCACCCTCATGACACGGGCCAGCCATCGTCATGGCGTCCCTGGCCGCGATCGTCACCGCGCCGTGTCGCGCATGTCCCGCCGCCGACGTCATCTGCACGACGTCGTCGTCGAATGCACGAGAGGCATCGTGGACGGCGATCGCGGCGAGCCCCTGCACCTGGGCTCGGGTGGGGATGACCGCGACCCGGAGTCCATCGTCTCGGGCGGCCCGGGCTGCCGCTTCGGCGACCGCGATGCTGTCCGCGTCGTTGGGTAGCACGATCACCTCTGGCGCACCGGTGCCGCGCACCGCATCCAGCAGCTCACCGGTCGAGCAGCGGCGGCCAGGCCCACCCGAGATCACGCCGGCGCCCGCCTCCGCGAAGAGCGCGCGCAGACCGGGGCCTGCTGCCACCGCGACGACGCCGCGCTGCCGCTGCTCGGGCGAGGAGCCGTCGGCTGCCGGACGCGGCCGGTCGTGTCGGGCCGAGCGGAGCTGCTCGGCGAAGTGGGTGACGCGCACCCGGTAGGGCCGGCCGGCCTCGATCCCCGCCTCGATCGCGGCACCGACGTCGTCGACGTGGACATGGACGTTCCACAGCCCGTCTCCGCCCACGACGACGAGCGAGTCGCCGAGCGGTCCGAGGGCCGCGCGGAGCGCGGGGATGGCGGCGTCGTCCGCGTCGAGCAGGTACATCACCTCATACGACGGTCCGCCCTCGGAGAGGTCACCGTCGCCCGGGTCGGGCCGGATCGGCACCGGGAGCGGACGTCGGCGCTCGCTGCCCAGCGGCCGAGTGCCGGTCAGCGCTTCCTCCGCAGCGTCGAGGATCACGCACAGGCCGCGCCCGCCGGCGTCGACAACCCCCGCGGCGGCCAGCACCGGCAGCTGATCGGGGGTACGCTCCAGCGCTTCGCGAGCCGCCTTGGCGGCTGCTCGCACGACGTACCCCATCTGGCTCGCCAGGTCCTCGGGCGCCTCCGACACACACGCTTGGGCGGCATCGGCAGCGACCCGCGCGACCGTCAGCATGGTGCCATCGACCGGGGTGGCGACCGCGTCGTACGCCGCATCGGCCGCCAGGGTGAGCGTGTCCGCCAACAGCTGGCCGGGTTTCGTCGGGTCGCCGCGCAGGAGCTGATCGGCCCCGGCGCGCATCAGCTGGGACAAGATCACCCCGGAGTTGCCACGCGCCCCGAGCAGCGCGCCCCGAGCAAAGACCGTCAATCCGCCTACCAGCGTCGTCGACTCGGCCTCGACCAGCGCCTGGCGGGCCGCCTCGAACGTGAGATACAGGTTGGTCCCGGTGTCGCCGTCCGGCACCGGATAGACGTTGAGCGCGTCGATCTCCTCCCGCGCTTCGCCGAGGCCGGCGAGCGTCACGTCGCACCATCGCTCGAGCAGCGCCAGCGCAAGCGCGGCGGCGGGCTCGGGGGCGGGTGGGTTCACGGTGGGACTCTTCCGGTGGGGCGGTGGGGTGGTCGGGCGGTCGGGCAAGGTCGGGCCGGCGGGCCGGCGGGCCGTGAGGCGCGCGAGCTGCTGCGGCGCAGGCTGCTCGAACCCTATCCGGGAGCACCGGCGTCGCGGATTGGCGTCCGCCTCGTCCGATCCGTTATTCTTAACCGGTTGCCCAGGGCCCTCCCACGTCGATGACCCCCTGGCGGACGGACTGCGAAACCGCGACGTGGACCAACACCTCAGAACGATTCCAGGAGTACACCGTGGCTGCCGTTTGTGACATCTGCGCCAAGAGCCCCGAGTTTGGCCACAACGTGTCGCACTCGCACCGGCGTACCAAGCGCCGCTTCGACCCCAACATCCAGCGGGTCCGCGCGGTCGTGAACGGTACCCCGAAGCGGCTCAACGTCTGCACCTCCTGCCTGAAGGCCGGCAAGGTCACCCGCTAAGCGCCCGCGCCCCCACCGGACACGCCTCCCGGCCCTTTTCCGGGCGGCTGGACCGTCGAAACGGTGGACGGCAGGTGTTCGGTCCGGCGTCGCCGCAGTCCGGATACCTGCGCTCCACGGTTGTTGACCCGCCATACCCACCAAAACGGCGGATCCGCGGTGTCCGGTCAACGGAAGTGCTGGTGGCCGCCGGCGTCCTCGTACTCCGCGCCGTCCACGGTGACCTCCCCCGGTTCCCCCGTCTCGAGCACCACGCCGATCTGCCGCCACGGCTGCGGCAGCACGGTCTGCGCCGGGAACGTCGCGAGCAGGCTGTAGTCGTCGCCTCCGGTGAGCAGGAAGCGCAACGGGTCGACCCCCAGAGCCGCACCCACGGCCTGCAGCGGCTCGGGCACCTCGAAGCCGGTCGTGGTCACGTCCACCGCGACACCACTCGCTTCGGCGACGTGGCCGAGGTCTTGCAGCAGCCCGTCGCTGACGTCGATCATCGCGGTGGCGCCCAGCGCGGCGGCTTGAGGTCCGGCGTCGTACGGCGGTTCGGGACGTCGATGAGCCTCCACCACCACGCGGGGTGACCGGAACCCTCGTCCGAGCACCGCGAAGCCGGCGTCCGCCCAGCCCTGACGACCCGCCAGCGCCACTACGTCGGTCGGCCGTGCTCCCGACCGGCGTACGACCGCGTGCTCGCAGACCCCCAGGACCGCGATCGAGATCGTGATTGTCTCGGCCCGGGTCAGGTCACCACCGACCACGCTTGCGCCGACCAGCGCACACTCCTCGGCGAGCCCGTCGGCGAAGTCCATGGCCCAGCTCGTCTCGAGGTCGGGCGGGGCGGCAAGCCCGACGAGCAGGGAGCTGGCGCGACCGCCCATGGCGTTGATGTCGGACAGGTTCGCTGCGGCCGCTTTGTGACCGATATCGGTCGCGGTCGACCAGTCGAGGCGGAAGTGCCGTCCCTGCACGAGCATGTCGAGTGACGCGACGGCCTGCCCACCATCGATCCTGACCACGGCCGCGTCATCGCCAGGACCGACCACGACACGTTGGTCGGCGTCGGCCGCGAACCGTTCGGTCAGCGCGCGGACGAGCCCGAACTCCCCCACGTCGCCCAACGATCCCGAGAGGCCGTGTCCCATGGGCTGTTCCTCGCTTTCGCCTTGCCGGTGGATGTGACAACCTAACGGAGCAGTAGCGTGATCTCCGCCCCCAGGACACGGACCCGACTCAGCAGGAGGCCCCAGTGGTGGTTCAGGCGTACATCCTCATCCAGACCGAGGTCGGCAAGGCTGCCGAGGTGGCCCAGAACATCGCCGAGGTCAAGGGCGTCACGCTGGCCGAAGACGTGACGGGTCCGTACGACGTGATCGTACGAGCAGAGGCACGCAACGTCGACGAGCTCGGCAAGCTCGTCGTGGCCCGCGTCCAGTCGATCGACGGCATCACCCGCACCTTGACCTGTCCCGTCGTCCACATCTGACGTCATCGCCGGGGCCGCTCGCCCCGGTACATCATCGTGATGAGCCCCCGTCTCGCCCCCGTGCGTGGCGGGGGTCTTCGTCGTACCGCCCTGGTGAGCGCGGCGCTGGTCGCTGCCGTCGTGGCGTCTGGTTGTTCCGGCGGTCTCGGGGCGGTCGAGGTGTCCGGACCGTCGCCTGCTCCGAGCGGGCCGGTCCGGTCCCTGTGCGCCGACCTGATCGGTACCGTGCCGAAGACCGTGGCTGATGACCTGGCGGCGCGCGAGGTGACGCCCTCCGGTGCGCTCGCCGCCGCGTGGGGTGACCCGCCGGTCGTCCTGCGTTGCGGTGTCGCGAAGCCGCAGGCTCTGGTGGCGACATCGGCGTGCTTCGAGGTCAACGGCGTCGGATGGCTGGCCACCCAGGACGGTCGGGAGGTCAGCGGCAACCAGCCGGTCGAGGGGACCTTGAGGTTCACCACGATCGGCCGAGCGGCGTACGTCGAGGTGACGGTCCCGCCGTTGGACAACCACCAACCCGCCGACCCGCTGCCCGCCCTGGCCGCGTCGATCCGTCAGACCATCCCCGAACGGCAACCCTGCCAATAAAGCCCGCCGCCGCTTGCCCGCCGTTTGCCCCTCCCCACCCTGCCCCTCCCCACCCTGCCCCTCCCCACCCTGCCCCTCCCCACCCTGCCCCTCCCCACCCTGCCCCTCCCCACCC
>JBBSPA010000083.1:0-16582 GCA_038259225.1 Propionibacteriales bacterium
CCAGGAGATTGTTATTGCGCATTGCTTGCAACAGCGACGGGACGGGCTTAGTCTCCTCGATGGAGGCCAGTCCCGTCCCTTCGAGCGTCAGGTTCCGATGACCATCACCACAGCACCCGAGCGCCGGACCGGCCCTCCGCCGTCGCGGTGGCACCGCGTCAGGTACGCCCTGACGCCGGGGGAGTGGCGACGCGCGGCCGGGTTGTTCGCCTTCATCGCGGCACTGCACATCATCGGGTTCGGCATGCTCTTCGGGCTCGTGGTCCCTGGTCGGCTCAACCTCGGGGACGGCGCGGTCTTCGGTGTCGGTGTCGGCATCACGGCGTACACCCTGGGCATGCGGCACGCCTTCGACGCCGACCACATCGCCGCGATCGACAACACCACCCGCAAGCTGATGAGCGACGGGCAGCGACCACTCAGCGTCGGCTTCTTCTTCTCCCTCGGCCACTCCTCGGTCGTGTTCGTCCTGGCGGCGCTGTTCGCCTGGGGCATCAAAGGGCTCAGCGGCGAGGTGTCCAACGACGGCTCGATGCTCCACACCATGGCTGGGGTGATCGGTCCCAGCGTGTCGGGGGTCTTCCTGCTGCTGATCGGCATTCTCAACCTGATGGTGCTGATCGGGATCCTGCGGGTCTTTCGCCGGATGCGGCACGGCGAGTACGACGAGATGGAGCTCGAGGACCAGCTCAACAACCGCGGCCTGATGAACCGCTTCTACGGCCGCGCCACCAACGCGATCAAGAAGCCCTGGCAGATGTACCCACTCGGTCTGCTGTTCGGACTCGGCTTCGACACCGCCACCGAGATCGCCCTGCTCGCCACGGCCGGCGCCGCCGCGGCCGGTGGGCTTCCGTGGTACGCCATCCTCTGCCTGCCGGTCTTGTTCGCAGCCGGGATGTCACTGCTGGACACGATCGACGGCGCCTTCATGAACTTCGCCTACGGGTGGGCGTTCTCCCAGCCGGTCCGCAAGGTGTTCTACAACATCACCATCACGGCCCTGTCCGTGGCAGTGGCGCTGATCATCGGGGTGATCGAGCTGACCGCGGTGTTCGCGGAGAAATTCAACCTGGACAGCGGGCTGTTCGGCTGGGTCGCCGGTCTGGATCTCAACTACGTCGGTTACACCATCGTCGGCCTGTTCCTGGTCGCGTGGGTGTCCGCCGTGGCGATCTGGCGGCTGGGCCGGATCGAGGAGAAGTGGACAGCCGGCCTGCGGGGGTCCGGGCAGCCTGTCGACTGACCCGCCACCGCGCATCCGCTGATCAGCCGATGCGGGCACTCGTCCCGTTGTCCGGACTCCGGCCCATCCACCGTACGTCGACTCCCCGTCTGACTTATGCTCATTGGCGTGACTCAGCGTGTAGCCACTGAACTCAGTGCGTCGTGACACGCCATGGTTTGAGCCCGATGTTCGACGGGGCCGTCGTGGCGGTCGGCTCGTTGCTGGGGGTCGTCGCAGTGGCGCACGAGCTGGTCACGTTCGGTGACGCGGACCCGAGGTACTTGCTCGGAGTACCGCTGATCATGCTGATGGGCTGGTTCCCCATGCTGATCGGGCGCGCCGGCGGCGGGATCGAGATCGGCCTGGACGCCTGCGTCCTGGTCTTCCTGTCGGTGGTGACCGCACCGATCCAAGCACTGGCCGTCTGGTTCCTCGGAACCGTGGCCTGCCAGCTGCTGTCGAACAAGAGAACGTCCACCAAGCTCTTCAACATCGGCCTCGGCGGGATCGCCGGAGGACTCGCGGTCTTCTGCATCGACGCGACTCGGGGTGCCACTTCGGTGACAACGCGCGAGCTGGTGGCTGCGGGGCTCGGCGCCGCCGTCTACTTCATCGTCGACTTCACGGTCTCGGCGATCTCGCTGAGCCTCGAGGAGGGGCTGAGCATTTCCGACAGCCTGCACCCGACCGGTGCGCTCGGCGCCTTGGTCGCGTTCCTCGGGATCGCGTCGCTGGGCTACCTCGCGGCGCTGGTCGTCCGGCAGCTTCCGCCGTGGTCGGCCGTGCTGCTCGCTGTGCCGATCAGCACGATCATGGTGGCCTCCCGAGCCCAGTCTCGTGGCAGTGAGCACGCCCGTCGGCTGAAGATCCTGCTGGACACCGCCGTACGGGTCCAGACCGTCTCCGACCGCGCGGCGGTGATGGAGGCCTTGACCTCCGGGGCGAGCGACCTGCTGCGCGACCAGCGGGTCCGGCTACGGGCCGACCCGCCGTCGAGTACGGAGATCGGGGTCGCGGTCCACGGCAGCGGCAAGGAGATGTGGGTGGTCGGTCCTGCGCTGAACCGCGCTCGGTCGACCGCCGACGATGACCGGCAGGGCTTGACCGCGCTGGTCGCCGTCGCCGAGGACGCCTTCGCGCGGCTGCGACTGAGCGAGGACATGGCCCACCTGGCCTGGCACGACCCACTGACCGGGCTACCGAACCGGAGCCTGTTCATGGACCGGGTCGAGCACGCGATGGCGATGCAGGTCCGACGCGGCGGCCAGCTCGCCGTGCTGTTCTGCGACCTGGACGGCTTCAAGCGGGTCAACGACCTGTTCGGCCACGCAGCCGGTGACGAGCTGCTCGTCGAGGTCGGCAACCGGATCAAGGGGACCGTCCGAACAACCGACACCGTGGCCCGACTCGGTGGTGACGAGTTCGCGGTGCTGCTCGAAGAGGTCCAGGACCCCGACGACGTCGGTGCGTCCTGTGAACGGATCCTGGAAGTTTTGCGCAAGCGGATCGAAGTGGCCGGCGACTCGGTCTCGGTCACGACCACGATCGGCATCGCGCTGTCCAAGACCGGTGACTCGGCCGACACGCTGCTCAGCCAGGCCGACCTGGCCATGTACCACGCCAAGGGTCAGGGCAAGGACCGCTACGAAACCTACCGGCTGTCGTTCGGCGACGAGCGGCTGCAGCGCATCGAGCTCGTGGAGACCTTGCGCGCGACGATCGAGGCCAAACAGCTCGAGGTCTTCTATCAACCTGTCGTCCATCTGCAGACCCGGGCGATCCTCGGGGTCGAGGCGCTGGTCCGCTGGCGTCGCGACGGCGTTCTCGTGCCCCCAGACCTCTTCATCCCGACCGCAGAGGAAAGTGGTCTGATCGTCGGTCTGGGCGAGCTGGTCCTCGACATCGTGGCCTCGCACGCGCCGACCCTGCGCTCCGCCGCCGGGTCACCGATCTCGATCGGCGTCAACATCTCGCCGCAGCAGCTGCACGCGCCCGGGTTCGAGCGACAAGTCCAGCGTGCCCAGGCGGCGATCGGTGACATGCAGCTCATCCTCGAGCTCACCGAGCGCGACTTCGTCAACAACGACGAGCAGACCCTGGCCAGCATGGCGTCGCTGGCGGACGCGAACGTCACCTTCGCCATCGATGACTTCGGCGTCGGCTTCTCCGCCATCGGCTACCTTCAGCGACTGCCCGTGCAGATCCTCAAGGTCGACCGCTCCTTCATCGATCACATCGAGGAGGACCCGAAGGCCTGCTCGCTGGTCCGCTCGATGGTCGTGATGGGTGAGGCACTCGGACTCGACGTGGTGATCGAGGGTGTCGAGCGGGAGGGTCAGCTCCAGCACGTGATCGACCACGCGGGTGGAGCGATGGCACAGGGGTTTCTGTTCGGACAGCCGATGCCGATCGAGGAGACCGTGCACGCGCTCGCCGCAGGCTGCCCGGTGCCGAGCGACGCGCGAGCGGTCGACGCGATGCCGTTGACCGCCGTCGCCGACTGAGCAGCCACCAGACGACATCCCAGACGCATCGTGAGCGCCCCACCACGCTGAGTTCGACCTCGCGTGATGTGACTCACCAGGCCTCGCTCAGCCCCCTGAGAAGCCCGTTTCGCTGTGTGGATCGGGTGAGCGCCGTGGCTAGTGTCGCCGGGTCCTACAACTGAAGAGCACGAGCGTCGTACGCCGAGTCCTACCCCATGGCGCTGGTGAACCCCTGTCGTCGAGAAAGAGATCTCACACGGGGTAGGAGTGGGGGACCCACCACTGCACGACCGGCCTTGATCGTTCGAGGCGCTGCGTCGTGCTCGGGGTGAAGTCGCCGACCGCGACCGGGCACCTTCTCGCCCGAACCCGACAGCTCACCTCACAGGCGCGAGAAGGAGTTCTTTCCCATGTCCGCAACATCACTGCGGCGTCGATCCTTCGTCGCCGTCACGTCCATGCTGCTCACCACCCTGCTGGTGACGGTGATGATGATCCTGACCACCGCCACCCAGGCCGACGCTTCGGTCCGCCAGGAGCGCTCCCGCAAGGTCCATCACGGCGTCAAGGTCGCGATCGCCCAGGTCGGTGACCCGTACCGCTACGGCGCTTCCGGGCCGAGGTCCTTCGACTGCTCCGGCCTGACGCGGTTCGCCTACCAACGGGCAGGTCTGCGCCTGCCCAGGTCGTCGGCCGCCCAAGCCCGGTTCGTACGCCACATCCGCAAGAACAACGCCCGGCGCGGTGACCTGATGTTCTTCAGCAACGGTGGCGGCGTCTACCACGTGGGTATCTACCTCGGCCGCGCACGGAACGGTCGCGCCCTGATGCTGCACTCGCCACGCCCAGGACAGCGGGTGCACCGCGAGCGGGCCTGGACCTCGCGGTGGTTCGCCGGCACGCTGCGGTATCGCTGATCCGCCAGGCACCATGAGTACCATCAGCACCTCGCAGTGCTATCAGTCTCACCAGTGACGGGATCAGGTCACTGCCAGTGACTCCGACAACGTGATCTGTGACACTCCGACGGAGGGCGGTCCCCGATTCGGGGCGGCCCTCCGTCACACTAGAGGGCGACGTCGGTCGCCTTGGACCGGCTTGCTCGACTTGAGACTCGACTTGAGAACTGATCCGCTCGACCTGAGGAACTGATGCATGTCTGTACGCCGTCGCTCGCTCGCTGCCTCCAGCGCGCTGGTTGCACTGTCTCTCGTCCTGGCTGCCTGTGGCGGCGGTGACGAGAAGAAGGCCGACATCTCCGGTGGCGGGCCCACCGATTCCGTCGCGACCGCGAACGCTCTGACCCTGAGCGGGGAGTGGCCGCTTACCGGCGAGAAGCTGGTCGGTGACCTGCCGAAGCACCCGGTGTACGTCGTGAAGATCGACAACACCAGCAACTCGGCCCCACAGCTCGGGCTGGACAAGGCGGACCTGGTCGTCGAGGAGATGGTCGAGGGCGGGCTGACCCGGCTCGCCGCGTTCTTCTACGCGAGCACGCCGGCCACGGTAGGCCCGGTCCGGTCGATGCGGGCGACTGACATCGGCATCGTCAAGCCGATGGATGGGGTGCTGATCGCTGCCGGTGGCGCGCGCCCCACGCGCGCCCGGATCGCCGATGCCGGCATCGCCAACCTCGGTGAGGACGACCCCGGCTTCGCGCGCGATGACGGCCGCTCTGCCCCGTACAACCTCTTCGCTCACCTCAGCGACATCGCGAAGAAGCCCAAGTCCGGCTGGAAGACACCGGCGGCGACCTACTTCGAGTTCGGCACGCCTGACCTGAAGAAGGCACAGACGATCAGCAAGATCAGTGCGCAGTTCTCCGGCAGCCACACCACCGACTGGGTGTACACCAACGGACGCTGGTCGCGGCCGGGCAGCAACTCCGCATCCGGCCACGACTACACACCAGACACGATCGTGCTGCTCCGCGTCCGCGAGGGAGACGCCGGTTACAAGGACCCGGCGGGCAACCCGGTGCCGGAGACCCTCTTCTTCGGCAAGGGTCAGGCGGTCCTGGTCAGCGGCAACAAGGCGATGCCGTGCCGGTGGGCCAAGAAGGACCGCGACAGCGCGTTGCGGTTGGTCACCAAGTCCGGCGACAGCCTCAAGGTGCCGCCAGGTCACACGTTCGTGGAGCTCGTACCGACCTCCACGGGCAACGTCACGCTGTCGCGCTGAGCCGGGAAGTCGGAGGGGCAGCGCTCCGGCGGCTCGCCGTCACGATCGTCGACAGGGCCGCTCACTCAGCGGCGCTTACGCAGATAGGCCAGGGTGAGCCAGCGCAGCGCACGATTGTGCTCGGCCCGGTCCAGCACCTGCGCCTTGGCCCGATAGGTCACAGCGCGAGCTGCGCTGCCGACCCGGATCGATGACTCACCGGAGGCCTCGTTCTCGTGAGGACGGCTCTTCCACCAGCGGTTCGCGTACGTCGTGCAGACACCCGCCAGGGCGTCGAGCAGCGGATCCACCAAGGCGCTCTCGTCCGGCCGTTCCTGGTCAGGCTGGGCTGGCTGGTCGGTGGCCGAGGCAGGACGAGCCGGGATCAGGTCGTCCAGGTCGCCGATCACGTCGTACCCACTCCGGCTCAGGTGCTGCACGAGCGCGGTGGACGTCGTCTCGACCCAGGGCCAGTCCTGGGAGGGGATCTCGACCCGAGTCGAGGCCGGTCGCGCCTCCAGAGCCGGGATCACGGCCTGCACAACGGCCCGGGCGTACTGACGTTCGTTCAGCTGTGCACCCAAGGTCAGGTTGAGCCGACGCAGAGCCTCCACCTCGGCCTGACCCAGCGCGGCATTGCTCTGCGTCGTCGGGGCCGCCCCTTCGAGGATCCCCGGCTCGACGTCGACGGCAGTGGCGAAACGCTGCAGCAACGTGGTCGCCGGGGCTCCCGGCGGCGGCAGGACGACGACATGAATGCGCTCGGCCCCGAGCTCAGTTGCCCAGGTCGAGAGGATCTTCTCCACGTCGAAGCGGAGCCAGAAGGCGGCGGCCGCATTCACTGATCCCTGCTTCGGATCCTGGACTGAGGCCAAGAACTCCGGCCACGTCCAGGTGCGCCCTTTGCGCACCTCCTGCTGCCACAGGGAGGGCAGAACCCGCCCCAGGTCGCGCACCGTGACCACGGCGTGCACCTCCGCGCCACCCACGCTCGAGACCAGCCGCTGAACCTGCCGTCGGGTGGCGGTGACGAGCAGCTCCTCGGAGAACACGACACGCTGGCCGGTCCAGTCCCGGATCTGTCGTGCCATCGCGTCCCAGGCGCCGGACACGTGGCGGGCGTCTGCGCCCTTGGGCCGGCGGCCCAGGACATCGGAGGCCGCCCGCCACGACGAAGCACGCTGGTCGCCTGGCACCAGGCACCCTTGCGCAGCAAGCGCGGCTCGGCCTTCCCACAGAGCGGTCTGGAGGTAGGTCGTGCCGGTCTTGGGCAGCCCGATGTGGATGTAGAGACAAGTGCTCACGCTCGGGTCCCGGTCCTCGAGGCGGGTGCTGATGGGTGCAGCAGGTCCACACCGGACTCGGCCAGCTGGCGGAGACCGGCCAGCACGATCCCGATGACCGTCTCCACCTCACGGCCAACCGCCTCAGGGTCACCCGCCGACGCCACCGACATCCCGGCCGAGGTCATGGCACCGTAGAAGACCCGGGTGAAGGTGTCCTCGATCCCGGGTGGGACGCCGTAGGGCTCCAACACCTGATGCACGACGCCGCGTACCAACCCGTACGTGTTGCGCTCGTCGGCCTCCCGGAACCGGTCGAATCCGAGCGCGACCGGTCCCTCCTGCATCACGATCCGACGAAATCGTGGCTGCTGGCAGACGGCGATGAACGCCCGAACCCCGATATCGGCTCGCTCCCACGGATCCTCGACCGTGCGCGTCTGCTGTGCGATGTGTCGCACGGCAGCGTCTTCGGTGTCCTCGAAGACCGCCTCGAAGAGCGCCTGCTTTCCGGAGAAGTGGTGGTAGAGGGCCCCCTTGGTCACCCGCGCCGCCGCGACGACCTCGTCCAGCGAGGTCCCGGCATACCCTCGTTCGGTGAAGAGCCCGGTCGCACACTCGACGAGGCTCCGGCGAGTGGCCGAGGAGTAATCCTGGCGTCGCAGCTGAACGCGGGAGGCCGCGGGGAGGGCCTTCGCCGGTCCGGTCATGGGGCTCAAGCATAGGGGGGTGTGCGGCGGCCCTCGGGTCGAGCCCGGGCCGCTACGCCGGCTGCCGAGGCACGAACTGTGGGCAGACCTCAAGTGCGGACCACACGGCGTGAGTTTGCCATGATGGGTCAATGCCTGCCGCTCCCTCAGTGTCCTACTCGATCACGGTCCGGCTCGTCGTCTCCGCCGGAGGGACCGCCGTCAGCCAGCTGACGAACGTCGTGGAGGGCGCGGGTGGGATCGTGACCGCGCTGGATGTGACGGCATCGGGCGTGGACCAACTGCGCATCGACGTCACCTGCGCGGCTCGCGACACCGACCACGCGGACCAGATCGTCGTGGCGCTGCGCGGGGTCGAAGGGGTCGACGTCCACAAGGTCTCGGACCGGACGTTCCTGATGCACCTCGGCGGCACGATCGAGATGGCCTCCAAGCACCCGATCCGCAACCGCGACGAGCTGTCGATGGTCTACACGCCGGGCGTCGCCCGGGTCTGCCTGGCGATCGCCCGCAACCCGGAGGATGCGCGACGCCTCACGGTCAAGCGCAACTCGGTGGCCGTGGTGACCGACGGCTCCGCGGTCCTGGGACTGGGCAACCTCGGCCCCGAGGCCGCGTTGCCCGTGATGGAGGGCAAGGCCGCGCTCTTCAAGCGCTTCGCCGGGATCGACGCCTGGCCGCTGTGCCTGGACACCCAGGACGTGGACGAGATCGTGCGCACCGTGCAGATCATCGCCCCGGTCTTCGCCGGGATCAACCTCGAGGACATCTCGGCGCCGCGGTGCTTCGAGGTCGAGGCGCGGCTGCGCGAGCTGCTCGACATCCCGGTCTTTCACGACGACCAGCACGGGACCGCCATCGTCGTCCTGGCCTCACTGACCAACGCGCTGCGCGTCGTCGGCAAGGACCTGGGCGGCGTACGGATCGTGATGTCGGGCGCCGGAGCGGCGGGATCGGCGATCGTCCGGCTGCTCATCGAGGGCGGGGCCAAGGACGTCGTGGTCGCCGACGTCGATGGCGTCATCTCGACCCGCCGAGCGGGCATGAACCCTTCGTTGACATGGATCGCACAGCACACCAACGCGGCGTGCTTCGACGGGACCCTCAAGCAGGCGCTGCGGGGCGCTGACGTCTTCATCGGGGTCTCGGCACCGAACGTGCTCGATGGTAACGACATCGCTGCAATGGGTGCCGATGCCATCGTCTTCGCGCTGGCCAACCCCGACCCCGAGGTCGACCCGGGGCAGGCACGGCTGCACGCGGCGGTCGTGGCGACCGGGCGCTCGGACTACCCGAACCAGATCAACAACGTGCTGGCGTTCCCCGGTGTCTTCCGTGGGCTGCTCGACGCCTCGGCGTCGACGATCGAGGACTCGCTGCTGGTCGCTGCGGCACAAGCGATCGCCGGCACGGTGTCCGACGACGAGCTGAACGCCAACTACGTGATCCCCAGCGTCTTCCACGAGGAGGTCCACAAGGCGGTGGCCACCGCCGTCAAGGACGCAGCGCAGGCGAGCGGTGCCTGAGGTGACGTCGATGGATTCGCGATGACCTTCCACGCCGGACAGCTGCTGCTCGCCACGCCGCGTCTGGTCGACCCGAACTTCGCGCGGGCGGTGATCTTCCTGCTCGACCACGACGATGACGGCGCGCTCGGCGTCGTGATCAATCGACCCTCACAGCTGCCGCTGAGCACCGTCCTGCCTTCCTGGGGGTCGATGGTCACGGCGCCCTCCCTGCTCTTCAGTGGGGGACCGGTGGCGCCGGAGTCCGCCCTGGCGGTCGGGTTGTCGCTGGGCGACGGGCCCGGCGAGGGGTTCAAGCGGCTCACCGGAGACTACGGTCTGGTTGACCTCGACGCCGATCCGAGCCGGCTGCTCGCCGATCTGGTCGGCGTCCGGGTGTTCTCCGGGTACGCCGGCTGGGGTGTCGGCCAGCTCGAGGCCGAGCTCGCCGAAGGCTCGTGGTATCTCGCGAACGCCTTGCCCCAGGACCTGCTCGACCCCGACCCGGAACGGCTGTGGCGCTCGGTGCTACGTCGCCAGCCCGGAGAGCTCGCCTATGTGGCGACGTTCCCCCGGGACCCCAGCCAGAACTGAACCGGCTGCTGGCCAGGCACTAACAGGCGTCGTAGACGTAGGCAGGTCGCGACGGTGTCACCAGGTCCCGGTCGCGATAGATGATCGACCACCGGCCGGCGTGGTCGCGGCAAGCATGCCGGAACCAGCGACGGCCGTTGTCGGAGTACTCGATCTCGATCACGTGTCGCCCGTAGGCCGCTCGGTAGCTGCCACACTCACGCCAGCGCGCGCATTCCTCAGCCACAGCGAAGTCGAAGCCGATCTGGACCCGCCGTGACCGGCTCAGCCCGGCCAGGTTTTTCTGAGCGATCGCGAGACCGGATCGGTGAGCGCGATGCGCGAGCCGCCGAGCCAGCAGCAGGTTGTCGTTGCGCGTCAGCAGGCCGTGTGAGCGGCTGAACGAGTCCAGGTTGTCCGGCTCGACCGCACGGAAGCCGTCGCGGGCGCACCGACCTACCCAACGACCGAGCACCCGGCCGATCTCGCCTCGCTTGGCGGCCGACGAGGTGTCGAGCAGGACTTCGTCGCGCCAGCCCGGATCCCGCACGAGGGCACCGTGGCGGCGCAACAGGACCCGCGGGTGATGGTGCCGCCACCAGCGCAGCTGCCCGGGCTGGGTCTGGAAGGCATCGACGTAGCAGATCGTGTACGCGCCGGACGCCGGCTTCGCGAGCCGGTCCCGGCTCACCACCCGTACGCCGTGAGGCAGCGGGTAGTTGCCGCCGAGCTGGTAGTCGGCCTTCGCATCGACCGGCGGCGGCGGATGCGGTGTGGAGGGTTCGCTCGGCGCCGGACTGACGAGCAAGGTGAGCGTGGCGACCAAGGACCCGAGTGCGAGAGCAGACATCGCACTATTGTGAGCACAGGGTGACGATCTGTGGACAGGAAGTCGTAAACTGCCGCCGTGAGCACCCAGCTGAGTCCCGGAGCCCAGACCGTCGAGGACCGCCGCACCCAGGAAGCCCTCGACGAGGGTGACCACGACCGGTTCAGCCACTACGCCCGCAAGGACAAGCTCACCGAGGCCATGGTGATGGGCACGCCGATCGTGGCGCTGTGCGGCAAGGTGTGGGTGCCCTCGCGCGACCCCAAGAAATACCCGGTCTGCCCGTCCTGCAAGGAGATCTGGGAGTCCCTTCAGCGCAGGGACGGCGACTCCGGCGACTCCGGCGACTCCGGCGACGGCTGATCGGCCGTCTGGGCGTGACGCTCTTCGCACCCTCGAGCCTGGCCGCGCTGGCGGCCGCGTTGACCCTGCCGGTGCTTACCGCACCGACGGCATCCGCGGCGTACCCCATGGTCGAGGCTCGCGGATGCGCCACCGCCCCCGACACCAGTCCGCTGACGACGCCGGTTGCTGTGGCGCCGTCGGCTGCCACGAGCCCGGTCACGATCCGGGTGTACGTGCACGTGCTGCGCAGGAAGCAGGGCGGCGGGGTGAGCAGCGCCCGCGTCCGGCGCCAGATCGCCATTCTGAACCACGCGTACGCCGGTAAGCAGAGCCCCGTCGCGGCAGCCTCCCCGTTCGTGTTCCGCCTGTTCGGCATCGACCGGACGACGAACGCTCGCTGGTTCCGGATGGACGAAGGGACCGTCACGGAAGGGCACGCCAAGCGGTCGCTGCACCGGGGCAACGCCGACGATCTGAACCTCTACATCGCCATGAACCGCTCGGGGAGCCTGGGCTGGGGCACACAGCCCGGCGGCTACGACCGGCTGCCCAAGATGGACGGAGTCGTGATCCGGCGGACCACGATGGCAGGCGGCAGGCGTGGCCACTACAGCTCCGGGGACGCCGCCGTGCACGAGACGGGGCACTGGCTGGGCCTGCTGCACACGTTCGCCGGTCGGTGCGGGGCACGCGGCGACCTGGTGGCTGACACGCCCCGTGAGGCGCGCCCCTCCTACACGTGCCCGACGCGGCGCAACACGTGCACGGCGCCCGGACGCGACCCGGTGCACAACTTCATGGACTACTCCTACGACTCCTGCATGAACCAGTTCACCCCGGGACAGGTGACCCGGATGCGGCAGCAGTGGTCGGCGCACCGGGCCGGCGGCAGTTGAGTGGTCACCACCGAGAGCGCGGTGCCGGCCACGAGTCCGACGGCGCCGGAGTATCGGGTGCTCTCCTACGGGATCTTCGCGTTGATCGTCGGCATCGCCTTCGAGTTCATGGCGGTTGCGACAGCGCTGCCTCAGGCTGCCCGTGAGCTGGGCGGGCTCGGGCTGTACCCCTGGGCGCTTACCGGCTTCCTGGCCGCTGCGATGTTCGCCAACGGGATCGCCGGGGAGATCTGCGACCGGATCGGCCCGCGAGTCCCGCTTGCCGCCGGCGCGACCACCTTCGCGCTCGGACTGGTGATCTCGGGTCTGAGCCAGAGCATGCCGATGCTCATCGCCGGTCGCGTCGTGCAGGGGCTCGGCGCCGGTTTCACGATCGTCGCGGTGTACGTCGTCATCGCCCAGTGCTACCCGGAGGCGCTGAGACCTCGGGTGATGACCCTGATCTCGACCGCCTGGGTCGTCCCGTCCGTGGTGGGTCCGTTCATCGCCGGAGGCCTCACGGAGTACATCTCCTGGCGCTGGGCCTTCTTGTCGCTCGTCCCGCTGCTCCCGATCCCGATGCTCGGGGTGTTGCGCCGACTCGGCGGCTACACCGCCGCTGACATCCGACGGAGCGGGAGAGTGCGGCTCGCGGCCACGATGGCCGTCGGGGCCGGTCTGCTGCAGTGGGCCGGGCTGTTGGCCGAGGGCTCGAACTGGATCGGGGCGGCCGTGACGGCGGTGGCGGGGCTGGTGCTGGTGGTCGCGGCCGCCCGGCGGCTCTTCCCGGAAGGGGCCTTGCGCCTGCGCCGTGGACTGCCCTCGGTCATCGTCTTCCGCGGCGTCACCGCCGGAGGGTTCTTCGGCTGCCAGGCGTATGTGCCGTTGATGCTGGTCGAGCACCGGGGGGCGACGCCGACGATGGCGGGGCTGGCCGTCGCCGGCACTGCCTTGGGTTGGTCGGCCGGTTCGTGGGTGCAGGGTCGCCCCGGGTTGAAGACACCCCGCACAACACTGGTGCGGCGTGGCTCGGTCATCACCACGATCGGGGTCGTGATCACGTCCTCAGCCGCCATCGCGACCGACGCCTTGACCGTACCCGCGTGGACGGCGGGCGTGGGGCTCCTGGTCGGCGGTCTGGGCATGGGCCTTGCCATGGCCAGCAACGCGGTGCTGCTCTTCGACTTCTCCCCCGTCGAGGACCGAGGCGCGAACTCGGCGGCCATCCAGATGAGCGACTCGCTCGGAGGGCTGCTCGTGATCGGTTCTGCCGGGGTGATCTACGCGCTGTGGCGAGACAGCCTCGACCCGAGCGTGCTGTTCCTGTGTGTCTTCGCGCTCTCGGCGGTGGTCATGCTGCTCACGATCGTCGTGGCGTTCCGGGTCCGGCCCGAGGGTGCGAGCCCGAATCTGCTCCCGGCAGATCTCAAGAAATGAACCAATCTGCCGTCCCGAGGTTCGAGAACGCCTGATCGGGGAACGAGGAAGTAGGCCGGTCCTCGTTCCGCGGACGAGAACCAGCCACGGCGACCCGTTGAGCAAACAGCGCGTCAGCCGGGCTCGGGTGGCGGGGGCCAGTGGGCTCCCCCCATCCGACCGCCCGCTGATGTGGAGATCCCAGCTCGGGGGCTGGGGTCGCCGCCAGCGCTGGTCAGCTGCCTTCCGGCGGTCTCGCGTTCTGGTGCTCGATGATCTCGCGTGCGACGTCGACGATCTTGAGGTTCATGTCCTGGGAGGCTTGGCGCAAGATGGCGAAGGCGGTGTCGTCATCGACGTGGTGGAAGGCCATCATCAACCCCACGGCCTTCCCGATCTCGCGGTTGCTCGACAGCCCGGCTCGTAGGGTCCGCGCGCTCTGCTGTTCCTGGGCTGCCAGCAACGCGACGGATGCGAACGACACAAGCAGGATCGCTTGGTCGACCGACCGGGACGTCAGGGTCCCGGCGGTGTCGGAGAACAGATTGAGCGCACCGGTCTTCTGGTCGGCGTTGATCAGCCGGAAACCGGCCATCCCGCGTACGGGCGTCTCGGCGAGCACGCGCTCGTGCAGCGTCGGCCAGGGGGAGCCGTCGGTGAGATCGGAGTCGACGTAGGCCGACTCGTCCTTGATCGCGTCCAGGCACGGACCGTCCCCGACCTCGCGCTCGAGACGATCAACGAACGCGGCGATGTCGTCGCTGGCCGCGACCGTCTCCGGCTGGCCGCGCCGGATCATCATCAAGCTGGCGTGGTCGCACCCGTCCACGAGCCGGACGGCTGCCTCGCAGATGCCCTGATAGATCTGGTCGAAGCCGTCGGCGGTGTAGATCATCGCGGCCAACGCCTCGAAGGTGGCTGTGGTGTCCGCGACTGCGGTGGTGTGCTTGTTCATAGCGGGTGTGCCGCCCGGCATCGGGTGTGGTGCGCCGGGCTGCCCCTCTCTGGTCATCCTCCGGCAGGAGGCGGTTGAAGGCCCTCGTGCTGGAGCACTTCGGCGACCATTGTGCCACCAGTGGCTGCGGCGTGGCCGTCGGTGCCGAGCACCGACCCGAAACCCTGCTCGGAGAGTCCTGATCGGCGACCGCGCGTCCACGACGTAGGCTGACCCACCCGTTAGCCACCCGTTCCCCGCCCGATTGGTGACAGTCCCCCCGTTGTCTGGTTCCGTGTCGCACCCTGCACCGCATCCGCTGCCGATCAGCCCGGCGTACCCCGATCGTGCCGCGTGGGGGACCGTGCCGAGTCTGCGTGCCTGGCAGCAGGAGGCGCTGGAGAAGTACCTGGTCGGGATCCCGCGCGACTTCCTCGCCGTGGCGACCCCGGGCGCCGGCAGACCACCTTCGCGCTGACGATCGCCGCGGAGCTGATGGACCGCCGGATCATCGACCGACTCACCATCGTGGCCCCGACCGAGCACCTGAAGGTCCAGTGGGCCGAGGCAGCCGCGAAGGTCGGGCTGGCCATCGATCCGGCGTACACGCCAACCCAGGGCAAGACCAGCAAGGACTTCGTCGGCGTCGCGCTGACCTACGCCGGCGTGGCCACCAACCCGCTGGCCTTCCGGATCCGCACCGAGCGCTTTCGCACCCTGGTGGTGCTCGACGAGGTGCACCACGCGGGCGACGCGCTGAGCTGGGGCGAGGCGATGCTCGAGGCGTTCGAGCCCGCGACACGGCGGCTGGCGCTGACCGGTACGCCGTTTCGCTCCGACATCAACCCGATCCCTTTCGTCACCTACGCCCCCGACGACCAGGGCGTCCCGCGCAGCGTGGCGGACTACTCCTACGGCTACACCGAGGCCCTCGCGGACCACGTCGTGCGGCCGGTGCTCTTCATGGCGTACTCCGGTGAGGTCCAGTGGCGGACCCGCGCCGGCGACGAGGTGTCGGCCCGGCTCGGTGAGCCGCTGACCAAGGACCAGACCGCGCAGGCGCTGCGTACGGCACTCGACGTCGACGGCGCGTGGGTACCGGCGGTGCTGGAGGCGGCCGACCGGCGGCTCACTGAGGTACGCCGACATGTCCCGGACGCCGGTGGGCTCGTCATCGCGACCGACCAGGACTCCGCTCGCGCGTATGCGGGCGTGCTGGGTCGGATCAGTGGCGAGAAACCGACGGTGGTGCTGTCCGACGAGAAGGCCTCGAGCAGGAAGATCGCAGCGTTCAGCGAGGGTGACTCCCGCTGGATGGTGGCTGTACGGATGGTGTCGGAGGGGGTCGACGTTCCGAGGCTGTGCGTCGGGGTCTACGCGACCACGACCGCGACACCGCTGTTCTTCGCCCAGGCCGTCGGCCGGTTCGTCCGCGCACGTCGACGCGGCGAGACCGCGTCGGTGTTCGTGCCGTCCGTCGCGACGTTGCTGATGCACGCGGCGGGGATCGAGCTCGAGCGCGACCACGCACTCGGGCGGCCGATCCGCGACGAGGACGACATCTTCGCGGCCGAGGACGAGCTGCTCGCTCGCGCTGAACAGCACACCGGCGGTGTCGATGAGACCCTGGCGAGCTTTGCGGCACTGTCGAGTGAGGCGTCGTTCGACCGCGTCGTCTTCGACGGTGGCGAGTTCGGTCACGAAGGGCACGTCGCGGTCGGCAGCGACGAGGAGATGGACTTCCTCGGCATACCCGGCCTGCTCGAACCTGACCAGGTCCGCGATCTGCTTGCGCACCGCCAGTCAGCCCGGATGAAGGACAGCACTCGGGCTGGCCGGTCCAGCTCCCCTCAACCCTCGGCCCACCAACGACTGGCGGCATTGCGCAAGGAGCTGAACGGTCTGGTCGCCGCATGGCACCACCGATCCGGGTCCCCGCACGCAGTGATCCACTCCGAGCTGCGCCGGACGTGCGGTGGCCCTCCGGCGGCGGCCGCGTCTGGTGACGAGCTGCAGCACCGCATCGACACACTGCGCGGCTGGGCCGCCCGCCCCTCGACCTGACCGAGTTGTCAGGGTGGCTTGAGCGTGAGGGTGCGCTGTCATGTGTCGGCGGATCGCTGACACGATGTGTCAGGACGTCGCTGACACTACGGGGTGGTGGCGGCGGTGGATAGTGTCCGCCTTGGCTCGTCGGCGTGAAGGTCGTTCGTCCTCGCTGCGCTGCGGGCGCTGCAC
>JBBSPA010000084.1:0-16547 GCA_038259225.1 Propionibacteriales bacterium
CATCGGGTTCGATCCCCTCAAGCTCTCGGCCACGATCGAGGTCGTCGACCGACACGAGAAGCTCCTCGGCACCGGCCGGTTCGCTACTGACCAGGCCGGTTACACCGCGATGCGCGCGTATGTCAAGACCTGGCCCGACCGACTCTGGGCCATCGAAGGCGCCAACGGCGCCCGCCGGTCCTTGGCCCAGCGGCTCCTCGAGGCCGGCGAACACGTCGTCGACGTCCCGGCCAAGCTCGCGGCCCGGGTCCGGCTCTTCGACACCGGACACAACCGCAAGACCGACGCCCGCGACGCCCACTCCATCGCGATCGTCGGGGTCCGCACGACGACCCTGCGGGTGCTGCGCCGAGACGGTGAGCTCGAAGCGCTGCGGATGCTGTGCGACCGCCGCGAGGAACTCACCCGCCTCCGGGTCCAGACCGTGAACCGGCTCCATCGGCTGCTGGCCGAACTGGTCCCCGGCACCGCGAAGAAGGACCTCACCGCCCTGCAGGCCAAGGCAATCCTGGCTTCGGTGCGCCCCCGCGACATCGCCGGGAAGACCCGCCGAAGGATCGCTGCCGACGAACTCGCCGACCTGGTCGCGGTCGAGAAGAAGATGAAGAAGGCCAGCGCCGAGCTCAAGATCCTGGTCAAGGCCCGCGGCTCACATCTGATGGACCTGCACGGAGTAGGACCGTCCTTGCTGCACGCACGCTGGCCGACGTCGGTGACGTGACCCGGTTCGCGGACCGGAACCGGTTCGCCTCGTGGACCGGCACCGCACCCCTGGACGCCTCCTCGGGTGAGCAGAACCGGCACCGGCTCTCACGCGCCGGGAACCGGCGGATGAACCACATGATCCACATCGCCGCGATCAGCCAGATCCGCATCGACACCCCGGGCGCATCTACTACCGGCGCAAGCTCGCAGCCGGCAAAACCCCACTCGAAGCGCTGCGCTGCCTCAAACGAAGAATCTCTGACGCCCTCTACCGCCAGCTCCTCGCCGATGCCGAACAGGCACGACTGACCGGCGGAGACGAGCCCCGTTGGCACGGGTCCGGGAGGGCACTGCGGGGCGTCACTAGAATCCAGCGCGGTCGACCTTCCCCCGCTCATCGACACTTCGGATCAGCCACTTCCCCGACCCGCGACACCGACGCTACAACCGCTCCAGCCCCCGCGGAAGACAACCCGACCAAGGACGCCGCAAACCACCCGTTGACAACAAAGGGGTGCCGGAAAGACTCTCGATCAATCTCTCGAACTCGGGGTGGAGAAACACACCCCCGGGACCTGGGTCTTCTGTGAGCCCTGCGGGTTCGCGTACGTCGGCGAGGACGAGACCGAGCACCGGTTGCGGCTGGCGATAAGGCTCTCGTCATGGAGCTGGCCTGCTGCTGGTGGTCCTGGGTGTGGTGGCTGCCATCGCGGTGGTCGCGACAGGGCTCAAGAAGGAGCGGGAGCTCCAGCGACGCGAGGACGAGCGCGCCCCGGTGAAGAAGCTGGACTTCGAGGACACCACTGCTTTGGGGTCGACCTACAGGAGCTCGACTTCGATATGAGCGGCTACGATCTGGACGCCGGCGCCAACGCCGACTATCAACGTGCGCTCGACGCCTACGAGTCAGCCAAGACCGCCGGCGACTCCATCACGCAGCCGGAGGTGTGGAGTTGGCTGGTGTTGAACCAGTAGACCCATGGTGCGGTCGCCATCTTGACATAGGCGCGACCCGACCACGAGGCGATGGTCAGCTTCTCGTGAGCGATGACCTCGGTCTTGTACAGCCCGATCGTCGACTCCATCAACGCGTTGTCAGGGCGCCGCCTACAGTGCTGATCGAGCCGGTGTTCCGGCGTCGCGCTGCTCGTCGGTAAACGCCAGCGACGTGTACTGACCGGCGTCAGTCGCTGTGTGGTGGAACCGGAGGGCGGGTACGTCGACAGACGGTTTGGCTCGGGTCCAGAAGCCCATTGACAGCAACTCCCGACAGGAGTACCCATAGAGGAGAGTCAGTCGCCTAAGTTCTGCCGCGGACCTTGAGTATCCGGGTCACCTTGGAGCAAGAGCGGATCCCAACAACGTCTTTGTCCACCGACTGTGGTGGACGGTGGGATACAGGCAGTCACCGGCGCCCTGCAGGCTGCGCTTGTGCGTCACGACTGATGGTTGTGACGACAACTAGCCTGCCCACCTGAGGAGGGTTTGGCATGAGCGGAAGCGGCAGGTCTGATGAGTTCGTGGTGCGAGTGATTGACTCGCTCGAATCCGCAGAGGTCGATCCACGTGAGGGGATCGTACCGGCTGATCTGGAGGTTACTGCCGCGGAAGCTCTCGCCGCGCTCCATGCCTCGAAAGGGTCCGAGAAGGTCTTCGAGGCGTTCCCGCAGTTCAAAGACCTGGCCGCCTGGCTTCCGGTCGCCAACTTCAATGTCTGTTCGAAGTTCGGTACCGCGCGGTATCTGGACCTGTGGGATGTGGATCATTTCGACGGCTTGACCGACATGAAGAAGAACCTCGACGAATGTCGGGTCTGGTTCTCAGATAAGGGATTCGACACGTGGGGTTCAGGGCAGTCAAGATCGGGCCGCATTAACTGCTACTTCACTGCGCCGCAGGCGGGTGCCTATATCTGCACTGCACGACTCCAAAGCTATGCTGGTCCGGCAGTCGTTGAGTGCCTCATCGACGGCTCCTCGTTCGGCACTCTCCCTGTGAACGGGACTATCACACAACCCCATCCGTGCAACCTCTCGGCCGGAGGACACCACTTCCGTATCCGCCAACAATCTGGGTCCTTCTTCTTCCTCTCTCTGACAGTTTGGCGCGCCTGAGCCGCACCCGGCGAGGAGCTTCCTGCACCTCCTCGGTGAGGTTTCCGTCCCCCGCAGCTCCATGACGTTTCTCTCTCTGAGCGCTAGCGGCGGTATGGCCCTGGCCGCTGTCGCGGCGGAATGCTCCACCGTCCGGGGCCACCTCGCAGCATAAAGTCGCCCTCGAACCGCTTGAGCCTGCGATGAACTGGTGCGTCCGCTGGGGACCCGAAGAACGTTGAGAGTCACCGACAAATGGCCCTCGTCGAGGGCTCAGGGAGTTGATAAGGAGGGTTGGTGACACTGGCAGTAGGGCGAGTGGTCGGCCGACACGTCAGACTGGTCGCCGACTGGCACCTCACCCACCATTCGGGGAGTCCGCCCCACTATGAGCATGGGTCGCTAAAGGTCGTGATCATGCATCCGCACGTAGCTGTCGCCTATGCGGGCAACGTTCACGCCGCGCTCAGTGCCCTGCGCGACTTCCCAAAGGTGGACCGATGGACATCGGCTGCTTGATCACGCGCACGAACCGCCTTGCATTCAAAGGCGACCAGGATCACACTGCGTAGGGGAACACCGCAGCGGAACGAGGCGGGCACGTGAACAGGCGACCGGTTGATGAGTTGGGCGCGCGCAAAGTGCCTATGCACTGGCTCATCGGCGAGTTCGATCTCGAAGTCATCGCCGACTCGATCGACTTCGCCGACTTCGACCGCGAGGCTGGGCTCATACGCGGGGTGTCCGGCCGCGCTTGGGTGAGGCTACACTGCGCGCGCCCGCCGGTTATCCTCCGTCCCGAACTCAAGGGGCCGCGGTTCATCCACGCGCTGGAAGTCGTCGACGAGGTCATCCACCCTGAAACGCAGATGAGCATCGCCGATGCGCGCACGGTCCGCCCCGACGTTCAGGTCACGGAGAATGTGGCGATCGAATTCGCAGTCGACCGCGTACAGCTGCGCGACATAGTTGAGCTCGGCCGCGGCGTGCAGGGGTGGCTCGATACCGACCCACCAGCAGCCAGCTTCCTCGTGGAGTTCGACGATCTGACCGTCGATGTGTCGGCTGGCAAAGGTCGGGGCACCGTCGTGGACGGCAAGGCCGCCTACCCGATCGTCGGTCCCGTCCCGCGGCCGATCGAGTTCGAGATCGCCGGCTTCACAATCGTCGTCACGGCGTTCAACCTCGACCCGCGGCGATCGACCGCGGACGCAGAAGTGCGCCTGCCGGGGAGTGTGCGGGATGCCGTGACCTGCGGACCGGCGACCATCGACCTCGGCAGGATCCGGCTGTCGCGAACCTGCGACTACTTCATTGACGCGCCCGACCGCGCCTACGGACCATGGCTGCTCGGGGACACCGGGATGGTGATTGAGGGCACCGGATTCGTGCTCGACCTCAGCACCACCGCGAGCGCTCCGGGGTGGGCACCGACCTGGCGCGGGCTTGTGCTGCGCGCCGGCGCTGCGAGCGGGATGCAGCACATCCCAGACCCGTGCAACTCGGGGTATCTGCGCGGGATCTACCAGTACACCGATGCCACGGTGATCGCCTCGGGCGTCTTCGGGACGCTCGACCTCACCGCCCCAGTCGCCTTCGCCGCTCTCAATCCGTTCGGGCAGGCGTTCTCGTTCGACGGGGGATCGCTCGACGTCCGCTACAGCGCGATCGCGTCCGGCACGCTCGTCCAGGGACGCACCGAGTTGCTCGTCGAGGCTCTGTGCGACCGGCTCCCAGGGGTGCCGGTCGTTGTCGATCTCCCCGCCGTGAGCGTGCAACCCGACCTCGATCTCGTAGGCATCCTCGCCGTCGGTAGGTACCGGATCGCATGGGGCGAGCTCACCCGCCCGGGGCAGGAAGTGGTGGCCTGGGGCGCCCGTGCACGCAACGGCTACCTGTTTCTGCCCGCAGGCGCGGTCGCCTCCTATTCCCCGGTGTCGACGGGTCCATTCGTGAGTCCGAACGTCGGCTCCTGGTCCAGCGGTAGCATCATCGAACTCGACACCCTCAACGTGTCCGGCGTCACCTTCTTCGACCTCGAGCTCACCACCGTCTTCTCACCCGATCGCCCGGGCGGAACCACGAATCCGATCCGGCTCGATCGCACGATCGGCTGGGTGAGAGCGGGAGTGCGGGGCGTCGACGGAGAGCTCGTGACCTACTCGGGCGGGCGGAGAGAGCCGATCGGCGAACCAGCCGGAACCGGGTACGTCGGCGTGCGACCGTTCGATGCCACCCTGTTCCAAAACGACAAGGAGCACCTGCTCGCGCAGTTCGTCTCGAGCGCAGCCTTCGACTCGCACTTCAGCGGATCCGTGGACCTCCCGGACCCGTGCCACATAGACGAGATCCAGTTCGCCGAGATGAAGCTCACCTCCACCGCGCGCCTCGTCGGCGGCGACATCGCCCTTCCGACGACCGGGGTGCCGCTCGCGTTCTGGGGCATCGACCTCGTGCCGACCGGGCCGCCGACGCAGAGTGGCGTATTGAGCGTCCGGACCGGCCGCGTGCTGTTCACCGCCGCAGGCCTGGAGGAAGCGATCCACTTCGCGCGGCCCTTCGGACTCACATGGGGTGAGGTGCTCGCCAACGGCGCGATCGGCGAGCTGTTTATCGACTTCAACGACTGGGGTCAACGGTTTGACGGGCTCGTGTTCCACCCTCTAGAGCTCGCGCTCTCGAAGTACGATCCAAACGACACGACGCCCTACCTAGGTGTGTCGGGTACCGTGCTGTTCCCGTTCTTCGGCCTGCACGACATCAATGTGCGGGATGCCATGCCAGACCCCGCACTGAGCCCACCGTGGCCGCACCCCCGGCACGTCACCGTTCCGAAGACCGCGATCACCCCGACCGCGGACGCGACCGACCTCGCGCTATCGGGTGTGTGGCACGACGTCTCATCCGCCGTCCTTGCCGACGTGGAGTGCGTCGATGCGCAGGTCGACTACAACGAGACCGGCCAGGGAGGATTCCTCGGCACCGGCACCGCCGAGGTCGGATTCCTCCACTCCGATCCGCTCGACGCGATCGTCGAGATCCACAGCGATGCCACCGACATCCGGTTCACGTCTCTAGCGGCGCACGACCTCGACCTCAGCGTCGTAGCCCGGCTGGGCGCGCTGGGCCAGATCGCGGGAAACCTGCGCATCGAGGGGCCGACGCCGACGAGGATGACGGTGTACGGCATGTTCGAGCAGAGCGTCGCCACCGGCATCTTCGGCCCGAAGGCAGGTTACGAGGTCGAGGCGAACCTCTCCGTCACCCCCACATCTCTGGACTTCTACGCCTCCGGAGACATGATGGTGTCGGTCGCACTCGTCGAGGTCGAGGCATCCGCGACCGTGCATCTGTTCTTCGACTTCGCCGCAGGCACGGCCGAAGGCGAACTGCTGGGCCGGGTCGACTGCGACGCCGCCGTGGCCGGGCTTTCGGGCGAGGGACAACTTTCCTGGTTCCTAGGCCCCGGCACGCAGTGCCTCCAGGGTCGGGTCAAGGTCGAGGTGTTCTCCCTCGTCGGCGGCGCCGGTCTGGAGGGCGGATTCTTCCTCGGCAACAACGTTCCCAACAACCTCGCGTGGGCGCTCGATACGACCGATCCCAAGTTCAAGATGTCGCGTGCGCTGCTGCCCGCGACGATCACCGGAATCTACGGTTACGGCCGTGCGTCCTTCGGCGTGAACTACTACGTAGTCGGCGGGGGGGTCGACATCTTCGTCGGTGCCGGCGCGTTCAGCGCTCCCCTGGCTGCAGGTGGGCCACTCGCACCGTTCGCCGGAAACTCTGCGCTGCCGTTCGTCGTCGGCGCGTGCGGCATCAACGTGTACGGCGAGATCCTCGGTGGTCTGGTCAGCGCCTCCGCGTGGGCGAACCTGTCCATGCGCGGACCGATCCCGCTGTACTTCGAGGGCACCTTCGGGCTGCGGGGCTGTGTCGCGTGGGTCCTCTGCGCGTCGGTCGACGTGACGGCGCGGGTCAGCAGCAACGGCTTTGAGATCCTCTGAGGAGTGGACATGGTGGACGCCCTGCTTCAGGCCACGTCGGCTGGCATCGCTGCAGAAGGCACGACGTTCATCGTCCTGCGATGGGAGACAGTCGGCGAGGCCGTCGGGTACGCGCTCTACCGCCGGTTCGAGACCGAGACGCCCGACGACGCGCTGCGCATCGGGGGGAACACGCCGATCCGCGTGCCGCAGTCCGCCGGAGAACTCCGGGTGATCGTCACCGAGGGCTCCCCCGATTGGCTGTCGCTGGCGACCACTCTGACCGCCGCGAAGCCCGGCGCGACTCCTGCCAGCGGCGCGGCCCTCGTCGACCCGGCGGAAGTCTTCGACCGCGGGCTCACCGAGACTGAGGCGCGCTTCATCCAGGCCGGCGCCCAGGCGAGCCTCACTATGGGGCTCGTCGCCGGGCTCGCCTTCATCGACACGGATGCCGCAGTGGGCGTCGACTACCGGTACGAACTGCGCGGTGTGCGGGACAACGACAGCGAGTTCGTGCTTACGACGGACGTCGCGGTCCAAGCCGGATTCTTCGTCTTGCCTGCGCCACCGTCGGGGGTGGCCACTCAGGTCGGCGACAGGCGGGTGCTGGTGGCTTGGAACCGCAACCCGTATGCCGCGACCTATCTCGTGGAACGCGCACCTGCGCCCGGCGGACCCTTCCTGCGCGTCAACCCACAACCAGTCGCGTACGACCTTGACGCCGGGATCGACGGCACGCCGCTCCCTCTCCCGCAACCGGGATTTCTGGACGTCGGTGCATGGGGGCCCGATGGCGAGCCGACGACTCGCACCGTCGATGGAAACCTGATCGACGGGCCCGACACCGGCCGCGCCTACTACTACCGGGTTGCTTCGCGCGACACGCTCGACCGCCTCGGCGCGTGGTCGGCACCGGTCTCGGCGACACCGCAGCGTCGCCTCGCGCCGATGGCGCCCGACGAACTGCAGGTCACGCCCACCACCGACGCGCTGGGGCTGGCGGTGAATTGGCGCACGGTTACTCGGAACGTCGAGAATCATCGGTTCGTGCACCTTGGTGTGCCCGATGTGACGCAGACAAACTTCCTTTACCGCGCCGCGACGCGCGAGGAACTCGAGGATCCTGCCACGCTCGGCACTCACCTCGTCGCAACGCTGCCGAGCAACCCCATCAATGTAGCGACACCGGTGCAGACCTGGATCGACACCGACCCGGTGCTGCGGCCGCCGTACGGCACGAAGGCGTTCTTCTACCACGTGCGCGTCGCCGACGCCTTCGGCTTCCTCAGCGCTCCATCGGCCTTGATTAGCGCGGCCGTGCCCGATACGACCCCGCCGGGCCCGACCGACATCCTGAACGCCGAGGGCGAGGCCGACCACATCCGCGTGGAGTGGAAGCTCAATCCCGAACCGGATGTTGGCGGCTACCAGATATACCGAGGCGTGTGCGACTACGGGTACATCTTCGTGCCCGGGATCTCGCGCAAACCGCAAAAGGGCGAGAAACCGCACGAGGACGAGGGTCGGTCCCGCTACCGCTGCGACATGACGCTCGTCGGCGACGTGCCGGTCGGGGATGCGGCATCCATGTTCCAGGCAGACGGCGTTGCCTGGTTCCACGACTTCACCGTGCCGTCAAACTCGCCGATCTGCTACGCCTACTGGATTCGGGCGTACGACCACTCCGGCAACATCTACCCGGGGAATCGGCAGGGATGCCCCGAACCCGCCGAGTACCGCTGCGCGTCGCTCCGCGAGAAGACGGCACCCGAGGTTCCTGTTCTCACCGCGCTGCGAGCACGGAACAACGGCGTGGAGCTCGAGTGGGTGGCCGCTCCGGAACAGGACCTGCGCGCCTTCCACGTCTACCGCTCCGAGTCGGAAACCGATCCCCCGAGGTTCCTGGCCTGCATCCTCACCGACGGGACGACGAGCACGATGCCATGGACCGGACTGGTGCCTTCGTGCGCTGCCGTGCCGGCAATCGCCGACCCTCTCACCGCGCGCGGAAGCTACCTCGACTCCGAGGCCGAGCCGCACCGCATCTACTGGTACCGGGTGTCGGCGTTGGACTGGCTCGGCAACGAGAGTGCGAGCGCCGACCTCACAGCCATCCCTGACGAGACGACATTCACCTTTACGAGCGACCTCCCGGGCACGCCGACGGTGAACCCGCCGGTCGCACCGGCGACGGATGCCTGCGGGCTCGAAGTCACATGGGAGCCTCCGTTCGATCCAGCCCTGGCTAGGGGCTTCGTCGTGTTCCGCGCCGGGTCGGGCCCCTACCGGCAGGTCTCGGGCGTCGTGACGGGCAACGGCTTCATCGACGAGGCCGCGCGACGCGGCGTCGACTATCACTACCGCGTGCAGGCGGTCGACAACGTCGGCACGCTCTCCGAACCCTCAGCCCCGGTGCTGCACCGGTACTGAGGCGGCAGGCGATCGGAAGGCGAAACAATGGGCATCCTCGACGAGTTCGACCCCAAGCGCGATGGCTGGTCGTTCGAGAACTTCACCACCGCCGACCTGAGCTGGGACCTGTACCGCCGCACGTACCTGGCCATCAACCCGACGGAGAACGTCATCGAGTCGCCGCTCGACGTCGCGTTCTACCAGATCTTCAAAGGATGCGCCGCGCAGGGCAACTGCGGAGGGATCTCGGTTCTCGCGCTCGCTCTCTTCCGGTTCGGCGGATACATGGGCTACGGCTCCCCCGCGTTCTTCTACGCGGGTGGCGCGAACGGACCCGACAGGACGGACCTGTACGAGGCGCTCAACATCATGCAGGCGCGGCAGTTCAGCGCTCCCGGCATCCGCAATTTCGTTGATGTGGTCAAGGCCGGCCAGCTTAACGACGGCCACGCGGCATTCACGCGAATCCAGGGCGGGCTCGCCAGCGGCGACTACCACGTGCTTTCGGTGTCGAACGGGCTGTTCGGCGACGCGGCGCATACGATCGTCCCCTATCGCGCCGAGTTTATCGGCAGCCAGCGAGTACTGCACGTGTGGAATTCGAACCGTCCTTACGACGCCTTTCCCCACCACTATGACAACGACCTCAACAAGATTGTCATCACCGGTCCGACGCAATGGAGATACGACCAGGGCGACGGCGGCACGGCCTACGACGGTTCGAACAACGGCTGGTTCTTCGCGATCCCGACCTCGCTCATTCGCCACAAGGGACGCCAGCCGATCAGCGCCAGCTTCGTGCTGACGAGCCTGACGCTGCTGTTCGTGAGCGGGACGGGATCGGTAGCCCAGATCGAAGACGACCAAGGGCGACGGCTGTTCACGGGTGCCCGGGAGCACGAGCTGCGCGGCGACCTCGAGACCGCGGAGGACCGCCGCCTCACGGGGGTAGCACCGTGGCCCTGGATGGGCGGGTTGGGCGGCGATCGGCCGGGCGAGTTGTATGTCGTGGAGCAGCCGGAGGGAAGCAGGCCGCTCACCGTGACCGTGAAGGGCGGCGACTACACGCTGCAGCAGCTCTCGCGTGACCAGCTGACCGAGCTCGCGCAGCAGGACGGCCGCGTCGCCGTCGATCAGATTCGGCTGGACGGCGTCGGTGCTGACGTGAACCTGGCGATCCGAACGGGCGCGGCCCGGCGCCGGTTCGACGTGCGCTACGTGAAGGCCGAGACAGCCGGTCGCTGGCAGGGGGTTCGCGTGCGCAACGCATTGGTCACCGACGATGTCGTGCGGGTGCGCGTCCCGGCAGGGGGGACCAGCGTCGAGGTGTCGGCCGGGGACAAACCGCGCGAGGTGGATGTCGAGTTCGAGCGGGGCCGCGGCAAGAGGCTCAGCACCTCGACGCTCGGGTCGCAGAGGCTGCCGGGGGGGAAGGTGCTCGTGGCGGAGCCCGGGAAGTGGACGGCGGTGCGGACGACCAAGAAGCGGTGACCGCGGCTCAGAAGCCGAGATCGCTCAGTGCCACGTCCATCCGGCGCGCGATGAGGTCATAGCCAGCAGGGCGTTCAAGTGATCGATGCAACTTCTGGGGGGGAACCTGCTGACCTGCGAGAACGCAGGTTCCCCCCTCAGGTTCCCCCCTCGGACGACCTGATTTCGGGCGTACCTGACGTTGCAATGTCGGCGGCATGTCCGACTCCACTCCTACGGGCCCGCCGTGGTCTACCGGCACCATGTCCCGTGTCGCGGCAGTTCCGACTCTGGCAGAGGCAGCCCGTCGCTATGCCAGCCTCGGTATTCCGGTCTTCCCATGCGTTCCTGGTGGCAAGCAGCCGCTGACCCCGAACGGCTTCCACGACGCGAGCTGGTCCCCGGCGATCGTCGAGCGATGGTGGCGTCGTACTCCCGAGGCCAACATCGGGCTGCCGACTGGTACGGCCACGGGAGTCGTGGTCGTAGACGTCGACGTCCATGACGCCGGGGGCGGTTACGCAGCTTTCGACCGTGCGCATAAGCAGGGGCTGGCAGCCGGTTGGGGCTGGCTGGTGCGCACGCCCTCTGGCGGCATGCACGCCTACTACTCGCCCGCTGGCCAGGAGCAGCGGTGTTGGCAAGTCCCGGGGGCGCACGTTGACTTCCGCGGCGACGGTGGATATGTCATCGCACCACCCTCGCGTGTGGACGTCCGCGGTCAGCTCAAGGCGTACGAGGTCATCGCCGTCTCCGAACACGCGGCGACTCCGCTGGACGCCACAGGGCTGCGACGGTTCCGTGCGCATGTCGCGCTCGTACAACTCACGAGTGCTCACGGCGATACGGTCCTCGAGCTCAATGTCTTCAAGCCAGACCTCGACGAGCTTGGCGAAGGTCGTGTCCGGTGAGAGTTCGCCCATCCCCGTGGCGTAGTGACCGCGGCGGGCAAGCTTCTCCTTGAGGTTCCTCTCAGCAGACTTGGGCGTGGGACCAGTTGCTTCGACGGCGCGTAGTTGCCCGTCGTCATCACGAAACCGGGTCCGGGCCCGCACGCCGCCGTCCGGATTCGTCCGCAGGTCGATCTCGCCGAAGGTGCCGATCGGGGTGCGCGGCCTAGCCACGGGTCGCTACCGATCCTGCGGCACGTGTCCCGGCGAGGTCTCGCGATGGTACGCAAGCCACTCGCGTACGTCGCTCACAGCGAACTTCAGCGAGCGGCCTACCCGGATGGCGCACGGACCTTTCCCCGCCACTCTCCAGTCGTAGATCGTCGTGACGGGTACACCGAGGTACTCGGCGAGCTCTTCGATGTTCATCAGCGGCTCCAGGCCGCGTCCGGTAGTGATGTCGGTGGTCATACCCATCAGGTGGGCAGAGCGTTCCGAGACGACCGGGGCGGTCCGTGATCGGTCCGTGGTCGTCACCGCGATCGACCCACCGAAGAGCCGGCGGAAGATGTTTGTGGCGAGTTTCTGGCGAGCGGTTCAAATCTTCGAGTCTTTCCTGAACGGAAACCCGCGACTCTCCGAGACCGGAACCCCGCTCTGACCAGCATGTTTGCTGGTCAGAGCCGGATTCAATCGGTCGGGCTGACAGGATTTGAACCTGCGACCCCTTGACCCCCAGTCAAGTGCGCTACCAAGCTGCGCTACAGCCCGAACGCTCCCGGCACAAGGCCTGTGGAGCGTCCCGAACACTACCGCAGCCCATGCCCCGGTGCTGAATCGCCCCGCCCACGTAGTCCGGCGGCACGATCCGCGAGGGCGATCGGCACTCGGACGTAGTCCGAGTGGGCCATTTGCGGGCGATCGGCAGACCGGAGCCGGGCGCTGGCACACGATGAATCATCAATCTCCGGGGGGCCGCACCGTGCCAGCACTTCCGCGCCAGGCTGCCCTGGCGCTCGCCGTCGTCGGCACCGCCATCGGCCTCAGCCTGGCCGCGCCCCGCGTGGATGCCGCGGCACCCGAGACTGACATACGCGACAGCGGACAACAGACTGCGTCGATCGAGCTCGCCCTCCAGGTGCGCGAGCGCCAGCAGACCCTCCAGCTCCTGAACCGCCGCGCCGACGATCGAGACCGCGCGCTCGTGGGCCGGAAGGCCGTTCTCGCGTCCTACGGCTACACGGGCGACCCGGACGACGCGGATGCCGTCCTGCCGCTGGCCACCTACCGGCTCTCCGCGGGGTTCGGCCTGACCGGACCGCTGTGGGAGGCCGAGCACGGCGGGCAGGACTTCGGTGCGTCCACGGGCGACACGATCGTCGCGGTCGCCGCGGGTGAGGTCACCGAGGTCGCCGACTCGGGTGCCTACGGCCTGCGCACGATCGTCAAGCTCCTGGACGGGACCGAGATCTGGTACTGCCACCAGAGCGAAGTCCTGGTCAGCACCGGCCAGCAGGTCGACGTCGCCGACCCGGTCGGCACCGTGGGCTCGACCGGCAACTCGACCGGCCCCCACCTGCACCTCGAGGTGCGCCCCGACGGCGGCAGTCCCGTCGATCCGATGGACTGGCTGCGCGCCGCGGGGCTCACCCCCTGAGGGATGCGGGTCAGCGCTTGCGCTTCTCGCGCGGCTTCTGCTGGATCACGATCGGCGTGCCCGCGAAGCCGAACTCCTCACGCAGCCGGCGCTCGATGAAGCGCTCGTAGGACGCATCCAGCTTGCCGGTCGTGAAGAGCACGAAGGTCGGGGGCGCCGTCGAGGGCTGCGTGGCGAAGAGGATCCGTGCCTGCTTGCCGCTGCGCACGGGATGCGGGTGCTCGGCGACGAGGCGACCCAGGAACGTGTTGAGCGCCCCGGTGCCGATGCGCGTCTCCCACCCCTCGAGGGCCTTCTCGATGGCCGGGACGAGCCGGTCGACGTGCCAGCCCGTGCGGGCGGTGAAGTTGATCCGTGGCGCCCACTTCAGCTGCACGAGGTCGCGCTCGATCTCGCGCTCGAGGTAGTAGCGGCGCTCCTCGTCGACCAGGTCCCACTTGTTGAACGCGATGATCATCGCCCGACCCGCATCGCGGATGGTCTGGATGATCCGCATGTCCTGCTCCGAGACGATCTCGCTGGCGTCGAGCACCAGGACCGCCACCTCGGCGCGGTCGATCGCGGTGGTGGTGCGCAGCGAGGCGTAGTACTCGTGGCCGGATGCCTGGTTGACCCGCTTGCGGATGCCCGCAGTGTCGATGAAGCGCCAGGTCTTGTCGCCGAGGGTGATCAGCTCGTCGACGGGGTCGACAGTGGTGCCGGCGGCGTTGTCGACGACGACCCGGTCCTCCTTGGCCAGCATGTTGAGCAAGGAGGACTTGCCAACGTTGGGCTTGCCGACGATCGCGATGCGACGCGGGCCGCCGACGTCCTCGAAGGACTGCGCGGGAGTCTCGGGCAGCGCCACCAGGATCGCGTCGAGCATGTCGCCGGACCCACGACCATGGAGTGCGGAGACGCAGAACGGCTCCCCGAGCCCGAGGTTCCACAGGCCGTAGGCCTCGGCCTCGGTGCGCTGGTCGTCCACCTTGTTGGCAGCGAGCACGACCGGCTTGCCCGACGCGCGCAGGATGCGGACGACAGCCTCGTCGGCGTCGGTGATGCCGACGGTCGCGTCGACCACGAAGAGCACAGCGTCGGCCAGCGTCACCGCCACCTCGGCCTGGGCACGGATGCTCTCGGCCATGCCGCGCGCATCGGGGTCCCAACCTCCGGTGTCGACGACGGTGAAGGCCCGACCGTTCCAGTTGGCGTCGTAGTAGACCCGGTCGCGGGTGACCCCGGGACGGTCTTCCACGACGGCCTCACGACGGCCGATGATCCGGTTGACGAGGGTCGACTTGCCCACGTTGGGTCGGCCCACCACGGCCAGGACGGGCGTGGGGCCGGCGTCGGCGGACTCGGCCGCGTCGCGCTCGGCGTCGTACTCAGTCATGCGTGATCACAGCTCTTTCGAATGCTCGACGAGCCCGGTGTCGGGGTCGTCATCGGATTGTCCCGCAGGAAGGGGCCAGGGCAAGGATCGGCGCGTCTGCGAGAGGGCGCTGTCCAGCTCGGACAGCATGTGTCCTCGCAACAACACCGAGGTGGCACTCACGTGTTCCCGGGTGCGCGGCCACGGCTGTGGAGTCGTGTGCCACGGCCGGCCGAAGACGACATCGATGTCGCCGCCGGGCGGGGGCAGGGGGCTCGATCCGCCCGCGGACGCCCAGGTGCCGATCAGGGTGACGGGCACGACGGGGGCACCGGTCACGAGCGCGAGGTAGGCCGCACCGTGGTGGAAGCGCTCGAGCTGGCCGCTGCTGCGGGTGCCCTCGGGGAAGATGCCCACCACTCCCCCGTCGCGGATCACGCGAAGGGAGGAGCGGATCGCAGCCGGGTCCGCGGCGTAGCGGTCCAACGGGATCTGGCCGGTGCGGCGCAGGAACCCGCCGAGCCGGCCGTCGAACATCTCCTGCTTGGTCAGGGCGTGCACGGGTCGCGGGGCGTAGGTCGCCAGCAGCGGGCCGTCGATGAGGCCCACGTGGTTGCAGGCCAGGATCACGCCGCCACTCGCCGGGACGAGCTCGGGCCGGTGCACCGCGACGCGCCAGCGGCGGCGCATCAGCCAGGCCGCCGGCGGGCGGAGGGCGCGGAGCAGGCGCGTGGCCGGGTGCTCGGTGCTGCTCGCGGGAACGTCGGTCCCGCTCACGAGGGCTCCCGCGCCCCCGGCGGGACGGGACCGGCCAGGGCGACGATGGTGTCGATGACCTCTGTCAGCCCCTGGTGGGTGCTGTCGACGTGTACGGCGCCCTCGGCCATGGTCAGGGGCGCGGTCGCCCGACCGGAGTCGATGCGGTCACGCTCGAGCAGTGACCTCTGCGTGCCCGCCAGGTCGGCGCCGCCCTGCTCGGCGGCGCGTCGTTCGGCCCGCGCGTCCGGATCGGCGCTGAGGTAGACCTTGACCTCGGCCTCCGGCCACACCACCGAGCCGATGTCACGACCCTCGACGACGATGCCGCCGGCTCCGATGACCCGGCGCTGGAGGTCGAGCAGCCGGGCCCTGACCTCGGGCACGGCGCTGACGGGACTGACCGCGGCCGTCACGTCCTCGCCGCGGATCTCGACGGAGACGTCGACGCCGTCGACGGTGATGGTGGGGGCGAGCGGGTCGGTGCCGGACTCGATCACGGGACGGCCCGCGGCGGCCGCTACGGCCGTCACGTCATGCACGTCGATGCCCTCCCGCAGCAGCCACCAGGTGATCGCCCGGAACATCGCGCCGGTGTCGAGGTAGCGCAGCCCCAGCCGCCCCGCCACACCGCGCGAGGTGCTCGACTTCCCCGACCCGGAGGTGCCGTCGACGGCAATGACGAGACCGGTCCCGTCAAGGGGGGTGTTGTTGACGCTGCTCACGGCCGAGAACGTTACCGGTGAGTGGTCCACCCGCGGGATTCGAGAGCGGCCAGCAGGTGCTCGGCACTGCTCTGGTCGACCACCAGCTCGGTGAGGCCGACGGGGCGACCGGGGTCGTGGTCGATGTGCACGTCCTCGATGTTGACGCCGATCTCGCCGGCGTCGCCGAAGAGCCGGGCCAGCTCGCCGGGATGGTCGGGAACCGACACGAAGACCGAACGGGTCGGGCGCACCGGGCCACCGTGCTTGCCGGGGATGGCCGCCGTGCCGGCGTTGCCGCGCGCCAGGATCTCGACCAGGTCGGGCGCGGCATCGGCGGCGACCGCCCTGAGGAGGGCGTCGAGGTCCGCGCGGACCTCGCCCAGCAGGTCGAGCCCGGCGACGGCGTTGGCCTCCAGGCTCTGCTGCCAGAGCACCGGGTCGCTGGCGGCGACCCGGGCGACGTCGCGCACACCCTGTCCGGACCGGGCCAGGTGCTGGGCGGGCGCGCCGGCGAGCCGTC
>JBBSPA010000085.1:0-16255 GCA_038259225.1 Propionibacteriales bacterium
CGGTATGCGCCTCGTCGACGGCGTCGGCGGTGGTGAGGTAGTTGTCCTCGCCGGTGTTGATGATGATCCCGGCCCGGGCGTGCACCATCCGGCTGAACCGCTGGTCGACGAACGTGCGGATCGGGTTGATGTCGCGGAAGAGGATGCCGTACATGCTGTCGTTGAGCATCATGTCCAGCCGCTCGAGCCCGGCCAGGGTGGCGATCTCGGGCATGCACAGCCCGGAGGCGTAGTTCGTCAGCCGCACGTAGCGGCCGAGCTCCGCGCTCGTTTGGTCCAGTGCCGCACGCATCAGCCGGAAGTTCTCCTGGGTCGCGTACGTGCCGGCAAAACCCTCCCGGGTCGCGCCCTCCGGGACGTAGTCCAGCAGCGACTGCCCGGTCGAGCGGATCACCGCGATGATGTCGGCGCCCTCGCGCGCGGCGTTCTGGGCCTGTGGGATGTCCTCGTAGATGTCACCGGTCGCCACGATCAGGTAGATCCACGGCTTCTGCTTCGGGTCGCCCCAGCGCTTGACCAGCCGTTCGCGCTGCTTGCGACGAGCATCGATGCGTTTGATGCCGGCTCCGACGAGCCTGCGCGACGCCGCCTGAGCCTTGGTGGCCGCCCGGCCCTCAGGGATCGCGAAGCGCACGTCGCCGGTGGCTGCCTTCTGCGCCAGGGTGGCCAGGTCGGCGATGTCGTAGCGCGCCAGCGCGTCCCAGACAGGGAGGGATACTCCGTGCTCGAGACCTACGTCGGCCCGGACCGCGTCCACGAGCCGGTTGACCCACGGCGTACCGTCCGGGTCGGCGCCGGCCAACCCGGCGAGCCGCAACGTGGCACGCTCGACGGACACGGTCGTGTGCTGCTGCGCCAGTCGAACGATCGGCCGGCCGGCCTTCTTGGCGAGTGCCCGGGCCTGCTTGACGGTGCGCGGGTCGAGGTCGAGCTGCGGCCTCACGCGTGCTGCATTCATGACGGGTCCTCAGCTGAGTAGACGGGGACGCCCGCGACGACCGTCTGGACGCACGCGGGAAGTGGCAGGTCGTTGTGCAGGTCGGGCAGGACGGGCCGCCCGTCCCCGGCGCCCGGCGGCGTCACAAGATCCCAGACGGCGTACGACGCCGGGGCTCCGGGGACAAGTACGCCGCCCCGGTCGTCGCCGCGGGCGCGGTGGCCGCCCCGGGTGTGCGCCTCGAAGGCGGTGAACACGCTGAGCCGCTCTCCGACGTCATGATGCGTCGCGGCAGCGCGAACCCCGGCCCACGGATCTATCGGCGTGATCGGGCTGTCCGAACCGAAGGCCAATGTCACCCCGGCGCGGTGCATGCTGCCGAACGGGTTCATCGGACCGGCCCGGTCGACCCCCAGCCGGCGCTCGTAGAGATCGCCCGTGGCACCCCACGTGGCGTCGAACGCCGGCTGGACACTGGCGACGACGCCGAGTCGGGCCAACGCCGCCAGACCTTCCGGGGTCGGCATCTCGACGTGCTCGAGCCGGTGCCGGGCGCCAACGATGTCCTCGACCCCGACCTTGTCGGCGGCGGCCTCGAGCCCGGCCACGCACTCGGCCAGTGCGCGGTCGCCGATCACGTGGAAGCCTGCCTGGATCCCACGTTCGGTGCAGTGCACGATGTGCTCGGTGATCTGGGTGCGCTCGAGGTACAGGTTGCCGCGAGTGCTGGCGTCGGCGTAGGGCGCGTGCATGCACGCGGTGCGGGAGCCGACCGCCCCGTCGACGCACAGGTCTCCGGCGAACCCCTGGAGTCCCTCCGCAGCGGGATCCTCGACGTCTCCGCCGAGCAGCGCCCCCCAATAGGGAACCACCTCCGGGACGGGCGTGTCCGCAGCGATCGCGCGAAGCACTGCGAAGTCGGAGAACGGCGCGATGTGCGGCGCGTTGAGCTCGTGCACGCTCGTGATCCCGCGGCTTGCCGCGTGCGCGAGCGCGGAGCGCAGGGCGTGCTCGCGATCACCGGCGGTCCACAGCCGGTGTGTCACGGCTCGGGCGGCGTGATGGGCGTCCCGGGCGACCAGTCCCTCACCCCGCCAGCCGTCGCACGCCACGATGCCAGGGTCGGCGTCGAGCAGAGCGGTGGAGACGATCGCGGAGTGCGAGTCCACCCGGGCGACGTAGGCGATCCGACCTGCGACGGCCCGGTCGAGCTCGGCCGCGGTGAACGCCCGTTGGCCCGGCCAGGTCGACTCGTCCCAGCCGTAGGCGAACAGCACCGTGGACTGCCGACCCGCCATGCTCCGGGCGAAGTCGGCCAGCAGGTCAAGGGCTTGGGTCGGCGACGACGCTGCGGCGAGGTCGAGCGAGCCGAGCGCGAAGCCGGTCTGCGCGAGGTGGACGTGCGCGTCGACGAAGCCGGGTGTCACCAGCCGGCCGTCGAGGTCGACGACCAGGTCTGCCTGATCGGCGTACGCCGCGGCCGAGTCCGTGGGTCCGACCCAGCCGACCTGTCCCGCGACGGTGAACATCGCGGTAGCGTCCGGCGACGCGCTGGAGTGGACCCGACCGCCCCGGAGCAGCACCCGGTCAGGCGCAGGTGGCAGGGATCGCGAGCGGGCGGGAGCAACGGCCATAGGACCTATCCTGCCGCTTCGTGTGCGAGCCGGGTCTCGAAGAGGGACCGCACTCCTGGGTGCGAGCGGAGCAGGTCCACCGCGAAGTCGGCGTGACCGGGGACGTAGCCGTTGCCGACCAGCATGGTGACGTCCGAGGCCAGCCCCTCCGCGCCGAGAGCTGCGGCGGTGAACGAGGTGGCCATCGAGAAGAAGATCACGGTCCCACCCTGCGCGGTGGACAAGATCGCGCCACCTTCGCAGCCGGGTACGTCGACGCAGACAACGGTCACGTCGGCAGGACCACCCGCTTCGGCCACGGCATTGGAGAGCGCGACCGGGTCGCGCGCGTCGGCCAACGTCACCACGTCGGCCAGGCTCTTGTCAGCGAGCAGGTCGACCTCACGCTGCACGGGGACGACCGCGATCGTGCGAGCAGCCCCGGCCCGCTTGGCGGCAGCCAGTGAGAGCGACCCGCTCTTGCCCGCGCCGCCGATCACGCAGACGGTCGGGCTGAGACCTCGCACGGCGTACCCCTCGACCACACGGGCGGTGAGCGCGGGGGCACCACACACGTCCATCACGGCGAGGGCAAGGGCGGTGGGCAGGTCGGTCGGGATCTTGGCGACGATGGTGCGCCCGAACACGATCGCGTAGCCCTGGCACGGGACCTGTTCGCTGAGCCCGTCCCATGCAGCCAGGTCGTCGGTGACGACCAGCGGGGTCAAGGTCAGTGATACCAGCGTGGTGACCTCGTCCCCGGTGACCAGGCCGGTGGTGGAGGCCGGGCCGACCTCGGCCACGGTGCCGGTCAGCATCCCGCCCGAGCCGGTGACCGGATTGTGCATCTTGCCACGGGTTCGGATGATGTCCAGGACCTCGGCGCGCACCGCGTCCCCGTCCCCGCCGTGCTTGTCGAAGAGCTGTCGGAAGGACGCCGCGTCGAGGTTCAGCCGGGCGACGTCGATCCGGACCTCGTCCGGGGCCACCTCCGCGGTGGTGTCGAGACGTTGCGCCGCCTGCGGCAGCACTCCGGGCGGGGCTACGACCCGGTGCAGACCGGTCGGGTCACTGGCGCGGGTCACTTCACAAAACCTCCGGAATCACTCCACCCTGAACCGCAAGACTTGCGGCGTGGCGTTGCTGGCACCGTATATTCTCCCGTACTCTGGCATGAGATCGGCACAGGATACAAACATCGCCGGGGATCGACGTGGCCCCCGGCCCAGTAGCGTGAGGTGAGCATGACCGAGCAGAACAGTCTCGAACAGCCCTACCCCTACAAGCGGGTCGAGCTCGTCGAGCCTGACTGGACCCGGTTCCCCGGTTGGAGGGACGTCACCGCCGAGGACTGGGCATCGGTCCAGTGGCAGCGAGCGCACTGCGTCAAGAACCTCAAGCAGCTGCGCGCCCTGATGGGTGACCTGATCGAGGACCGCTTCTACGACGACCTCGAGCAGGACCAGCAGCAGCGGGCGACGATGTCGATGCTCGTGCCGCCGCAGATGCTGAACACCATGGTGCCGCACGCCACTCCGACTACCGAGCTGATGTACGCCGACCCGATCCGCCGCTACATGCTTCCGGTGTTCTCCGACCGGCGTACCGACTGGCCGAGCCACCCGCACGCCACCCGCGACAGCCTGCACGAGCACGACATGTGGGTCGCCGAGGGGCTGACGCACCGCTACCCCACGAAGGTGCTCGCCGAGCTGCTCCCGACCTGCCCGCAGTACTGCGGTCACTGCACCCGGATGGACCTGGTCGGCAACTCCACACCGGTGATCGACAAGCTCAAGTTCAACCTCAAGCCGGTCGACCGGATCGACGCGATGCTGGACTACCTGCGCAGCAATCCCGGCGTCCGCGACGTCGTGGTCTCCGGCGGCGACGTCGCGAACATGCCGTGGGCGCGGCTGGAGTCGTTCGTCGACCAAGTACTCGACGTCGACAACATCCGCGACATCCGGCTCGCCACCAAGGCCTTGATGGGGCTGCCCCAGCACTGGCTCCAGGACGAGGTCCGGGCCGGCATGGAGCGGCTGGCCACCAAGGCCCGCGAGCGCGAGGCATCGATCGCGATCCATACCCACGTCAACCACGCCAACTCGGTGACGCCGATGGTCGCCAAGGCCACCCGCGCGATGCTCGACACCGGGATCCGCGACGTGCGCAACCAGGGTGTGCTGATGGGTGGCATCAACGACGACGCGCACACCCTGCTCGACCTCTGCTTCGCGCTGCTCGACGGCGCGCAGATCATGCCGTACTACTTCTACATGTGCGACATGATCCCGTTCAGCGAGCACTGGCGGGTGTCCGTTGCTCGGGCGCAGGAGCTCCAGCACGGGATCATGGGTTACCTGCCCGGCTTCGCGACACCTCGGATCGTGTGTGACGTGCCGTTCGTCGGCAAGCGCTGGGTGCACCAGCTCGAGTCCTACGACCGCGACCACGGCATCTCGTACTGGACCAAGAACTACCGGACGTCGATCGAGCACACCGACGCCGACGCGCTGACCCGGACCTACGAGTACTACGACCCGATCCACACCCTCCCCCAGGCCGGCCAGGACTGGTGGACCCAGCACGGTGGCGACGTGCTCGCCGCCGCCGAGGAGGCCGCCAAGGCGTCTCGCGAGGCCGCCGAGTCCCAGAAGGCCCTCCCCCTGCACTGACGCTAGAGCTGGGGTGGGCGCTGCTCGTACGGCGTACTGAGCCCGATCGTGGTCCGCGTGGAGACGTTCGCCTTGGACCGGATCCGCGCCAGCAGGTCCTCGAGGTCGACCGGTTCGGCGACCCGGACCTTGAGGATGTACGACTCGTCGCCCGCGACGGAGTGGCAGGCCTCGATCTCCGCCACGTCGGTGAGCCGCTCGGGTGAGTCGTCGGGTTGAGACGGGTCCATCGGACGGATCGAGATGAACGCGGTCAACGGAAGGCCGACCTCCGCGAAGTCGACGTGCGCGTGGTAGCCGCGGATCACGCCGCGTTGTTCGAGGCGCTTGACCCGCTGGTGCACAGCTGAGGTCGACAGCCCGCTCGCCTTGCCGAGGTCGGTGAACGACATCCTTCCGTCCGCGGCCAGCAGCCGGCAGATCTGCCGGTCGATGTCCTCGATCGCTTGGTGGTGTGGCACTCCCGCCCCGCTCCCTGTCCTAGCCCTCGAGGACCGCGAGCTCGCGGCTTGTGGTGTTGAGACGTTCGAGCCCGTCGTCGGTCGTGACCACGATGTCCTCGATCCGGGCCCCGTGCTGGCCGGGCAGGTAGATCCCGGGCTCGATCGAGAACGCCATCCCGGGCTCGAGCACCAGCGCGTTGCCCTCGACGATGTAGGGCTCTTCGTGAGTCTCCAGGCCGATCCCGTGTCCGGTGCGGTGCACGAAGTGCTCGCCGTAGCCGGCGTCATCGATCACCTTGCGGCCGATCCGGTCCACGGACTCCGCCGTCACGCCGGGTTTGGCGTAGTCGCACTGGGTGCGCTGCGCCTCGAGCAGCACGGCGTAGTAGTCACAGACCTGCTGCGTCGGTTCAGCCCCCACGGCGTACGTCCGAGTCGAGTCCGAGCAGTAGCCTTCCGCCGTCGAGCCACCGATGTCGATGACGACGGTGTCGCCGTGCTGGATCACCCGGTCGGAGACCGCGTGGTGCGGTGAGGCACCGTTCGGGCCGGACCCGACGATGACGAAGTCGGCGCTGACGTGACCCTCCGCCACGATCGCCTCGCCGATCAGGTTCGCGGCCTGACGCTCGGTCCTTCCGACGCTCAAGAACTCTCCCATCCGGTCGTGCACGCGGTCGATGGCCTGCCCGGCCTGGCGCAGGGAGGCCACCTCGTCGGCACCCTTGCGCATCCGCAGGTCACTGACGAGCCGTCCGGCAGCCACCAGCTTGGCTGGGCGCAATGCCTCGGTGAGGGCGAAGACGCGGACGCTCCACATGTGGTCGTCCACGGCCACGAGACCCGCACCGCGCAGCGTGTCGGCAGCCACGGCGTACGCGTCGTCGGTCTCGCCGTGGGTCACGACGTCCATCCCCGCCAACGCCGCCGGCGATCGCTGGGCCTCTGCGACCTCCAGCGCCGGTACGACGAGCCGCGGGTCTCCCTCGACGGGCACGACCAGAGCGGTCAGCCGCTCGAGCGGCTTGGCGTCATAACCGGTCAGGTAGCGCAGGTCGGAGCCCGGCGTCACCACCAGCCCGGCCACGTCGGCGGACGCCATCGCCTGTTGCACCCGGCGGATCCGCGAAGCGAGATCAGCGGTCATGCCACGAGCCTAATGCCGGGACCGCCCGCCTCGAGTGAAGACCGCGCGCCAGCGGCGGACGTTCGGGCTGGCAGGATCGGTGATGAACTCGACGGCGTCGACCTCGAGCGGCTGCGTCTCGCCCGGGTCAGCGAAGCTCTCCACCTCGGCGCGGTCCAGCGGCCAGGGCGGACCCGCCTCCAGGAAGGTGGCGTCCGCAGGGCCGGGTCGAGCCCCCGAGACCACGAGCAGCGTGCCACCGGCACCGACCAGCGACGCCACTCCCGCGATCGCCTGCACACGCAGCGTCAGCGGGAGCGACTGCACCGTCAGCGACTCCACGACGAGGTCGAAGCCGCGCTGCCACGTCGCCGGTAGCTCGAGCAGGTTGGCCACGGCGTACTCAACTAGGGAGCCCGGGTAACGCTGACGCGCCGCGCTGACGGCCGATGGTGCGATGTCGAAGGCGGTGGTCTCGTAACCAAGACTGGCGACCAGCTCGGCGTCCTGGCCGGTTCCGCAGCCCACGACGACCGCGGTGCGCCCTCCGCCGTCGCCATGTCGCCTGACCCACTCCGCCACGAGCCGCTGGTACTGGTTGACGTCCCACGGCACGACGGCCGCTCCGCGCGCGGCCTCGGCGTACAGCTCCTCGAACCAGCCGGTCGCGTCGTCACGTTCCAGTGCACGCGCCGAGAGACGTCGAGCATCGACGTCGGGGTCCTGGTCGCTCATCGCACCTCTGTCCGTCTCGCCTGCCCGCGAACCTAGCCGCTCGTCCACGTGCCGGTCGACCCGCATGGCATCATCGGGCCGTGGCCTCCCGGTTGATGCTTCTCGACACCGCCTCGCTGTACTTCCGCGCGTTCTTCGGCGTACCCGACACGGTCAAGGCGCCCGACGGTACGCCGGTGAACGCCGTCCGCGGCCTGCTCGACTTCATCGCGCGCCTCGTCAGCACGCACGAGCCGACCGACCTGGTGTGCTGCTGGGACAACGACTGGCGGCCACAGTGGCGGGTCGACCTGATCCCGAGCTACAAGGCGCACCGAGTCGAGCGACCAGTGTCCGGCGGCGTGGACGTCGAGGAGACACCGGACCCGCTGGAGGTCCAGATCCCGATGATCGAGGCCGTGCTCGACGCCTTCGGGATCGCGGTGATCGGCGCCGACGGCTACGAGGCCGACGACGTGATCGGCTCACTCGCCTCTCAGGCACGGAAAGCCGTCGATGTCGTCACCGGTGACCGCGACCTGTTCCAGCTCGTCGATGACACCAACCAGGTCCGCGTCCTCTACATCGCGCGCGGGGTCGGAAACCTAGAAGTGCTCACCGACTCCTCGATCGTGAAGAAGTACGGCATCCTGCCTGAGCAGTACGTCGACTTCGCCGTCCTGCGCGGGGACGCCTCCGACGGACTGCCAGGAGTGAAGGGGGTCGGCGACAAGACCGCGGCAAGCCTGCTCCAGCAGTACGGCGACATGGCGGGAATCCGCACGGCGGCGGCCGACCCTACGACGACGATGGCCACTGGGGTGCGGGCCAAGCTGACCGACGCCGCGGATTATCTCGACGTGGCGCCGACCGTGGTGTCCGTGGCCCGCGACCTGGACCTTCCGACGCTCAACACCGCCATCACTCCGCTCGACGGGCCTGGGGTCGAGGTCGTGACGGAGCTCCAGGAGAAGTGGGGCCTCGGCGGCTCGGTCACCCGGGTCCTGCAAGCCCTCGGCAACGACGCGTCCTGACGTCCCTACCGACCCCGGGGGTGCCCCCACAGTCCCGCGAATTGCGGGAGCGTCAGGTAACGACTTCGGCGGAGTAGGCGACGACCCCACGGCGCATCGCGCGTACCGCCTCGCGAGCGGCCTTGCGCAGCGGCGAGTCGCCCGCGGCGTCCGCGATCTGCTCGGACAGGTCGAGCAGCTGTTTCACCCAGCGGACGAAGTCGCCCGGCGCCAGGTCGACCTCGTCCAGCACCTCCTCCAGGGTCGCTCCCCCGGCCCAGCGGTACGCCGCCCAGGCGAAACCCAGGTCAGGCTCACGCAGGAAGCTGAGCCGGTGGTCGCGTTCGACGGCGTCCAGCTCGGCCCAGATCGACACGGTGTCTCCGAGAGCTCGACGGACCTCACCACCGGGCACCCGCGGTCGTTCGGCGTCGTCGGGGTTGCGCGACTCGAAGACCAGTGCCGACAGCGCAGCCGCCAGACCGGGAGCCTCCAGCCCGTCCCAGATGCCACGACGCAGGCACTCGGCCGCCACCAGGTCGAGCTCGCTGTAGATCCGCGACAACGACGAGCCGGCCGCGGTGACCTGATCCTCGTCGAGGTACGCCAGCTCGTCGAGCACTTCGCACACCCGGTCGAACTGCCGGGCGATGGTGTTGGTCCGCTGCTCGATCCGGCGCTTGAGCGCCTCGGTCTCACGCTGAAGCTTGAGGTAGCGCTCGGCCCAGCGGGCGTGGTCCTCACGCTCGGGGCAGTCGTGGCACGGGTGGCTGCGGATCGCGTCGCGCAGCCGGGTCACCTCGATGTCTTCCTGCGCCGGGGAGCGATCTCGCGGCCCACGACCGTTCGTCCTGCCGGAGGGGCGCGGCAGGTCCCGGGTCCGGTCGCGCAGCAGCTGCGCAAGATCGCGTCGCTGCTGCGGGTTGCGCGCGTTGAACGTCTTGGCGATCCGCATCCTCGTCAGTGGCTCGACCGGAGTCGGGAAGTCCACCATCGACAGCCGGCGAGCCTGCCGGTCCACGGTGAGCACCAGCGGACGCGGCCCTTCGCGCTGGGAGCGCATGCCGGGGTCGATCACGACCGCGATGCCTGACCAACGACCGGCCGGGACCTCGATCACGTCTCCGACCCGAAGCGTCTCCAGCGACTCCTGAGCCGCATCTCGGCGGTCGGCCTTGCGCCGCTTGGACATGGACGACTCGCGGTCCGACAACGCCCGGCGCAGTGAGGCGTACTCCATGAAGTCGCCCCGGTCGCAGGAGATCGCGTCGGCGTACCCGGCCAGCGCCTCGTCGGCCTTGCGGGCCTGTCGAGCCAGGCCCACCACCGCCCGGTCGGCCTGGAACTGTGCGAACGACGACTCCAGCAGCTCGCGCGCGGTCTCGCGCCCGACCTGCCGCACCAGGTTGACGGCCATGTTGTACGACGGGCGGAACGACGAACGCAGCGGGTAGGTACGCGTCGAGGCCAGCCCGGCGACCGCCTTCGGGTCGAATCCGGGCGCCCAGAGCACAACCGCATGGCCCTCGACGTCGATGCCCCGACGGCCGGCCCGACCTGTCAGCTGGGTGTACTCGCCCGGTGTCACGTCCGCGTGCGTCTCGCCGTTCCACTTGGACAGCTTGTCGATGACGACAGACCGGGCCGGCATGTTGATGCCGAGCGCCAACGTCTCGGTCGCGAAGACCACCTTGACCAGACCCCGCGAGAAGAGCTCCTCAACGCACTCCTTGAAGACCGGCAGCATCCCGGCGTGGTGCGAGGAGATGCCGCGTGTCAGTGCCTCCAGCCAGTCCGGATAGCCGAGCACGTCCAGGTCGGCGTCAGTCAGCACCGCGGCTTTGGCCTCGGCGTGCGCCCGGATCTCCCGGCGTTCGCGGTCGGTGGTCAAGCGCAGGTTGGCGTTCAGGCACTGCTGGACCGCGGCGTCGCAGCCCGCGCGGCTGAAGATGAACATGATCGCCGGCAGCAGGCCGTCGGCGTCGAGCTGTTCGACTACGTCGGTCCGGCTCGGGACCAGACCCCGGCCCCTGGGATGCCGCGAGTAGCCACCTCGCTTGGTCCGGTGGTCACGGGTGCGCGCGCGCCGATGGTCGTCCCGGGCGATCTGGGCCAGCTGCGGGTTGACCGCCGACGGGTCGGCGTCCGCCTGGTCTGACTGGGAGAACAGGTCGTACAGCCGCTGGCCAACCATCGCGTGCTGGAACAACGGGACCGGTCGCTTCTCCTCGACGATGATGTCGTTGTCCCCGCGCACGGTCGCCAGCCATTCGCCGAACTCCTCGGCGTTGGAGACCGTGGCCGACAGCGAGACGACGGAGACCGACTCCGGCAGATGAATGATCACCTCCTCCCAGACGGCGCCGCGTGAGCGGTCGGCCAGGTAGTGCACCTCGTCCATCACGACGTACTGCAGCCCGCTCAGTGTGCCCGAGCCGGCGTACAGCATGTTGCGCAGCACCTCGGTGGTCATCACCACGATCGGGGCCTCGCCGTTGATCGTGTTGTCTCCCGTGAGCAGCCCCACCCGTTCGGGGCCGTAGCGCAGTGTCAGGTCGGCGAACTTCTGGTTCGACAAGGCCTTGATGGGCGTGGTGTAGAAGCATTTGCCACCGCGAGCCAGTGCCAGGTGCACCGCGAACTCGCCGACGAGGGTCTTGCCGGATCCGGTCGGGGCCGCGACCAGCACACCGCGACCCTGCTCCAGGGACTCGCACGCATGCCGCTGGAAAGGATCAAGCGCGAAGTCGTACAGACCGGCGAACTCCGCGAACACGCCTGATGTCGGGGCGCTCACCGCGAGCTCCTCATGTCGACAGCTTCATCGGGTGGGCACACACACCCTCAATGCTGCCTGGGCGCTGCGCACGTGCAACGGCAGGGGTCCCAGCCGCTCCCCGTCGGCGTACGCGACCAGGCCAGGTGCGGCGATGCTCACCTGGCTGACCCGGTGGTGCTCGTACGCCCGGTGGGTGACGTGGGTGCCGCGGAACAGTCTCGGATACACCGCCAGCAGCTCGGGCTTGCTCATCGGCTTGATGATCACCACGTCGAGCAGTCCGTCGTCCAACAGGGCGCCTTCGCACATCCGCAGTCCGCCTCCGTAGGACGGACCGTTCCCCACCGCGACCAGCATCGCTGCCAGGCCGACCCGGTCCCCGTCAAGCTCAAGGGTGTACGGCAAGGGCTCGAAGACGCGCAGCTCGGCCAGCGTCGCCAGGTTGTAGCGCATCTGACCGCGCGGCCACGTCATCTGGTTCGCCCGCTCGTTGACGAGACTGTCGAACCCGGTGGCCAGGACCGTCGCGAAGTACGCCGACCCGGACCCGGTTACCTGCCCGAGGTCCATCAGCCGAGTCACCTGTCGGCAGATCACCTCCGCGGCCGCGACCGGCTTCCCCCGGGGCAGCCCGAGGTAGCGCGCCACGTCGTTGCCGGTCCCGGTGGCGATGACGCCCAGCGCGGTAGAGGATCCCGCCAACGCCTGCACGGCCAGGTGGACCATGCCGTCGCCGCCCATCACCGCCAGGACGTCGAACTCCTCGTCGACGGCCCACCGCGCCAGGTCGGCCGTCTCGGCACCGTCCGCGCCTTCCATCCGGGTGACGTCGAGCTCACCTGCCACCAGCCGGGCATGGACCGCGCCGGCCGCGCCGTAGTGCTTGCCCCGGGCCGCTGACGGGTTGACGAGCAGCGCGCAGCGGCGCGTAGCGGGGCGGGTCACGGGACCGAGGCTAGCGCCGCGGTGGTCGTTGATCGGCTACAGCGCGAAGGACACGGTGTAGTGGCTCGCCGGTGCCCCGACCGACTTCGCCAGCCGCCGGATCACCTCACAGGCCAGGTCAGCGTCGAACCGCGTGCCCGGTACGGCGGCCGCGACCCGGCCGCCAGTCTCCACGAACGCCACCTGTCCGAACTGCCACGCCTGGTGCGCCGCGCGTCGATGGTCCTCGGGACACACCACCTCGGGGTACGCCGCGTCCACGGCGAGCAGGTCCAGGGTGATCTCGTCGCCGGCCTCGGAGATCAGGCTCCCCTCGACCCGCGCGGTGTCCGCCAGCGCGGTGCTCGTTGCGAAGCGCACGCCGTTGGTGCCGAGCCAGTCCGGCAGGTCGAAGGGGTCGAAGGCGCGGATGGTCTGCTCCCGGTGGCCGAGGCGTGAAGAGGGCCTCGGCGCACCCGACAGGTCAGATCGGCGAGGTCTCGTCGTCTTCGTAGTCAGCGTAGTCGTCCCGCTTGTGCAGCCCGCGGCGGCGGTCGACGACCTGCGCGATCACTTCGGAGATCAAGAAGAGCAGCACCATCGGGATCGCCAGCAGCAGCATCGTGATCGGATCGGTCGAGGGGGTGGCGACCGCGGCGAAGACGAACGTCCCGAAGATGATCCACGACCTCCACTTCGACAGGTGCCGCGCGCGTACGATCCCGGCGAGGTTGAGGAGCACGACGAAGAGCGGAATCTCGAAGGCGATGCCGAAGACCAACAGGATCCGTAGCACGAAGCTGAGGTAGCCGTTCAGGTCGACCAGGTTGGTCACTTGGTTGGGCGTGAACCCGATCAGGACGGACAGACCCTTCGGCAGCACGACATAGCCGAGCACGACGCCGGCGGCGAACAGCGGCCCGGCGATCGCGACGAACAGCACGGTCCACTTTCGCTCGTTGCGGTGCAGCCCCGGCAGGATGAAAGCCCAGATCTGGTACAGCCAGATAGGGCTCGACAGCACCAGCCCGGACACCAGCGACACCTTCGCCTGAAGGATGAACGGCGTCCCGACACCTTGGATCACGGCCTGCGAGTCGATCCCCTGCTCCCTGGCCAGCCGCCGCACAGTCGTGGTGTAGGGGTCGGTGAGCAGGTGCGAGATGTCGCCGTACAGGAACCAGCCGACGACGCACCCGACGAAGATCGCCAGGATCGAGACGAACATTCGCCGCCGCAGCTCCCGCAGATGCTCGGTGAGCGTCATCCGGGCTTCGTCTTCCGAGCCCGCAGCAGGCGGTGGACGGTCGCCGGGATCAGGATGCGCGCGGGAGCGCGAGAACACAGCCATCTACGACGCCGAGGGCTCGGGCGAGATCACTTCTCGGTGTGCGTCGGGGGCATCGGGTCGGCAGCGGACGACGGTGCCGGTGCCGGTGCCGACGGGTCCGTCGCCGAGGGCGCAGCAGGGGTCTGGGCGATCTGCTGCGTGGGCTGCTGCTGAGCTGACTGGGTGCCGCTCGCCTTGTGGTCGGTCGCCTCGTCGTCGTCATCGTCATCCATCAGGCCCTTGGTCTCGGCCTTGAAGATGCGCAACGCACGTCCGGTGCCGCGCGCGACCTCGGGGAGCTTGCGACCGCCGAACAGCAGCAGGATGACCAAGACGATGATGATGACCTCGGGCGCGCCGATGCCACCGAACGCGGCCATCGTGGGGTGCAGGCCGGATGTCGCTGAGCTCATGTCTGCCTCTTCGTGCCGATAGGGATCTGAGCGCCGTGGAGCGCTGTCCGCCGTCTTCCATCCTACGCCGTGGCTACGCTCGAGGGGTGCTCCCGCTCCAATTCAGGCAGGGTCCTGGGTGTAGCGCGCCAGGGCCGCCTCGGCGCGGGATCGCAGCGCGGTCGCCACATGCTGCGGCTCCACGACCGTGGCGGCTCCCCCGAGACGCAGCAACAGCCGTTGCAACCAGCCGTGGTCGCTGAACCGCATCCGGACCCTGAGCAGACCTCCGCCGAGCTCTTCGGAGTCCTCGATCGGGTAGTACTCCGACACCCAGCGCGCCGAGGGGTCCAGGTCGATGACGGCCAACGGGTCCTCCGGGTCGGGCTGGAACAGTCCCCGGGACAGGTCGTGCAGGCCAAGCCCGTCCGGCGGAGATGCCGGCTCCTCGAGCACCTGCGCCTGGGTGATCCGGTCCAGCCGGAACAGCCGGACCTCCTCGGCGCGGTAGCAGTACGCCTCCAGGTAGCCCTTGCCGTCGGAGAAGAGCAGCCGGATCGGGTCGGCGTCACGCTGCGTGGTCTCGTCGCGGCCGGGAACGTAGTACGTCAGGTGCATCCGCCGCTGTTTCGCCAGCGCTTCGTCCACCGCCGTCCTGATCGCAGCGTCGGCCTGGTCGACGTGGATGTCGACCACCGTCGCCGGGGCCGCGGCCTCACCGGTAGCAGCCTCGAGCTTGGCCAGGGCGCGGTCGACGGTCTCACGCTGGCTGATGCCACTGATCTCGCGCAGTGCCCTCAGGGCCACGATCATCGCCAGCGCCTCGTGCGGCGCCAGTTGTAGCGGACGACTGAGGTAGTCCGCGTTGCTCAGCTTGACAACGCCCCCCTCCTCGAGGGCATCCATGTCGATGTCGATCATGTCGCCGGTCACGGAGTCCGGCAGTCCGCAGTACCACAGCACCTTGAGGTCCTTGACGATCTGCGACGGGGCGACTCCGAAGTCCCGGGCGACGTCCTCGACATGGATACCCTCCCGGATCCGCAGGTACGGGACCAGGGCGAGCATCCGCTCCACCTGCTCCTGGGCGTTGGCGCTCATCGGCGCTGCCCTGCCTGCTCCAGGACACCACGCAGTCGGCGTACGACGGCATCGCGCACCTCGGCCGGCTCGAGCACCACGACGTCGGGGCCGTACGACGTGAGCTCTTCTGCCAACGACGAGCCGCTGCCGAACGGAAGCTCGATCTCCGTCCAGCCCTCCTCGGCCGGTCTCGCCGACGCCGCACGCCTGCGTAGGCCGTCGCCGGCACCGTGGCGGACCCGGACTCGGGCCGAGCTGTGCGGGTGGGGCGGGGCCAGGCTGGAGGCCAGAGCACGCAGGTCCAGGTCCTCGGGTACGGCGTACTCGCGGGGCTGCCCGGCGTCGGCGACCTCACCCTCGATCCGCGATACCCGGAACATCCGAGGTGCCGCGCGGTCACGATCGTGGCCGACGAGGTACCAGTGGCCGTGCCACGAGACGATCCCCCATGGCTCGAGGTGACGCTGGGTGGTGTCGGGTGCGCCCGAACGCCGATACGTGAACGTGATCGGGGTCCGCGAGGTCACGGCCGCGAAGACGGCGTCGAAGGCGGGTTCGTCGGTGGCCAGCTGAGGCTCGAGGATGGTCAGCGCGGACTCGTCCACGTCCACACCGCCGGCCCGGAGCTTGCGTAGGCCCTGTGTGGTGGCCGAGGCGAGGCGGGCGTGCTGCCACACCCGGGCCGCCAGGCCGACGACGGCCGCCTCGTCGGCCTCGAGGCTGATCTCGGGCAGCTCGAAGCGGGACCGGCTGATCCGATAGCCGACCTCGTCGTTGAAGGCCTTGTCGATCGTGCCGAGCTCGATCGGGATCCCGAGGACCCTCAGCTCCTCCTTGTCCCGGTCGAACATCCGGTCGAACGCTTCGTCGGTGAGGTCGTGGTAGCCCTCGACCGCCTGCCGGACCCGGTCCTTGGGGATGAACGTCCGCGCGACGAGCAGGCAGATGGTCAGGTTCATCAGCCGCTCGGCCTTGCGTGCAGTCACCGGAGCAGACTAATAGACGCCGCGCCCGCCCCGGTGGTCGAGCCTGCACCGGCGGTCGAGCCGCCGCCGGTGGTCGAGCCTGCACCGGCGGTCGAGCCGCCCCGGTGGTCGAGCTTGTCGAGACCCGGCGGTCGAGCCGCCCCGGTGGTCGAGCCTGCACCGGCGGTCGAGCCGCCCCGGTGGTCGAGCTTGTCGAGACCCGGCGGTCGAGCCGCCCCGGTGGTCGAGCCTGTCGAG
>JBBSPA010000086.1:0-15962 GCA_038259225.1 Propionibacteriales bacterium
AGGATGCGGCGGGTAACTGGGGTTCGGTGGCGTCGGCGACGTTGGTGGTGGACAAGACTGCTCCGTCGGTGAGTTCGGTGGTTGCTTCGCCGAATCCGACGCAGGGTGCTGCTGGGGTGACGTTGTCGGCGAGTTCGGCTGATGCGGGGTCTGCGGTGGTGCGTGCGGAGTGGTTCCGGGGTACCGATCCTGGGGTTGGGAACGCGACGCCGATGACGGTGTCGGGGTCTGGGCCGTGGGGTTTGTCGGCGTCGGTCGATGTGAGCAACTGGGGTGATGGTGCGTACACGTTGAAGGTGCGGGCGCGGGATGCGGCGGGGAACTGGAGCAGTGCGGGCAGCACGGTGTTGAACGTGTCCGGGCCGTTGTTCTTCTCCACGTTCGGTAACACCAACCCGCCGGGGGTGGCCGGTGCGGCTGATGACGCCGATATCTACAACTGGTCCGGTACCGCGCACAGTCGGGTCTTCGACGCCAGTGTTGCGGGATTGGCGGCTAATGCGAACGTGGATGGCTATGACCGGGTCGACGCCACGCACTTCTACCTGTCGTTCAGTGTCGACACGGTGGTGCCGGGTCTGGGGACGGTGCAAGACGAGGATGTCGCGTTCTACAACAACGGTGTCTGGTCGGTGTTCTTTGACGGCACCGCGCACGGGATGACCGCGGCCAATCAGGATCTGGACGCGATCAGTGTGGTGGCCGGCACGTTGTACTTCTCCACCTTCGGCAACACCAACCCGCCGGGGGTGGCCGGTGCGGCCGATGACGCCGACATCTACCGGTGGAACGGGGCCAGCTCCTATACCCGGATCTGGGACGCGACCGCCAACGGGTTCGCCGCCGCGGCCAATGTCGACGGTTTCGTCCGGGTCGACGACACGCACTTCTACCTCTCGTACCGCCCGGCCACGACCACCGTGCCCGGTCTGGGCGCGGTCCAGGACGAGGACGTGGTCTACACCAACGCCGGAACCTGGTCGGTGTACTTCGACGGCACCGCCCACGGACTCGGCACCTCCGCCAACCTCGACGTGGACGCCTTCGACCTGCCCTTCTGACGTCGTCGCGCGCCTAACCTTGGCTGCCGAGGCACTAGGTGGTCAGTGAGCCAGCGAAGATCTGCCAGGCGAGCAGCGACTTCGCGACCAGGCTGAGGACGAGGTAGGCAGACTCGCCGTAGCCGTAGTCCGCCCACCTGCCGACCCCGCGATACTGCAGCCACTGGTTGAGGCCGAAGCTGAAGAAGAGCACCGCCTGGGTGACGATGATCCCGTAGACGAAGCCCGGCACGGTCTCGGACCCGACGACGTTGAACGCGATCGAGACCCACGGCGTGATGCCGGCGAGGGTGCCGAACCAGAACGGAAGCATCGTCGTCGACGTGCGTCCCGGGGGGTTCATCTGCTCCTGCAGCCAGCCGAACAGGATCATCGCGACGTTCGCGCCGCTGACGGCGATCACGGCGTTGATGCTGGTGACGCCGGAGTAGAAGCCGATCAGGATGATCATCACCGTGGCGCTGACGGAGTACTCGACCCATCGGAACCGGTTGATCCCGCGCTGAAGGTCGCGCTCGTAGACCCGGCGCAGCACCGTGGCCGTGAGCAGGTGGTCGAGGGCTGCGAGTCCGAGGAAGGCGGCGACCGCTGCACCGATGCGTACGTCGAACAGTGCCTCCGGTGCAGGCGGAGCGGTTCCTGGCGGCCCCTCGGGGAAGACCGAGGTGACTGTGATCGCGAAGCCGCCCGCGAGCACGATGATCGCCAACCCTTGGGCCAGGTGCAGCACGGTCAGCCCGAGATTCCACCAACGGAGGCTGGCCAGCTTCACCTCGGTGATCTCGGTGGTCCGGCTGGTTTCCGTGTGCGTGGTCACCCTGACCACCCTGGCAGGTCGGCACCGCTTGCCAAACCTGGAAACTGTTGCGCCCGCTGATCGAGCTCCGCCGCTGATCGAGTTCTGCCGCTGATCGAGTTCTGCCGCTGATCGAGTTCTGCCGCTGATCGAGCTGGTCGAGATCAAGGGTTCGGTCGCGGTTCGGGCGGCCCTTCGAGCTCGACGAGCACGTCGTCGAGGGGTTTGCGGACGATGTCGGGCACCTCGGCGTCGAGCGCGGCGTACCCCACCGGAATTACCACGAAGGGACGCTCGTGCGAAGGCCGCCCGAGGACCTCGTTGACCCAGCGCATCGGCGAGGGCGTGTGCGTGAGGGTCGCGAGCCCGGCGCGGTGCAACGCGGCGAGCAACAACCCGACCGCGATTCCGACCGACTCCTTGGCGTAGTACGGCCTCGGCGTGGTGTCGCTTCGGTGTACCTCGAAGACCACGATGACCACGGGTGCCAACTCGAGGAACGGCTTGTGCCAATCGGTGCCGAGAGGCGCCAGCGCGGCACGCCACTCCTCCGACGCGCGGCCGGCATAGAAGCGTCGTTCCTCGGCCTCGGCGCCTTCGCGCAGTAGACGCTTGCGGTGGGGATCCGTCACCACCACGAATCGCCACGGTTGGAGGTTGGCGCCGCTCGGCGCACTGGCTGCGGCTCGGATCGCCTCTCGGATCAGTCCCGGCGGGACCGGATCGGGCCTGAAGTCCCGGATCGTACGTCGGCTGGCCATCGTGTCCGCGAACTCAGCGCAGATCGCGAGTGCCTCGGCCGGTTCGTGCCTGGGCTGGACCGGCGCGGCGACCGTTCGGTGCCGCGGGTCACAGCTCATCGCGTCATTGTGGCACTGAGATGATCAGCCGGACGGCACCGGTGCACGCCGGCACTCAGACCTGTTCCGCTCTCGGCCGCGGACGCGTCAGACCAGGCGGAGGAACGACGTGAGCCAGCGCGAAGCCTCCCCGCCTTCGGCCAGCGCGATGTCAACCGCTCCCGCAACGTCGAGGTCCGTCACGAGTCGATCGACGACAGCAGAGACCGCCTCGAGTGACCCGGTCCCGCTTCCGGCCACCGAGTGCAGTACACGCAGCCGCTCGGTGGTCGTGGCGAACGCGTCGGCGTCGTACTCCCAGGGCTCGCCCCACACGCGGTCCAACAGGTGGAGCCGCACGACGGCCGCCGGGTGGTCCGCAAGCACCTCGTCCACCAGGACCAGATTGCCCGTGGACTTCGCCATCTTGTTGCCATCCCGGTGCACGGTACCCACGTGCATCTGTCGACGCGCGAACGGGGAGACAGCGCTCACGCTCTCCACCATGGCTGCCTGGTACGCGTGGTGCGGGAACGTGAGGTCCTGCCCCCCGACCAGGACATCGACGCTGGCCCCGTGAATGGCCATCGACATCGCGGCGCACTCGGCGTGCCAACCAGGCCGACCCCAGCCCCACGGGCTCGGCCAGGCCGGTTCGTGCTCGTTCGACGACCTCCACACGGGGACATCCAGAGGATGCTCTTTGCGCGGGTCGTCGGGATCGTCCCCGTGCTCGGCGCTGAGCGTCAACGCCTCCTCGAGATCCAGTCCCGTGCCCTCGAGGAGCTGGCCGGCTCGGAAGTACACCTGCTCGTCCCGCTGGTATGCCGTACCCGCCTCCAGCATCGCGTCGCAGAGCTGCTGCACGGCGGCGATGTGGTGACGAGCACGCGGGGAGTGGTCCGGGGCCTTCACCTGTAGCTGACGCATGTTCTGGTCGAACAGGAACTCCTGCGTCAGCGCGAACTGGTCATATGGCTTCCCGCGTTCGCCGGCGGCGCGGGTCAGAACGTCGTCGACATCGGTCACGTTGCGACAGCTTGACGTGTGCGCACCGGTCAGCTGGATCACCGAGGCCAGCAGGTCGGCCCAGACGAAGGTCGACGCGTGCCCGAGATGGGTCACGTCGTAGGGCGTGATGCCGCACACGTAGACGCGGGCCGTCCCTACGACGGGCAGCGGGCTGTCGCCCAGGATCAGGTGGTGTCGTGCGTCGGACGTCTCGCTTACGACCCGGCCCGCGAACCCGATGACGCCGGACCCGGCACTGCGGTGGTTCCCCATAGCCGCCGATGATCCCAGGGCCGTTCCACAAAGCAAAGCCGACGGACAGGCTCCGCTGCGAAACCTTAGTCGCGACCCGTTGGCCCAGCACGGTGGCGAGCGTTCGGAACGTCAGCGGCCGGCGTGCCGGACGGCCGCGCGACGGCGGCGAGCGACCGGGACGGACGAGCCGAAGGCGCGCGATCCGAGCTGGATGCCACTGGTACGCGAGAAGTCCGCGGTCACGGCGAACCGATCTCCTCGCACAAGAGTGTGTCGCCACTCGGTCGGGGTCCCGTTGCTGTGGCCGAGCCGGTCGATGGCCAGGGCGGCAACGTCGTCCGGCATGTGAAGCAACGCGCGCTCGGCACGTGAGGGCACGACCGCGCGGATGTGTTCGCTTCCGCCTGACACCCGAACGTCACATCGGCGCGCGAGCTCGGTGTACAACGCGGTATTGCTGAAGTCGGCATCGAGAAGCGGGGCGGCGACCTGCGCCGGTAGCCAGACCCGGTCCAGCGCCAGCGGCTCGCCGTCGGCGCGCCGCAACCGCTCGAGGAAGACCAGAGGGGTTGCCTCCTCGAGACCGAGCCGGGACGCGACGACCCCGTCAGCACGGGTGTCGAGCACCCGGACCGTGCTGTCTTGTCGTTGTCCGGACTCGGTGACGGCGGCGAACAGGCTGTACAGCGTTCCGACCGGCTGCGCGAACTCGGTCGGCGCGGTTACCCGGGGCGGACGTCCCCGCTCGGCGGTCACGACGCCTTGGTCCCGCATCCGTCGCAGCGCCTCTCGAACGGTATGCCGGCTGACGTCGTACTCACCGACCAAGGCCAGCTCGCCGGGGAAGGCGGCGTTGAACTCACCACGCTCCAGCCGATGCTGAAGATCGGCATGGACCTGAGCCCACAGCGGCAGCGCGCTCGTTCGGTCGACGGCCTGGGGGCCAACCGGTCTCGCGCTGTTCACAACGGTTCTCTCTTCCTTGCTGTGCTGGCTCGTGCTCGGTCGTGGTCGTGCGTGGCCCGGTCTTGCTTGAACGGGTCGCTCGCCGTAGGGTGCTCCGTAATGTACGGTCATTCGTACCAGAGATTCAAGCGCGACCTGTAGAGGATGGCGATGGGCAAGCTTCAGGTGGACGTGATCGAGACCAGCGACCTCGGCGATCGCAGCTATGTCGCGCACGACGGGCAGGTCGCCGTCGTGATCGATCCGCAACGCGACCTGGACCGGGTCGAGGCGGTCCTGGATCGGCTCGGGGTCCGCTGTGACATGGTCCTGGAGACACACATCCACAACGACTACGTCTCCGGCGGGCTCGCGCTCGCCGACCACCACGACGCCACCTATGTGGTCTCCGGTGACGACCACGTCCGCTTCGCCCGGCACCCGGCAGCTGACGGCGACGAGCTCGAGGTCGGCACGTTGCGGGTCCAGGTCATCGCGACCCCCGGCCACACCGACACCCACCTGTCCTACGCCGTCCGGGACGCCTCCGGATCGCCCGCCGCCGTGTTCAGCGGCGGATCGTTGCTGTACGGCAGCGTCGGACGGACCGACTTGGTCGATCCCGACCGCACTGATGAGCTCACCCGGGCCCAGTACCACTCAGCGCGGCGGCTTGCCGACCTGCTCGACGATGACACGGCGGTCTACCCGACACACGGGTTCGGCAGCTTCTGCTCGTCCGGATCATCGGCCGGCGGCGACAGCAGCACGATCGCTGAGGAGAAGGGCCACAACGACGCACTCGTCGAGGACGATGAGGACGCATTTGTGACGCGGCTGGTCGCCGGGCTCACCGCTTACCCCGGCTACTACGCCCATATGGGTGCCCGCAACCGCGACGGTGCCGGACCGATCGACCTCTCGCCGCCGCAGCCGGTGGACCGCGACGCGCTCCACAAGCGGATCGCGGCAGGGGACTGGGTCGTCGACCTCAGGGACAAGGTGGCGTACGCCGGCCAGCACGTCGGTGGCACGATCGGGATCGCGCTCGGCCAGCAGTTCTCCACCTACCTCGGTTGGTTGATCCCGTGGGGGACACCGCTCACCCTGATCGGCGAGAGTCCTGAGCAGGTTGCGGATGCCCAGCGCCAGCTGGTGCGGATCGGGATCGACCGACCTGACGGCGCGGCCGTCGGTGACGTCGAGGAGCTTGCCGGCGAGGGCGCGGTGCGTGGCTACGTTCGGGCCTCGTTCGCCGACGTCGAACGCGAGCGCTCGTCCGGCGACGGACCGGTCGTCCTGGACGTGCGGCGTGACGACGAGTGGGAGGCCGGCCACCTGCCGCGGGCCGCGCACATCCCCCTGCACGCTCTCCTCGAGCGACTGGACGACGTACCCGATACACCGGTCTGGGTGCACTGTGCGAGCGGTTACCGCGCCTCCATCGCCGCGAGCCTGCTGGACCGGGCCGGACACGACGTCGTCCTGATCGACGACGACTATGACCAAGCAGTGGAGCTAGGGCTGACCACCGACTGACACCAACTGGTCCCGCGGACCGGCCACCCTCGGGCACGCCGCTGCGACGCCGGCACCGACCAACGCTTACTCATTCACGCGACAAGGACCTGATGATGACCACTGCAACACTGTCCACGCCAGATCTCCAGGCCCGACTCGGACGAGACTCTCTTCGGCTGCTCGATGTACGTACACCGGGGGAGTTCGAAGGTGTCCGTATCGCCGGCTCCCACAATGTGCCGCTCCCGGTGCTGCCGCGCTATGCCGAGCGGCTCTCCCAGCGGCCCGACGTACCGGTGGTGGTGCTCTGCCAGACCGGAGCGCGATCACGGCAGGCGGCGGAAGTTCTCGAGCCGCTCGGCGTCGACGCACTCGTGCTCGACGGTGGCATCGCCGCCTGGCAGTCCGGCGGCGGTGAGGTCGAGCACGGCGAGCCCAAGTGGACCCTGGAGCGCCAGGTGCGCCTGGTCGCCGGGGGACTGGTGGCCGGTAGCGTCCTGGCAAGTACGGTCGTGCCCCGCGCGAAGTTCCTCGCCGGTGGTGTCGGTGGCGGTCTGGTGTTCGCGGCCCTCAGCAACACCTGCATGATGGGCACCATGCTCGGCAAGCTGCCGTACAACCGGGGAAGCCGGTCCGAGGTCGAAGCGGCTGTCACAGCGCTCACCCGTCAATCCTGAGCGGAGCGAGGTCTCGGTGAGGTACGGCTTCGCGATCGATCAGCGCACCTGCATCGGATGCCATGCCTGCACCGTGGCGTGCAAGACCGAGCACCAGGTCCCGGTCGGGCAGTTCCGCACCTGGGTGAAGTACGTCGACCAGGGCGACTACCCCTCGACCACCCGCGACTTCGGGGTGATGCGCTGCAACCACTGCACGGATGCACCGTGCGTGAAGGTGTGTCCCACGCAGGCGCTGTTCAAGCGGGACGATGGCATCGTCGACTTCGACAGCGATCGCTGCATCGGCTGCAAGGCCTGCATGCAGGGTTGTCCCTACGACGCCATCTACATCGATGCGGACAGCAACACCGCTGCCAAGTGCAACTTCTGCGCGCACCGCGTCGACGAGGGCCTGGAGCCGGCTTGTGTCGTGGTCTGCCCGACCGAGTCGATCTGGGTCGGTGACCTCGACGATCCCGACAGCGCGATCGCCACGCTGGTCTCGACCCACGAGACGGCCGTTCGCGCTCCTGAGCAGAACACCGGCCCGAACGTGTTCTACCTCGGGGCCGAGCGGGCGGTACTCGAGCCGCTGGCGGCTCCGCCGGACGACACCTATCTCTGGGCCCAGCCCGATCCGCACCGAAGTGAGGTCTCTGTCGACCTGCCCGTCGACCCCGTCACCCACGCCAGGACCACGCTGAACACCGCGCATCCACGGCCCTGGGGCTGGCGCGTCACCACCTATCTGTGGACCAAGGCCTTCGGCGCCGGCGCGGTGATGCTGGCCGCACTCGCGCTCGTGCTCGGCGTGGATCTGGGGGTGATCGGCACCATCGTGGCACCGGCTGTGGCACTGTTCGGCACAGCCGTCACTGGAATTCTGCTGGTCTGGGACCTGAAGCGACCCGAGCGCTTCCTCTACATCTTCCTCAAGCCCAACCCGACCTCCTGGCTGTTCTGGGGATCGGTCGTGCTCGCCGTGTACGCGGCGCTCGCCGGGCTGTGGCTGCTGGCCGGCGTCTTCGACCAGACCGGACTGATCCGGGTGATCGCCGCACCGGCCGCACTTGCCGGCTTCATGACCGCGGCGTACACGGGCCTGCTGTTCGGGCAGGCCGAAGGACGCGACCTGTGGCAGTCACGGCTGCTGTTCTGGCACCTGGCCGTCCAGGCTGTGATGGTCGGCGCCGGCGCCCAGATCCTGCTGATCCCGTTCGTGGACATCCCGACCGAGGGGGAGCAGCTGTTGACGCGTGCCCTGGTGGTCGGGGCCGCAGGTCACCTGGCGATGCTCGTGCCGGAGTACGCCGGCCGACACGCCACCCGCGGCGCTGCCGTGGCCGCTCGGATGATCACCCACGGGCGCTACGCGACGACGTTCTGGCTCGGCGCTGTGGGGGTGGCCGCGTTGGCCCTGGTCGTCGCGGCGTTCGACTGGAACGGGCCGGTCTCGTCGGCCGCGCTGATGGCCGCCGTACTGGTCCATCCCGCCCTGCTGGCCTACGAAAGCGTCTTCGTCAGGGCCGGCCAGGACGTCCCGCTGTCATGACGCTGTCCCGGTGGTCCGTCTCGAGAGACACCACGAGCTCCGTACTCAGCCGAGAGGAACGACGATGAGCGTCGACGACGCCCAGCCCACGCGGCCGGACTCCGACCTGCCCGGCCTCCGCACGCGGTGGGGGCTGCGGAACTACCCACCGGTCAGTGCGTGGGACCACCACGTCGAGTACGACGCAAAGGCGCACCCGCGCAAGGTCCCGCACGAGTACATGCTGGTGCCGACGACGTGCTTCAACTGTGAGTCCGCGTGCGGCCTGCTCGCCTACGTGGACAAGGACGACCTGTCCATCCGCAAGGTCGAGGGCAACCCCGCACACCCCGGCTCGCGGGGCCGCAACTGTGCCAAGGGCCCGGCCACGATCAACCAGATCGACGACCCGGAGCGGATCCTGTACCCGCTGCGGCGCAAGGGAGCGCGGGGTGGCGGCGACTGGGAGCAGGTGTCGTGGGACCAGGCGCTGGACGACATCGCCGGCCGGATCCGGAAGGCGCTCCAGGAGGAGCGGCACGACGAGGTGATGTACCACGTCGGCCGGCCCGGGGAGGACGGGTTCGCCGAGCGGTTCCTGCTGGCCTGGGGGGTCGACGGGCACAACACCCACACGAACATCTGCTCCGCCGGAGCACGGCTGGGACTGTCGCTGTGGGGCGGCTACGACCGGCCCTCACCAGACCATGCGAACGCCAACGTGATCCTGCTGCTGTCCAGTCACCTCGAGACCGGCCACTACTTCAACCCGCACGCTCAGCGGATCATGGAGGGCAAGGCGAAGGGCGCGAAGCTGGTCGTCCTCGACCCGCGACTTTCCAACACCGCCTCGCACGCCGACATGTGGATGACGCCGTGGCCGGGCAGCGAGGCCGCCATCTTGCTGGCGATCGCGGCGTACCTGCTGCGGACGCGCACGATCGACACGGCGTACCTGAAGCGCTGGACGAACTGGCAGACCTACCTACAGCAGCTGCATCCCGACGCGGACGTGGACTTCGAGGTGTTCCTCGACCGGCTGAGCGCGGACTACGAGGACTACACCTTCGAGTTCGCGGCGCAGGAGGCGCAGATCCGGGTCGAGGAGGTCGAGCGGCTGGCGCACATCGTGGCGGAGTCCGACGGCCGGTTGTCGGCGCACGTATGGCGCTCCGCCGCCGCGGGCAACTACGGCGGCTGGATGGTGGCGCGCGCCCTGTTCTTCCTGGTCGTCCTGACCGGGAGCGTCGGCACCGAGGGCGGGACCAGCCCGAACGGTTGGGACAAGTTCATCCCGCACGGTCCTGACATGCCCGGTGGCCACGACCGCTGGAACGAGCTCATCTGGCCACGCGAGTACCCGCTGGCCACCAACGAGCTGTCGATGTTGTTGCCGCATTTCCTCAAGGACGGGAGCCGTGGCCGTCTGGACGTCTACTTCTCCCGGGTCTACAACCCGATCTGGACCAATCCGGATGGCTTCAGCTGGATGGAGGCACTGACCGACGAGGCGCAGGTCGGCTGCCACGTGGCGCTCACGCCGACCTGGTCGGAGACGGCCGAGTTCGCCGACTACGTGCTTCCGATGGGCCACTCCACGGAACGGCACGACACCCACTCCTATGAAACCCATGCCGGCAAGTGGCTGGGCTTTCGTCAGCCCGTACGCCGGGTCGCGATGGAGAAGCTCGGCCACGAGTTCACCGACACCCGCGACGTCAACCCGGGCGAGGTCTGGGAGGAGAACGAGTTCTGGTTCGAGCTGTCCTGGCGGATCGACCCGGACGGTTCTCTCGGGATCCGTCGCTACTTCGAGTCCCCGTACCGTCCCGGAGAGAAGGTCACCGTCGATGAGTACTACCGCTACATCTTCGAGAACAACGTGCCAGGGCTCCCCGAGAAGGCGGCCGCACTCGCCCTGACCCCGCTGGCGTACATGCGCAAGTTCGGAGTCGTGGAGGTCGAGTCCGACATCTACCGGGTCGACGAGCGCGCGCTGACCGAGGAGGAGGCCGACGGCGCCGTACCCGACTCTCTAGGCGTCCTGCGCAAGCCGGTGACGCTCGAGACCCAGGTCCCGCTGGTCGGCGAGGCCGGCGCTGTCGGCGTCGTCCACGCGGATGGTGATCCGACGTTCGGGTGGCTGACTCCCTCGCGCAAGCTGGAGATCTACTCCACCGCGATGCGCGACTGGGGTTGGCCGGAGCATGCGACGCCCGGCTACATCGAGTCGCACGTGAGCCGACGCAAGATCGACCTCGACGCGGGCGAGCTGGTCCTGGTTCCGACCTTCCGGCTGCCGACGCTGATCCACACGCGGTCAGGCAACGCCAAGTACCTCAACGAGCTGAGCAACTCCCACCCGCTGTGGCTGAACAGCCAGGACGCCTCGCGGCACGGTGTGGCCACCGGCGACCTGGTCCGGGTGAACACCCGGATCGGCTACTTCGTCGCCCGCGTCTGGTCAACCGAGGCGATCCGTCCCGGCGTCTGTGCGCTTTCACATCACATGGGCCGGTGGCGGCTGCGCGACGACGAGGGCAGCCGGTGGGTCACGGGTCGCGTCGACCTGAGCCATCCCGACGGTGACACCAGCTGGTTCCTCCGCTACGTCTCGGGTGTGGGCTCGTTCGAGTCCGTCGACCCCGACAGCGGCCGGATCTTCTGGGACGACCCCGGCGTGCACCAGAACCTCACCTTCCCGGTCCAGCCCGATCCCTGGTCGGGGATGCACTGCTGGCTCCAGAACATCCGGATGGAGCCTGCTCACGACGGCGACGAGTACGGCGACGTGTTCGTCGACACCGCTCGGTCTCGGGAGGTGTACGCCGAGTGGCTGTCGCAGACGCGGGCCACTCTTGGGCCCGACAACCAGCGCCGACCGGAGTTCATGATGCGACCCGTCATGCCCAAGCGTTCCGCCTATCGCGTGCAGGAGACCTCATGAGCTCCGAAGCGTCTCCGGGCTTGCGGTGGAAGCCGGGCTTGCGGTGGAAGCCGGCCTCCGGACGATCCGGTGAGGAACGTCGTCTACGACGCGACGCGGTCTTGACGGCCGTGGAGGCGGTGGTCGAACCGCAGACGTCGCTGACGATAGCCGAGCTCGAATTGCTCGACGACGTGGAGACCGACGGACGGGGCGGGATCACCGTGTCCCTGCGGGTGTTCGTGCGTGATGCGCAGGACAACGAGGTGCTGCTCGACCGGGTGCGCCAGGCCGTACGTTCGGTCGAGCCGGATTGCGACCCGAGGATCGAGGAGACCCTGCTGGACGAACGGCGCCGCGTCGCGCTGGGACAGCTGCTGCGGTCTCGCGCCGAGCGGTCCCGGCTGAGCAGCGAGCGACAGGTCTATGCGATCGCGTCCGGCAAGGGCGGTGTCGGCAAGTCGACGGTCACTGCCAACCTCGCAGTGGCGCTCGCTCAGCAGGGGCGTCGCGTGGGCATCCTCGACGCCGACGTCTGGGGCTACTCGATCCCGCGTCTGATGGGAGTCCGCCGGCCACCGGTCGCGGTCGCCGGGATGATGCTGCCGCTGCGCGCGCACGGGGTCCGGCTGATGAGTGTCGGCTTCTTCGTCCAGGATGACGAGCCGGTGTTGTGGCGAGGGCCGATGCTGCACAAGGCCATCGAGCAGTTCACGAACGACGTGGCCTGGGGCGACCTCGACGTACTGCTGGTCGATCTCCCCCCAGGCACCGGCGACGTACAGATGTCCCTGCTCGAACAGCTGCCCGACGCCGGCTTCGTCGTGGTGACCACGCCTCAGGCGGCGGCCGTCGACGTGGCCGCCCGGGTCGGTCGGATGGCGTTGGACGCGCGGCTTCCGGTTGTCGGCGTCGTGGAGAACATGACGGCGGTCGAGTGCCGCTGCTGCGGTGCCACGAATGACGTCTTCGGCAGCGATGGCGGAGCCGACCTCGCCGCCCGACTGGGCGCACCGGTGCTCGGCAGCATCCCGCTCGACGCGGCCACTCGGCTGGCCGGGGACGCCGGTACGCCGGTGGTCCTGTCGGGGCCGGAGTCACCGGCAGCCCAGGTGCTCGCGACGATGGCCGCTGACCTGCCCGTGGTGAAACGAAGCCTGCTCGGTCGGTCCCTCCCGCTCAGCGTCGTCTAACCTCTTCAGCGAAGGTGGGGCTGTGGCCAGGGTCCGAACAACCCCTACGGCAAGACAGTGGCCGAGCGCGCAGAGATCGCTCGGTACGTCGAGAATGTCGAACCGCTCCTGAGACGAGGAGCCACGGCCGAGCTCGATGGACGTCGGCCGGTGACGGAGGTCGCCGAAGCCATTGAGCAGCTGTAGGGCGCTCCGAGTTGGCTCCCGGGACCCTGAGGCAGGCAGACACACATGTGAGGGTCGGTTCAGGGCTGCACCCGATTACCCGGGCGGCCCGGCGAGGCACAGTAGAGGGGTCAGGCAGATTGCCTTGGACACGGACAAGAAGGAAGTGCGTCAACCATGAACGACATTCGCCAGAGCTTTGCCCGGCAGGGTCTGGTCCGACCACGCGAGCGGCGAGTCCTCGGCGGCGTGTGCAGTGGCCTCGGCCGACGGTTCAATCTCACGCCATGGACCGCACGACTTCTGTTCGTGCTGGTGCTCATGGTCGTCCCCGGGAGCCAGATCCTGGTCTACCCGATCCTGTGGATCCTCATGCCCTCGGAGGACATGGTCAGCGTTCAGCCGCCACAAGGCCCACACCCCAGCGTCGCCTAACCCTTCACCGGTTTCGCTGGTCGAGCGGACGTCGGTGGTCGAGCGCCCTCGGTGGCGAGCGGACTCGGTGGCGAGCGGTCTTGGTGGTCGAGCTTGTCGAGACCCCCGGGCGTGCGGACTCGGTGGTCGAGCTGGCTCCTCGGTGGTCGAGCTTGTCGAGACCCCTGACGTGCGGTGATCTCGACAGGCTCGATCAGCGGACGTCAGCGTTCAGCGGACGTCGGTCGTCGAGCGGACTCGGTGGTCGAGCTTGTCGAGACCCTTGACGTGCGGTGATCTCGACAGGCTCGATCAGCGGACGTCGGTGGTCGAGCGCCCTCGGTGGTCGTGCGGACTTGGTGGTCGAGCTTGTCGAGACCCCTCGAGGTGCGGTCTTGGTGGTCGAGCTTGTCGAGACCCTTGGCGTGCGGTGATCTCGACAGGCTCGATCAGCGGACGTCAGCGTTCAGCGGACGTCGGTCGTCGAGCGGACTCGGTGGTCGAGCTTGTCGAGACCCCTGGGCGTGCGGTGATCTCGACAGGCTCGATCAGCGGACGTCAGCGTTCAGCGGACGTCAGCGTTCAGCGGACGTCAGCGTTCAGCGGACGTCAGCGTTCAGTCGACGTCCGTGGTCGTGCGGACGTTGGTGGTCGAGCTTGTCGAGACCCCTGGGCGGGCTGCGTGATCAGGGGGGTCGGGGTTTGAAGCGTTGGTGTCGGAGGGGGTGTTGGTGGGGGTCGATCCGGGTGGGTGGGATGACGTCGGTGATGCCGTCGGGGGCCAGGGTGAGGTGCCATTCGCCTTGGTGGATCAGGTGGTGGTGGAAGGAGCAGAGCAGGCAGCCGTTGGTCAGGTCGGTGGGTCCGTTGCGGGTCCAGGGGGTGCGGTGGTGGGCTTCGCACCAGGCCGGGGGTCGCTGGCAGCCGGGGAAGATGCAGCCGCGGTCGTGGGTGGCCAGGGCGAGGCGTTGGTGCCGGTCGAACAGGCGTCGGGTCCGGCCGAGGTCCAGGACCTGGGAGTCGGCGCCTAGTACGGCGGGGATGAGGGCGGCGTTGCAGGCCAGTCGGCGGGTCTGGCTGATCGAGATCGGGCCGCCGGTGTCTAGGAGGGCGGCCCCGACCCCGGCTTGGAGTGTGTCGTGGTCCAGGGTGACCACGATGGTGGCGTTGGCGACACCGTGTTGGGGGTGGCCCTCGGTGGGCAGGTGGTCGATCAGCTCACAGAACGCCTGCCCCATCCGGGTCGCGTACGGCAGCTGCCCGATCCCGGTTTCGACATCGCCCACCCTGCCGGTGCCGGCAGCGTTGACGCCGGTGCCAGTGTCGCCGCTACCGTTGGTGGTGCTGCGTCGGGGTGCGGTGAGGGCTTCGAGATGTTTCTTGAGCATCGCAAAAGTCAGGTTAGGCAGGGTAAACCGGCCGCGGGTGATCCCGTCCGGGCCGTACTGACCGACCAGGCTCGCTGAGGCCAGGGCGCGGCGTTCCTGGTCGCGCAGCTGGGTTTCCAAGATCTGGTCGGCGCCGTCGGGGTCGACCACCTCGACCAGATGGTTGGCCGCGATCCGCAGCTGGGCGTAGGGCAGGGTCTGGGCGTGTCGCAGCAGGTCGATGTGGGCGGCCGCCAGCCGGGCCGGGTCGGTGCTGGGCCCGAGCCGGTGGATCGCGTCGGCGACCACCACTCCCTGCTCGGCCGACAGCCGGCCGGTGGCGACCGCGACCCGGGTCGATTCGGTGAGCCCCGAGGCGGCGTGGAGCCGTCGGGCGGTGGACACCATCTGCGCGGCTGCGCGGGCCGAGAGCCGGTGAGTGGCCATCAGGTGCGCTGTGGTCGACGAGGCGCCGTGGCGGTGCGGCAGGTCACGGTGTTCGGTCTCGGCGACCAGCCGGGCGGTGACCTCCTCGACCTGCGCCCGGATCGCCAGCACCTCGGTGAGCCGGCTACCCAGGCCGGCCTCGTCCAACGACCAGGTCGTGGTGTCGACCAGGGCGTCCAGCTGGTCCCGGATCACCGCGAAGCTGGCGGCGAAGGCATCACCGATGCCGGCAGCGTCCGGGGGAAGCAGGGTCGAGCTCATAGGTTCCACACTAGGGCCCCGCACCGACAGTTCCGGACCGGCACCGACCCCCAGACCCGTTATCCACAAGGGTTTCCCAAGATTCTTGACCGGATGCAACCGCGTGCACCGTACGAAGGCTTGGGGTCTCGACAAGCTCGACCACCGGGTGAGGCTCGAGCACCGGGGGACGCTCGACCAGCGGGTGACGCTCGACCATCGGGTGGCGTCCGACTATTGAGTGGGCCGAATTGTGTGGGGGAGTGGAGGGCGAGGACTCGCAGCGCCGTCAAGAGCGAAGCGAAGGCGCAAGAGCCCGACCTCCGCACCGCCGCGCGCACCGTGGGACCGCTCAGGGGTCTCGACAGGCTCGACCACCGGAGTAGGGCTCGGGGTCTCGACAGGCTCGACCACCGGAGTTGGGCTCGGGGGTCTCGACAGGCTCGACCACCGATGACGCTCGACCACCGGGTGACGCTCGACCACCGAGTGACGTCCGACTATTGAGTGGGCCGAATTGTGTGGGGGAGTGGAGGGCGAGGACTCGCAGCGCCGTCAAGAGCGAAGCGAAGGCGCAAGAGCCCGACCTCCG
>JBBSPA010000087.1:0-15883 GCA_038259225.1 Propionibacteriales bacterium
ACCAAAAGCTCGTCGAGGAGGCTCCTGCACCGTTCCTGTCCGACGAGCAGCTCACGACGCTCTACGACTCGTCCAAGGCGATCCTGCGCGAGGCCGGCTATGTCGGAGCGGGGACCTGCGAGTTCTTGGTCGGACAGGACGGCACGATCTCGTTCCTCGAGGTCAACACCCGCCTACAGGTGGAGCACCCCGTGACCGAGGAGGTCACCGGCATCGACCTGGTCCGAGAAATGTTCCGCGTCGCCGCGGGCGAGGAGCTCGGCTACGACGACCCGGCGGTCGACGGACACTCGATCGAGTTCCGGATCAACGCTGAGGACGCCGGCCGCAACTTCATGCCCGCCCCCGGCACCCTGACCCGCTGGCACGCCCCGTCCGGCCCAGGGGTACGGCTGGACGGCGGCTACGACCAGGGCGAGACGGTACCCGGAAGCTTCGACTCGCTGGTGGCCAAGCTGATCGTCACCGGTCGCGACCGCAAGCACGCCCTGGAGCGGTCTCGCCGCGCCCTCGACGAGTTCGTCGTGGACGGCATGCCTACCGTGATCCCGTTCCACCGTGCGGTCGTGGACGACCCGGCGTACATCGGTCCCTCGACCGGCTCAGGAACGTCCGACGGCCAGACCTTCAGCATCTATACGAGCTGGATCGAGACCGATTTCGACAACACCATCACGCCGTACGCCGGCGAGACCGAGACCGCAGAACCCACCGAGCGCGAGACCGTCACCGTCGAGGTGGCAGGCAAGCGCCTCCAGGTGTCGCTCCCGGCAGGCCTGGCGGCCGGCGCCGCCTCCGGCGCGAAGCGACCGGCCAAGCGCGCGGCCTCGAAGAAGGCCGGGGCCGCCGCCGGTGGCAACGCCCTGGCTGCACCCATGCAAGGCACGATCGTGAAGCTGAACGTCGAGGAAGGCGAAGAGGTCGAGGCCGGGGACCTCGTCGTCGTGCTCGAGGCGATGAAGATGGAGCAACCCATCAACGCTCACAAGGCCGGCACGATCACCGCCCTGAACGCCGAGGTCGGTGCCACGGTGACCAGCGGCGCGGTCCTCTGCGAGATCACCGACTGAGCCGCGCTCGACCGAGGGTGCCGACGAGGCGCACTGCCGCGAGCGAAGACGTCGGTGTTGCTGGGCGTCTCGCGACTGTTCGCGTGGCGTGCGCACGGTTGAGCGACCCTTAGGGTTGTGGCGTGTTCGCGAAAGTGCTGGTCGCCAACCGAGGCGAGATCGCGGTCCGCGCGTTCCGGGCGGCGTACGAGCTCGGCGCCAAGACGGTCGCGGTCTTCCCGCACGAGGATCGCGGTTCCGAGCACCGGCTGAAGGCCGACGAGGCGTACGAGATCGGCGAGCGGGGACACCCGGTCCGGGCCTACCTCGATCCTGGCGCGATCGTCGATGCGGCGGTGTACGCCGGCGCCGAGGCGGTGTATCCCGGCTACGGCTTCCTGTCGGAGAACCCGGTCCTGGCCGAGGCCTGTGCCGCCGCGGGGATCACGTTCGTCGGACCGAGCGCTGAGATCTTGCGGTTGACCGGGAACAAGGCCAGTGCCGTCGCGGCGGCCGAGGCGGCCGGCGTCCCTGTGCTCGCCAACATCGCGCCCTCCAGAGACGCCGCCGAGGTGTGCCGGGCAGCCGGTGACCTGACGTTTCCCCTCTTCGTCAAGGCCGTCGCCGGCGGGGGCGGGCGCGGCATGCGCCGCGTGGACGACCCCGACGGGCTGCGGGAGGCCGTCGACGCGGCGATGCGGGAGGCCGACGGCGCCTTCGGAGACCCGACCGTCTTCGTCGAGGAGGCGGTCGTCGACCCACGCCACATCGAGGTGCAGATCCTGGCCGACGCTTCGGGCAACGTGGTGCACCTGTTCGAGCGGGACTGCTCGCTTCAACGTCGGCATCAGAAGGTCGTCGAGATCGCCCCCGCACCCGACCTGGACCCAGACCTGCGGGACCGGATCTGCGCCGACGCCGTCGCCTTCGCCCGCGCGATCGGCTACGTCAATGCCGGCACCGTCGAGTTCCTGGTCAGCCCCGAGGGTCGACACGTCTTCATCGAGATGAACCCGCGCATCCAGGTCGAGCACACGGTCACCGAGGAGGTCACCGACATCGATCTGGTCCAGTCGCAGCTGCGGATCGCGGCAGGTGAGTCGCTCGACGACCTGGGCCTGCGTCAGGCCGACATCAGAGTTCGTGGTGCCGCCCTTCAGTGCCGGATCACCACCGAGGACCCGGCCAACGGCTTCCGCCCGGACACCGGCCGGATCACGGCCTACCGTTCTCCCGGCGGGGCGGGCATCCGGTTGGACGGCGGTACGACGTACACCGGCGCCGAGGTCTCCGCGCACTTCGACTCGATGCTGACGAAGCTGACGTGCCGCGGCCGGACGTTCGAGCTCGCCGTTGACCGAGCCCGCCGGGCGATCGCGGAGTTCCGGATCCGAGGCGTGGCGACCAACATCCCGTTCCTACAAGCCGTTCTCGATGACCCCGACTTCCGGGCCGGCCGGGTGACCACGTCCTTCATCGAGCAGCACCCGCAGCTGCTGACCGCGCGGTCATCGGCCGATCGCGGTACCCGGCTGCTGCACTACCTCGCCGACGTCACCGTGAACAAGCCCTATGGGGAGGCGCCGACGGTCGTCGACCCGGTCAGCAAGCTGCCCGAGCTCAGCGATGGCCTACCTCCCGACGGGTCGCGGCAGCGCCTGCTCGCGACCGGAGCCGAAGCGTTCGCCGGGGCGCTGCGCGCGCAGCAGGCGGTCGCGGTGACAGACACCACGCTGCGCGACGCCCACCAGTCCCTGCTCGCCACCCGGGTCCGCACCCGCGACCTGGTCGCGGTCGCCCCACACATCGCCGCGCTCACGCCGGAGCTGTTGTCGGTCGAGTGCTGGGGTGGCGCGACGTACGACGTCGCCCTCCGCTTCCTGTCCGAGGATCCCTGGGACCGCCTGACCCAGCTCCGAGAGGCGCTGCCGAACGTCTGTCTCCAGATGCTGCTGCGCGGTCGCAACACCGTCGGCTACACGCCCTACCCCACCGAGGTCACCGACGCGTTCGTGGCCGAGGCTGCCGAGACGGGCATCGACATCTTCCGGATCTTCGACGCCCTCAACGACGTCGAGCAGATGCGGGCCGCGATCGACGCCGTGCGCGGTACGCCAACCGGTGTCGCCGAGGTCGCGCTGTGTTACACCGGCGACCTCAGCAGCCCCGGCGAGCGGCTCTACACGCTGGACTACTACCTCGGTCTGGCCGAGCGGATCGTCGCGGCCGGCGCGCACGTGATCGCGATCAAGGACATGGCCGGGCTGCTGCGTGCACCTGCGGCCCGCACGCTCGTTACTGCGCTGCGTGAGCATTTCGACCTGCCGGTCCACCTCCACACGCATGACACTCCCGGTGGCCAGCTCGCGACGCTGATCGCCGCGGTCGAGGCCGGTGTGGACGCTGTCGACGTGGCCAGCGCTGCTCTCGCCGGCACCACGAGCCAGCCGGCGCTGTCCGCGCTGGTGGGCGCGACCGACCACACGGACCGAGCAACCGGACTGTCACTACAGGCGGTGTGCGACCTCGAGCCGTACTGGGAGGCCACCCGACGGCTGTACGCGCCGTTCGAGGCCGGGCTGCCGGCGCCGACCGGCCGCGTCTACCGCCACGAGATCCCCGGTGGCCAGCTGTCGAACCTGCGCCAGCAGGCCATCGCGCTCGGGCTCGGAGAGAAGTTCGAGCAGATCGAGGACATGTACGCGGCCTCCAACGACATCCTCGGGAACATCGTGAAGGTGACCCCCTCCAGCAAGGTCGTGGGCGACCTGGCCCTCTCGCTGGTCGCCTCGAACGCCGATCCGACTGCGTTCGCAGACGACCCGGGCTCCTTCGACGTCCCCGACTCGGTGGTCGGCTTCCTGTCCGGTGAGCTGGGGGATCCTCCCGGGGGCTGGCCGGAGCCGTTCCGTACCAGGGCGCTGGAGGGCCGGACGGTCAAGCAGACCGACGGATGCCTCAGCGAGTCCGACGCCGCGGCGTTGGCCGGCCCAGCCTCGAGGTCGGAGCGGCGTACGACCCTGAACCGACTGCTTTTCCCGGGTCCGACGAAGGACTTCGCCGACTCCCGCGAGCGGCACAGCGACCTGTCCGTGCTGCCCACCCGAGACTTCCTTTACGGGCTGGACTCCGACGTGGAGCACGACGTCTACCTCGACGAGGGTGTCCGGCTGATCCTGGGGCTGGAGTCGGTGAGCCAGCCCGACGAGCGGGGCTTCCGTACGGTGATGTGCACCATCAACGGGCAGCTGCGACCGGTCTCGGTGCGGGACCGGTCGGTGTCGTCCGACGCACCTGCGCAAGAACGCGCCGACACCGCCGTGCCCGGGCAGATCGGCGCGCCATTCGACGGTGTCGTGAGCGTGGTGGTCGAGTCCGGTACCGCCGTCGAGGCCGGTCAGACGGTGGCCACGATCGAGGCGATGAAGATGGAGGCGTCGATCACCACTCCGGTCGGGGGCACCGTGGAGCGGGTCGCCCTCGACGGCCCGCGTTCGGTCGAGGGCGGTGACCTCGTCGTCGTGGTCTCTCCCGGCTGAGCGACGTCAGCCGGTAGTCCGGACCCGGAAGGTGTTGGTCTCCTTGACCCAGGTGATCGAGCCGTGCTGGAAGTCGGTGCGCTGACCGACCCGGACCTCCCGGGTGTTGCTGGTCGGGAAGCCGAGGTGGCCGGCCGGGCCGCCTTCCTTCGTGGACCACCGACGGACCACAGGGCCGTATATGGCGGCAGCGCCCACCCCTGGCTTGGAGAACAGGTAGCCACCCTGCAGCCGGACCTTGCGGCCCCGCGCCGGCGCCTTGAGGATGCCGGTCTCCGGCCATCCGAGTGTGGAGCCGGGTCCGCCGAAGGCACGGTAGGTGAACAGCAGCGGTCCCATCATCTCCCTGGCGCCGGTCTGCTGGCTCCAGAAGATCCGTCCGGAGGTGAAGTTCTGGGCCGACCCGTCGTCGAGGGCGTACTCTCCCGAGTTCGGCCGGCCGATCGGCGACTTGACCGCACCGATCTGTCGCCAGCGCTCGATGATCGGGGTCGGCGCGATGGAGAACCAGGACGAGCGCAGGCCGTACTGCCAACGGAAGTCGTCGCCGGTCAGGTACGCCCTGCCGGCCGAGCCGTTCAGCACGATCTGGAGCGCGCGGCCGCCCCACATCCCGTGACCTTCGCGCGAGGTGACCTGAAGGTCCTGCAGGGTGCCGATCTCTGGATGCGCCCTCTCGAGGGAGCGAGCGCTGACCGTGACCTTCCAGGTGTGGTTGGCGTTCGCGTCGAACTTGTCGTACGGGTCCCGCTTCGCCGGCAGGTACGGCACCGAGCCGGCCGAGGTCCAACCGCCCGACGACGAGGAGAACTGCGTGAAGGCGGGCTTGCCCTGATAGCTGAGGATCTTGCGGGACGTCGCCGTCACCGCCTGATTGCTCGAGGTCTGCTCAGCCGTGACGCCGCCGTACACCTGGCAGGCCGTGGTGTCGCAGATCTGGTAGTAGCGACGCGGGTTCTGCGCACGCTGCCAAGCGGCGTACGTGCGTGCGGCCACCGCCTGCGAACGCAGTGCTGCCGGAGCCCACGAGACCGGCATCTCGTAGGGGACGACACCACGGACGTAGCTGTCCATCGGGAGCACGTTGACGGTGTCGCGGTCCGTGGCGTTCGAGTACGGCGGCACCGACCGCAGGGCACCGCGATAGCGCTTGGCCGTGACGTCGGCGCCGTCGGGCACTAGCAGAGTCAGCACGCTGCGGGTAGCGGTGAACTCAGCAGCGCCTTTGATACGGGTCTGCTTGCCGGGCAGCGCCCAACCGTGCCACCCGCGGGCGTTGTGGAGCTGCACGACTGAGCCCCGACGAACGGCCACCAGCCGCCAACGGTCCACGCCGGCGCGCTCGGGCAACGTCCACGTGGCGTTCGTGGTGAGGTCGTGGACGGTGAGTCCCTTCTGCGGGCGCACCTGCAGGTCAGAGGTCGTGTCGGCACTGATCAGGACCCGGACCATCCCCTTGGCCGTCGTCCAGCTGGTGCCCGGGTAGTAGAAGTCGATGATCTGGGAGTAGCTGCGGCCCTGGAGGGCGGCACCCTGGGCGCCGTACTGACTCAGTCCGTGACCGTGACCGTAACCGTGTCCGGTGATCGTCCACGACTTCGAGATCGGTACGTAGTACGTCTGGTCCGCGTGGGCTGCCGGTCCGGCGAGCGTCACCGCCAGAGGTGCGACCAGCGCCGCGGCGGCCGCCGCCCATCCGATACGGCCGCGCCGGGGCGCCGAGTGCGGGGAAGTCTGGTGCGGCGTCATCGATAGCTCACAGTCGTTCGTCCGGTGGTCTTGTCATAGCGAATGGTGCCGAACCGGAACCGCGCGTAGGAGCCGTCAGCGGTGGTCCGTAGCCCAGTCTCGGGATATCCCAACTTTCCGCGTGGACCGTGTGATTGACGGTATCTCTTGAGGACCTTTCCTGTGACCAGAATGCGACCACCCGCTGACGGTGACCAGTACGCGGAACCGCCCTCGAAATCAGCGACTTCACCATGGCGAGGACTGCGCACGTACGAGACGGGGTACCCCAGCGGACCGTTGACCTCGCCTGCCTTCAGGTACGTCGTCAGCAGGTCTCCTACCCTGATCGTGCGGCGGCGACCGTCCTTGAAGTAGGTCCGGGCGCGGGTGAAGGTCGTGTGACGACCACCCCCGACAGCAACCTCGCCGATCCGGACGTTTCCGAGGTAGCCGTGCTGTCGATCGGTCTTGATCCACCAGCGCTTGATCACCGAGGTGAAGTTGTCGAGCCGTTTGTTCACCTTGCGCCGCAGCGTCGGCAACCAGTCGTAGACCCGCTGACCGGGGCAGGCCGTCGACATCGCGTCCCGGTGACCTGAGATGCGCTTGAAGACCGCCCCGTTGATCCGGGCCCTCCCGTAGCCGCCCTGGTAGGCGACTCCCAGCCGCCAGGCGACCAAGGTGATCAGCGACCGCCGCATCGCCTCCGTCGGGGTCGTGTTGGTGAACTCCCCCATCAGCGAGATGCCCGTGCTGTTGACGTTGTAGTCCCCGGAGTGCGCCCCACGCACCGCCTTGCGGATGCCGCCTGCCCGGCCCTCGTAGACGGTGCCGTACCGATCAACGAGGAAGTTGTAGCCGATGTCGCACCAGCCTCGTGACTGGGTGTGGTACGCGTAGATGCCGCGCACCACCGAGGCGGACTCCTGACGCGTGTAGGTGTTGCTGCCGGCGGTGTGGTGCACGAACACGGCCTTGAACGTGCGGCCGTAGCGCGGTGCCCAGCACGGGTCACCCAGCCTCTCGTCAGCGCCCCACTGCCGCCGCGTGACGATCCGCGGCATCGGCGGAAGGCCGTCGCGCGTCGGCTTCGCGGTTGCGACAGCGCTCGTGGTGGACTGCTTGGCGACCGCGGTGTCCATGGATGCTCTACCGGGGTCGATCGCCGCCACGGAGAGGCCCGCCGGCGGCGTACCGTCCGGTGAGTAAACGTCGACCTCGACGGAGTCCGCGTCTCCGACGAAGACCGGTGCCGTCCCGCCGCGCGCGGTCGGCTCCTCTTGCGAGGAAGGACCCTCGTCCGGGTCGACCTCTAGATCAGTCCACGGCGTCCAGGTCCCGGAGCGCTCGGTGCGTACGGCCACCACCGGCACAGGCCCGCCCGTCGCCGTCCAGGTCACGCCGAGCATCGAAAAGCCCCCGGCGACACGGGACTGGACGTGGGCGACCAGCGGCACCGCGGGCGCCAGGGCCGCCTTGGCTTGGATCGCCTCACGTGACCCGGACTGCTGCGCCGTGGCGGCTCGATCGGCGCGGGGCACGGCAGGTATGGCGACGTTGTGAACGATCGGGGGTATGCCGACGGACCGCGTCGCGGCAGCCGCCGCGGGGACCGACCGGACCGCTGCGCGGGGCTGCGGATCAGGCGGCGCGGCCCAGGCGCCTTCCGCCGTGATCAGTGTGGTGGGTACGACCAGCACCACACTGGTAGCGAACGCTGTGCACCACCGGGCGGCGGAAACGGCGAATGGGCGGGTGCTGCGGGCTACCGAGGGCTCGCGGCTGACTCGCATAGGTGACTCCTGGCAACATTGACATCATCGTGCGTGATGGGGCTGTTGTGACAGTTGTTTACGAATGGGAATGGTGTGACAACAGGGACGATTATTGGCAGCGTATTCGGCCTCTCGCCACCCAGATGCTCGAATTCTTATAATCCCGCACCGTAATTACACAGCTGTCATTTAATGCCTCCCGCCCCCTTCCTTCCCTCCGCCTCCCGCGCCCTCTCCCGCGAATTGCGGGAAAGTTCAGGTCGACCCGCCCCGTATGGGGGCTGCACCTTCCCGCATTCCCGGGCATTGGCAGGGGTCGTCGCGCCAATCCCCAGGATCGCAGGACGCGATCTTTTGTCCACAGATCACGATCGCAGGATTCTTCGAACGACACGGACAGTGCTGCAATGGTCAGCCATCTGACCGCCGCCGCACTATGGTCGACCTGGCCGCCGCGACAAGATCCTGGCGCGTCATCACTTCGAGCGCTATGGCTACACCCGTAGCGAGCTCCTCGACCACCCCGCTCAGGTCATCCGTGACGCCGAGGACGCCCTCGGCCTGCGGCACGACGCGACGCGGGTCGAACCTTGGCTGGCCGAGTTCGAGCGATCCAGCCTGAGCCCGTTGGGGTACCGCCGGCTGCTGAGACGACTGCGCCGTTACGTCACGCCGCTTCGCGGCCGTGGAGACCGCCGCACTTGCGCGCAATGCGGGAAGGTACATGGTCCAGACGGCGTGTCGGCCTGAACTTTCCCGCAATTCGCGGGGGCGTCAGCGGGGGTGTAGGCGGCGGGCGGCTTCGGCGATCGAGCCGCTCATCGAGGGGTAGACCGTGAACGCGTGGGCGAGCTCGTCGACGGTGAGCCGGGCCGCCACGGCGAGGGCGACCGCGTGGATCAGCTCGCTCGCCCGGGGCGCCACCACGACCCCGCCGACGACGATGCCGGTCCCGGGGCGGCAGAACAGCTTGACGAAGCCGTCGTGCACGCCCTGCATCTTGGCCCTGGCATTGCCGGCCAACGGCAGCATCTCCACGATCGCCTCGACCTCACCCGCGTCCACCGCCTGTTGGCTGAATCCGACGGTGGCGATCTCGGGTGACGTGAACACGTTCGACGAGACGGTGTCGAGGTCCAACGGCGACACCGCGTCGCCTAAGGCGTGCCACATCGCGATCCGGCCCTGCATCGCCGCCACCGAGGCGAGCATCAGCACGCCGGTGCAGTCGCCGGCGGCGTACACCCCCCGGGCGCCGGTCCGCGACACCCGGTCGACGCTGATGAACCCGTCGTCGGTCAGCGTGATCCCGGCCTCCTCCAGGCCGAGCCCGTCGGTGTTCGGGATGGAACCGACTGCGAGCAGGCAGTGCGAGCCCTCGACGGTGGATCCGTCGGTCAGCGCGACGACGACCCGATCCCCGTCACGTACGACGCCTTGGGCTCGACTGCGCGCCAGCACGGTCATGCCGCGCCGGGTCAGCACATCCTCGAGCACCTCGGCGGCCTGCGCGTCCTCCCCGGGGAGCACCCGGTCCCGGCTGCTCACCAGGACCACATCGACGCCCAACGCGTTGTAGGCGCTGGCGAACTCGGCGCCCGTCACGCCCGAGCCGATCACGATCAGCCGCGACGGCACGTCATCGATGTCATAGACCTGTTCCCAGGTCAAGATCCGCTCCCCGTCCGGGGCGGCTGACGCCAGCACACGTGGGTGAGCACCGGTGGCCACCAGGACGGCATCGGCCTCGAGACGTTCCTCCCCCTCGGAGGTGGACGCGACCACGACCTCAGGGCCGTCCAAGCGCCCGGTCCCCGAGACGATCCGGACGCCCTCCTTGGAGAGCCGCCGGGCGATGTCGGCGCTCTGCTGCTCCGCGAGCTTCTTCACCCGGCGGTTGACCACGCCGAGGTCGACATCCACGCCCTGCCCGTTGTCGGTTCCACTACCGATCCGCAGCCCGAGCTCGCCGGACTCCTGCACCGAGGTCATCAGCTCGGCAGTGGCGATCAGCGTCTTCGACGGGACACAGTCGGTCAGCACCGCCGACCCGCCCAGTCCGTCGCGGTCGACGATCGTGACCTCGGCGCCGAGCTGGGCGCCCACGAGGGCGGCTTCGTAGCCTCCTGGGCCACCTCCGATGATCACGACGCGCGTCACACGAGAACCCTAACCGGGACGCGATAGCCTGCGGGCCGTGGTGCTCTACGCGGCGTACGGCTCGAACATGGACCCCGCCAGGATGGTTCACCGCTGTCCGCACTCGCCCACCCGAGGCACCGGGTGGCTGGCCGGATGGCGGCTCACGTTCGCCGGCGAGGACCACGGCTGGGACGGCGCACTCGCCACTGTCGTCGAGGAACCCGGCCACCAGGTGTTCGTGGCCCTCTACGAGCTGACCGCCGACGACGAGAAGCACCTCGACGAGTGGGAGAGCAGCGTCTATCGCAAGCTCAGGGTCCGAGTCTCCACCCTGGACGGGGAACAGGTCGCGTGGCTGTACGTCCTGGACGCCTACGAGGGCGGGCTGCCCTCGGCGAGCTACCTCGGCGTCCTGGGCGAAGCGGCTCACGCGGCCGGCGCGCCGGACGACTACGTCCACGACCTTCGGACCCGGCCCTGCCGCTCGCTCGGCTAGCCCGGTCCCCGTCCGGGCTGTGGCGGACGGACCCGCGATAGCGTCTGGTCATGACCACGCAGACCGCTGTCTCGCCCTACGACCTGGCCCGTGACGCGGCCGCCCGGCTCGGCGAGCTGACCGGGGTCGACCGGCATGATGTCGCCTTGGTGATGGGCTCGGGATGGCTTCCGGCCGTCGAGGCGCTGGGTGCACCGGCCACAGAGCTGTCCACCACCGACCTTCCGGGCTTTGCACCGCCCGCGGTCGAGGGCCACGCCGGCAAGATTCGCTCGATCGAGACCGGCGGCGTCCGCGCCCTCGTCTTCTTGGGCCGGACCCACTACTACGAGGGGCTGGGTGTCGCTGCGGTCGTGCATGGCGTCCGGACCGCAGCCGCCTCCGGTTGCCGCGCGGTCGTCCTGACCAACGGTTGTGGCGGACTGCGACCGGAATGGGCGCCCGGCACCGCCGTCCTGATCAAGGACCACATCAACCTGACCGCGACGTCCCCGATCGTCGGTGCGAATTTCGTCGACCTCACCGACCTCTACTCACCGCGACTCCGCGCGCTCTGCAAGGACGCCGACCCGACCCTCGACGAGGGCGTTTACGTCCAGCTACCCGGACCGCACTACGAGACTCCCGCCGAGATCGGCATGGTCCGCACGATCGGGGGCGACCTGGTCGGGATGTCCACCACCCTCGAGGCGATCGCAGCCCGCGAGGCCGGGCTGGAGGTCCTCGGGTTGTCACTGGTCACCAATGCCGCCGCGGGCATGACCGGTGAGCCGCTCAACCACGAGGAGGTGCTGGCCGCGGGCAAGCAGGCCGCAGCCACCATGGGCCGGCTCCTGGTCTCGATCGTGCCGAGGATCTGACCATGCGAGTTCTGATCACGGGTGCGGCCGGACACATCGGCTCGGTCTTGTCACAGCGGCTGCCCGCACGCCACGCGCTGCGGGGTCTGGACATGATCGAACCGTCCACCGAGTTCGCGGGCGAGTTCGTGGTCGGCAACTGCGCGGATCCGGAGGTCGCCGACGCCGCGGTAGCGGGGATGGACGCGGTCGTTCACCTGGCCGGCATCGCCAGCGAGGCGGCTCTTCTCGCGATCCTGCAGGGACATGTGATCGGCACGGCCGCACTGCTCGACGCGATGGTCCAGCGCGGCGTACGCCGGATGGTGTACGCCAGCAGCAACCATGCCGTCGGGATGACCCCGCGACCGGCAACGGGACCGGTGAGCGTCGAGGCTCTCCCACGGCCGGACACGTTCTACGGCGTGGGCAAGGTCGCCGCCGAGGCGCTGCTCAGCCTGTACGCCGACAAGCACGGAATCTCCAGCGTCGCCCTGCGCATCGGCAGCTTCCTCCAGAAGCCCGAGGTACGACGCAACCTCGCGACGTGGCTGTCGTACGACGACTGCGCCGCGATGGTCGACAGCGCACTCACCGCAGACTTCGACGGCGTCCGGGCAATCTACGGTGTCTCCGCCAACCGCGACGCCTGGTGGGACCTCGAGCCCGGCCGAGCGCTCGGCTACCAGCCTCGCGACGACGCGGCGGACTACGAGGCCGACCTCCCGAGGCGACCCGAGGACGAAGTCGAGGCGGCCCGCGTCGGTGGTCCCTTCGCGGCAGCTGACTTTTTCCGTCGACCCTTCGAGCAGCTGTGAGGAGTCGGCCGTGAGCGTTGCGACCGAGCTGCGTCGTCGCGTCGAGGCCTGGATCGCCGACGACCCTGACCCGGAGACTCGCACCGAGCTCCAGGCTCTTCTCGACGCCGCCGACGCCCCCAACGCCAACGACACCAACGACGCCGCCGAGGCAGCCGCCGCCGACGCAGCCCTCGACGAGCTGCAGGATCGATTCGCCGGCCGGCTCGAGTTCGGGACGGCCGGGCTCCGAGGTGAGATCGCGGCCGGTCCGAACCGGATGAACCGTGCGGTCGTGACGGCGACCGCGGCCGGCCTGGCGGCGTACCTCAAACGCACGATCGGGACCGGCACGGTCGTGGTCGGGTTCGACGCTCGGCGCAAGTCCGACGACTTCGCCCAGGACACCGCGGAGGTGATGCGCGGGGCGGGCTTCGACGCCGTCCTGCTGCCGCGCCCCCTGCCCACCCCCGTCCTGGCCTTCGCGATCGGTCACCTTGGTTGCGTGGCCGGCGTGATGGTGACGGCCAGCCACAACCCACCACGGGACAACGGCTACAAGGTCTACCTCGGGGACGGGAGCCAGATCGTGCCGCCGACTGATGCGGACATCGCCCACGAGATCGACGCCGTCGGTGTGATCAGGGATGTCCCGAGGGGCGACGGTTGGACGGTGCTGGACGACGACATCCTCGAGTCATACCTGGACGCCGTCGCCGCTCTGCCCTCGACCGACTCGCCGCGCGCACTCTCGATGGTCTACACGCCGCTGCACGGCGTCGGTGACGAGACGGTGCAGAAGGCGCTGTTGCGGGCCGGATTCGCCGCCCCGATCGTCGTACCCGAGCAGGCCGCACCGGACGCCGACTTCCCGACGGTGTCGTTCCCCAACCCCGAGGAACCCGGTGCGATGGACCTGGCGATGGCGTTGGCGGCCGAGCACGACGTCGACATCGTGGTGGCCAACGACCCGGACGCAGATCGTTGCGCGGTGGCGGTGCCGACCCTCCAGGGATGGCGAATGCTGCGGGGCGACGAGGTAGGCGTGCTGCTGGCCGATCATCTCCTCCGCCGCGGCGTACGCGGAGTCTTCGCGACGACGATCGTCTCGTCGTCGCTGCTCGGGGTGATGGCGGCCGACGCAGGTGTGGAGTTCGCCGAGACGCTGACCGGTTTCAAGTGGATCGGACGAGTGCCGGGACTGGCCTTCGGCTACGAGGAGGCGCTGGGGTACTGCGTGGCACCGGACCTGGTCCGCGACAAGGACGGCGTCTCGGCGCTGCTCCGGGTCGCCGAGCTCGCTGCCGAGCTCAAAGCCGACGGACAGACCTTGCTGGATCGGCTCGACCAGATCGCGGCCGAGCACGGCGTCTACGCGACCGACCAGCTCTCGGTCCGCGTGGACGACCTCTCGCTGATCGACCAGACCATGCGGCGGTTGCGTGACAACCCACCAGCCTCGCTCGGCGGCTTCGCCGTCGACGCGATCGACGACCTTGCCGCGGGCAGTGACACCCTTCCGCCGACCGACGGTCTCCGGTTCAGGCTTGCCGAGGGCGGCCGTGTCGTGGTGCGCCCGTCCGGCACCGAACCCAAGCTCAAGGCCTACCTGGAGGTCGTGGTCCCCGTGGAGCACGATGACGTGCAGGCGGCGCGCATCTCAGGGGCCGGCCGGTTGGACGCGATGCGCAGCGACGTGTCGGCGGCTGCCGGACTGTGAGCATCCGTCTGGTTCCGCTGTCCGGGGCATCGCTTCGGGCGCTGTACGCCGAACGGGCCGACTGGGCCACAGACCAGCCCGAGCTGGCCGGCGTGGTCTGGCCCGAAGCGGATCGCCGGGTGCTTCGCTACCGAGTCGAGGCGCTCGGCCAGGACCCGGACGCAGCCCCGTACCTCGTGCACGTAGCGCTGGAGGACGGCCGGTTCGTGGGGCGGATCGGCTGTCACGCAGCTCCGGACGCGGCCGGGGTCGTCGAGATCGGCTACGCGGTGGTGGCCGCCGAGCGCGGCCGTGGTCTCGGCGGGGTCGTCGTCGACTCGTTCCTCACCTGGCTGGCATCCCGGGGCGTCTCCCACGTCGAGGCGAGCGTGGGTCCCGGCAACGTGGCCTCACTGCGGCTGCTCCGGCGTCGCGGATTCGCCGAGACCGGTGAGCGCTGGGACGACGAGGACGGCCGCGAGATCGTCCTCACCCGAACCCTGGCTGCACACCCCGAGGCGACAGCTCGAGCTCCGGGTCTCAGGTCGTCAGGGTGACTTTCGACAGACCGCCAGGTCGGTCGACCTCGATCCCGCGCAGCTCAGCCACCGCCCGAGCGAGCAGCTGACCTGGCACCACCGCGGTCAAGGGCGTCAGCCAGGACGCCACTGCCGAGGCGGGTGGCAGCGTCACGGTCGCTGCCACGGGCCCGTGGACCGACGTACCGTCCGGCGCGATGACGATGACCGGTGCCTGCCGCCGACGTGCCTCCTCCGCCACGTCGAGCACACTGGTCGAGGCCGGCTCGTCCGGAGCGACGAGGACCACCGGCACCTCTGGCCCGAGAGCTCCGACCGGCCCGTGAAGCAGATCCGCGGGTGAGTACGGCGCGGTCAACGACCCGGTCAGCTCCGTCAGCTTCAACGCTGTCTCGTATGCCGTGCTGAGGTTGAGCCCTCTCCCGACCACGACACCACGGCGCGCGGCTGCCAGCACCTCCGCAGCCTCGTCAACCCCCGTCGTGCCGTCGATCGCTGCCGCCACCGCCGAGGGAACCGCCCGTAGCTGCTGTTCGTACGCCGTTTGTTCGTCAGGTGGAGCCAGCGCCACGGCCAGGATGGCAACGGCCAGGCAGGAGGACGTGTAGGTCTTGGTGGCGGCCACCGACTGCTCCGCTCCGGCGTTCAGGTCGAACACGGCCGTGGCCCGCTCGCCGAGCGGGGACTGCGGCTGGTTGGTGACGGCGATGGCCGGCACGCCCTGGCTGCGTGCGGCCTCCAGGACGGCGACAACGTCCGGCGACATCCCGGACTGAGAGATCGCGACCACCGCCTTGCCGCCGAGATCGAGGGGACGTCCGTAGACCGTGTGCAGGCTGGGGGTGGCGAGCATGACCGGCAGACGGCTGCGGATCGACCAGAGGTACTGGGCGTACCGCGCGGCATTGTCCGAGCTCCCCCGGGCGACCACGACGATCCCGTCGATCTCCTGCGCTCTCAGCGCTGCCCGCCAGTCGTCCAGACGCGGCAGCTCAACCGTGAGCACCTGGTCGAGGACGGCGGGTTGCTGCGCCGTCTCCTGCCTCAATCGGCTGCTCACGCAGGCCTCCTTGGGCTGTTCACACGGCGCCTCCTCGACTGTTCACACGGCGCCTCCTCGACTGTTCACACGGCGACTCCTCGACTGTTCACACAGGCCGCTCATGCCGGGCTCACCGCGTCGACCAGCCGGCCGGCCAGGAACGTCTCCTGCAGGACCAGGTCGTCACCGAAGACCGTGACGTCAGCAGGCGAGCCGGGTCGCAGGAAGCCTACGT
>JBBSPA010000088.1:0-15752 GCA_038259225.1 Propionibacteriales bacterium
CGCGACGTCGCCCGCTGAATCGGCCCTGACCCCATCCCAGGTCACTCCGAACGACACCACCATCGGTGCCGCCCTCCAGCGCGACCTCGCGGCCCGGCTGGTCCGCCCGTCGGAGTACCTCGGCATGACGATGATCGGCGCGCGACGGTTCCTCACCCCGGCCGAGCTCGCCGAGAGTGACCCCGCACCAGGCGCTGATCGCCGGTACGCCGCCGAGGCGGTCGAGGGAGCAGCCTCGGAGCACCTGACCTCACCTGCAGCGACGGACGCGATCTGCACGGTCCTCAAGTTCGGGGATCCCGCCGGCGCACGTCGAAACCTGCGCGTCGGGGCGACTGCGATCCCTTCCGCCGACCAGGTGAAGACGTTCGACGTGCCGGGGATCCCCCATGCAGTCGGTACCGACGTGTACGTCGGCGGGGGCCTGGTGGGCCGCAACGTGCTGTTCGTGGACGGACCCTACGAGTACATCATCGGCTTCCAACCTGACCCCACCGCGAAGAACAGCATTACCCGCAAGCAGATCGCCGGCGCGGCACTGAAGTGGTTCGCCCGCGTCAGCACGATGAGATGAGTCGGGGCGACAGGACTCGAACCTGCGATCTCCTGCTCCCAAAGCAGGCGCGCTAGCCACTACGCTACGCCCCGTTCTCAGCGCAATCGCTGAACGAGCCTGCCGAGGTCGGCGGCGCTCGACACCTTGTCCACCGGTCCACCGGGCAATGCTCGCCCGCCGAGTCTAGGCCATCGCCTCGCTGGTCAGGTCGTGGACGAGTCGCACCTCCACGAGCGGTTCGCCGGCGCCCGACCAACGGCTGGTCGCGCCATCGGGCCGCCAGCCTCGGGCGGCGTACCAGCGCCGACTCGGTTCGTTGCCGACCAGCACCCAGAGCGCCGCACGCGTGCAGCCGGCTACTCTCAGTCCACCGATCGCGGCGTCATGCAGCGCCCCGCCGGCGCCTCGTCCCTGGAAGCCGGGGTCGGTGTAGATCGCGTAGATCTCACCCCAGCCGGCCACGTCCTCGTCGGGATCGCCGTCCTCCTGGCGTCGGTAGCCGCCGAAGACCACGTAGCCACAGGCGACCTCATCGACCGTCGCCACGAGGAACGAAGCGCCGGCCCGCCCCTCCACCAGCTGGGTGCGCCAGCGTTCCTGGAAGGCGGCCAGGTCAAGGCCGTCGAGGTACGCCGCGGGGACGATCCCGGCGTACGCATGCCGCCAGGTCATCACGTTGATCTCGGCGAGTCGCCCAGCGTCGCCTGGATCAGGGCTGCGTACGCGCACGGTCATCCCCGTCATGCTGGCAGAACTCCACCGGTCGACACGACGTGTCCGGTGCGCCGGCCGGCGTGCAGACTGGACGCCGTGAGCGACCAGGCGTTGACCAGCGGCACCGCCGAGGCGGAGGCGGGCGAGAAGCGCGTCAGCTGGGCCGAGCTGTTCTTCGACCTGGTCTTCGTGGTGGCCGTCACGCGGGTGTCCACGCTGCTGGAGGACGACCACACCTGGGCAGGCGTGCTGCGCGGGCTGGTCGTGTTCGTGCCGATCTACTGGACCTGGGTCGGGATGGCGATCCAGACCAACCAGGTGGACGTGTCCGCAGTGATGGTGCGCATGAGGATGTTCGCGATCGCGCTGGCCGGGATCTTCATGGCCCTGACGCTGGGCGAGGCGTACGGCGCTCTCGGCGTCACGTTCGCGGTCTCCTACTGGGCTGGACGGTTGCTGCTGGCGGCCGGTCTCGTACGCCGACAAGGTCTCGACGCGTTCAAGACGCCGTACGGCGTGAGCGTTGTGATCACCGGACCGCTTCTCGTCCTAGGCGCTCTGCTCGACGACGTCTCCGCCCAGACTGCGGTGTGGGCCCTCGCCGCCCTGATCGACCTGTCGACCCCCACACTGTTGCGTGGCCGGCTTCGGCGGATGCACATGGACGCCGGGCACTTGTCCGAGCGGTTCGGCCTCTTCGTGCTCATCGCGCTCGGCGAGTCCGTTGTCGCAGTCGGGACATCGACGTCTACGGAGAGCTTCGGGCTCCGCGACGGTGCGACCGTGGCAGCCGCGTTCGTGCTCAGCTGCGGACTGTGGTGGGTGTACTTCCACTTCGCCGCCGACGCGGTGCGGCACGCGCTGGCGACCGCTCAGGTCCAGCTCGACATCACCCGACTGGTCCTTTCCTACGGTCACCTGGCCTTCATCGCTGCGATCATCGCGGTGTCGGTCGGCATGCACGACTCGATCCAGCATCCCGACGAGGCGTTGGGCTGGGGCGCCGCCGGGTTGTTGGTCGGCGGGACGGCGTTGTATCTGGCGACGTTTGGCTTCACTCGCTGGGCCATGTTCAAGCTCGTGTCGTGGACCCGACTCGGAGCCGCTGCCGTCACGCTCGTGCTCCTGCCTCTCACTCCGCACGTGTCTGCGCTGAGCACGTTGGTGATCCTCGCCGTGGTGCTGATCGTGCTGAACACCGTGGAGATGTTGCGGGTCCAGCGTGGCGGCTGGCGGGAGCTGTTGGCGGTGCGCCGCGAAGCGGCCGGCTGAGCGAAGCAGCGCGGCTGGGATTGGCTCGCTCGACCTGCCTCGTGGCACGATGTACGCCGCGTGTTCGTCGCGCGCGGGTGTAGCTCAATGGTAGAGCCCCAGCCTTCCAAGCTGGCCATGCCGGTTCGATCCCGGTCACCCGCTCCACGTTCTCCCAGGTCAGCCCGTCGTCTAGCGTCGGTGCTTCCTCCGATAGGGGTCAGGGATGTGGCGACGATGACTGCACGACAGGTCGCGATCAACCGTGCCCTGCGCGCACCCACCCTCGAATGCTGACACCAACACACGGCTTCCGTATCCGTGATGGCACGGAACCGTCGTCGGGGTGGGCACGCCACCACAGTTCCGAGCGCGCTCCGATGTGCTCAGCCGCAGTTGAAACGAGGCTGGATGCATAACCATCACCAGCGCCCCTCCTCGCTCCACCGCACTCGACGGCCCGCACGCGGGTCGCCGAACCATGGTGACGCTCAGCGCTGGCCCTGCGCACCCGGCGGTGGACCGCGGATGTCGCGCTCCTTGGATTCGTGCTGATGGCGTTGACGTTGGTCACGTGGGCGATTAGTGCTCTGGCCCTCTATCACGCCGTTGACATCGGGGACACCGGCGTCGTCAGGGCGATCAACGTCATCGACACCACGAACTTCCTGCTGGCGATGCTGTCAATGAGCTGGGCGATGGTTGGAGTCGGTGTCACCGCACTTCTTGAGCAGGCACTGCCGACCTGGCTCTGCTGGGCATCGATCGTGCTCGGTGTCATGTCGCCACTCGGACCGCTCGCGTTCGCACCGTTCTTCCTGTTCGCCATCTGGACCGTCGTGGTCGCCGCCACGGTCCGCCTGTCGGACGCCTGAACCGTCTACGTCGACCCCACTCGGGGCAGCCCGGCGGCCCCACGCTTCGAGCCATGAAAGCGTCCGGGTCTGCCGGGTCCGCTAGACCGATCGCTGGCGATACGAAGGGGTGGTCCTAGGCTGACTGTCGTGGGCGTGGTCGAGGCAGTTGCAGCCGATATTGACTCGTGGCTGCTGCTCGTGTCTGAGGTTGAACCGTTGTTCGGTCCGATGCCTGACTTCCATCAGATTCTGCTGAGGAACATCAAGCGTGGGAACGCCCTGGTTGTTCGCGACGAAGCCGGCGGCGTTGTTGGTGGTCTCCTTCTAGCGACCGATGCGCGTGAAGGGTGCGTTACCTGGTTGGCCGTGCGAGCGAACTACCGCAGGCGAGGCGTCGCAGAGGCCCTCGTGCGGGAGGCCACTCAACGGCTTGCGGACCACGACGTTGTTTCCGTCGTCAGCTTCGGCCCGGACGTGGTGCAGGGTCAGGGTGCGCGGCGCTTGTACGAGCGCCTCGGCTTTACTGCTGGCGAGATGGTCGCCGGCACCCCTACAGGTGCATCCCGACAACGCTTCACGCTCGTCCTGCACCGCTAGACGCGATACCGAGGCGAGAGTCATTCTTGGTCGATGGACTTCGACGTGACACGAGAACCGACCGTGGTCAGGCAGGGCTCGGAACAAGGCGCTCCTCTGGGCACATCTGGGCGGGCGCGGCTGAAGATCCTCAACGAACCGGGTCGCGACGGCGGCTACGCCCTCATCGAGGGTGGACACCCAGTTGGCGAACCACGCATCCGAGATCACATCCACACCCGACACGAGGAGACGTTCCTCGTACTCGAGGGGCAGTACGAAGTACGCCTGGACCAACACGTAGTGATGGCGGCGGCCGGTGACTACGTCTTCGTCCCACGCGGCACACCTCACACCTACCGAAACCCTGGTCCAGCGCCATCCAGGATCCTCAACATCATCAGCCCGCCTGATGGCTTGCGACTGCTCGCCGAACTCGGGGCCCTTGCGGGAACCAGCGTCGACGAGAGCCTTCTTGCCGAAATCCACTCCCGGCACGCCACCAGCATGGTGAATCCACTACCCGGCTGGTAGCAAACACCTCGTCACGCGACGAGGCGCCTCTTCCTCGATCGCCAACCAGTGAAAGCGATCCGATCACCCCATGTCGGTCCGGGGACCTTGCGTCGTGACTGACTCTCCACCGTGCGGAACTGCCGCGCCCGCACATGCCAAAGTGGGCGCCGCGACGTGCGACATTTCGCCGCGAGCTAGCCGGCAGCCGCCAGCCGTTCAGACGGTCCTTTCAGGACGCAGGCCCCGGGTTCTACCCTGAGTGAATGCTCGACCTTGGCGGAATCGACGTTGAGGAGATCGCAACCGAGCTAGCGGATCAGACTGACTACGAGCACCGATGGTTGGTCGACCCGCGAACAGGCCAGGTAGCGTTCTGGACCAGCGACACGGGCATCGACGGAGAGAACCCTGTCGAGATCGACGAGCTGGATCTTATTGTCATCCACCCTCTCCCGTCCTACGTGTGGTATCGAGACATGATCGACTTTGCTGACGGGATCAGCGACAGCGCGGCCGCTCGACAGTTGACACAGTCTCTGCAGGGGCGGGGAGCGTTCAGACGCTTCAAGAACCAGGTCTATGAGCACCACCCCGAACTGATTGCGGCGTGGCACGCCCTACGGGATGTTCGAGCTCAGCGCCGCGCCGTCGAGTGGCTGCTGGACCAAGGACTTATCGACGACAGCGCCGCGCAGCAGTTCGCGACCGACCACCCAGACCCGGGCTCCCTTGACGACATCCAAGGAATCCCCGATGCTGCCGCGGCGACCAAGGCGCGTCACTTCGCCGCGTCAGCACGTTATGAATGCCCTCGCTGAGAAGGAGCTCAGCTGGAATCGACGGGCGCAACGTCCGCGATGCGCGCACGTGGGCTGCCCACGAGAGCGGGTGAGTTGGCCGGCGTCGACCACCCCTGAGTCTCGGTGCGCGAGCAGGATGCATCCCGGATCAGAGGGCGGCGAGGTCACCGGCGCTCATCCCGCCGAGGCCGAGGGTCGCCAGGGTGCGCGCCCCCTCGGCGCGGAAGTCCTGAGCCAGCACGACCGACGCCATGGTGATGAGCGCCTCCATCGTCGGAGTCTCGACGCCGACTCGGCCGGCCAGGTCGGTCAAAAAGACCAAGGAGTAGCCGACGTCCTCGGTCAGGTAGCGGTTGTCGAGCTGGCTCTGAGCGCCGATGCCGAGAAAACCCGGGGCGGTGGAGTAGCCGGTCGAGTAGTTGGCCTCACGCATGTATCCCTGCAAGACCCCGAGGTCAGGTTCCGACAGCACTCGCACCCCGAGGGCGTCGGCGATGGCCAGCCGCTCGCCGTCGACCGCCTCGATCGCCCTGCCGACGGCCTCGGTGACCCCCTCCTCGTAGAAGAGGAACGCGCCGGCGGTCCGCTCGATGAGACCGGCGTTGAGGAGCGTAACGGCGGGGTGGATCACCGGGTTGCCGTTCTGCAGAGTCGTCTGGAAGACGCTGTCGGCGGCCTGCGTCCCGGGGTAGACGTCCTGGATCATCGACAGCAACCGGTCGGTGCCCGAACGGGGGAGGCCGGCGACGAACACACCGCCGCTCAGCTTGTGGAAGACGTTGATCCGTCCCGGCGCGACGATGCGAACGGCATACGGCAGCGTGCTGGTCTCGCCCACCGTGATCGTCTCGTCATCCAGCGCCAGGCCGGCGGTGCGCTTGAACGTGATCGCACCCGCGCACGACGCTGGGCAGACCAACACCGCCTGCCCGGGCACGAGGTGCGGCGCGACGACGTTGGCCTGGTGCTCCGTGCTGTACGCCGGACCGACGAGAACGACCAGCTCGGCCCCGTCGAGAGCGGTCTCGACGTCGTGACCGGAGTAGGTGATCGTAGCGAAGCCCTCGATCTCACCGGTGGCGTGGATTCCGCCAGCGGCCGAGACCTCTGCCACGTGGTCGGGAAAGTGGGGGGTGTCGAAGAGTCGCACGGTGTGCCCGTGGAGCGCGAAGTCGAAGGCGGTCGCGAGACCACCGTTGCCAGAACCGAAGACGGTGACGTTCATGTTCGACACCGTAGCCCGCCTGCTCGCCGCTCCGGCAGAGTCGCGTTCATGCGATCGCGACGCGCGCGACTCCCCGCCTTCTTCTGCAGGCTGGCGGTCTTGACGAACCGGTGCGCCGGACCCCTCCGCCTTGTCGTTCATCGGGGGAGCGTTCTGGTCCGCGGTCTGGCCAGTTACATCGAGCACGCCGACCTTCCGGCCGCCGACTCCTGCCTGCCTGAACTGGCACTGTTGCGTTGAGGCGGGCGCCGCGGAGCGCGGCTATGCCTCGATCCGCGGCGCGGGTCGACACGACCTCATATGACACGAGTGCTGCCTCAGTCGGCCCTGGGAACCCGGGATGCCTGGCAGGAGTGGACGGCGTACGACCAGATGTGGCGACGAATCGTAGACCTGATCCGACGCTCCGGTAGTCCGGTCCTTCTGCTGCGACCCACCCCGTCCGAAGGCGATCTCATCGCCGAGTTGAACTGGACCGAGCCGACCAGAGTTGGATCGTCGGTTCTGACGGCAAGCGGCGCAGAGCAGACTCAGAGGCCTTGCGCGAACCCCCATGCCGCGCCACAATTGTGGCCATGAGCATCGAGCCGCTTCGCCAGGTCCGCGACCACTTCAGTGACATCGTGGACCGCGTCGAGCAGCAGCACGACCGTGTCACGGTGACACGCAACGGGCGGCCGGCCGCGGTGCTCATCAGCCCAGACGACCTGGCGCAGCTCGAAGAGACCCTCGACGTGCTCAGTGACCCCGAGGCGCTTGCCGACATCCGGGAGGCCGACGCCGCCTACGCCCGCGGTGACGTGGTACGCGGGGTCGACGCGGTTCGCGCTCTGCGCGCGTGACCGAGGCGCGGCCCTACGAGCTCGTCCTCGCTCCGCCAGCGATCCGCGCTGTCCAGACAGAACTGCCCGAATCCGTGGCGGCGGCGGTGATCGAGTTCCAGACAGGGCCACTCATCGACGATCCTCGCCGGGTCGGCAAGCCACTGCGCGGCGACCTCGGCGGAATCCACTCAGCGCGTCGCGGCACCTACCGCGTCCTCTACCGCATTAGCGAGCCGTCCCACGAGGTCGTCGTCGTACGGATCGACCATCGCCGGCGCGTCTACAGACCCCTCTGAGCCGGCCGCGATGGAAGGGATGTCGTGCCGTTCGCCGCACGCCGACTGCCATGCCGGTGTGCAAGCCGCCTGCCCAAGCTTTCCCCCGCGATTGAGACAAGGTGCGGAGCGGAGCGATTGCGGTCCGGGGCAAGATAGCGGCATGGAACGTGTGCTTGGAGTTGGCGGATACTTCATCCGGGCCTCCGACCCGGCGACCCTGAGTGCGTGGTATCGCGATTGTCTGGGCTTGGACGCCGACGAGAACGGCCTGTGGCGTCAGCGAGCCGGGGCCACAGTGTTCGCGACTTTCGAGTCCGAGACCGAGTACTTCGGCTCCCGCGCCCAGCAGACCATGCTCAACTTCCGTGTCCGCGACCTGGATGCGATGCTCGCGCAGTTGCGCCTCAAGGGTGCGGACGTGGCCCAGGAGACTCAGGACATGGAGGGTGTCGGCCGATTCGGCTGGGTCACCGATCCTGAGGGCAATCGGGTCGAGCTGTGGCAGCCCAGCTGACGGTGTCGTTCAGCCGCCAGTCGGCGCACTCCAACGAGCCGATGGTCGTGCGTTGCGCCTGAGGTTGCCCACGTAAATCGAGCCAGCAAGGAGATCGACGTGTCGGTGCGGGAGATCAGGGCGTCCGGACGTGAGGCATTGACGCTGGCCACCGAGCTGTTGCAGCGCGTTCGGCTCGCTGACCCGTTGGCGGGACTGTGGGAGGCCGCCGACGTGCAGTGGTGGTCGCGGAAGGCTCGCCCCTCCGACGACATCGAGCAGCTTTTCTGGTGCGACGGGCGAGGACCCCTCGCCGGGATCCTCCTGACGAGCGAGGGCGAGGACTCGTGGCAGTGTGACCCGATCAGCGTTCCGGGCGTGACGGCCCCCGAGCTGGACGAGGTCTGGACGAAGGCGATGGACCAGATTGGAGCGCACGCGGCCGGCGACCTTGTGGTGCCCGTCCATGGCAACCAGGAAGCCCTCAGGAAACTGGTCGAGGCCTCCGGTCTGGTGCCAGGCGAGGAGGACAACACTGCGTGGATGGACGCCACCGCCCGGCCGGCGGTGCTGTCGCCCGCCGAGGGATTCGTCCTTGCCGACCGCACCGAGCGGCACGGCACACCACACCCGATGCGGCACCGAAACGGCGATGCCGTCCAGGAGCGGCTAGGTCGATGCTCGCTGTATGACCGGGAGCTCGACGTCTCCGTGGAGACGGTCGACGGGCAGGTCGCGGGGTACTCGCTCTACTGGTTCGACCCCGTGACGAGGGTGGGGCTGGTTGAACCTGTCAGGGTTGAGGATGCGTACGCACGGCTCGGCCTGGCACGAGCAATGCTGACGGTGGGTATCGACCGTCTCGCGCGACGTGGCGCCCGGCGGATCAAGATTGGCTTCGGGTCCGCGGCGGCGGCGGCGCTCTACCAGGGAGTCGGGTTCCGACGGACCTCGACCGACACGTGGTACAGAGGACGGGTGGAGCGACTCAGCTGAAGGGCAGCGGGATCCGCACTGCGGCCGCGGCGATGGCGATCTTGGCAGCCCACTCGAGTGCCTCCTCTCGTGACGGCAGGTCGACGACCGCGAACCCGCCGAGGACCTCCTTGGTCTCTGGGTACGGGCCGTCGCCAGAAGAAATCTCACGAGATCTCGGCCGCACGCTGATGCATGCCCGAGTGGTGAGACCGCTCAGACCAGCTCGCCGCGCTTCCTGCTCAGGTAGGCGCGCTCGGCGGTGTTCTGGGTGGCGGCGATGGCGGCGTCGTACGACTCCTTCGCCTCGGCGGTCCGGCCAAGCCTGCGGAGCATGTCGGCGCGGGCGACGTGCCAGGCGTGGTAGCCCGTGAGCGGCAGCCGGTCTACCAGAGTGAGGGCGACCTTCGGGCCGTCCAGCTCCGCGACCGCGACCGCGCGGTTGAGTGCGACGATCGGCGACGGGTCGAGCCGGGTCAGCTGGTCGTACAGTGCGACCACCTGCGACCAGTCCGTGTCCGACGCGGTGGGGGCGTCGGTGTGGACGGCGTTGATCGCGGCGAGTATCTGATAACGGCCGGGTCGGTTGGCCGCAAGGCACTCGCGGACCAGGCCGTGCCCCTCGGCGATCAGCCTGCGGTCCCAGCCGGCGCGATCCTGCTCGCCGAGCGGGACCAGCTGCCCGTTCCGCACGCGGGCCTCACGCCGGGCATCGGTGAGCAGCAGCAGCCCGAGCAGACCGGCCACCTCCGGTTCCTCGGGGAGCAGCTGGCGGAGGACCCGTGTCAGCCGGATGGCCTCGCCCGTGAGCTCGGCGCGAACCGGGTCACCGTCGCCGGTGGTGAGGTAGCCCTCGTTGAAGACGAGGAACAGTACCGCCAGCACGCCGCCGAGCCGCTCGGCGAGGTCGGCGGCCTCGGGCACCCGGTAGGGCACCTTCGCCGCCGCGATCTTTTTCTTCGCCCGAGTGACCCGCTGCGCCATCGTGATCTCGGGCACGAGGAAAGCCTGCGCGATCTCAGCCACAGTCAGCCCACCGAGCAGGCGGAGCGTCAGCGCGATCCGCGCCTCCGGTGCGAGCGCCGGGTGGCAGCAAGTGAACAGCAGCCGCAATCGATCGTCCTCGACCGGCCCGGTGCGCTCGTGGGGCGTGTCGTCGTGGTACATAAAGGCCGCCTGGTGCTTCGCGTCGCGCTGCTTCTCGCGGCGGATCCGGTCGATCGCACGGTTGCCCGCGGTGACAGTGAGCCAGCCACCGGGGTTGGGAGGTACGCCGGACTCCGGCCACTTCTCCAACGCGGCCACGAGCGCCTCACCCGCCGCCTCCTCTGCGATGTCGATGTCACCGAAGCGGCGGACGAGTGAGGCGATCAGGCGGCCGTACTCCTCGCGGAAGACCCGTTCGACGGTCGCCGTTCCACCCTGCATCGCTCAGTCGTCGTTCGGGCCGGCTCAGGCGAGGCCGTCGAACGGACGGACCTCGACCTTGCCCCGGCACGCCTTGGACCCCTCGGCCGCGAGCCTGAGGGCCACGTCAAGGTCGGGCGCGTCGATGACCCAGAAACCCCCGATGACCTCCTTGGTCTCGAGGTAGGGGCCGTCGGTCATCACCGGCGTCTCGCCTTGGCCGTCGACGACGGTCGCGGTCGATGCCGACTGAAGCCCACCGGCGAAGACCCAGTAGCCATCGGCGTGAAGCTTGTCATTGAAGGCGCCGGTCGCCGCGAACGCCTCCTCCATCTCCTCCTTGGATCCGTAGCTGCCGAACTCGTCCATCTCGGCGGGGCCGTGCACGGTCAACAAGTAGTGCGTCATCCCACTTCTCCTCAGTTCCGGGCGGTCCCGATGACCGCCTTCTACCCCACCACGAACGGCCACCCGCCGATACGACAACCTCCCACAGAAGGCCCTGCGATCGGGTTCCCACCGTCACCGGGCATCGACCCGAAGGACAGTTCTTCTCGCGACCTGTCGGATCCGTACCCGCTCGTTCGTGGAGGGACTACCAGCGGGTCGCACCGGGCGCCCCGCCGAGGAAACGGAGCTCGACATGTCCACCACCACGCAGATCCCCACCCGCACGACCCCCAGCGCGCCGACCCCGGCGGCCGAGCGGCAGCCGGTGTGGAAGCACGGAGTCACCTCTGCCGTCGTGGCCTCGGTGGCCACGACCGTCCTCGCGGCGATCGCGTCGGCCGCCGGCGTCTCGTTCGCCGACAGCACAGGCGCGAGCATCCCGATCGCCGGGTTCGCGCAACTGACACTTGCCTTCTCGCTCGTCGGCGTCGGCATCGCCGCCGTCATGGCGCGCAGGGCGCGAAGGCCGCGGGCCACGTTCGTGCGGACGGCGGTCGCCCTGACCGCGCTGTCTTTCGTCCCGGATCTCACGTTCGGGTTCGACGCCGGCTCCGCCGCCACCCTGATCACGCTGCACACCGTCGCCGCGGCGATCGTGGTTCCGACCCTGGCGAGGCGGCTCGCTCGCGCGCGCTGACCAGGCTCGATCCGTGCATCTGTTCCTTCGCCAGGTCGACGCCATCAGTCCCACCCCACGCAGGGGCAACCCCGGTTGCGGTGGCGTTCGTCAGGGGAAATGACTTGCGCGTCAAGAGCACGGTCGCGACGATCTCGTGGTGCACATCGATGTCCAGGTGACCGGTGGGAGGGTCCGTGGAGGTACTGAAGAGAACCTCACGGTCTTTCGCGGGATCCCCTTCGCGGCACTGCCGGTGCGGTTCGGAACGCCGTTCCCGGTGCAGGCCTGGGACGGTGTCCGGGCGGCGACTAGGTTCGGGCCGCCACCACCGCAGTCCGGGATGTTCGGCATGGACTCGTTGGTCGAGGGCGACCACAACTGGCTGACGGCCAACGTGTGGTCACCGGACCTCAGCGGTGGGTTGCCGGTGATGGTGTGGATCCAGGGGGGTGGCTACATGTTCGGTACCTCCGGTCTGCCCGAGTACGACGGCAGCAATCTTGCCCGCGGCGGCATCGTGGTCGTGACCTTCAACTACCGGGTCGGGCTGGAAGGCTTCGGCTACGTCCCGGGAACGCCTGCCAACCGCGGCCTACTCGACCAGGTCGCAGCACTCACCTGGGTGCAGGACAACATCAGTAGGTTCGGCGGCGACCCGGACCGGGTCACCGTCTTCGGGCAGTCCGCGGGCGCCGGTTCGGTCGCCGCCCTACTGGCGATGCCGCTCGCCGGAGGGTTGTTCCATCGGGCGATCGCTCAAAGTGTGCCTGGCGCGTACTTCACCCCTGCCCTGGCCGCGGACATCACCCGCGCGTGTGCAGCCGAGCTGGATGTCGAGCCTGCTGACCTGGCCGGAGTGGAACCCGAGATGGTCGCTCTCGCCGGCGATTCGGTCCTGGAGAAGAGCGCGCAATATGCGGACCGCTGGGGTCGCGTGGCGTACGCGCAGATCCCGTTCGCACCGGTCGTCGACGGTGACGTGCTCCCCACAACACCATGGCAGGGACTGAGCGGACAGGTCGAGCTGCTCGTCGGGCACACCCGGGACGAACAACGGTTGCTCACTGCGGTCAACGGGTTGCTGGGCGAGGTCACCGAAGCGCAGGCTGTCGAGGCTGCCGAGATCCTCGGGCCTGATCCGCAGCTCTACCGAGAGGCCTTCCCCGATCCTGACCAGCTGTACGAAGTAGTCCGTTCGGACTGGCTCTTCCGGATGCCGTCCCTGCATCTCGCCGAAGCTCAGCTCCGGGCGGGAGGCCGCGCACACCTTTATGAGCTGGCCTGGCCGGCTCCGGGAATGGGTGGCATGTTCGGCGCGTGCCACGGCTTGGACGTGCCCCTCGTGTTCGGCAACCTGGTGCTCGGCCAGCCAGCGATGTTGATCGGTGTGCCCACCCCAGAAGCCGTGGCGCTGTCAGGACAGATGCAGTCCGCCTGGACCGCCTTCGCAGCGACCGGAGATCCGGGCTGGCCCGCCTACGACACGGGTTCGATCCGCGTGTTCGATGTCGAGCCAACGGTCACCGCTTATCCCCATCTGGTATCCCGGCAGATCTGGAGCGATCCGCCGGAAGTCCTCGACCTTGTCTAGCCATCACGCCGATTGCACACGCACAACACGCCCCGGATCTGCCGCTGTCCGCGTGATTGTGCCGATGGGCGGCCTCGGGTCCGGCACCGGTTCGCGCTGATGTGCTTGGCCGATCCATTCGCCGCGGACGAGAGTGACGCGGCCTTCGCTGAAACAGTTCACCCACGAGGGATTCGGCAACAGCCAACCGCCTGTTGAGCGGTAGGTCTGGGTATCGATAAGAGAACGCCTTCACCGGAACGAAGGTGAATGCCGAGCACCGAGCACCGCCTGGGCGATCCGGCGACAATGACGGTGTGAGTGTGATGATCGGGCGAGAGGACGTTCTGCATGCCACCGATCTGCTCCTGGATCGGTCGTGAGGAACTCAAGCCTAGGCGTCGGACTGCTTGTCGGTCTGGGACCGCGCGCGATGCGGAAAGCGGTGCACCTCCTGCGGCCAGCCAACCGCGACTGCGATCCTGCCGGCCCAGTACCGCGCCTCGGCATCGTCGGGCACATCGACGACCGCGAAGCCGCCGAGGTGTTCCTTGGTCTCGACGAACGGCCCGTCGGTGAACAGGGGCGAGCCGCCGTTCGGTTCGACGCTGCATACGGCGGTCGACTCGTCCAGGCCGCCGTCGCTGAAGATGAAGACCCCGGCGGCCTTCATCTCCTCGATCACCGCCCTGCCGGTTTTACCCCTCTCGCGCAGTTCCTCCAACGTGAGGTCGGGCACCCACTCGTCGTTGAATGCGATCAGATATTCCGCCATCTCCAGCTCCTCTGCTCACGAGCAGCCCGGACGGCTACCGCTCACCTTCTCCACGAACGCACTCTTGTCGATGCGACACCCGGGCCAGGATCATTTCAAGCGATCCCGGCTGGACATCGTACGAAACCCCCGGGACGTTCACGTCAAACCACCGCGAAGGCGGCCGACGTGGGCTCACCACCACAGGGCCGCCGCTGCACTCAGCAGTCCCAGCAGCAGCAGGCTCAGCGCCCACACCGTGTCGAGGTTGAACCACGTGCGCGACACAGCCCGCAAGCCGAACCAGCGGTAGACCAGTACCGCCAACACTGACCCGGCCGAGACCATCGCCAGCGTGTGCGCAGCGGCGACGAGCAACGCCGGCGCGGTGTGGTCGGTCACGAGTTGGCCAAGGGCGGCGTGCTCGCCTGCCATGTCGGGGTGGTCCATCGACAAGAAGATCGGCAGCAGCATCAAGCCAGCGCCGTGGGCGGTCGCGGCAAGGAACGACCACCACACGAGCCGGTGCGGGGCAACCCGAACGAGGTACTTGGGGTGATGCGAGCGCGAGATCAGCAGGTATCCGCCGAAGGCAATCGCGACGCCCGACGCGACCAGCCGGATCGGCGTCTCCCACTCAACGAGCGCACTGACCATCGAGAACGGCAGCAAGATCACGGCCATCGCCAGGAAGTGGCCAAGCGCCAACATCCCCAGAGCACTGACCAGCGCCGAGGACCGGCGCTCCATCAGCGCGGCCGAGACCGCCAGCGGCCAGCCCATGCCCGGGTTCAGCCCGTGGTAGATCCCTGAGAGCGCAACCGCCCACCAGAGCGCGGCGGTAGACGCCTCGCCCATGTTCACGGTGGATGAGCGCGCTCAGGCCGACGGGTAGCAGAAGCTGTCGGTCGAGCAGTCTCCTCCTTCCAGGCGGATCTGGTGGGAGCGGTATCCGTCTGGGAACTCCACCCAGAAGGCGTCGTCCAGGGTCAGCCCACCCTCGCCACCCACGTCCGCCTTCACCATGGCGGCAGGCACCCCGTCGGGATAGAACTGGTCATCCCAGGTGGAGTAGAGCGAGTTGGTCCAGTAGACCCGCTTACCGTCCCGGCTGATCTCGACCATCTGAGGTCCACCCAGGTACGCCGCCCCGCTGGGATGTGCGGTCTTGCGGGTGATCCCGCCGATGTGGACCGAGCCGGCGAGTGTGGGGTTCATCGGGTCGCTGACGTCGTACTGACGCATCTCCCCGGTGCCCCAGCACGAGACGTAGAGGAACCGGTCGTCCAGAGACAGGTCGATGTCGGTGACCAGAGGCGGCACTGCCTCGAACCCCTTGAGCAGCGGCGGCAGATCATCAGCGGCCGCGGGCTCGGGCGGGATCGTCGCGGTCTTCTTGACGTGGAACTCACCGTCCTCGCGCCACCATGTCCAGATCGACCCCTCGAGGTTGGTGGTGTCGACGACGACGCCGCAGAAGCCGTACTCACGTGAGGGGTCGTGGGCTGGCCGCACCTCGAGGGCCATCTGGTGGTTCTCGCCGAGGTCGATGGTCTGCACGTTGCGTCGGCCGCGCAAATCCCAGAAATGGAGGCGGTGGCCGTACTTGTTGCTCAGCAGGTCTTCGGGGACGATGCCGCCCTCGAACTGCGGCGGCAGTCCCCACTCGGAGGAGACCATGTAGTCGCGCGGAAGATTCCACCAGAAGTCGTAGTGCTTGTCCTGAACGCCACGGTCGATCTCCCAGCGCCCGAGCACCTCGAAGGTCTCGCAATCCATGATGAAGATGCCGGGAGGACCGTCGGTGCCGTCCGCCCCGCCGCCGCCGAGCGTCGAGACGTAGATCCCCTCGGGGCCGCAGTGGATCGTGTGCGGCCTCGAGTAGCC
>JBBSPA010000089.1:0-15452 GCA_038259225.1 Propionibacteriales bacterium
CAACGTCCCGCCCGGACAGGGCAGGTCCGCCGCCTGAGCGCGACGGCCGATGGTCGAGGGCCGATGACCCGCGGGTCCGTATGCTGGCAGACGTCGGCGCGCCCGCGGCGGCGCCTGTCGGTACGGGGAGAGCGCGATGCACGACCTGCGACACCGCTGCATGCGCGCGGCCGCGATCGCCGCGACGCTGGGCCTGGCCCTGGCCGGGTGCTCCGGCTCGTCGTCCGGCTCCGATCCCGGCGCCTCCACCGGCCCGACCACAGCGCGGACGGCTGCCCCGAGGACCGGGTCGGCGCCGGCGCCGTCGGACGGGACCACCGCAGACCCGATTCCCGCCGGCTCGGCACGGGTCCCGGCAGGTTTGAAGGCGGGTCTGTCCGACCCGGTCGAGGACCCTTACTACCCCGACACCAGCAATCCTGAGATCGACGTGCTGCACTACGGGCTGAACCTGACGTACGACAGGCCGACGCTGCGCGGCACCGCCACCGTGACCTTCCGGGCGACCCAGGAAACCGGGTCCGTCCGGCTCGATCTGTCCGACGCCCTTGACGTCGAGGGCGTGGTCCTGGACGGCGCCGAGGCGACGTACACGCATCGTCAACAGGGGTTGGTCACGCAGACTCCCGGTCTCACCGGAAAGGGCACACACACCCTGGTGATCCGGTACGCCGGCCGGCCCACGGGCACACCTGCCCCGAGCCGACGCCCCGACATGACCGGCGGGCTCGGGTGGCAGAGCGACCCAGCTGGAACGGTGTTCACGTTCCAGGAGCCGTACGGTGCCTTCACCTGGTATCCGTCCAACGACCACCCCTCCGACGAGGCGCTCTTCGACGCGACCATCACAACCCCCCGCGGCGACGTGGGCGTCTTCAACGGGACGCTGGAGTCACTGAAGAAGTCCGCTGACCACACCACGACGCGCTGGCACCTCGACAAGCCGGCGTCGACGTACCTGACGACACTCGCCATCGGGCCCTACCGCGAGTACACAGCCAAGACCGCGTCCGGCACGACGCTGTCGTTCTGGCTTCTCCCGCGAGACCGGCATGCGCTTGGGCCGCTGCGTCGCGAAGCGGTCCGTGCGTTCGACTGGCTGGTCGAGCACGCCGGCCCGTACCCGTTCTCGACGTTGGGCATGGTGGTCGTCGGCGGCGCCAGCGCCATGGAGACGCAGACGATGATGACGCTGAGCCGCGGTGTCCTGGCCCGGCCGGACGCGGTGATCGAGCACGAGATGGCGCACCAGTGGTTCGGCGACAGCGTGAGCCCGGTGGACTGGCAGGGCATGTGGCTCAACGAGGGCTGGGCGATGTACATGCAGCAGTGGTACGAGAGCGACCTTGGCCGCTATCAGTATGCCGGTGGCATCTCCCGCTGGCGCTCCTACGACAACGACTCTCGCCGGGTCTCGGGCCCACCGGGCAACTACGACCCGCAGGGCTTCGGTGACGTCAACGTCTACCTGGGGCCGGCGATGATGCTCGACGCGATCCGCAGGGCCGTAGGGAATGCGACGTTCGACGGGCTGGTCAAGGCCTGGGCGGCCGAGCACGCCGGGCAGAACGTCGACCGGGCCGACTTCACGACGTGGGTGAACGACTACACGGGCCGGGACTTCACGGAGCTGATCGACCTCTGGCTGGACTCGCCGCGCACGCCGCGCACGCCGCGCTGAGCGTCGGGATCGGTCCCCGCGAGGCTCGCACCCGACGGTACGGACGGGTTGTCTGGGGTAGCGAGGGCTGCGGCGCGCTCGACTGCCGATCACTCTTGGGAGGATGAGGGCATGTCGCAGCCGCCCGTCGTCGTCGTGGTCGGGCCGACCGCGGCGGGCAAGAGCGACCTGGCCGTCGACCTGGCGCTGGTCCTCGGTGGTGAGGTGGTCAACGGTGACTCGATGCAGGTGTACCGCGGGATGGACATCGGTACCGCCAAGCTGACGCCGGCGGAGCGTCGCGGTGTACGCCATCACCTGCTCGACCGCCTGGACGTGACCGAGCCGGCGACCGTGGCGGAGTTTCAGGGATGGGCGCGAGCCGCGATCGAGGAGTGTCGTTCGCGGGGCGTGCCGCCGGTGCTGGCCGGGGGCTCGGCGTTGTACCTGCGCGCTGTGCTGGACGACTTCGAGTTCCCAGGGACCGATGCCGGTGTACGTGCTCGGCTGGAGTCCGCTCTGGCCGACCTCGGGTCCGAGGCTCTGCACGCGCGGCTGGGTGATGTCGACCCGGTGGCCGCGCGGGTGATCCTGCCGAGCAACGGGCGGCGAATCGTGCGGGCGCTGGAGGTCGTCGAGATCACCGGGCGGCCCTATCGGGCCACGTTGCCAGCGCACCGCTACGTCTTCGACTCGGTGGTCCAGATCGGGATCGACGTGCCGCGGGAGGTCCTGGACGTGCGCATCGGGTCGCGCGTCGAGCAGATGTGGGAGGCCGGTCTGGTCGAGGAGGTACGCCGGCTGGAGTCTCACGGCCTGCGCGAGGGGCGTACGGCCGGCCGGGCGCTGGGGTACGCCCAGGTGCTGCGTTTCCTGGCCGGGGAGTGCTCGCAGGACGAGGCTCGGCTCGAGACGCAACGCGTGACGCGCAAGTTCGCGCGTCGTCAGGACACCTGGTTTCGGCGGGACCCGCGGATCAGCTGGCTGCCCTACGATGCGCCGGACCTGCTCGGCCAGGCGCTCGCCCTCGTCACCTCCCGACCCTGACTGTCTGCCGCGCTTGGCTGGCTTCCCCGCTGCTTTTCCGCGAGTTGCGGGACAGTGCAGGCGCCGTACGGCGTGTCGGCCCGAACCTTCCCGCATTTCCGGGGAATGGGGAGGCGGGAAGGAGGGGTGGGGGAGGTGTTGTGGAGCGGCCGGGCCGGGCCCGGGACGCCGTACGATCGAGGCGTGAGCTTCCCGTTCGTGAAGGGCCATGGCACGAGCAACGACTTCGTCGTCCTGCCCGATCTCGATGGCTCGATGCACGGTGATCTCGCGCCGCAGGTGGTGGCCGCGCTGTGCGACCGGCGTACCGGGATCGGCGCCGATGGTGTGCTGCGGGTCCTGCGCGGGGACGTGGACGGAGGCGCGGAGTGGTTCATGGACTACCGCAACGCCGACGGCTCGGTGTCGCAGATGTGTGGCAACGGGATCCGGGTCTTTGCGCGCTACCTGGCCGACGCCGGCCTGGTCGACGCATCGGCGCTGACCAGAGCATTGCCGATCGACACCCGGGACGGGATCAAGGTCTCGACGTTCTGTGAAGACGGCGAGATCAGCGTGGACATGGGGACGCCGAAGGTGACCGGTGATGTCGTCGTGTCCGTCGACGGGCGAGCGCTGGCTGCGCGCAAGGTCGACATGGGCAATCCGCACGCCGTCGTGTGGGTCGAGGACCTGCGCGATGCCGGCGACCTGGCGCGATCGCCGGTGTCGTGCATCGAGGAGTACCCGGACGGCGTCAACGTCGAGTTCGTGGCGCGGGTGGCTGAGCGTCACCTGGCGATGCGAGTGTTCGAGCGTGGCGTCGGGGAGACCTGGTCCTGCGGGACCGGGGCATGTGCCGTCGTCGCTGCCGCTGTCACGAGCACGGTCGCCGAGACGGGCGGGCCTGGCGTCGAGCAACCTCGCGGGGTCGACCTCCCGGCCACGTACGCCGTGGAGGTCCCGGGTGGCCTGCTCACCGTGACCTGGGGAACTGACGACCACATTCACCTCAAGGGCCCCGCCGTCCTGGTCGCCTCGGGTACCTGGTCACCTGACGCCACGGCCGACGCCGAAGCCTGACCTCGATCCGGCCCTGCTGCTCCCGCCCCTCTGCTCCCGCCCCGTAGTCCGGCCAGCTGTGCTCCCGCCCGTCTGCTCCCGCCCGTCCGCTCCCGCCCGTCCGCTCCCGCCCGTCCGCTCCCGCCCGTCCGCTCCCGCCCGTCCGCTCCCGCCCCGTAGTCCGGCCAGCTGTGCTCCCGCCCCTTGGGGTTTGCCTAGTTAACAAGCCGGGCGAATAGAGAACTAGGCAAACCCTCCTTGCGCAGAGGGGGTTTGCCTTGCTCACCTGGCCGGGGCGGCCACGCCGGACGCAGGCCACCGGGGTAAACGGGTCGTGGCTGGACCAGGCCGCGCCGTACAGTGGAAGAACGATGACAGTGAACAAACGTGAGTATTCCGACGAGCCGTACGACGCCGACGGCCTCGACGAGGGCAACGGGGACATCGAGCTGCAGAGCAATTTCTTCACCGACGGGAGTGTCCACAGCGGTGACGCTGGAGAGCCACCCGCGACGAGCCAGCGCACCGGCGACTCCCAGGATGACCGCGACTGGGGAGCCGACGGAGAGGATGCGTTCCTCGACCCCGATCGCGCTGAGGGCGACGACAGCCAGGGCGACTACGAGCTCGCGGAGCGCCACGCCCTGCGCCGGGTGGCCGGTCTGTCGACGGAGCTGCAGGACATCAGCGAGGTCGAGTACCGCCAGCTGCTGCTCGAGCGAGTGGTCCTGGTCGGGGTCTGGACCGAAGGCACGGTCGAGGACGCCGACAACTCGCTGGCCGAGCTCAAGCTGCTCGCCGAGACCGCCGGCTCGGAGGTGCTCGACGCCTTCTCACAGCGCCGCCAGAAGCCGGATCCTGCGACCTACATCGGACCAGGCAAGGTCGACCACCTGCGCATGGTCGTGGCCGACACCGGCGCCGACACCGTCATCTGCGACGGCGAGCTCAGCCCGTCGCAGCTTCGCAACCTCGAGGACAAGGTCAAGGTCAAGGTGGTCGACCGGACCGCGTTGATCCTCGACATCTTCGCCCAGCACGCGCGCTCCAAGGAGGGCAAGGCGCAGGTCGAGCTCGCCCAGCTCGACTACCTCAAGCAGCGGCTTCGCGGCTGGGGCGGCAACCTGTCCCGCCAGGCCGGTGGACGCGTCGGTGTCCAGGGCGGCGGTATCGGTGGCCGTGGCCCCGGTGAGACCAAGCTCGAGACCGACCGCCGTCGGATCACGACGCGGATGGCCAAGCTGCGCCGCGAGCTCAAGCACATGTCGACCGCCCGCGTCACCAAGAAGGCCCAGCGGGTACGCCGAGAGATCCCAGCGGTCGCGATCGCCGGGTACACCAACGCCGGCAAGTCGTCGCTGCTCAACCGCCTCACCGGCGCCGGCGTACTCGTCGAGGACGCACTGTTCGCCACCCTCGACCCGACGACGCGGCGGACGACGACCGGGGACGGCCGCATCTTCACGCTGTCCGACACGGTGGGCTTCGTCCGGCACCTTCCGCACCAGCTGATCGAGGCGTTCCGCTCGACCTTGGAGGAAGTTGCCGACGCGGATCTCGTCGTGCACGTGGTCGACGGCTCGCACGCCGACCCCGAAGGTCAGCTGGCCGCGGTACGCGAGGTCTTGCTCGAGATCGGCGCCGACCAGGTACCCGAGCTGATCGTGATCAACAAGTCCGACGCGGCCGACCCCTTGGTCGTGCAGCGGCTGCTGGCTCGTGAGCCGCACGCCGTCGTGGTCTCCGCACGTACCGGCGAGGGGATCGAGGCCGCGCTCGCCGCGATCGAGGCAGACCTGCCCCGGCCGTCGGTCGAGGTCGACGCGCTGCTGCCGTACGAGCGCGGCGACCTGGTCAGCAAGATCCACGAGCACGGCGAGGTGCTCCACCTCGACCACACCCCGCACGGGACCCGGGTCCGTGCCCTGGTCAACCCCAGCCTCGCCGGCGAGCTCGCAAGGTACGTGGATGGGCTGACCCGGGCGGAGCCGCTGGGTCAGGCTCAATAGACCAGTTCAACGTGCGGGGTCGAGTCGCCAGTATTGACGGATCCTGCCGGGACAGGGCAACGTCCTGCAGCCGGGTCGCGCGGGCCGCCACCCCGCAGGACGCAGCAGTCGGCACGGGATGCAACCAGAACCCCCCCGAGCCGCGCAGCCGCTTGGTCAGGCTCAATGACCGGTTTCGTCTGCTAGGCCAGGCTCGTCCGCGGGGTCGCACTTCGCCAGCGTTGCCGGATCTCAGCACCGCTCGCGCGACGACCCCGTGCCGTGACACGATCGCATCGTTCGGGGAAGCTGCTTGGCCGCTCTCGGTCACGTCTCCCGACTGAGAGAGGTCGTCATGAGCCACAACATCCGCAGCGCCCTGATTGCCGGGGCGATCGCGCTGGTCATCTATGTCGTGATCGCGACCCTGACGGGCCAGGACTTTGGCCCGGCGCTCGGGTTCGGGGTCGCGCTCGGCGTCTTTACCGCGGTCGTGTCCTTCGTGATCTACCAGCTGATTGCGCGTTCCAAGCAACCAGGCTGACCCGCAGGCGTTGCTCGGCCTGCTCTATGCGCAACGTCCTGCAGCCCGGTCGCGCGGGCGGCCACGGTGCAGGACGTGGCGGGTTCGGCGCCGATGCAACCAGAAGCCCCCCGAGCCGCGTACACCTCGAAACGGCAGACGAACGCAAGGGGGAGCGGTGGACGCAGGCGAGTTCGACCGGTTCTACGCCGCGACGGCGCCGAGGCTGGTGGGGCAGCTGACCGCGAGGTTCCGAGTTTGGCCAGGCTAGAGCGCGGTGAGACTCGGATCTTTCGGGATGGGGTACGGCGGGTTAGCATCGCGCCATGGAGGACCGGGACGACTCTGACGGCTGGATCGAGGCGACCCGGCACGTCCACTCCCAGCACGGCGTGCCCGACGACGCCCGGCTGATGGGGCTGGACCGCAACACCGAGGAGGGCGCGATGGTGGCCATGGCCGGCTCGCTGCGCCCCGCGAAGCTCGCGCACCGGGTCGTCGCCTGGGCCATCCTGACCAGTTTTCTCGGACCACCGCTTTTCGGTGTCTTCCACCGCATCTTCTGATGCCGCGCCTCACGTCGCCGTGAGCGTCGACCGACGACCACCCGACGCAGCGGCGACCCGATCCCTGCCCGACGGAACAACGAGACGGCTGTGGAGGAGTGACCGGAGGGGTCGGTGAGGTCGGGTAACGTTCCGGCGGTGAGCGAGCAGAGCGGACCGTCCGTCGAGGACGTCCTGCACGCCGCGGTGAGCAACGTCGGTGGCGAGGACCGCCCCGGCCAGGTGCAGATGGCCCACGCTGTGCGCGAGTCGATGCGGCGTCGCGAGCACTTGCTCGTCCAGGCCGGGACCGGCACGGGCAAGTCACTGGGCTACCTCGTCCCGGCGGTGCTCCACGACGCCCGGGTTGTCGTCGCCACAGCGACCCTCGCCCTTCAGCACCAGCTCGTCCAGCGAGACATCCCCGCCTTGCTCGACGCGGTCGCCGAGGTGCTCGGCGAGCGGCCTACCTACGCCGTGCTCAAGGGTCGCTCCAATTACGCGTGCCTGCATCGGATCCGCGACGGCGTCCCGGACGACCAGGGCACGCTGGTGGGACTTCCCGAAGGATCGCTGGGGGCGGAGGTGCTGCGGCTGCGAGAATGGGCCGAGGCCGAGTCCAAGGCCGGCGGAGTCGGCGACCGCGACAGCGCGCCGGCGCACACCGAGAAGGTCTGGCATCAGGTGTCAGTCAGCCATCGCGAGTGTCTCGGGGCAGCGAAGTGCCCGTACGCGCTGGAGTGCTTCGCGGAGCGTGGGCGCGAGCGTGCCCTGCAGTCCAGGCTGATCGTCACCAACCACTCCCTTCTCGCCATCGACGCGATCGAGGGCGTTCCGATGATCCCGGAGTACGACGTCGTGGTGGTCGACGAGGCGCATGAGCTGTCCGCGAGGGTGACCCAGGCGGCCACCGACGAGCTGTCCGTGCCGGCGATCGAGCGGGCGGCCCGACGGGCGCGCAACTTCTTGGACGGATCGCAGGCCGACGACATGTCCGAGGCAGGGGACGCGCTGCGTGCGGCCATGGCCGATGTCGCGCCGGGCCGGATCGACGTACTGACCGAGGACTTGTCTGGCGCCCTCACCATGGTGCGCTCAGCTGCGGCCTCGGCGTTCTCGGCGTTCCCGAAAGAGTCTGCCGCCGCAGAAGCCGATGCCGCCCGACAGCAGGCTCGGGGCATGGTCGACGAGGTCCGCAAGGTCGCCGAACGGCTGGCCGCCCACAGCGAACACGAGGTGACCTGGCTGGCGGAGCGCGAACCGCATCGGGGCGGCAACCAGCTCTGCGTCGCGCCGCTGCAGGTGTGGGGCCAGCTGCGGGACCGGCTGCTGGGTGAGAAGACCGTGGTCTTCACGTCCGCAACCCTCAAGCTCGGCGGTGATTTCACCGCCGTCGCCTCCTCGATCGGGCTCAAGCCGACCGAACGTGTCGACCACTCCATCGACGATCCCGCCGACCCCTCGGCCGAGGCGGCTGTCCCCGTCGACGACGCTCAGGACGGTGTCGCCACCGACGACCCGGTCGCCCTGCCGTGGCGCGGGATCGACGTCGGGTCGCCGTTCGACTACCCCCAGCAGGCGATCCTCTACGTCGCCAAGCATCTCCCGCCGCCGGGCCGCGACGGTCTGGGCGACGCGCAGATCCTCGAGATCGGCGCCCTGCTCGAGGCGGCGAACGGCCGGACCCTCGGTCTCTTCTCGAGCCGGCGAGCCGCGGAGGCGGCCACCGAGGCGCTACGGGAAAAGCTGCCGCATCTGCCGATCCTGTGCCAGGGTGACGGCCAGCTCTCGCACCTGCAGGCCGAGTTCGTCGACAACCCGGCGGTGAGTCTGTTCGGCACGCTGTCGTTGTGGCAGGGCCTCGACGTGCCCGGTGAGACCTGTCAGCTGGTGATCATCGACCGGGTGCCTTTCCCGCGTCCGGACGACCCACTCATGTCGGCCCGGGCACGCGCCACCGAACGCGCCGGCGGCAACGGCTTCATGGCCGTCTCCGCCACCCACGCGGCCTTGCTGCTGGCGCAGGGCAGTGGTCGGTTGATCCGGACCCAGGCCGACAAAGGTGTGGTGGCGATCCTCGACCCGCGCGTCGCGACGGCGCGCTACGGCGGGTTTCTCCGAGCATCCCTGCCGCCGATGTGGACCACGTACGACGCAGACGTGGCCCGATCCGCGCTTCGCCGGCTGTCCGGCCAGCGCCCCTGACCGCCGACTCATCCGGTGGCCGCGTGAGGTCAGCGGTTGTGGTCAGCGCGGTGGTCCGCCAAGGGCGTTCAGCGGCGCCCAGACTGACAGTAGCGCTGCCCACTTGTCGGCACGGCAGGTGGTCGTTCGGTCGTAGGTGGTGTCCACGGGTCGACCGTGCCAGGTCCCGGTGATGGTGGCGTAACCGCTCGAGGGCAACGGGTGGCAGACCTGCCCGGGCGAGGGCGCCGTCGTCGGGCTGAACGGAGCCGACAGCTCCCCCAAGGCCCGACACGCCAGTCCCGGCGTCGGGTGGCTGCCGCCATCGGGATCGCAGGTCAGGGTGAATGGCCGCCAGGACCCCGACCCGTCGACCACCGCAACCGCGAGGGATCCACCCGACGATGTCGGTGACAGCTCCGGCGATCCCTTGGTCGCACTGCCGTCGCGGCTCTCCGATGACGACGCGGCGCAACCAGCGCACAGCACCGCGAGGACCAAGATCGCGGCTCCGGTACGTCGTACACCCACGATGATCAGACGCAGTCGACCAGAGGCGGGTTCCGCCCGGTCGGGGCCCGTGTCCGAGGGTCCGACCTGCCGCGACGAGGGTTTCGGCGGCAGGCGCCGAGGCGGCGGTGTGGTCACGCCGTGCCGGTACCCAATGCGTCGGTGGTGACGATCCGGGTCAGCGCGGCCCTCGAGCCGATGGCGAGCTTGCGGTAGATCCGGGTCAGGTGGGCTTCGACGGTCGATTCGCAGACGAAGAGCTCGGCTGCGATGTCGCGGTTCCGTTTGCCCTCGGCCACCAGGTGCGCGATCTTCGACTCGGTCGCGGTCAGTCCCGGGCGCGACAGCTCGGGGCGGATCCTGGCCAGCTCGGTGTCGACCTGGCGGGTCCAAGGCACGGCGCCGGCCGTGTCCATGATTTCGCGGGCCACTGTCAGCGCCGCCGCTGCGGCCGAACGCTGGCCGGCTCTGACCAGTGCTCGTCCCAGCGCCAGGGTCGCCCGCGCCCCGTCGAGCCGGTAGCCCAGGGCGCCGAGTCTCTCGCTCGCCCGCCTCAGTACCCTGACCGCGGTGTCGGTCTGGCCGTCGATCAGACGGGACAGACCCTCGACGTAGTGCGCTGCTGCGGCCACCCAGGGGCGTTCGGGTACGCCGGAACCTTGCCTCAGCAGGTCGCCCACATATCGGCAGCGGTCGCCGTCACCGACGAGGGCTGCTGCTTCGGCGTCGTGCAGCACGATGGGGGTGCAGCCCGGATGCCGTAGGCCGAGCGAGACCGTCAGATCGGTTCCGGCGGCGAACTCCTGGGCGGCCATGGACCCGTCACCGGAGCCAAGGGCTGCCATGCCGCGGATGTCGTGGGCGAACACCACGCGCATCGGCTCGTCCCGGTCTCGCCCCCAGGCCTGCAGAACGTCGGCGTCGCGGCATGCGGCGAGCGGGTCGGCGAGGTAGGCACGCGCCATCCCGCCCGGCTGGCGCAACCAGGCGGCTGCGGAGTGATTCCTCGCGTCCTCGGCCATCACGATGCCTTCGTCGACCAGCTCCAGGACCCGCGTCAGGTCCCCTCTGGCGAGTGCGCTGGTGGCCAGGTCGTGGAACCGATAGGGCCGCTGGAAGCAAGTGCCTTCCGTCGCCGACAGGCGCAGTGCCTCCACGAAGCAGGCGTCGGACTGATCGAGATGCCCAGCCCACAGAGCCAGGCGGCCCCGGAAGACCACCGGCCATCTGCCGAGGACCGGTAGCCCCCCGCGGGCCGCACTCTCCTCGGCTTCGCAAAGCAACCCGCCGTCCGTGGACCCCGACAACTGCCGCAGCGTCGCGGCGATGACGGCCGCCTGGGTGAGCAGTACGTCGTCGCCCATGGCACGGGCGGTCTCGACCGCGGACAGGCTGTGCCGCAGTCCGGCAGCGAGGTCGACCCGGTAGAGGCCCCGGATCACGCCCAGCATGTCGTGCGCCATCCCGCGGACGGCCGGGTCGTCGCAGGAGTCATCAAGCTCCCGCTCGAGCATCGGCTCGGCATGGTGCACCTCCAGGAAACACCGTTGGGCGATGATGGCCGCTCGGGTACGCCCCGGCGGGAGCCGCTCGATCAGTTCGTCGGCGATCTCCACTGCACGAGAAGGCTCACCTGATGCTGCCCGGAGGGTGATCTCGTGGAGGTGCCGGCGCAGCCGTGACTCGTCATCCGGCCCCGGAGTGAGACGAGCAGCATGCATGGCCAGGTTGGCCGCTGCTGCGGGCTCGCCGCGTCCCTCCGCACGTTGCGCGGCACGTTCGAGCTCCCCGGCTCGCTCCGCACAGGGCTTCGCTGCGGACTCCGCAACGTGGCGGGCTCGCTGATCGGGATCGGTCTCGATGCCGGCGATCCGGGCGTGCAGCGAGCGGCGTTCCAGCGGCGACATGGATGTCACCACAGCGGCCTCGAGCAGCGGATGGCTGACTCTCACCGTCAGGTCGTCACCAATGGTCAACCAGCGCCGCGCGGCAGCGCCGGACAGCGCCGACTCCGAGCCAGCACCTGCCACGCGCAGCAGCCGGTCCGCGTGGCAGGATCCGAGAAGTGCCGAGGTGCGGATCAGATCCAGGGTCGTTGCATCCAGTCCGTCGAGACTCCAGGCCGGCGAGCTCGTCAGCGTTGGGAAGCTGATCGCTTCGTCCCAGGCGAGGCCGCGACCCCGGAGATGGCTGGTGAACTCCAGCGCGGCCAAGGGATTCCCACGGCTCAGGTCGTGCAGCCGCAACAGCTCGGGTTGCGTGATCGGGCCTACCCGCTCCCTAAGAGCCTGCCCGGTCGCCGCCACATCCAGTGGTCCGACGTGCAACCGGTCGAGGCGGTCTGCCGGGAGGATGAGGCTACCCGCTGACGGGTCGGAGCCCGCGGTTTGCATCGTCGCGATCAGGCTCACTCGGGCGCCATGCAGCCGGGGAAGGGCGTAGCGCAGCGCCAGGGCGGACGAAGGGTCCAGCCATTGCGCGTCGTCCACGGCGACCACCACAGCTACGTCGCGCGCCAGCTCGCGGATCGCCGACTGGACCAGGCGGCCTCGCGTCGCCGGGTCGGGGACCCCTCGGATCTCCTCCACGAGGTCGGGCCAGTCCGCCATGAGATCGGCCACGCCGATCAGGTCGTAGCCAACCTCCTCGGCGTACGCCCGGGTCTGCAGGACTCGAGCGCCCGCCTGGGAGCACCGTTCGACCGTCCAGCGCCACAGCGAGCTCTTCCCGATCCCCTCCTCGCCGGTGACGAGGAGGCCGCGTCCGCCCACGGCCAGGCGTTCGACGAACCAACGGTCGAGTCGCGCGCACTCGTCGTCCCTGCCAGCGAGCCGTGGCACGGTCATCGCCACGGACGTCGCTGTGGTTCCCGTTGTTGTCATCACTCCCTCGCCATGAAGAGGGTGCCGCGGAGGGGACTGATACCCGCCGCTGGGCCGAGCGCTGGCCCGTGGGCGCCGCGCGATTGTGGGGTTCCCTGTGGGGTTTCCCCGCTATCGGGGCTGAGCTCGCGTCCTTACCGTCGTCGTCACGATCCATCACCAACACACAGAGAAGGACGACATCATGAGCTACTTCCAAGACTTCGTCGACGCGGTCGAGGCATACCCGGGGGACTACCTGACGATCCAGATCGTCGACGTCAACATTCCCGGCACCGCCTTGAATGCAGCGGAGGTGGGGACCTTCAAGGTGCAGGTCTCCAACTCCGGGCCGCTGCACGTCACCGACGTCAAGTTCCGGGTCACCGGGCTGCACGGATCGCAGGTGCACGACTCCGGCGCCGCGACGCCGTGGACCACCGAGTTCGTCACCGCCGGCTCGATCGACAAGGTGTTCGCTCACCAGGGGCAGAACTTCGCTGTGCTCGGCGGGTCCGCCCTCCAGTTCAAGGCGCCGTCGGCCGCGCATCCGAGCCAGAGCCTGGTCAAGGTGGCGCTCGAGGACTGGAACTGCAACCTGCTTCACCCGCTGGATGACCACAGCGATCCGAACGCCGCGGTCAAGGCGACGTACGCGACCGAGGTCTTCCCGGTCTGAGCGTGTCACCTCGACCGGCGGCCCGACCTTCGGTGGCACCGGCTCGGTGTGGAACAGACCTGATCCGAGCCGGTGCCCGTCCAGCCAGTGGACGTCCTGCTGAAATGTCTGTCGGTGACTGTTCCGTTACTCACTGGTAGGTGCTTACTTCGGAAGAGAGGGGACCATCAGGCCACCCCATCGCTGTAAAGGGGTACAGCACATGAAGAAGACCCGGATTATCGCGGCGGTTGCGGTCGCCGCGCTGACCATGGCGGGGCTCGCCGCGTTGCCGCCCGCCGCCGCCGGACACAACGCCGGCCGTGCCGGTGACTCCGGCCGCCATCAACAGACGGCTGCACAACAGCGGGCGCTTCGCGACCTGGCGTTGTCCGCAGGACTTCAGGTCGAGCGCAAGCACGCCACGCTCCCGACGGTGAAGAGCCACGGCACGACGGTCAACGCCGCAAACCCGTACCTGGCCGAAGTACCCGACCCCGCCAAGGTGGACTATCACTACTGGGCCAGGTACCTGCAGAGGATGAGCGCCAAGCAGGCCAAGCGGGCGCCGCTGAACAAGGCCGTGACGCCGTTCGTGTACGACGAGAAGGAGCCCAGCGGTCAGTTCGGCTCCAACGACAGACAGGCGAACGCCGAGCGCATCAGCGGGTTCGGGTTCGGCGCGGGCAAGACGCCGGCCGTCCGGATCATCGGTCAGCTGTCTCCACCTGACGTCTTCGTCGACACGCTGGCTACGGCGGAGGACCAGGGCGCCATACCGCTGGCCACGGACACCGGCATCCCCGCTACCAGCCAGGGCGTGGAGGTCACCAGCGAGATCGGTGATGGGCCACACGGGTCGGCCGGTGACGGGAGCGGCGACTTCGACTTCTTCAAGGTGACTGCCGCGGCCGGAGACACCATCCATGCCACGACTGCGGGCAGCGACTTCGACACGTTGCTGCTGGTCTACGACGCCGCGGGCAACATCCTGGCAGCCAACGACGACGCGAACGGGACGTTGCAGAGCGAACTGACGTTCCAGGCCGCGCAGGCCGGTGACTACTACGTGATGGTGACCGGTTTCCTGAGCCTGCCGAACGACCCGTTCGACTCCGGGAGCGGCACCGGCTCTGACAGCGAGGGCAACTACGACCTCCAGATCACCACCGGCGGCGACACGGACTACTACGCCGTCCGGCTGCACCCAGGCGATGTCCTCGGCGGCACCGTCCGGGGCGCCGCGAGCGACCTCGTCGTGCACAAGTTCAACGGTGCTCCTCGCGTCGGCTCCTTCCAGGACGCCTCGTTCATCTACCCGATCCAGTCGCCGCTACCGGGCGGAGGCAACGCAGTGTTCGGCTACGTCGCCGAACAGGCCGGCTGGTACGCCGTGTCGACCTCGATCGGGGACGGTGACTACCGAATCACTCTTGAGGTGTATCGACCGGGTTCGGAGAGCGCCCGGCGGGGAGCGAAGCAGAAGATCGTCCTCGACTTCGACGGTGCCCGCGTCAACACGGCCATCTTCGGCGGCGGTGGAGTGTCGCAGCTTGCTCCCCTGTCGTCATTCCTGGGTCGGTGGGGACTTCCCGGCAGCAGGTTGAACCCGCTCATCGATCGAGTCGTCACCACGGTCAAGGAGAACATCCGCGATGACCTGGTAGCCCGGGGGTTGAACGGCCAAGTCAGGGTGAAGGTGCTGAACAGCAGGGACAACCCCGACACGTTCGGCCGGCCGAACGTCTCGCGCGTCATCGTCGGCGGCACGATCGCCCAGTCCGGGGTGTTCACTATCGGTATCGCGCAGTCGATCGATCCGGGCAACTACGCCCACCAGGAGACAGCGCTGGTGCTGCTCGACACCGTCAGCGACCCGGACGTGACCAACGATGCGTCGTTTAACGCCTACATCCAGCCCGGCAGCAACAAGGTCAGGTTCATCGGCACGGCGCTGGGCAACATCGTCTCGCACGAGACGGGTCACTTCGTCGGCAGCTTCCACGTCGACCAGTTCAACGACGTCCTCAACCTGATGGACCAAGGCGGCAACTTCCCCTTGCTGTTCGGCGTCGGTGCTGACGGCGTGGGCGGAACCGCAGACGACCCCGATGTCGACTTCGGCGTCGACACCTACAACCCGAACGAGGGCTTCACCGGATTGGAGGACACCCTCAACAACACGGCCTGGGCATTCCGCCCCGGGCAGTGATCTCGCACGGCCCACGACGGCCGCTGGACCGACTCGGTGGGTCCGGCGGCCACTCAACCTTCACCACCTGCGCACTCAACCTTCACCACCTGCGCACTCGACCGTCACCACCTGCGCACTCGACCGTCACCACCTGCGCACTCAACCGGCTTGTGGGTCGAGGCGGTAGCCGAACCCGCGCAAGGTCGTGACCGCGGGGACCACCGCCGGTGGCGCAGACGCC
>JBBSPA010000090.1:0-15301 GCA_038259225.1 Propionibacteriales bacterium
CGGTGAAGGGCCGGATCGGAGGGCGGACGCACGAGATCTCGCGAGTGATCGGCCGCTCGTTGCGCGCCGTGATCGACTACAAGGCATTGGGGGAGAACACGATCGTCCTCGACTGCGACGTGCTGCAGGCCGACGGCGGGACCCGCACTGCGGCGATCACAGGTGCGTACGTCGCCCTGGCCGATGCCGTTGCGCACCTGCGCGGGCAGGGAGCGCTCAAGGGTGAGCCGCTGTCTGGTTCGGTGGCGGCGGTCTCCGTCGGGATCATCGACGGCGAGCCGAGGCTGGACCTGCCGTACGAAGAGGATGTCCGCGCCGAGACCGACATGAACGTCGTGATGACTGGCGAGGGCGCATTCGTGGAGGTCCAGGGGACGGCCGAGGGCAAGGCGTTCGACCGTTCGATGCTCGACTCGTTGCTCGATCTGGCGGTGAAGGGTTGTAGCGACCTGACGTCGTTGCAGGACCACGCCCTCGCATCGACCCCCTCGTGAACCAGGTCTTTCTGGCGTCGCGGAACCCGAAGAAGCTCGAGGAGCTGCGCCGAATCTTGGCTGAGGTCGTGCCGGGGATCTCGGTGCTCGGGCTCGACGACGTGACGCCGTACGGCGAACCCGCCGAGACAGAGCCGACGTTCGAGGGCAACGCCCTGCTGAAGGCGCGCGCCGGCGTCGAGGCCACCGGTCTGCCTTCGTTGGCGGATGACAGCGGACTGTGCGTCGACGCGCTGAGTGGGATGCCGGGGGTCTTGTCCGCGCGTTGGGCCGGTCTGGCCAAGGACGATGCCGCGAACAACAGATTGCTGCTCGATCAGCTGGCTGATGTGCCGGACGACCGGCGCGGTGCGGAGTTCCGTTGTGCGGTCGCGTTCTGTCGACCCGGTGGGGCGAAGGACGTGGTCTTCGGTGAGATGCGGGGGGCTGTGATCAGGGAGCAGAGGGGAAGCGGTGGCTTCGGTTACGACGTGGTGTTCGTGCCCGAGGGCCAGACTCGGACAAGTGCAGAGATGACGTCGTCGGAGAAGGACCTGATCTCGCATCGCGGCAAGTCCCTGCGCCTGGTGGCGCCGCTGGTCGCCGCGGCACTCCTCGGGACCGACAGCGCCTGAGGCGTCGTGCGTGGCGGGTGAGATGCGGGATGTGGGGCCGGTGGGAGTTGAACCCACACTGTCACGGACCTAAACCGTGTGCCTCTGCCGTTGGGCTACGGCCCCTGCGTGTCATCTTACGAAGCCGGTGCTCCGGCGTACCCGGTCGGCGCATCTAGACGGCGTCGCCGGGCGGCGTACTGGACTATGATCGCCGGTCGTGGTCTCCGGCGGGCTCGGGCAGGTGCGCAAGGCAAACCGCCTGTCTGCAAGCCAGGTTTGCCTAGTTAACAAGCCTTCGGAATAGACAACTAGGCAAACCGCGAGGGACCGGAAAGCGCGAGAGGCCAGAAAGTCAGACAGCCAGGTCGCGGCGGAGCTTTTGGACGTGGCCGGTGGCCTTGACGTTGTACATCGCCTTGGTGATCACGCCGTCCTCGTCGATCACGAATGTCGAGCGGATCACTCCCACCACCGTCTTGCCGTAGAGCTTCTTCTCGCCGTAGGCGCCGTACGCCGTGAGCACCGCCTTGTCGGAGTCGGACAGCAGCGGGAAGGTCAAGCCGTCGCGGGCGCGGAACTTCGCAAGTTTCTCCGGCCCGTCCGGCGACAGACCCAGCACGACGAACCCGGCGGCCGCCAGGGAGTCGAGTGAGTCACGGAAGTCGCAGGCCTGCGTCGTGCAGCCAGGTGTCATCGCTGCGGGGTAGACGTAGATGATCACCTTGTGCCCACGGAAGTCGGCGAGACTCACCTCGGACCCGGTGTCGTCGGGCAGCGTGAACTCGGGGGCCTTGTCGCCCGTCTCGAGCCGGCTCATGGTCACACTCCTGTGATCGGACGGTGTCGGACGCGTTCGAACGGCGTGAGCGGCGTCCTCACCGGGGAGGGCATGCGTTCTCATGGTGTACGCCGATCCTGCCACGCGACGCTGACCGGGCGCCCGCAGGGACCCGCCGCGGCCTACCGGAGTCCGGATCGGCGCGCCGTTGCGGAGCGTGCGAGACTTGTCGCGCTCAACACCCGACAGCAGGAGGACCCGTGAGTTCGGCTTCACGTACCCCCGATGAGATTGCGACCGAGATCGCCGAGACGCGCAACCGGCTCGCCGGGACCATCGACCAGCTCGTCTACCGGGTGCAGCCCAAGACGATCATCGAACGCCAGCTGGCGAGCGCGAAGGCGTCGTTCGTCAATCCGGACGGCTCGCTGAAGAAGGACAAGGTCCTGAAGGTGGCCGGTGTCGCCCTTGGAGTCGTCGCGGTGGTCGTCGTACTCCGCAAGATCGTCGGCTGACCGGCGCGTTGATGGCACGACCGACCCTTCCGGGAGACGACAAGCTCCCGATCCGGATGCTGCACGACCGGGTCCTCGTGTCCCTGGACGCGGAGGCCGGAGAACGCCGATCGTCGGCGGGCATCGTGATTCCCGCTACCGCCGTGATGGGACGGCGGCTGGCGTGGGCGCGCGTCGCCGGAGTCGGGGCGAACGTGCGTACGGTCGAGGTCGGGGACCGCGTGCTCTTCGATCCCGAGGACAAGGCCGAGATCGAGGTGCGGGGTGAGGAGTTCGTCCTGCTCCGCGAGCGAGACCTGCACGCGGTCGCCTCCGAGCGGCTCGAGGACGGTCAGACCGGGCTCTACCTCTGACGGAGCCGGATGATCTCGACAAGCTCGATCACCGGGGCGGTCGATCAGTGGGATGATCTCGACAAGCTCGATCACCGGAGCGCTCGATCACCGGGGCGGTCGATCAGCGGGGTGATCTCGACAAGCTCGATCACCGGAGCGCTCGATCACCGGGGCGGTCGATCAGCGGGGCGGTCGATCAGCGGGGCGGTCGATCAGCACTGGACGGTCGGTGGCTGCTCGATCGCGGCCTGGTCAGGCACCTCGTAGTACTCGCGCTCGGTGAAGCCGAGCCCGTGCGCGAACAGGTTCGCCGGGAAGGACTGGATCCGGGTGTTGAGTGTCCGGACGGACCCGTTGTACTGCGATCGCGACTCGGCGATCCGGTTCTCGGTGCCGGCCAGCTCGTGCTGCAACGCCTGGAAGTTCTCGCTGGCGCGAAGGTCGGGGTACGCCTCGGCGACCGCGAACAGCGAGCGCAGCGCGGACTGGAAGGGTCCCTCGGCGGCTCCTGCAGCGGCCGGTCCCCGATCGACGGCACTCGGCATCTGCGAGCGAGTGGCCGTGACGTTCTCGAACACCTCGCGCTCGTGCGCGGCGTATCCCTTGACCGTCTCGATCAGGTTGGGGATCAGGTCGCCACGACGGGTGAGCGATACCGTGATGTCGCTCCAGCTGGCCTCGGCGCTGTTGCGCGCACTGACCAGCCCGTTGTAGAGCGACCAGATGTAGATCGCGAGCAGCACGACCACGACGACGATGATCAGCCAGATCACGGTGTCTTGCCCCCTGCGTAGACCGGTGAGTTGTCAGGGGCACTCTAGGTCATCGCCAGGACCGCTGGCCGGTTCTGTCCGGCTCCGGTGGGATTCGATCCCGACCTGGTCCATGACAGTGTCGCCCTAGTTCTTCAGGTACGCGTCGAAGGCTGACACACTGCTGCGGTGCAGCCATCCCCCACCCGAGGCACCGAGCACGACAAAGCCGCCCCTGACGACCGACTCTTGGCCGCGGCCCGGGGCGGCGAGGCTACCGCGTTCGAATCCCTGGTCGCTACACATCGACGTGGTTTGTTCACGCACTGTTATCGAATGCTGGGGTCCCCAGCCGATGCCGAGGACGCACTCCAGGAGTCCTTGCTCGGCGCCTGGCGCGGCCTGGACGGCTTTGCCGGGCGGAGCTCGCTGCGATCCTGGCTGTATCGGATCACGACGAATGCCTGCCTACGCCAGATCTCCCGGCGTCCGCGCCGCCTGCTGTCTCCCGAGTACGGCCCGTCGCGCGAGCAGACCGACGACCTCGGCGACCCGGTTCTCGGTCCGGTCTGGCTGGAGCCGCTGCCCGAGACGGCGTATGGCGACGACGCCCCTGGCCCGGACACGGAGTACCTGCGGCGCGAAAGTGTGGAGCTCGCGTTCACCGCCGCCCTCCAGCATCTCCCTGGCAACCAACGAGCGGCACTGATCCTGCGCGACGTGTTGGGGTTCAGCGCCGCAGAGGCGGCTGACCTGCTCGAGACCTCCGTGGCGTCCATCACCAGCGCATTGCAGCGAGCCCGGGCGTCCGTGGCAGAGCGAAACGTCGGTGATTCACAGCAGGTCGAGCTGGCCCGCCTCGGCGACGTCGGGCAGCGTGCTCTGGTCGACCGCTTCGTGAGCGCCTGGGAGCATGCTGACGTCGCGGCGTTGCTCGGCCTGCTGAGTGCGGACGTGCAATTCACGATGCTGCCTCTGGCAGCCTGGTTCGACGGCCGCGAAGCGGTCACACGCTTCCTCATCGACCGGGTTTTCGCCACCTCGTGGCGGCTGGAGCCGCTGTGCGCGAACGGTCAGCTCGCCTTCGGTTGCTACATGCTCGAGTCGGGGACGGAGACCTTTCGACTGGGCGCGGTCAACGTGCTGACATTGCGGGACGGGCAGATCTGTGCGATCTCCGGCTTCCTGGATCCCGCGGTCCATCGCTGGTTCGGGCTTCATCGTGAGCATTCTGGCCGAGATCTTTCGGCCGACCGATGAGTCCGCGGGTTCGAACGTCTCCGTACGGGTGAGTCTGCATCCGGCGGTGACGTCCTGGCCCTGCCGATGGACCAGGCTGACCCACGACGTCCTGCACCCTGGTTGCGGTAGCTGCCGAAGTGCAGGACGTTGGTGGATCAGGGCATCAACTCGCCCATCCAGGCCTCGACGTCGTCGGCAGTACGAGCGAGCCCGTCGGACAAGTTGCGGCAGCCGTCATCGGTCACGACCACGTCGTCCTCGATCCGGATGCCGATCCCACGCAGGGCCTCCGGGACGAGCAGGTCGCTGCTCTGGAAGTACAGTCCTGGCTCGACCGTGAGCACCATCCCCGGTTCGAGCTTGCCGTCGTTGTAGCTCTCCCGCCGGGCCGCGGCGCAGTCGTGGACATCGAGTCCGAGCATGTGACCGGTACCGTGCAGCGTCCACCGGCGGTAGACCCCGCTCTCGGGGTCGAGCGCCTCCTCGGCGGAGACCGGCAGGACGCCCAGGTCGGCCAATCCGTGTGCGAGCACGCCCATCGCCGCGAGATGGAACTCCTTGTACGCCGCGCCGGGCCGGACCGCGGCCAACCCCGCCTCCTGCGCGGCCAGCACCAGGTCGTACAGCTCACGCTGCTCGGACGTGAACGCTCCGGAGATCGGCAGGGTGCGCGTGACGTCGGCGGTGTACAGCGAGCTGTTCTCCACGCCCATGTCGAGCAGCACGAGCTGGCCGGGCGTGATCGGGCCGCTGTTGTCGATCCAGTGCAGCGTGGTCGCATCCGGGCCACCGGCGCAGATGCACTCGTAGCCCACGTCGTTGCCGTTGGCGCGCGCACGCCGCCAGAACGTGCCCTCGATCCAGCGCTCGCCGTACTTCACGACGTTGTCCCACTCGCGAACGGAGTCCCCGAAACCGAGGATCGTGGAGTCGATCGCGTCCTGGAGCTGCTCGATCTCCCAGCTGTCCTTGACCAGGCGCATCTCGGAGAGGTGGACTGCGAGCTCGGAGTCGCCCGTCCCGTCGGCGTGGACCGGGACGAGCGCGTCGAGGTCAGGGTCCACGCCGCGTAGGAGCCGCGCTGGGCCACCCGACCGGAGCACCTCGGGCAGGTCGTAAAGGTGTCGGCAGCGCAGGCCGAACGTCTCCCCTGCCTCGCTCAACGAGAGACGACGACCCGCCCACGCCTCGCCGTATCGTCCGTCTCGCCAGAACGCGTCGTCGCTCTTGGCGTGCCGAGGACGGAAGTACAAGGTTGCCTCGCCGTCCTCGATGATCAGCACCGCGTCCGAGGACTGGTTGCCGGTCAGGTAGACATGCGCCGTCTCGGCCCTGAACCGGTAGTCCGTGTCGTTCGCCCGCGGCTTGAGCGGACCCGCCGGGACGATGATCCGCTCACCGGGGAAGCGTTGCGCGAGCTTGGTACGGCGTTGCTCGGCCCAGGCCGCGACGCCCAGCCGCTCGACCCGATCTTCCTCGTCGGACCACCCGGTACGCATGAACTGAACCAGGGCGTCGCTGGCCGGAACGGGGTAGGTGGCGGGCTGGAAACGGTCAGACACAGGGTTGCTCCTTGGTCACGGCTAGGCGGCGACGGGGGTGGCGTCCGGGCTGCTGCCCGGGTAGCCACGCGTGCCGGTGGACTCATTATCCACCTCGGCCGGCAGGCTGGTCTGCATCCGGAGCAGCCGCAGCGCCAGCACGATCGCCATCGCGTTGATGACCACGTGCCCGACGACGAAGACGTGTGGCAGGTCGAACGCCAGCAGTACGCCGGCGACCAGCGGACCTACCGCACTGATTCCGGTGCGCAGGGCAGCAAGCGCACCGAGCGTGGTGCCCACCGTCCCTGGGGGTGCCACCGCAGCGGCCAACGGGCTCAGCACCGGTGCATACATCGTCTCGCCGACCGCGAAGACCGCGAAGGCGACCACGAACATCGCGCTCGCGACCTGCGGGGACACGAACAGCGCAGCCTCGAGCAGCAGCCAGCTGCCGACCCAGATCGCGCCGACGACGGCGAGCAGACCGGCACCGTGGCTGTTGCCGGTGACCCGGACGACGAGCCACTGCAGACCGACGATGACCAGGCAGTTCACCGCAGCGGCGGTACCGACGACGGTCGGGTCGACCGAGAGCGACTGCAACGCGAAGGCCGGGAGCCCGGTCTCGAACTGGGCATAGAAGCCGGCTGCCAACGCGATCGACACCAGACCGAGCAGCCGGATCTGCCGGTTGCCGGCCAGGTGCAGGTAGGTGCGCCAGGTGCCCGCCCGCTGGCCATCAGCGCTCGAGCCTGTCGAGACGCCGGAGCAGGACGTGGCGGGTTGAGAGGCGGTCGAGCCGGTGGCGGCTGAGAGAAGGCCCGCGGTGACAACGAAGCCGAGCGTGGCGGTGGCGAAGGCCGGCCACATCCCGTGCGGCGTGTCGAGGTCGACGACCAGCCCGGCCGCGAAGGCACCTAACGCCATCCCGAGCGCCAGGCTGGTGAACTGGTAGGCGAACACGGCGCGACGCTGCTCGGCGGACACCGACTCGAGCACGAGAACCTGGGTGGCGGGCGCCGCGGCGGTCACGGCGGCACCGAACATGAACATGCCGGCCAGGAACGTCAGCGGCGTACCGGCCAGGCCCATGCCGAAGCACGCCACGGCCGCGATCAGCGAGACCGTGACAGCGACCCGCCCGGCGGAGTAACGGTCGGCGAGACGTCCCGCGAGCGGCGCGGCGACGACGGCTCCGACGCAGAAGAGCGTGCCGGTGAGCATGCCGACCGAGGCGCCCCACTGCCTCGCGTCGACGACGTAGGCGTACTGGAACGGCAAGATGGTGCCCCAACCGAGGCTTCCGGTGAACGAAGCGGCGGTAATGAGCCGAGCGCGACCCATGACGTGACCTGCGACTTTCTGTTGGCGAGCTGCGAGGACCGATCGGATCTGCTCTCGACGGCCAGGCGAGCAATGAAAAATTCCATTTCGAACTGTTGCGACTCGAACATCGTACCTTCGAAACAGCAAACTTCGAAATCGAATTCTGTGATGTGGCACACTGCCGGGATGGCGGATCTGTCGCAGCGGCCTTCGAGAGCGTCGGAGATCCGGCAGGACGTCGCCACCTACGTCGCGGCCGGCGCCGACGAGTCGGTGCAGCGCGTCATCACCTCCGTGCACGGGCTGTCCCGTCGGTTGAACCAGTGGTACGACCGTCAGCTCGCCGACCTCGACGTGTCGACGGGGGAGTGGGCGGTCTTGAGCAAGCTGGCGCGCGATGGCGGCGACAAAGGACTGACCCCGAGCGTGCTCGCCGACGCTGTCAGCGTCGCCCCCTCGTCGATGACGCACCGGTTGGACCGGATGGCCGAGCGTGGACTGGTCTCGCGGTTGACCGACCCCGACAACCGGGTCCGGGTGCTGGTCTCGTTGACCGAAGACGGGTGGGCGCTGTTCCGATCGGCCATTCAGGAGTCCGACATGGTGGAGTCCGACATCCTTCAGCCGCTGTCTCGGGCCGAGCGAGCCCAGCTCGCCGATCTCCTCGACGTGGTGATCGAGAGCCTCGACACGCTGGATCCGTGAGGTCCTCCGTTCAGCGGATTTCTGGCTGATCCTTGGAGATTCGGCTGACTGTTCGTATGTGGTCAGTCACTATTAGTGACTGTGTCGGCTCTGAGCGCTCACCCCGCGGCGGCGGTACGGCGATATCGGGCGACTCCGGTGCCGTCGCCCGCCGCGCGCCAGATGATGAACCGGCTGTCGTTCGGGTACTGCCCGAAGACGTTCCGGCAGCTGCAGCGCGATGGTGGCGCGTCGGCATGGTTTCGTCGGCAGCTGGACCCTGCGTCGATCCCGGATCCTCGAGGCCGCGCGGTCGACGACTGGTGGCCGGACCGGATGATCTCGGCGAACCAGAAATGGCAGAACGTCTTCGCCGACAAAAAGGCAGCCTGGGAGTACGCCGTCGACCTGGCGAACTGGAGCCTGATGCGGCGTACCCGGTCCTCCCGCCAGCTGCTCGAGGTGATGACCGACTTCTGGTCCAACCACTTCCACATCCCGGCCACCCACGACCTTGCGTGGTGCTATCGCAACCAGTACGACGCGACGTTGCGGCACGGGGCGCTCGGGAAGTTCGACGACCTGCTCGTGGCCGTCAGCCTGCACCCCTCGATGCGCCTCTACCTCAACAACTTCGAGTCGACCAAGGATGCGCCGAACGAGAACCAGGGTCGCGAGCTCCTGGAGCTGCACACCGTTGGTCGCGACGCGGGCTACACCGAGGACATGGTCAAGGACTCCGCTCGAATCCTGACCGGTTACACGGTCGCGGTCTGGCAGGACTGGCACGCTTCCTACGACCCGACGCGGCACGCGACCGGAGCGGTGCGGGTGCTCGGCTTCAGCCATCCCAATCGCCAGGCGGACGGTCGTGCGGTCACCGAGAAGTATCTGCGCTACCTCGCCCACCATCCGGCGACGGCCCGGACAGTCGCGACGAAGCTGGCCCTGCGGTTCGTGTCGGACAACCCGTCCGCGGGACTGATCAACATGCTCGCGAAGCGATTTCGCGCCAGCGGCACCGACATCAAGGCGACGCTGCGGGCCCTGGTCGAGCATCCGGAGTTCGCCGCGTCGCGCAACCTCAAGCTTCGCAACCCGATCGAGGACTTCATCGCTACCGTGCGCGTGCTCGAGGTCGAGGCACGCAAACCCACGGCGTCGACCGGCCAGTTCGGGCGTGCTCAGATCTGGATGTGCCAGGGGCAGTACCCGTTCCAGTGGCCGCGCCCGGACGGGATGCCGCAGCGCAACGCGGCCTGGGCCTCGGCCAGCCGGGTCCTGAACTCCTTCGACACCCACTTCTCCCTGTCGGGGGGCTGGGTGGGCGAAGAGGGTTCGGTGACGTACCGGACGCGGCTGTCCTGGTTGCCGCAGCGCCGGATCCGTTTCGACGCGTTCGTCGACCACCTGTGCCGGGCCCTGCTCGGGAGGGGCTCGACCGAACGCCTCCTCACGGCGGCGCGGCAGGCCACCGGCATCAGGTCGTCGGACATCATCGATGCCGACCACCAGCTGGTCAGCTGGATGATGCCCCGGCTGCTGACCGCCATCCTCGACACCCCGGAGCACATGACGCGATGACGCATCTTCCGGATGACCGGCCCGGCCAGGGGCACACCCCCGAATCCTGTGCTGAGTTCAGACGCGCCGCAGGCGTCTCGCGCCGCCGGGTCCTGCAAGGTCTGGCCGGAGCGGCCTCGCTCGGCGTGGCGCACAACATTTTCGGTGGGGTGTTCCAACAGGCGGTCTTCGGTGCGACGACCGGCGGCAACGTCGTCGTCGTGATCAGCCTGCGAGGCGGTGTCGACGGGATGAGCGTGGTCGTGCCACATGGCGACCCGGCGTACGACGGCCTGCGCAAGGGCATCGCGGTGCCGACAGAGAGCCTGCTCGCCAAGGACACTATGTTCGGCCTGCATCCCGACCTCGCACCCTTGGAGCCGTTCTGGACAGCCGGCCGGATGGCCGCGGTGCATGCCGCGGGGTTGAAGGTGCCGAACAGGTCGCACTTCTCCGCGATGGAGGAGGTCGAGGATGCAGACCCGGGCTCGGCCGTGCGACGAGGCTGGATCAACCGAGCGATCGGACTGGACGGGGACGCGTTCCCTGCTGAAGCGGTGCAGTTCGGCTCGACCATCGTGCCGACGTCGATGACCGGACCGGCTCCGGTGATCGCCACCGCGAGCATGAAGGAGCTGGTGCTCGCCGGAGCCAACCCGCGGTGGGACGACGAGACCTGGCAGGCGCGCCGCCGGCGGCAGCTCGAGACGATCTGGTCCCCCGCCCGTGGTGCACTCGGCGTTTCTGCGCGCGACGCGTTGGCGACCGTGGACCAGCTCGCCCCGACGGCCCGGGAGACGTACGCGCCGCACAACGGCGCGGTCTATCCCACCGACTGGCGTGCCCGAGACCTCGGTGAGGCCCTGGCCGACACGGCCCAGCTGATCCGCGCCGAGGTCGGCACCGAAGTGGTCGCGATCGACTACGGCAGCTGGGACATGCACACCGGCGTCGGAACCTTGGAGTGGGGTGACATGCAATCGATGCTCAAGGGCCTCTCGTCGGCGCTGGCAGCCTTCCTGACCGACGTCTCTGATCTTGGCAACCGCGTCACCGTGGTGACGATCAGCGAGTTCGGACGACGTGCTGAGGTCAATGGCGGGGGAGGCCTCGATCACGGCTGGGGCAACATGATGCTGCTGTTCGGCGGAGGCGTTCGGGGCGGGCAGTACTACGGCCGGTGGCCGGGCCTGGGGCCGGACTCGCTCGTCGAGGGCGACCTCAAGGTGACCACGGACTATCGCAACGTGCTCGGTGAGGTCGTCGTGACCCGGCTCGGCCGCTCGATCAACAAGGTCTTTCCCGGACTGCCCTACAAGCCACGCCACATCATGACCACTCCCTGACCACCTCCCTAACCACCTGCCTAGCCACACCTGACTCGGGGTCCGCGCGCTCCTAGGCTTTGGGGTGTGGAGATCGTCCGGGTTCAGCGCTGGGTCGCGTCGGCCCTGACGCTGACGACGGCGTTCGTCTGGGCGGGCGGGATGGTGCTCGGCGCGTTGGTCACGATCGACCAGGATCGAAGTGGTGCTCAGATCGGCATCCTCGTGATGGCGGCGATCGTCGGGGTCGTCGCCATCGTCGGCGTGCGCATCATCAACCAGCTGTCCTGGCTGACGCCGTGGCTGCTCGCCGGGCTCGTCCCCGCGGCCGCGGGGACGTTCGTCCTCCTGCAGCGCTGACGGCTCAGTCCGTCGAGGTCCAGGCCGACCGGTTCATCCGGATCCAGCCGGCGTTCGGCACCGAGTCCTGGCAGGTCACCGGATACCCATCCTGGCGACCACACAGCGTGTGTGGCGCAGCCGAATGGAAGTTGCCGGTCCAGAAGTACGACCGGGCACCGAGCACCCGCCGTGGTCCACTGATCGTGAACGTGTGGTCGTCGGGCCGACTCACCCGAACCCGTCGGATCACCGTACGGGTGGCGTTGGAGATCAGCTCGGCGACGATCTCGCCGTCGGCCTTCGACACTCGGACGTTGACCTCGGAGCCAGGGTGCCCGTCGACGTTGAGCTCCAGCACGAAGTTCCTGAAACGACGGTCCAGCCGGGGATCGACCCAGCGTGGGTACGTCGTCACCGTGTAGCTGACCCACACGTGATGACGGTCCGCCTCGCTCACAACGTGGCGCACCGAGGCGATGTCGAAGCGGCCGTCGACGTCGTCCGGGTCGGTGACCGTGGTTGTCGTGACGACGCTGCTGTCGGTGTCGCCCCCGTCACGGCCGGCCGGTGATGATTGCGCGTCCGCGAGCCCGGGCCAGGTCTCGGGAACGGCCGCCTGGGCAGGCGACGTACCGAGGGCCGCCGCGAGCACGCCGGAGACCAGGCAGCCGACAGCGCGGCGGCGGACGGGCAGGACGAAGGGGGGTGGGTGCATGAGCATCGCCGTTCATCAGGAGAGCGCTGCCGGTCGACAGCGGTGCGACGCTAGGGCGTGCTGACAGGTGCGAACGGTTCACGCAGACGGGGCTGTGGACCGCTGCCCACCCATGACGCCACGGTGGACAGCGCCGTCGACGACGCCCTGCACGACGAGGCGGACCAGTCGGCGAATCAGCTGCTCTGCTGTTTGAGCGAGCGATGCTTGAGCAGGTCCGCGACGTTGGACTCGTCGTGGGCCATCACCGCGGTGAGCTGGTTGTTGTCCCAGAACGCCGCGAAGTCGTCGGCTGGCAGCGGCCGCGAGGTCAAGTAGCCCTGCATCAGCGGACAGCCGAGCTGCACGAGCATCCGGCGCTGCGAGTCCGTCTCGACGCCCTCGGCGACGGTTCGGATCCCGAGCGCCGCGCTGAGCCGGATCACGGCGCTGGCGATCTCCGCATCCACCGGGTCGGTGACGAGCCCCTCGATGAATGTCCGGTCGAGCTTCACCACGTCGATGGCGAACTTCTTCAGGTAGGACAGCGAGGAGTAGCCGGTACCGAAGTCGTCGATAGCCACGCGGACGCCGAGGTCGTGCAACGCATCCAGGGTTGCCCGTGTGGTCGCGGTGTCGGTCATCAGGACGGTCTCGGTGATCTCCAGGGTGAGCTGCGAGGCAGGCAGCCCGGTCGCCTCGAGCGTGGCGGCGACGTCTTCGGAAAGCCGGTGCTGCGCGAACTGCAGTGCGGAGAGGTTGACCGAGACGCCCAAGGGCCGACGGTCCGGGTTGGCCAGCGTCCACTCGCGCAGCTTGCGGCACGCCTCCTCGAGGACCCAACGTCCCATCGGCACGATCAAGCCGGTCTCCTCGGCGATCGGCACGAACTGCTGCGGTGCGAGCATGCCCCGCTTCGGCGAGCGCCATCGCACGAGTGCCTCGACCCCGACGACCTCGGAGCCATCGGTCGTCACGATCGGCTGGTAGTGCAGCTCGAGCTCGTTCTGGTCCAGCCCCTGTCGCAGGCTGACCTCGAGGTCCAGTCGCGCCCGGGTCTCGTCGACCGAGGCGTCGGTGGAGACGCAGTAGCAGTTGCGACCCGCGGCCTTGGCGGCGTACGCCGCGGCATCGACCATGGCGAGTGTCTCGTCGCGGCCCTGTCCGTCGCGGGTGAGGCCGACGCCGATCGAGGCGGACATGAAGATGTGGTGGGAGTCGACCTCGAAAGGCTCCTGGAGGATGTGCAGCAGTCGCTCCGCAACCCGAGTCATCGTCTCGAGGTCGTTGGCGTCCTCGACGAGGATCACGAACTCATCGCCGGACATCCGCGCCACCGAGTCGGCGGGCGACAGCCCACTGAGCAGCCGGTTGGAGACCTGGATCAGCAGCTTGTCGCCGATCATGTGGCCGTAGGAGTCGTTGACCAGCTTGAAGCGATCGAGGTCGAGGAACAGCAACCCGTGCTGAAGGCCGGAGGTGCCGGTCCTGGCCATGGCGTGGTCGAGGCGCTCGAGCAGCAGGCGTCGGTTGGGTAGCCCGGTGAGCTCGTCGTGCAGTGCGCGCCGGGTGAGCTCGTCCTGGAAGGCTCGCCGCTCGGTGACGTCGCGCAGCACCAGCACGGCACCGACATGCGCACCTTCGGCCCGAAGCGGCGTGATGCTGTACGCGATGTCGAGCGTGTCGCCGTCGGGGGGGCCCAGCGTGGCGTCCGCATCCTGGGTCATCACCTGTTGGCTGACCATCTGGGCGAAGTCGATCGGCCGGCGTCGCTGCCTCAGCACGAGCTTGTCCTGGATCGGGTGACCGAGCAACTCGTCGTCGCGCCGGACGTTCAGCATCTGCAGGGCGGCAGGGTTGGCGAACGTGATCTGGGCGTTCATGTCGAGGGCGATCACGCCCTCGCTCTGGGAGTTCGTGATCGTACGCAGACGGGCGATGACCTCGGCAGTACGCAGCACGTCGCCCGCGACGCCGGCCAGCGCCAACAGGGTGGCTCGATCTCGCTCGTCCGGCTGCCCGGAGGCACCCACAAGGCCCTGCACGCGCAGGCGTTCACCCACCTTGAGCGGAACGCTGTAGGAGTGCGCCGGATCTTCCTCGTCGTCGTCGACGAGGGTGGCGGTGCTCGCGCCGAGCAGGTCCCGCGCGGCTTCGAGCAGGTCCTGCCGCACGCGCTCAGGATCGGTGTGACTGCGCAGCGACGCGATGGCCTGCTGGAGGCGCTCGGCTTGCCGGCGCGCGCTGAGTTCGGTGACGCTCAGCGTGTAGGCCCGGGCAACGAAGACGACCAGGCCGAGAATCAGCACGGCGGAGAGCGGGACCGCGCCGACCGAGATCGCAGCGACCCCACCCAACGTGACTGCCCCCACCCACGCCGGCAACGGGTCGAAGATCGAGCTCAGGAGAGGGACGGCCGGTGCGCCGGTGGCGTAGGCGACCATGCTCCGCACGCAGAGCGCGGTCAAGGTGGTGATGACCAAAGCGCCGAGCATGCCGAGCAGTGCGTCGCGCAGCTGTGGGCTCGAGGTGAGGTGGACCCCGAGAGCCCGGACGACCCAGACGGCCACGCTCGTGGCAAAGACCATCTGAGCCAGGTTGAAGACGAGCTTGAGCGGTGCCCTGCGAAGCGCGATGCTTCCCGCCACCGAGCCGGCCCCGACCACAAGAACCGCTTGCATCGGCTCGATCATCACGAGCACCGGGACCAGGAGCACCTCGTCCAAGGCGATGCTCTCGACGTGGTTGACCGACTTGACGGCGCGTTGCTGACGCGAGTGCAGGGCGACCAGGGCGACCAGAAGAATGATCGAGGTGCGAGTGGCGCCGTCGACGTCGACCGGCGAGTACCAGATGAAGAGGGTAGCGACCGAGACGACCGCTACCAGCGCAAGGCCAGCAGTAGCCAGCCGTTGCGCGCGCTCAGAAGCGGGTTGTCTCCGCTGGCTCATGAGGAACACCTATGGGCACGTGGGAGACAACCCGCCTGAGACGAGTCAGTTCCAGCCCGTGGTGCTCTTGTTCCAGCCCGTGGTGGCCTTGTTCCAACCGGTCGTGCCACCCGCGGTCGTGACGGAGTGGGCGTTCCAGCCGGTGGTGTGGGCGTTCCAG
>JBBSPA010000091.1:0-14395 GCA_038259225.1 Propionibacteriales bacterium
CCGCGCGGGCGGGGGGCCACACACGGCCGCGGCCCGCGGGTTGGTGTTTTACTCTCACCTCGGCTCCCCCCCCCCCCCACCACCGAAGGGATCACGCTCGACCACCCAAGGACCACGCTCGACCACCCAAGGACCACCCTCGACGCCCCGCTGATTGAGCTTGTCGAGATCATCGGGTCTCGACAAGCTCGACCACCGAAGGGACCACGCTCGACCACCGAAGGACCACCCTCGACGCCCCGCTGATCGAGCTTGTCGAGATCATCGGGTCTCGACAAGCTCGACCACCGAAGGGACCACGCTCGACCACCGAAGGGACCACGCTCGACCACCGAGGGCGGACGAGGCGCTAGGCGGGTTTGACGGCGGCGAGGAAGACCGAGGACCCGAACGGCAGGTCGGCCCGACGCAGCACCGTGGCCTCGGCCCGCGTCAACCCCATCAGGACGCGGTCCATGGTGGGTGAGACGGTGGGCAGCTGCTTGTCGGTCGAAGGCGGCGGCTTCCTCAACCGGCGTACGAGTCGCTCGGCGGCGAAGAACGGGAACACCCCGCCGAAGCCGTACGTCGCCCTCTCCACCACCAACCCGCCGCCCTCGATCGCCCGGACCAGGCGCGGGCGGGTGTAGCGCCGGTAGTGGCCGGCCTGTTCGTCGTGGTCGGTCCAGGCCCACTGGTACGCCGGTACCGACATCAGCAGCCTCCCACCGGGCCGGAGCACCCGGCTCAGCTCGGTGACGGCCTGCGCCTCCGGCTCACAGTGCTCGAGCACGTCGAAGGCGCCCACGACGTCGAACGACGCGTCGCCGAACGGCAGCGCCAACGCGCTCGCACAGACACCCTCGCCGGGCTTGAGTCCGCGCGGGTCGACGTCGATCGTCGTACGCCGATGACCGCCGGACATCCACTCCACACTCGGCCCGTCCGCGCTGCCGACGTCGAGCAGCTGCTGCGGCGTACCGAGGTGATCGCCCAGCGCGACCTCGAGCAGCTGTGCCCGGGCGCGGTACCACCAGTAGTCGCGCTGCGTGATCGAGGCCGATCCGGTCTGCACCCGCTCGTCGACAGGCGGTGGCTCATCGGTCGGTTGCCGTGTCCTGCGTGCCATGGTTCGTCCCCCGTCGCCGTCAGCCGGAGCGTACCGAGGACAGCACGCTGACGAAGCTCTCGACAACCCTGTCACTCTGCGCCTCGGTCAGGTTGTTGTAGAAAGGCAGCCGCAGCAGCCGACCACTGATGTCGTCGGTGACCGGGCAGTCGACGTACTCCGCGGAGAACTTCCGTCCCGCGTCGGAACTGTGCAGCGGCACGTAGTGGAACGTCGGGGTGATCCCGTGCTCCCTCATGCCGCCCAGCACGGCGTCCCGGGCCGGCCGGTCGGGCAGCAGCACGTAGAACATGTGGTAAGTCTGTTCGCAGTGCTCGGGGACGACCGGCAGCCGGATGCCGAGCTGTTCGACATGCGGCGCCAGCGCCTGCTCGTAGCGCTCGAACACGTCGCGGCGCTTGCCCTGGATGACATCACGCTTCTCCAGCTGCGCACACAGGTACGCCGCCAGCGCGTCGGACAACCCGAACGACGACCCGGTGTCCTTCCACGAGTACTTGTCGACCTGACCGAGGAAGAAGGCGCGCCGGTTGGTGCCCTTGTCGTAGAGCACGCGAGCTCGGTCGACATCGCGTGCCTCGTTGACGATCAGCGCACCCCCCTCGCCACAGACGATGTTCTTCGTGTCGTGGAAGCTCTGGGTGGCGAACCGGCCGAGGGTGCCGAGCGGCTGACCGTTCCAACGCCCGAACAGCCCGTGTGCGTTGTCCTCGATGACGGACACGTCCGGCCACTCGGTCAACGCCTTGCGCAGCCCGTCGATGTCACAGGCGACGCCCGCGTAGTGGACCGGGACGACGGCCCGCACGGTCTCGTCGAGCAAGGTCTCCAGGTGCGCGGTGTCGAGTCCCAGCGTCACCGGCTCGATGTCGCAGAACTTGATCCGGGCACCCTGCCGGACGAACGCCAGCGCCGTGGTCGTGAACGTGAACGACGGCACGATGATCGTGTCACCGGGCTGGAGGTCGAGCATCAGCGCGGTGAGCTCCAGCGCCGACGTGCACGACGTGGTCAGCAACACGTCCTCGGCGCCGAACGCCTCCAACAAGATGGCCGAGGAACGCTTGGCGAACTCGCCTCCCGAAGACGTGTGGCCGTTCTCCAGCGCGGTCCTCAGGTAGTCGAGCTCAGCGCCTTCGATGGCGGCGCGGTTGAAGGGAATCGGCTCGTGGTGCATCGGATCCACCCTATCTGTCGGCACCGGTCGGCCACGGGAGCCGACGGCCGAGGGCTTGGCTCAAGGCAGCGTCGCTGGCGGCGAAGTGGTCGCGGAGTCGCCGCTCGAGCCCAGGGTCCAGGTGTGGGGCCGGGCCGGTGCTCTCGTTGACGCGCCGCTCGCCGTGCGCAGGCGCGTAGGTCGCGTCCACGCCTAGATCGGCGTACAGGTCGCGGATCGACGTCGGGTCGACCAGGTGGTCCTCGAGAAACCGTACATGCACGTGGTCGGCGAACTGATCGAGCCACGGCTGGAGATAGGAGACGTAGTGGCCGCGTTCGACGTACGCGAACGGTGACACCGACATAGCGGCGCGGTCCCAGTCGCGTGGTCCGGACAGGTTGTCCTGCAGCGCCTGTGCGAGCGAGCGGTCCTCGACGCCATGCTGGGTGCTGAACCGCCAGTTGGAGATCGCCCGCTGCACCGGATCGCGGAGCTGGACCACGATCTCAGCCTCGCCGAGCACTGCCCGGGCGCGGTCGGCCGCCGCCGGATCCTCGATGTAGCTGGTGCTCTTCTCCCCGAGCACCGTCTCCGTGGTGGCATGCGAGAAGTACGTCGCCCGGTACCAGTCGAGGCCCCGCGCGGCGAGCTCGGCGGACATGAACACCTTGGGTTCGGGCCGGGCTGGGCGGGCCATCGCGATCTCGGGATGCGCGTCGAGCAAGGCCACCAAGCCGGTCGTCCCGCAGCGCTGGCCACCGATCACCAGGAGGTGTCGGGTCACGACCGGGTGAGTCCGAACGTCACCGGCTGACCCGCTCGACCACGTGGTAGGTCTCCTGAGCACTGACGGCGTTGAGCGTTCGGACGACGTACTCCCCGAGCATCGACAGCAGCGCGATCGTGACACCGTTGAAGACTGCGAGCAGCACGACCAGGGTTGTCCAGCCAGGGATCGCGGTGTCGGCGAACAGACCCCGAATGAAGTACGCCGCTCCGAGCGCGAAGCTCAACAACGCGAACACGAACCCGAACCCGGCCGCGAACCGCAGCGGGAACGAGGAGTAGCTGAACAGGATCGTGAACACCAGGCGGAGGATCCGGGTCATGCTGTACGAGCTGCCGCCGACCGAGCGAGGCTCGTGCCGGACCAGCACGTTCGAGCGGTTGCTGGAGTACTGCAGCGCCTGCCCGGTGATGTAGGGGTACGCCGTCCGGGACGCACAGATCCGGTCCACGACGTCACGGCGCAGGATCCGGAAGTTCGACACGACGAGGTCGTTCGGCTGACCGAAGATGCGACGGTTCATCATCCCGATCAGCTTGCTCCCGAGACGTCGGTACGCCGCTGCCTTCTTCGTCTCGAAGCGCCCGAACACCACGTCGCGGCCCTGCATCGCCTCGTCGATCAGGATCCGGATCTGGTCGGGCGGGTTCTGCAGGTCATCGTCCATCGTGATGACGTAGTCGCCGGTGGCCTCGCGGAAGCCGGCCAGGTTGGCGTTGTGCTGGCCGTAGTTGCGCAGCAGGTTGAGCGCGACGACATGTTCGTTGTGTCGCGCCTTGTCGGCGATCACTTCCCAGCTGCGGTCGCCGCTGCCGTCGTTGACAAGGATCAGCTGGTAGGACAGGTCCTGCGCCTCGAGCTCGGCGACGATCTTGTCGACGGTCTGGCCGACGATGGCCTCGCTGTTGTAGACCGGCACGACCACGGAGAACGTGAAGTTGGCCGGGTCCAGTGGTGGAAGCCCGCTCGTAGTGGCGTTGTCAACGGGCACCGGAGCCGGCTCGGGCACCGCGCCAGGTAGCGGCTCGGGCACGGGTTCTGAGAGCGGCTCGCTCTGTGGCGAGGTCGGGTTGAGGGCGTTCATGTCCGTTCCGGGCGTGCGGCTGTGTGGGTCGTCCACGACTGTATCTGCTCAGCACCGGTCACCCGTGCCAGGACAGCGGCCGCAGGCCCTAACCTGAGGCGGTGATCCGAGGTCGGCCCCTGGGGCGAGCGCGCAACCCGACGGCGCTGGCCGCGGGCTCGCTGACCAGCGGCGTCCTGGCCTACGTCTTCTTCGCTCTCAGCACCCGGGCGCTCGGGGCCGAGGCGGCTGCGCCGGTGTCCGTGCTGTGGACCTACTGGAGCTTCGCCGCCGCCGCGCTGACGTTCCCGCTCCAGCACTGGATCGCTCGATCAGTCACGGCGCACGCAGGCGAAGGATCGGTGCACGATGCGATGGGCCGCGTGGTCGTGCTGATCACGGCCGCGGCGCTCCTGGTCGGCGCCCTGAGCTGGCTCGGGCGTGATCAGCTGTTTCATCGGAACGACCTGTGGTTTCCTCTGCTGGTCGTGGTCGTCACGCTTGGCTCCGGGTTCATCGGCGTGGTCCGCGGGGGGTTGGCGGCACGGCGGCAGTTCGGCAGCCTCGCCCTGACGATGGTCGGTGACAACGCGCTGCGCTGCGCTGCCGGCGTCGTCTTGGTGGTTGCCGACGTCGAGTCGTCACTGGCATTCGGCGTGTGCCTGGCCGGCGGCGCGGTCATCGGTCTGCTGTGGCCGAGGTCCTTCCGGTTCGCCCGCGAGCAGGGCCGGCCCACCATCGAGTCGGCGCTTCGCTTCATCGGTGGCGCGGCTGGCGGCCAGCTGATCGGGCAGGCCGTGCTCACCGGAGGCCCGGTGGCGTTGGCGCTGGCCGGTGGCTCACCGGCTCAGGTGACGGCGCTGTTCGCGGGCCTGGCCCTGTTCCGGGCGCCGTACACGCTCGCGATCGGGCTCGTCTCGGCGCTGACCGGCCGGCTGACCCGTTTCGTCGTCGCCGGTCAGGCAGCACGGCTGCGGCGCTTCAGGCTGGGCACACTGGCAGCGACAGCGGTGGCGGTGGTGGCGGCGGGGCTGATCGGGCTCTCGATCGGTCCCTGGCTGCTGCGCTTGATCTTCGGCCCCGAGGTGCGGCTGGACGGCTTCGCGTGTCTGCTGGTCGCAGTGGGCAGCGCCTTCGCGCTGGCCAACCTGGTCGTGACCGTGTCGATCATGGCCCTGGACCGCAGCGGCATCATCGCGCGTTCCTGGGTGGTCGGCGTGCTCGGTGGTGCGCTGGCCTACTTCGCGATCGGCAGCGAGGATCCGCTGATCGAGACCTGCTGGGCGTTCGTGACCGCGGAGGTCCTGGCGTTCGCGGTGCTGGCCTTCGAGGACCACCGTGGTGGGTCGACGCTGGCACAGCCCGCAGCGACGAGGCCCTCCACCCGCTGAGCGCCGTCAGTGCGGGAGCCAGGCGTCCTCACTCCTGGTCAGCTCGATCACGTCGGGCGGAAGCTCCCCCGAAGCGAGCGTCGCGACCGTGACGTGCTCGAACACGTGGCGCAGATTGGCCCGCGCGGCGATCCACACGAGCTGTAGAACGGTTGCCGACTCGTTGTACTCCACAGCCTCCGGCCGCAGCCCATACACGCTGACCAGCGGGCCGTCGACAGCACGGATGATGTCGGCCACGCTCACCTCGTCGCTGCTGCGGGCCATCCGCCAGCCACCGCTTTGTCCGCGGACGCTGATCACGATGCCGGCCCGGCGTAGATCGGCCAGGATGGCTTGGAGGAAGCCGTGCGGAATGTCTTGAAGCCGGCCCAGCTCCTCTGCGGAGACCGGTACGCCGTCGTCGCGGGTGGCGATCTCGATCAGCGCGCGCAGGGCGTAGTCGGACTTGGCGGAGACGCGCATGTGTTCAAGTCTGTCAGATGACTCGACTTACTGGTCTGGTCGCGACAGACGGGTAACGCGTTCCCACGACGTTCATGTCGGCTTCATGCGGCACCAGTAGATTTGGCCGCGTGCTGGACGACGAGGGGCTGACCAGATGATCAACGCGATCACGTCCATGCCACCTCTGGCGGCGTACGCGATCATCGCCGCGCTGGTCTTCGGCGAGGCCGCGATCTTCATCGGCTTCGTCTTCCCCGGCGAGACGGCCGTGGTCTTCGGCGGCTTCCTGGCGAGTCGACACGACCTCGACATCGTGACGCTGTGCGTCCTCGTCTTCTTGTCCGCCGTGGTGGGAGACACGGTCGGCTACGAGGTCGGCAAGCACTTCGGGCCACGTGTGCTGAAGCTGAAGATCTTCCGGCGGCACCAGAAGCGGATGGACTCCGCTTCGGAGATGCTGCGTCGGCGTGGCGGACCCGCGGTTTTCCTGGGCCGGTTCACGGCGTTCTTCCGCGCGGTGATGCCCGGCCTGGCCGGTTTGAGCCAGATGAAGTACCGCACGTTCTTGGTCTGGAACGCGCTCGGCGGCCTGGTCTGGGGGGTCGGATTCAGCCTCGTCGGGTACTTCGCCGGCGCCTCCTACGACAAGGTGGCGGCCCAGATCGGCCGCGGCTCCGCGATCGTGATCGGGGTCATCGTGCTTACCGCGATCGTGGTCTGGCACATCCGTCGCAAGCGCTCCGAGCGCGCCGAGGAAACCGCGCCAGGCGTCCACACGAGAGCGGACGAGCCTGCTTGACGCAGTGCTAGATTCCCGGCGTGGGCATCGCCGGCGGCGAGGTCAGCCGGAGAGGCGGCTGAGGTGCGTGCGCAGCTGCATCAGCTGACGGTCGGTGAGGCGGGCGTCCCTCCAGCTCGCGCGCACCGCGGCAGCAAGGCGGGTCAGGCTCGAGGTCGTACGGGGTGAGGCAGGGGTGGCGAGCGGCATCGTGATCAGTTCCTTCGGTATCGGCGAGACCGTCTCGCCAGTCTCCCAGTATTGCAGATCGAAGTATTTGACTCAGTAGTTTGCGGGTCCGAAATCAGTGATGCTCGTCTCTCATCGCTGACCCGTGGCCGGTCACCGTGCCCGGCGCCAGGGCAACCACGTCGGCGAGGACGCCACCGTGAGCGCTCAGTCAGCGATGTCGGCGATGACCGGCGCATGGTCGCTGGCGCCCTTGCCCTTGCGCTCCTCGCGGTCGATCATCGCGCCGCCGACGCGTCGCTCCAAGGCGGGCGAGCCGAGGATGAAGTCGATGCGCATGCCCTTGTTCTTGGGGAAGCGGAGCCGGACGTAATCCCAGTACGTGTACGTGTCCGGACCCGGCGCGTACGGCCGCACCAGGTCGGCGTACCCGCTGTCCACGATCGCATCGAAGGCAGCCCGTTCGGGAGCCGACACGTGCGTGCTGTGGGTGAAGGCGCTCATGTCCCAGACGTCCTCGTCGCGAGGGGCGATGTTCCAGTCCCCGCTCAGCGCGATCTGTGCCTCAGGCTCGTCCTTCAACCAGCTGGCGGCCGCGATCCGCAGCCGCTCCAGCCACTCGAGCTTGTAGTCCAGGTGTGGGTCACCGAGCGCTCGTCCGTTGGGCACATACAGAGACCAGACCTGGACGCCGTTGCACGTGGCCCCGAGTGCCCTGGCTTCCGTGGCCATCGGTGCGCCCCACTGCGGCTGGCCACGGAAGCCATGGCGTACGCCGGAAAGCCCGACCCGCGAGGCGATCGCCACGCCGTTCCACTGGTTGAAGCCCAGCGTCGCGACCTCGTAGCCAAGCGCCTCCAGTCCCATGATCGGCCACTGGTCGTCGCGGGCCTTCGTCTCCTGGAGGGTCAAGACGTCGATCTGATGGCGCTGCACGAATGCCTCGACCCGGTCGATCCGGGACCTGATCGAGTTCACGTTGAACGTGGCGATCCGCACCCGGTCACCCTACTGACGGGAGTCGGAGTCGGCCGCCAGCACGTGCTGCGCTGCTGCGACGTGGGTGATCTCCGCAGGCTCTGGTGTACGAGGCAACTCATAGGACTCTCACATCCAACTGACATGGACCAGCCAGCGGGGCCAAGCAGGCTCTCCATGTCGGCCGACGCGCGGCCGACATCGAAAGGAGCTATCTATGGCAACGAAACGAGCGTGGTTCGCAGCCGCCGGTCTGCTCGCGGCCGGCGGCCTGTCCGGAGCAATCTTGACTGGCACCCTGAGCGCGAACGCGGCGACAACCGACTCACCATCGACGAGCTCGTCCACCTCGGGGTCCACCTCGGGGTCCACCGATCCCGCCGACCACGACGGTCCGGGCCGCGGCGGTCCGGGTGGCGACGGTGGGGGCCACGCCGGCGAGGCGACGGTCACCGGTACGGATGCCTCGACGCTTCGGGCGGCGGCGCTCAAGGCGGTGCCCGGCGGCACGGTGGACCGGATCGAGTCCGACAGCGGCGACGCGGCGTACGAAGCGCACATGACCAAGTCCGACGGGACCCAGGTCACGGTGAAGTTCGACAAGGACCTCAAGGTCACCGCCGTCGAGGACGGCATGGGCACGTAGCTGAAGGGGCCGCTCGTCGTCGTTCGGCGAGCGGCCCAGACCTTCCACAATCCCGCGAATTGCGGGGAAGTTCAGGTCCAGACCGGCGTGTCGACCTGCCCCTTCCCGCAATTCGCGGAAGAGGCGAGGCGGGATCCGGGTCACGGTTGTGCTGATTCCGCTTGTGCAGGCTACTCGTCAGTAGGATACTCAAGTTACCGACGAGTAGACGACGAGTGTGAAGAGGTCTTCAGCCCCATGAGTCACTACAAGAGCAACCTGCGTGACATCGAGTTCAACGTGTTCGAGGTCTTCGGCCGCGACCAGGTACTCGGCAATGGGCCGTTCTCCGAGGTCGACGGCGCCACTGCGCGCGAGATCCTGCACGAGGTCGACCGGCTCGCGCGCGAAGAGCTCGCCCCGTCGTTCTCGACGTCTGACCGCAACCCGCCGGCGTACGACCCCAAGACGCACAGCGTGACCATGCCGGAGGACTTCAAGCGCGCGTACAAGGCCTACATGGACGCCGAGTGGTTCCGTCTGGAGCTCCCGCAGGAGCTCGGCGGGCAACCGGTGCCCTCCAGCCTGAAGTGGTCGGTGGCCGAGCTCGTCCTCGGCGCCAACCCGCCGATCCACCTGTACTCCGCAGGCCCGGCGTTCGCCGGCGTCATCTGGCGCAATGGCACCGAGCGCGACCAGCAGATCGCCCGCCACATGGTCGACCGGGTCTGGGGCGCGACCATGGTGTTGACCGAACCGGACGCCGGCTCCGACGTCGGCGCCGGCCGCACGAAGGCGACCCGCCAGGACGACGGCAGCTGGCACATCGAGGGCACCAAGCGGTTCATCACCTCCGCCGAGCACGACATGAGCGAGAACATCGTGCACCTCGTGCTGGCCCGTCCGGTCGGTGTCGAGGGCGTAGGCGGGCCCGGCACCAAGGGCCTGTCGTTGTTCGTCGTGCCGAAGTACCACTTCGACCTGGAGTCCGGTGAGCTGACCGGCGAACGCAACGGCGCCTACGTCACCGGCGTCGAGCACAAGATGGGCATCAAGTCATCGACCACCTGCGAGCTGACGTTCGGGGAGAACGAGCCCGCCAAGGGCTGGCTGCTCGGCGAGGTGCACGACGGCATCGCCCAGATGTTCCAGGTCATCGAGCACGCCCGGATGATGGTCGGGACCAAGGCGATGGCAACGCTGTCGACCGGCTACCTCAACGCGCTGGAGTACGCCAAGACGCGGGTCCAGGGCGCTGACCTCGCACGCTCGGCCGACAAGACCGCGCCGCGGGTGACCATCACGCACCACCCCGACGTACGCCGCTCGCTGCTCACCCAGAAGTCGTACGCCGAAGCGCTGCGCGCGCTTGTCATCTACACCGCGACCTACCAGGATGCCGTCGCGATCGCGCGGGCCAAGGGCGAGACCGACGAGCTGGCCGAAGCGGTCAACGACCTGCTGCTGCCCATCGTGAAGGGCTACGGGTCCGAGCGCGCCTGGGTGGTTCTCGGCACCGAGTCGCTACAGACCTTGGGCGGCTCCGGTTTCCTCCAGGACTACCCGATCGAGCAGTACGTCCGCGACTCCAAGATCGACACGCTCTACGAGGGCACGACCGCGATCCAGGGGATGGACTTCTTCTTCCGCAAGATCGTCAAGAACAAGGGCCAGGCGCTCAGCGCCGTCGCCGCCGAGATCACCGGCTTCCTCGAGAGCGGGGCCGGCAACGGTCGACTCAAGGAGGAGCGGACGCTGCTCGCTACGGGGCTCGAGGACGCTCAGGCACTGGTCGGGTTGCTCATCAACTTCTTGATGACCAGCAATCCGAAGGCCGAGGAGGGCGACCTCACCAACATCTACAAGGCGGGCCTGAACACGACCCGACTCCTGATGGCGCTCGGCGACGTCATCTGCGCGTACCTGCTGCTCCGCCAGGCCGATGTCGCGCTCACGGCGTTGGCGGGTCAGGTCTCTGACAAGGACAAGGCGTTCTACGAGGGCAAGGTGGCGGCGGCGCAGTTCTTCGCCCGCAACGTGCTGCCGAAGATCACCGCGGAGCGCGCGATCGCCGAGGCGACCGACCTGATGCCGATGGATCTCGACGAGGCGTCCTTCTGACGGGCGCGGACGTCCTGAGCAGATCCCATCGGCGTACGACGTGCAGAGGCCCGGTCACCTCACGGTGGCCGGGCCCCCATTTGCACCGTGGGCGCTTCCCCGAAACTTGGTGGCTCGTCGACGCTAGGCGTCGTAGCGGCGCTCCTCGACATGCGTGGTGGTGTGCCGGCGCCGCTGCTCGCCGACGAAGAACGACAACACGATGGCCAGGACACCCGCAATCATCAGGATCCAGCCGAGCACGTTGTCATCGATGAAGTTGAGGTCGACGTTGAGCGCAAACGCAAAGATCGCGCCGACGACGATCAACAACACTCCAAATCCGATAGCCACGGGGGCTCCTTTCGGGGTTACAGGTGTATCCACGTTAGACCGGAATGCCCGATCCTGCGCAGTAATCAGTGCGTGACGCGCGGTAGATCATGTCCGAGGCCGACGATCATCGGCGACGGGATTTGCGGTCCGCAGCGCTCCAGCGTGCCTTCTTGCCGGTACGCCGCCCCGGCCCACTCGCGCGCGGCTGACGACGGGGACGCTCGTCGGTGGCCTCAGTGCCTACCGTCCGCTCCCGGGCAGCTGGCGCCTCGCGACGAGGCGGCACGGCGACCGCGCGGCCCCGGTCGCGGCCAGGGCGACGAGCACCCGACGGGCGACGGTCCTCACGCGACACACGGGAGCCGGGGTCTCCACGGTCCGCACGGCCCACCTGGGACCCAGTGCCTCCACGGTCCTCACGCCGACGCACGTCGCCCGGCACGCTTCGCGCCGTCCTCGCCGTCCTCGCCGGCCGTCGGCCCTGCGTACGAGCAGTGCCGCTCCGAGAGCCTGTCCTGGCCGGCGGCTCGTGTCGTACGTCGGCGGCCGGGACCCCTGTGAGCGCCAGTGCCTGCGAGGTGAGCGGACGCGGAGCGGTGCGCGCGTCATGGTGAAGTGCGACGACCCCGGCCGCCTTCTGCAGCCTCGCGACGACCCCGGCCTGACGGGACGTAGTCATCGTGACCACACTCCCGGAGGCACCGGCGCGCGCGGTGCGACCCGAGCGGTGCAGGTAGGCCTTGTGCTCGGTCGGTGCGTCGAAGTGCACGACGAGGTTGACGCCGTCGATATGAATCCCGCGCGCGGCGACATCGGTCGCCACGACCGCGTCGACCTGGCCGGTGCGGAACTTGCGGAGGTTGCGCTCGCGGGCATTCTGGCTCAGCGCGCCGTGCAGGTCGACGGTCGCGACACCGAGGTCAGCGAGCTTCTCCGCGAGGTTGGTCGCCCCTTGGCGCGTCCTGGTGAAGACGATCGAGCGTGGGTTGGCCCGCAGCAGGTCGGCAGCGGTCTCCAGCTTGTTGTGCGGACCGGTCACCACGATGTGATGCGCGATGTCCGGCGTGTCCGCGGCAGAGTCGCAGTCGTGCAGCACCGGGTCGGTGAGGTGCTCGCGCACCAGCCGGTCGACGTCGCCGTCCAACGTCGCGGACAGCAGCATCCGTTGTCCCTTGGCGGGGGTCATGGCGACCAGGGCGGTGACCTCGGGATAGAAGCCGAGGTCACACAGGTGGTCGGCCTCGTCCAGCACGGTGACTTCGACCCGGTCGAGCCTGCAAGCACCCCGGTCGACCAGGTCACGCAGTCGACCAGGCGTGGCCACCACGATGTCCGCGCCTGCCCGCAGGCGCTTGATCTGGCGGTCGTACGGCGTACCTCCGTAGACGGTGACGAGCTTGACGCCGACAGCGTGCGCGACCGGCTCGAGCGACGTGCGCACCTGGGCGGCCAGCTCGCGGGTGGGGACGACGATCATCGCGCGCGGCGACTTGGGCTTGCTCCGGCTGCCCGCCAGCCGGGCCACGATCGGCAGACCGAAGGCCAGGGTCTTGCCGGATCCGGTCGCCGCGCGGCCGAGCACGTCGCGACCTGCCATGGCGTCGGGCACGACAGCGGCCTGCACGGCTGTGGGGGTCGTGATCTTGCTCTTGGCGAGCACGCGGACGATCGAGTCGGGCAGGCCGAGCTCGGCGAAGCTGGTGTCGACTGACACAGGGGGTCTCCAGATGGCGGCGGGGCCGCGCGGTTGCGGGTAGCGGCTTCGAGCCGCAGTGGTCACAGGATCTCAGGGGTCACGGGGCGGGTTACGGGTTTGATCGAGCGGTTGCTCGCGCGGGTGGTCGACCGGGCGATGAGATCCCGGTGCACCCGAGCCGTGGCCGACCGGACCTGCCGGAGGACAGTCCAGACACCGTGTGACGGGCGCAAAAAAAGGCGGCTCCCCCTGGTCATGCTGAGCAGTTCGACCGGAGTACGACGCCTTGCTTGGCCCTCAGTCTAACAGTGAACAGGCGGCCTCCTGACCACATGCCGACCCTCCCTCGGTGCTCCGGCGGGGACTCAGCGCGGATGACAAACTTGACCCATGGCGGTGCCGGAAGAGGAGATGCGCGTCCGACCGAGGGCGGCGTGGTACGCCCTGCCAGTCGTGATGTGGGCAGCCGCCGCGGTGCTGTTCGTGCTCGCCCTCGTCGCCATCGCCAACGTCGTGAACGCGGGCGTGGACCGAGTGCCTGCCGGCAGCGCGGGCTGGCGGGTGACGGTCCCGGCCGATGGGCTGACGCTCTACACCACCGATCCCAACTCGACGGCGGACTGCACGCTGATGTCCCCACGCGGGACCAGCACGCCGCTGGACACGCTCAACGTCACCATCGAGATCAACATCAACGGGCCCACCTACTACGCGCTCGGGGTCACGCCGAAAGATCTGGCGCCCGGTCAGTACACCGTGACCTGCAGCGACATCTCCGCCGGTGCCAGGCTGGGCACCGGTCCACGCGTGGACGTGACGGCACTCGCGACCCGGGCGCTGTGGGGTCTGCTGCTGCCTCTCGCCCTGGGTGTGATCGGGCTCATCGTGATCATCGTGCTGATCGTGAAGCGCCACAGCTCGAAGTCGCGGATCAAGACCATGCGGGCCTACGCCGGCACGGGTTACGGGTCCGCGTGGAACCAGCCGTACCCTCCCGGTCGTGACGGCGGGCCTCCCCCGCCGCCACCTCCCCCTGGGCACTAACTCAGTCCTGAGCACCGTCGAGTTGCTTGAGCATGAAGACGCGTCTGAAGCCGTGTTCGTCCTCGCGGTGCGTCTCCACGTAGCCGTGCCGACCGTAGCGGGCGATGTTCTCCACCATCGTCACGTGCGTGTAGAGCCTGATCTGAGCTCTGCCGTGGGCCACGGCCCGGGTCTCGGCGAGATTCAGCAAGAACGCGCCGATCCCTTTGCCCTGACGATCAGGGGCGACGGCCACGTTGTCGAGCAGCAGATGATCCGGTTCGAGTCGGAGCACGAGATAGCCGACGAGTCGGTCCTGGCTGGGCTGCGCCTGCTCGGTCTCGCCGGTCTCGGTCGCCACCCAGCACTCGTCCACGGCGACGCGGTCCTCGTAGTTGTCGGTCATCGGACCGGGCTCGCGGCCGACCCGCTCGACGTAGTGCGCGTAGGCCGCGCGGGCCAGGTCGCGGATCGCCATCGCGTCGGCGGGGTCGGCGCGGCGAAGCGAGACGCCGGGTGGGGGCGTGGGCGGCCTCGGTGGCGTAGCTGGCGCGGACGAGCTCATCGTCATGCGGTGGACCGGTCGCCTGGCGTCGTGGCGGCACCAAGCGTGAGCTCCAGCCGTCGTACGCCGTCGGGGGTGATCCGGACGGGCACACCCCAGTCCTGCTGGTGCATCCGGCACGCTGCCCCCTCGCCCTGAACTGCATCACAC
>JBBSPA010000092.1:0-14080 GCA_038259225.1 Propionibacteriales bacterium
CCCGCCCCACCCACCCGCCCCCCGGCGGGTTGGCCTTGTTACCAAGCATATGGGCTTGTTAACACGCCACACCACCACCCGGGGGAAGGAGGCTCGGGGTCGGGAGGGTCGGGGTCGGGTTCAGCGGTACTCGGGGTTCTCGAAGTCGAAGCGGGCGCCGGCGTCCCACTCGGTGCGCTGGTTGCCGTACGCCGGGATGCCGCCGGCCTTCTGGAGCATGGTCGCCAGGTGCATCAGGTTCCAGGTCATGAACGTGGTGTTGCGGTTGGTGAACTCGTTCTCGGGACCGCCCGACCCCGGGTCGAGGTAGGACGGACCGGGCCCGGCCTCGCCGATCCAGCCCGCGTCGGCTTGCGGCGGGATCGTGTAGCCGATGTGCTGCAGCGAGTAGAGGATGTCCATCGCGCAGTGCTTGATGCCGTCCTCGTTGCCGGTGATCAGGGCTCCACCAATCCTGCCGTAGTAGTCCCACTGGCCCTTGTCGTTGGTGTCGCCCGAGGTGGCGTACAGCCGTTCGATCACCTGCTTGGTGATGCTGGAGTTGTCCCCCAGCCAGATCGGCCCGGCGATCACGAGGATGTCGGAGGCCATCACTCGCTGGTGGATCGAGGGCCACTCGTCGGTCTCCCACCCGTGCTCGGTCATGTCCAGCCACACCCCGGTGGCGATGTCGTGGTCGACCGCACGCAAGATCTCGACCTCGACGCCGTGCTTGCGCATGATGTTGGCGCTGATGTCGACCAGGCCCTGCGTGTTGCTCGTCTCCGGTGACCGCTTCAAGGTGCAGTTGATGAACAACGCGCGGAGGTTGCTGAAGTCGTAGTCAGTCATGCGGACCAGTCTTGCCTGAAGGCCGGACGTTACACAGCGCTCCTCGCGACAACGTCAGTCGAACGTCACCACGGACCGCTGCGCATCGTCCACGACTCGGTCGCGGTCGTACGGGTTGATCCGGCGGGCCTCGGCCACGGCGTCCGGCTCGAGATCAACGACGAGCATGCCTTCCCCGGACCCGACCCGGGCCAGCGTCCTGCCCTGAGGGTCGAAGACGGCGGTGCCACCACTGAACTCGGACTCTCCGCATGGACCCACGAGGCCGGCGAAGACGACGTAGACGCCGTTGTCGATGGCGCGGGCGGCGTAGTACAGGTCGCGTCGATGCTCGCTCCCGACGACGTACGCCGACGGGCAGACGTAGCCGAGCGCCCCGGCGTCGGCGGCGGCCCGCGCATGCTCAGGAAAGCACCCGTCGTAACAGATGCCGAGCCCGAGGTCCCAGCCGTTCAGCACCAGGGACGCTCCGCGAGTGCCGGGGGTGAAGAGCGCTCGCTCCTCGTCCCAGAGATGCTGCTTGACGTATGCCGTCTGGGCCTCGCCGCGCGGCGAGAACACCAGCAACGCGAGCGACCGGGTGCCATCACCCTCGCGCACGGACGCGCCGACCAGGATGGTGACCTCGTGCGCGCGGGCGACCTGCGACAGCGGGGCGAGCCGCGGGTCGTCTGACGTCACGTCGCAGCCGTCGGGAGACGTGCGCAACGTCGTCGGGTCGTAGCCGGGAAGGAACAGCTCCGGCAGCACCACGAGCGAGGCTCCCTCGGCCGCTGCCTTGGCGGCCCAGCCCGTCGCGGCGGTGACGTTGTGCGCGACGTCCCCGGCCAGCGACTGCGCCTGCACCGCCGCCACTCGCAGTGGCGTCAGCGCCATGCCGCAGTCCGGCTCATTGGACGACGACTTCGACGCGTTGAAACTCCTTGAGCTCGGTGTAACCGGTCGTGGCCATCGAGCGTTTCAACGCGCCCACCAGGTTCATCGTCCCGTCAGACACGAGCGAGGGGCCGTGCAGGATCTGGTCGAGGGTACCGACGGTGCCGATCTCGACCCGCTCGCCGCGGGGCAGCGTGGCGTGCCAGGCCTCGGCCCCCCAGTGATAGCCACGACCGGGCGCCTCTTTGGCCCGGGCCAGCGGCGAACCGACCATCACCGCGTCTGCTCCACAGGCGATCGCCTTGGAGATGTCGCCGGACTTGCCGATCGAGCCATCGGCGATGACGTGGACGTAGCGGCCACCGGACTCGTCGAGGTAGTCGCGTCGGGCGGCAGCGACGTCGGCGACCGCGGTAGCCATCGGGACGGCCACACCGAGCACGGTGCGTGTCGTGTGCGCGGCGCCACCCCCGAAGCCGACCAGAACCCCGGCCGCGCCGGTCCGCATCAGGTGCAGCGCGGCCTGGTACGTCGCGCATCCCCCGACGATGACCGGCACGTCCAGCTCGTAGATGAACTGCTTGAGGTTCAACGGCTCGGCCTGTCCCGAGACGTGCTCGGCCGAGACCGTCGTCCCCCGGATGACGAACAGGTCGAGGCCGGCGTCGATGACCGACTGCGCGTGCTCCTTGGTGCGCTGGGGCGACAGGGCGCCGGCGACGGTGATCCCGGAATCGCGCATCTGCTTGACCCGCTCGACCATCAGCTCGGGCTTGATCGGCTCGGTGTAGATCTCCTGCAGCCGCCGGGTCGCCTGGTGGCCGCGCAACGCCGCCACCTCGGCCAGCAGCGGCTGCGGGTCGTCGTAGCGCGTCCAGAGTCCTTCGAGGTCGAGCACGCCGAGTCCGCCGGCCTGGCCGAAGGCGATCGCGGTGTCCGGAGACATCACGGAGTCCATCGGGGCGGCCAGTACCGGGATGTCGAACCGGTAGGCGTCGATCTGCCAGGCGACCGAGACCTCCTCCGGGTCGCGGGTACGCCGGCTGGGCACGATCGCGATGTCGTCGAACGCGTAGGCGCGGCGGCCCCGTTTGGCACGGCCGATCTCGATGTCCGTCACCCGCCTGATCGTATCCGCCTGGCCAACCTCGCCACCGGACACCCGCCGTCCGCCGAATCCGCCCTTCCGGACCCCCAAAGCGGCTGACGGCGGGTGTCCGGTCGGGGGGTCAGCTGTAGTTCGGCGCCTCGACGGTCATCTGGATGTCGTGCGGGTGGCTCTCCGTCAGCCCCGCCGACGTGATCCGGATGAACTGCCCCCGCTCCTGCAGCTCGCCGATCGTGCGCGCCCCGACGTAGAACATCGACTGGTGCAGTCCACCGACCAGCTGGTGCGCCACCGCCGACAGCGGGCCGCGGTAGGCGACCTGCCCCTCGATGCCCTCGGGAACGATCTTGTCGTCACTGGTCACGTCCGCCTGGAAGTAACGGTCCTTGGAGAAGGACTTCTTGCCACGTGACGCCATCGCCCCCAGCGACCCCATCCCCCGGTAGCTCTTGAACTGCTTGCCGTTGACGAACACCAGTTCTCCGGGGCTCTCCTCGCACCCGGCGAGCAGCGACCCGATCATCACCGTGTCCGCACCCGCCACCAGCGCCTTGGCGATGTCACCGGAGTGCTGCAGTCCGCCGTCCCCGACCACGGGCACCCCAGCCGGGCCGCAGGCCAGCGACGCCTCGTGGATGGCCGACACCTGGGGTACGCCGACCCCCGCGACAACCCGGGTCGTGCAGATCGAGCCGGGACCGACGCCGACCTTGACCGCGTCCACTCCAGCATCGACGAGGGCCTGCGCCCCGGCGCGAGTGGCGACGTTGCCGCCGATGACCTGGACGTGCCGGGTGGCCGGATCCTTCTTGAGCCGCCGCACCATCTCCAGCATCAAGCGGGCGTGCCCGTTGGCGACATCGGGGACCAGGACGTCGACTCCCGCCTCCACCAGCATGGTGGCCCGGTCCCACGCGTCGCCGAAGTACCCGATGGCCGCGCCGACCAGCAGTCGACCGTGCGCGTCGTTCGATGCGAGGGGGAACTGCTCGGACTTCACGAAGTCCTTGACGGTGATCAGACCGACGAGCCGGCCCGCGTCGTCGACGATCGGCAGCCGCTCGCGCTTGTGCTGACGCAGCAGACGGGTCGCTTCATCGCGCTGGATGCCCTCGTGACCGGTGATCAGCGGCATCGCAGTCATCACGTCACCGACCAGACGGGTGGCCCACTCGCCGACCGGCACGAAGCGAAGGTCCCGGTTCGTGATGATGCCGAGCAGGACATTGTCCTCGTTCACCACCGGAAGCCCGGAGACGCGGTACTGACCGCAGGTCTCGTCAAGCTCCTCCAGGGTCGCCTTCGGGTGCATCGTGACCGGCTTGGAGATCATCCCGGTCTGGGTGCGCTTCACCAGGTCGACCTGGTACGCCTGGTCCTCGATCGACAGGTTGCGGTGCAGTACGCCGAGACCGCCTTGCCGAGCCATGGCGATCGCCATCCGCGACTCGGTCACCGTGTCCATGGCGCTGGACACGAGCGGGACACGCAGCGCGATCTCGCGGGTGAGTCGCGCAGTGGTGTCGACCTCGCTCGGGATCACGTCGGTCTCGCCCGGCAGCAGCAAGACGTCGTCGAAGGTTAAACCCAGGGTGGCGAACTTGTCCGGTAGCCCGGCGGACATGGGATCCATGGCTCTATCGTACGGACGCCACAGCCGTACCTACGCCACGCTCGCCGTGGTGCTTCGGAGGCTTGGCCGGCTTCGGCTCCTTGGCCGGCTTCGGCTCCTTGGCCGGCTTCGGCTCCTTGGCCGGCTTCGGCTCCTTGGCCGGCTTCGGCTCCTTGGTCCGCTTCGGCTCCTTGAGATGTTTGACGGGCTTGGACCCCGACGACCTCACGGTCGAGTCGCCGGCGTCCGGACCGGCGTGCGGCCTCTCCGTCCCCCGGGTAGCCGGGCGACCCCCGTCGTCGGGATCTGTCCGGTCCGGACCTGCCTCGTCCGGACCCTGCGCGTCCGCCTCGGGGTCGTCGCGGACGACGCCGGTCGTCGGCGTACCGCTAGGGCTGCTGACCGTGGTCGGTTCCGGCGACGGCTGCTCGCGCGGTTCCGCTGCGACCTCTCCATCTGACGGGGTCGTCGATGGTGCGACCTTCGGGGCCTCGGCTGCCCCAGTGACCGCGTCCCGCGTACGGGGAGCGGTGGTTCCACCGGTCCGCCGACCGTTCCCCGGCTGATCCGCCGGCTGTTCCGCCGACCGGTGCGGCCGAGCGATCGAGCCCGGATCCGGTGCTCGTGAGCCTCCGGAGTCGCGCAACCGCGCGCCCCCGATGATCGTGTCCGACCCATGCCCGTGGCCCGGTCCGATGTCGTACAGCTGGCGCACCACCGTCTTGATCGGCAGCAGTGGATCCCCGGTCACGGCAGCCGCGATGCCGGACGAGGAGAGGGTGAGCCCGACCGCGAGGATCCCGCCGAGCGCGCGTGCGTGGGCCCGCGTGCTTCGCGGAGCAGCCCCACCCATCCGCCCGGACGCCGACAGCGGCGGAATCGGAGCGTCGTCGACCGCTCGGCCCAAGGACGCCAGCATCGCGAGCACCGGGTCGTCACGGCCCGGCCCGGTCGGCATGCTCCGCGCCGCCAGCTGGTCGAGCAGCCGGTCTGTCTCGAGGAGCTCGCGCAGCTCGGGAGTGCGATCAGTCATGGGTCGCCTCCCGGAGCTTCTCGGCGTGGCAACGGATCTTGGACAAGGCCCGATGCTGCGCGACGCGCACCGCACCGGCAGTCATCCCGAGGGCGGCACCGGTCTCCTCCGCCGACAAGCCGGCGGCGACGCGCAGCAGCATGACCTCGCGCAGCTTGCTGGGCAACACCTCGAGCAGCGCACTGGCGGACTCCACGTCGCTCAGGGCGACTGCATGCTCCTCCGGCGTCGGTGCATCGTCGACTCCGTCGGGCAGCTCGTCGATGGGCTGTGCGTTGCGCGAGAACGCGCGTTGCGCATCCGCCACCTTGCGGGAGGCGACGGCGTGAACGAATGCCTCGAACGGGCGGCCGCGATCTCGGTATCGAGGCAGGGCGCCGAGCACGGCGATACAGATGTCCTGGGCGACGTCGTCCGCCAGCTGCCGCCCGCCCGGATAGCTGATCAACCGGGCTCGTGAGTAACGGTGCGCAAGCGGCCGGACCCGGGCGAGCAACGCTTCGACCTGAGCCTGCCCACCGGCCTGTGCGGCAAGAGCCAGACCACTGAGGTCCAGGTTGTTGCCCTCGCCAGCCCCGGGAGTCTGCAGCGATGCGGCCCCCGGCGTCTTCACGGGGACAGCGTGGCACGGACTCACAGATTGCCCTAGCCCTGTGCTGCGCACGACCGATTTCGTCGCCGGACCACCTCCGAAGCGCGGATTCCGATGTCGCAGCATCGGCGCCCGCGCCCACCGGGAGCCGACGAGGGCCTGGCAGTCGTGACCGCCAGGCCCTCGTTTCTGATCGTGCAGGGGTGGTTCAGTGGCCGTGCCCGTGACCGTGGCCGCCGGTCTCCGGCTCCGGCTCAGCCGGCTTGTCCACGATGAGGGTCTCGGTCGTGAGCAGCATGGCGGCGATCGAGGCGGCGTTGGTCAACGCCGACTTCGTCACCTTCACCGGGTCAAGGACACCCTGAGCAACCAGGTCGCCGTACTCACCGGTCTCAGCGTTGAAGCCCTGACCGACGCCGGCCTCGCGGACCTTGGCGACCACGACATAGCCCTGGTCGCCACCGTTCTCGGCGATCCATCGAAGCGGTTCGTCGCACGCGATCCGGACGATCCGTACGCCGACTGCCTCGTCACCCGTCAGCCCGAGTCCGTCGGTCAAGGCCGCAACGGCGTGCACCAGGGCGGAACCGCCACCGGCGACGATGCCCTCCTCGATCGCGGCGCGAGTAGCGGACACAGCGTCCTCGATCCGGTGCTTCTTCTCCTTGAGCTCGACCTCGGTGGCGGCGCCGACCTTGACGACACAGACACCGCCGGCCAGCTTGGCCAGCCGCTCCTGAAGCTTCTCCCGGTCCCAGTCGGAGTCGGTGTTCTCGATCTCGGCCTTGATCTGGTTGACCCGGCCCTCGACCTCGGTGGCGTCACCGTTGCCGTCGACGATCGTGGTGTTGTCCTTCGTGATCACGATCCGACGCGCCGTGCCGAGCACCTCGAGGCCGACCTGGTCGAGCTTGAGCCCGACGTCGGGGGTCACGACCTGAGCACCGGTCAGGGTCGCGATGTCCTGGAGCATCGCCTTTCGCCGGTCACCGAACGCCGGGGCCTTGACGGCGGCCGCCGTGAACGTGCCACGGATCTTGTTGACCACGAGCGTCGAGAGCGCCTCACCGTCGATGTCCTCAGCGATGATGAACAGCGGCTTGCCTGCCTGGATGACCTTCTCCAGCAGTGGCAGCAGGTCGTTGATCGTGGAGATCTTGCCCTGGTTGACCAAGATGAAGGGGTCGTCGAGAACGGCTTCCATCCGCTCGGCGTCCGTCACGAAGTACGGCGAGATGTAGCCCTTGTCGAACTGCATCCCCTCGGTGAACTCGAGCTCGGTCCCGAGCGTGTTGGACTCCTCGACGGTGATCACGCCGTCCTTGCCGACCTTGTCGAAAGCCTGGGCGATCAGGTCGCCGATGTGGGAGTCCCGCGCGGAGATGGTCGCGACGTGCGCCATGTCCTCGGTCGAGTCCACGTCGCGCGATGCCTTGCCGAGCTCGACGTTGACCACCTCGACGGCCTTGTCGATGCCGCGCTTGAGGCTCATCGGGTTGGCGCCGGCTGCGACGGCTCGCAGGCCCTCGTGCACCAGGGCCTGGGCGATCACCGTGGCGGTTGTCGTGCCGTCACCGGCGACGTCGTTGGTCTTGGTGGCGACCTCCTTGGCGAGCTGGGCGCCGAGGTTCTCGAACGGGTCGTCGAGCTCGACCTCACGCGCGACGGTGACCCCGTCGTTGGTGATGGTCGGGGCGCCCCACTTCTTGTCGAGGACGACGTAGCGGCCCTTGGGACCGAGCGTCACCTTGACGGTGTTGGCGAGAGCGTCGACGCCACGCTCGAGGGCGCGGCGAGCTTCCTCGTCGAACTCAAGAATCTTGGGCATGAAAAGTCCTTGTCACGATGGACGGATGAAACGAATGGGAGGACAGCAGCGCCCCGGGGCCCGGACTCGGACCGCCGGGGCGCACCTGTGTTTGGAGACGCGTTACTTCTCGATGACGGCGAGGACGTCGCGCGCGGAGAGGATCAGGAGTTCCTCACCCGAGTACTTGACCTCGGTGCCGCCGTACTTGCTGTAGATGACCTTGTCCCCGACTGAGATGTCGAGCGGGACGCGGTTGCCGCTGTCGTCGACACGACCCGGACCCACCGCAAGGACCTCGCCCTCCTGGGGCTTCTCCTTGGCGGTGTCGGGGATGACCAGGCCGGAGGCCGTGGTCTGCTCGGCTTCGAGCGTGCGGACGAGAATGCGGTCTTCGAGCGGCTTGATGCTGACAGACACGTGCTGGACCTCACCTTTCACGTCAGAACTGAGAGGCAGTAGCTGATGGGTGTTCGTGGATGTTGCAGTTGGACGAGCAGTTCACGTCGTCGCGGTGCCGTGACCTTCTCGTTGGCACCCGCGTTACGAGAGTGCCAACGCCGAATCTAGCACTCGTGCCGGGCGAGTGCCAACGCCCGGTCCGGTCGTCGTCACGACGGCTGACGCGGCCCGGCGCAGCCGGCGTGCCACGATGCACCGATGGACGCCGCGGCCTTCGACTTCCTGCTCACGTCGGCCGGACGCGCGTTGCTCGACGAGGCGGAATCGGCGTACGACGGAACGAACGCCCTCGCGGTCTCCACGCGACTGCGGCAGCACGGTCGGCCCGATCGGGTCTCCGCGGCGCTGACCCAGATCGAGCTGCGGCGTCGAGCGCGGGTGAAGTTCGGATCCCTCGCCGCTTCGATGTACTTCACCGCGGACGGGCTCGAGCAGGCCACGCATCCCCGGGTGGCAGAGCACCGCGCGCACCGGCTGGCGCACTTTGGTGTCGACGGTCTGGCCGGGCGGGCACGGTCGGTCGTGGACCTCGGCTGCGGGGTCGGGTCGGACCTGCTGGCGTTCGCTGCGGAAGGTTTCGGTGTCACCGGGGTCGAACGCGACCCGCTGACGGCAGCCGTGGCGCGCGCCAACCTGGCCGCCCGCGGCCCGGTTGGCGACGTGGTGGTCGGGGACGCCCAGGCCACCAACCGGTCGCGTCACGATGTCACGTTCGTCGACCCGGCTCGTCGTGGGGCGACCGGTCGGACGTTCGACCCCGCGGCGTACGCACCGCCGTGGTCCTTCGTCGAGCAGGTACTGGCCGATCCGGCGGTCGTGAAGGTCGCTCCCGGGATTCCGCACGAGCTCGTCCCGCCCGGCGTCGAGGCGGAGTGGGTCAGCCTCGACGGTGGCCTGAAGGAGGCGACGCTGTGGTCCGTCGGGGTTGACCGGGTTCGTGCCCGGGCCACCGTCATCAGGACCGGGACGGCTGCCGCGACACTCACCGACGGCGACGCGTCGATTGAGTCGGTTGTTGCCGCCCCGGGACGCTTCGTCTACGAGCCGGACGACGCGGTCATCCGTGCGCACCTGGTCACGACCGTGGGTGCGATCGTGTCGGGGTGGCTGCTGGACGAGCACCTGGCGTACGTCGCCTCGGACCGGCTGGTCGCAACGCCGTTCGCCCGCGCCTTCGAGGTGCTCGACGTGCTGCCGTTCAGGGACAAGCAGCTTCGGGCCGCACTGCGGGCGCGGGACATCGGTCCGCTGACCATCAAGAAGCGCGGGATCCAGGTCGCCCCGGAGGCACTACGGGCTCGCCTTGGTCTTACCGGTTCGACTCCGGCAACCCTGATCTTGAGCCGGACGCCCCGGTCAGCCGTCGCGTTGCTGGTCGATCCCCGCGACTGACGGGGTCGGCGAGACGACCACCGTCGTGATCGGCAGCGACGAGTCCGCCGGGAAGTCCGACGCCGACGGGGCTCGGCCGCGGCGTACCAGCTCCGAACCCAGCGCCGCCACCATGGCGCCGTTGTCGGTGCACAACCCCGGCCGCGGAACCCTGACTTCGATGCCGTGCCGGCCGGCGCGCTGTTCGGCGAGCGCGCGGATCCGCGAGTTGGCCGCCACGCCGCCTCCGATGACCAGGTGCTCGGCGCCTGAGGCGAGGCACGCGTCGATGGCCTTGCGCGTCAGCACGTCACAGACCGCCTCCTGGAACGACGCGGCGACATCGGCGACCGGCACCGCCTCGCCCGAGTGTTCTCGGGCCTCGACCCAGCGCGCCACAGCCGTCTTCAGACCGGAGAACGAGAAGTCGAACCGATGCCGTTCGAGGTCGCGGCCGCCGGTCAGACCGCGGGGGAAGTCGATGGTGACCTCGCCGCCCTCACGCGCCGCGCGGTCGATGTGCGGGCCGCCGGGGAAGGGCAGTCCGAGCAGCCTGGCGACCTTGTCGAACGCCTCCCCTGCGGCGTCGTCGACGGTCGCACCCAACGGCTCGACGCCAGTGGTGACGTCTTCGACCAGTAGCAGGCTGGAGTGCCCGCCGCTGACCAGCAGTGCGATGCACGGCTCAGGTAGCAGCCCGTGCTCGAGCTGGTCGACGGCGACGTGGGCCGAGAGGTGGTTGACGCCGTAGAGCGGTGTGCCGAGAGTCAGCGCGAGCGCCTTCGCGGCGGCGACCCCGACCAGCAGCGCGCCGGCCAGTCCGGGCCCGGCCGTCACCGCGATCGCGTCCACGTCGGCCAGCGTCACCCCTGCCTCGGTGCACGCCCGCTCGATCGTCGGAACCATCGCCTCGAGGTGGGCGCGGCTGGCGACCTCGGGGACGACACCACCGAAGCGCGCATGCTCCTCCACGCTCGAGGCGACGGCGTCTGCGAGCAGATCCACCCCCCGGACCAGCCCCACGCCGGTCTCGTCGCACGACGTCTCGATTCCCAGCACCAGCGGACCCTCAGCCATCAGCCGGCTCCGACCGGTCCAACGACCTCTGCAGGATCACCGCGTCGACGCCGCCGGGGTAGTACCTCGCACGTCGGTCGACCTCGCTGAACCCGCTGTCCAGGTAGAGCGTGAGGGCGGGTTGGTTGTCCGCGGCCACCTCGAGCAGCACCCGGGCGCACCGACGCTCGCGGGCTACGTCGACGACCTGGTCGACCAGCCGTCCCCCGATACCGTGGCGTCGCCGACTCCGCAGCACCGCGACCCGCTGCAGGTCTGCCACCCCATCGACGTACCGGCCGACGGCGTACCCGACCGGCACGGTCCGGCCGTCGTCGTCGAGCTGTTCGGCCAACCAGATCTGCCGGGTGTCACCGAGACCGAGGAACTCCTCCTCGACGGCGCGCGGTGACCAGGCCTGGGGGCCGAACACCTCGAGCTCGAGAACGACGACGCAGTCCAGGTCAGCGTTGCCGGCTGGTCTGATGGTGGTCACCGCACACGCTTCCGTTCACCCGGGGCGACCGCGTCAGGGCGTCGCAGGTACAACGGCTCAGGCGGCAGCAGCGGCACCGAACCGCTCGCCACGGCACGGGCCAGGTCCGCGGCACTCGGGTTCTCCGGTCCGATCGGATGGGGAAACGCGTCGGGGTACAGCAGGGCGCCGCGTCCGGCTACCGGGCCTTCGTAGGTGACAGTGTCCGGCCGGTCGACAGCGGGGGCGGTCGTACGACGACCCGCGCCGTCGTACGCTGCCCAGTAGACCTCCTTGCGGCGCGCGTCGGTCGCCACCCGGAAGCCGTCGGTCTGTCCCGTCACGGCAGCAGCGACGATGTCGAGCGTGCACACCCCGTCCACGGGTATCCCGAGGACGGCAGCCATCGTCCGCGCGGTCACCAGGCCGACGCGGAGGCCGGTGAACGGCCCGGGTCCGACGCCGACGGCGATCCGAGTGAGCCGACGCGGGGTGGCGCCGACCGTCTTGAGCACCCGGTCGACACCGGGAGCGAGCAGCTCGCCGTGTCGGAGCGCGTCGACCACCGTGGACTCCGCGACGACCTCGCCGTCCGGTGGCCCCGTGTGCAGGGCGACCGTGACGGCGTGGGTGGCGGTGTCGAACGCGAGCAGCATGGCCTGGTCAGCCTAGTAAGCAGCCGACCGGCGACAGCCATGGTGTCCCGACCGCCGACGCCCCCCGCTGGTCCAGGCTCGTCCGGTCGCGGTCAACCGCGTCGGATCAGCAGTCGCGGGGTCTGAAGCGTTGATGCCGGATCGGTCGGCGTTGCGGCTCGATCCATACGGGAGGGGCGACCTCGACGACCCCATCCGGCGCAAGGCTCAGCTCCCACCCTGAGTTTCGTTTCGTCGATGGTGATGACAATGGACGCGTTCACGACGCCGTGCAGTGGATGCCCTTCGGTGGGCAGGTGGTCGATCAGCTCGCAGAAAGCTTGACCCATCCTGGTGGCATACGGCACCTCGGCCACGGCGGCGTCGTCGGCGTCGGCGTCGGAGAGTGCGGTGGCGGCCCGAGGTCCGTCGCCGGTGTGGTTGCCCGGCCCCGAGTCACCGTTGCCGTTGCGGCGTGGTGAGGCCAGAGCGTCCAGGTGCTTCTTGAACATCGCGTACGCCAGGTTCGGCAGGGCGAACCTGGCGCGGGCAATCCCGTCGGCACCCAACTGCCCGGCCAGCGACGCGGACGTCCACGCGCGTCGCTCTTGCACCTGCAGCTGCTCTTCGAGTGTCAGGTCAGCCATGTCGGGATCCACGACCTCGATGAGGTGGTTTGCCACCGTCTGCAGCTGCGTGAACGACAACCGAGTCGCATGCCCGAGCAGGTCGGTCTGCGCGGCCTCGACCCGGACCAGGTCGATTGTCGGGGACAGCCGGTTGACCGCGCTCGCCACCACCGTGCCCTGCTCAGCACTGACCTTCCCCAGGGCGACAGCGCGGCGAGTGGGTTCGGCCACCACCGACGAACCATGGAGCTGTCTCGCCGTCCTGACGATGCGGGAAGCTTCGGCCGCGGACATCCGGTACGCAGCCATCAGATGTGCCCGGGTCGACGACGCACCGTGGCGCGCCGCGAGATGGCGGTCATCGGCCTCCCCGACCAGCCTGGACGCGAGCTCGTCGACTGACGCCTTCAGGGCGAGCACGTCCTCGATCCGGGTGCCGAGCCGGGCATCGTCCAACGACCAGGTCGTGACATCGACCAGCTCGGCTAACCGATCCCGCGCTTCGGCAAGCGCGACACCAAGGGCATCGTCGAAGCCCGGGGTTGGTGGCGGTCGATCCGTCATGCTCATATCTCGACACTAGAGCCGGCCTACGACAGTTTCTGGCACTGAGAATCCCTTGTGCACAACGGATTCTGAGGTTTTTGGAAGCCGCGCAAACCATCGCGTGGACGCCAATCGCAGTAGACCGAGGGTCAGCGCCTCGACAGCAATCGTGACCGCACTCCCACGCCGAACCAACGGGCGCCGTCCGGGATGACCGTGACCGTACGACGCTCCCGCTCGACGGTCGTCCCGCCCTCGCCGTGCGTGCGCGCCACGTGGACACGAAGCAGGTCGTCGGCCAGCGCCTCGGCGATGCCCGCTCCCCACTCGATCACCGTCACGGCCCCCTGCACGAACGCGTCCAGGTCGAGGTCGTCCAGCTCCGCACCGTCCCCGAGCCGATAAGCATCGACGTGCAGCAATGCCGGACCCTCGGAGAGCGACGGGTGCACGCGGGAGATCACGAACGTCGGGGAGGTGACGTCACCGCGTACGCCCAGCCCGGCCCCGATCCCCCGCGTCAGCGTCGTCTTTCCCGCACCCAGCTCACCGGTCAGGATCACGACGTCACCGGCCTGGCACAACCCGGCGATCGACGCCCCCAGCCGGCGCGCGGCATCCGCTGTGGGCACCGGCAGCTCGACGGGTAGTGCCTTGCCGAGGACGACGTGCGGGAGGGTCCGACTGAGCTCTCGATACCCGCGCCGGGTCCAGAAGACGAGGGTCGCTGGTAGCTCGCTGCGTGCCCGCAGGGTGACGTCGTCGTACCCCCGGTCGATCGCCACCTTTTCCGCGACCCCGACGACCGCCGACGCGACTCCGCGTGCCTGGAAGTGCGGTACGACGCTCACCCGGCGCAGTGCCAGCGCCGACCCCTCCACGTCGAAGAGCAGCGCCCCGGCCGGTATGCCGTCCACCCGGCACAGCAGGCCACCGTGTCGCGCCAATGCGGCGGCCACCGTCGTCGTGAACTCCGCAAGTGCCGTGCTCGGCGGATCGAGGTGCGGTCGTTGGCCGAACGCGGCATGGATCACGTCGCAGACCAGG
>JBBSPA010000093.1:0-13882 GCA_038259225.1 Propionibacteriales bacterium
GAGCAGATCGCGGGCCGGCTACGGGTCGACTTCCCCGATGATCAGGAGATGTGGGTGTCGCACGAGACGATCTACCAGGCGCTGTACGTGCAGTCACGTGGTGCGCTGAAGCGTGAGCTGACCAGGCATCTTCGTACCGGTCGGGCGCTGCGCAAGCCTCACCGTCGTGGTGAGGAGCGTCGTGGGCGGATCCCGGACATGGTCCTGATCAGTGAGCGCCCACCCGAGGTCGAGGACCGGGCGGTGCCCGGGCACTGGGAGGGCGATCTGATCGTGGGCTCGGTCGCGTCGAACTCAGCGATCGGGACCCTGGTGGAGCGTGCGACGGGGTTCGTGATGTTGCTGCACCTGCCCAACGGCACCGGTGCGCAGACCGTGGCGGCGGCGATGACCGACAAGATGCTGACCCTGCCCGAGCAGCTGCGGCAGTCCCTGACCTGGGACCAGGGCCGTGAGATGCGTGAGCACGCCCAGATCGCTGAGGCGACCGGGTTGGACATCTACTTCTGCGAGCCCCACTCGCCCTGGCAGCGCGGTAGCAACGAGAACACCAACGGGCTGCTGCGTCAGTACTTCCCCAAGTCCACCGACCTCTCCGTGTGGGGCCCGGGCTACCTCGACAAGGTCGCCGCCGAGCTCAACGCCCGACCCCGTAAACGACACGGGTTCCACACACCCGCCGACGTCCTCGATCGCCTACTGTCCGAGGACAACAACGACGATGGTGTTGCGACCACCGCTTGAATCCACCCCACCGCACCGCCGCATAGGGGACGCGCATCGACTCGCGCACCGACCGCACCACGGCGGGCAAGGCCTGTTCGGCGGTGAGGGCGCCACCAAGCCGATCACCGAGCGCGGTCAGAGCGCCAAGCGGATCGGCGCGGGCACCAATGAGGAGTCGCTCAACGGCTCGCTGCGCCCGTTGCCGCCCGGTGGCGAGGACAACGGCGGCGACGGCAGCAACCACGACCGGTCCCAGGCCACCGGTGAGTCGTACGCCGAGCGTCGTCGCCGCTGCAAGGTAGACGCCGACCGCGACTGCAGTCAGTCCAACGAAGACGACAGCTCGCGGGAGCAGCGCCTCGATGTCCAGCAGCCGGTGGCGCAGGATGCCAATGGCGAGGGCTACCGCCGCGAGCACCTCGGCGGAGAGATCGAGCGCCGCCGGCAAGGATGCCAGTCCGGCCGTCACGACGATGGCCCTGCTCGCGACGTACCACGCCTCCTGCTGGCGACGCGGGCTCGGGCTGCGCCGCATTCGCAGGGCGATGGCGATGGTCGCGACCACGCCGATCGCCGCAGCGACCAACATGCCGGCGGCGCCGACGGCGAGCCGGAATCCTTCAGGGATCGGCAGATCGAAGGGGTTGTCGGCAGTCGGCCAACCGTCGTGGACCATCGACGGCGTCGTCGCCAATGAGCAGATCCCGACGACGCCGCCCACGACGCCCACCCGAGCCGGCCAACGCCAGCGTGCGGACACCAATCGGCCGTCGGGGAAGACCAGCGGCAGAACGCACCACGTCAGCAGTTGCGCCGGGAGCCAGAACGCACTTCCGGCCCACGCGGACAGGTCGCCCCCCGGCCATTGGGTCGGCTCGAGAGTCAACGCGAGATCGGCATAGGCCGCGCACGTCGCGCCGAGCGCACCGAAGAGCCCGGTTCCGGCGAACACGACGCCGAGCACCAAGTGCCGGCGGAAGCTCAGGACCACAGCGCCCAGCACGCCGTACGCCAGTCCGGAGAGCCACGACGAGGCCTGGTTCTCCGCAAGGAAGACGTCGACGCTGCCGCCACCGCGCCAGGTGAACCAGACGGTCGTGACGGACATCAGCGCGATGCTGGCGCCGACCAGTGTCGGCGCCACCACCCGACGCTCCGCGACCATGCGGCTCATTGTGGACCGCTCAGACGCGTTGTGCAGTCAGCGACGTGGATTCTTGCCGGCGGTAGCTTGTCAACAGCGCCCACGCGAGGGCTGCTGCGGTGACCAGGCTGAGAACCTGCGGGACCAGCCAGATCCCGATCGCGAAGTCAGTGACCAACCAGCCGAGCTTGGCGACCGTGGCGACGCGGGGCACCTCGGGCGCACGCCACATGGCGACGACGAACGCGATCGTGCCGAACACGGCTCCGAGCATCATCATGACGATCAGCGTGATACCAGGAATGCCGGGGTCGGAGATCTCGAGCAATGCCACGGCGGCCGCGCGGTCATCCGCGAGCAGCATCCAATACGCCGCCTGCTCCGAGCCTTGAAGCGCTGCGAGCGCCACCAGTGCCATCACCAGCAGGCAACCGGCCGTGACCGAAAGCCTTGGCATCCGCTGCTTGGTCATTCGGACGAGGATCAGCACGCCCCCGATGAGGAACGGAACAGCGACCACGCCTGCCGCCATCGCCAGACCGATGCGGGTCTCGTGTCCGACCCAGTACGCGACTCGCTCCTCGACGCCCTCATGTCCCGGCTCAAGCGCCATCTGCAGGATCTGCAGCAGCGGGCCGACGACGAGCACGACCGCGAGCAGCACGCCACCCGCCGGTCTCCCGGCACGCGGCCTCGCCGCGCCCGGAGTAGATGAGACGGATGTGGCGGTCATAGTGGCCTCCCGATCGGTGAGTGGGGTACCACCGATACTTGCCTCCGCCTTGTCCCGTCGTGATGGGAGCGACGTCCCCACCTCGCCTAGGACATCGGGGCAAGGTCGCTGTGCGATCACCGGTCAACAACAGCCGATGCTGACAACAGCGCCTCGGCAATCTGTCGGCGCAGCGACCTCTTCTCGGCGACGACCAGGCCCCTCACACCCCGATGCGTCAGAACCCGCAGCGAACTCCTGGTCGCTCAGATGGCGGATCGGGTCCCTTGAGATCCGCCCGGTTGAGCAACGGGGTGGTTCTGGGCGCGGGTGTCCTATTGCGCCGTGAGTTCTTGCTTGACGGCTTTCTCGATAGTCGACGACGCGCGTCGGGGCCTTACCCCGTGTCCACGAACCAGGGGTAAGGCCCTCGCGCCATGCGACCCGTGGGTTGCAAGCGAAGCGTGCGCGGCCCTGATGATGTCCATTGCTCGTCTGGCGGCAGAGTTTGCAGCACTCCTAGATTGGGGTCATGGCTGGTGGCGCAGGGTGGCTCCGTGTCTGGGCAGTCGCGCTTGTTGGTGCTGCGCTCGGTTCCGGATTCGCCTGGGCGACTCGAAGTCGGTCGCCGGAATCGTTTCCTCTGGAGCACGGCATGCGGGTCATGCGGCCCATCTACGTGGAACCGACACCGTGGTGGGCGTATGCAACGTGGACTTGCCTGGGCGCCGTATTGGCGCTCCTCTTGGCTGCTGTCGTGGTGCGGTGGCTCAACCGGCGAGCGGCGGCAATCGACTCGGCGTAGATGCGCAGCAGACCCGACGGAAGGCGGCGTAGGGTCTGCTCAGGCTCAAACTAATCTATGAGACCCACGAAGAGGCCGCGAAGTTGCGGCGCCTGGCGGATGCACCTCCAACGTCAGTCGGCCACGATGGTTTCTGTGCGGGCGGTTGTCACCGCGACGGGTTGGGCTCGCGGAGCGTGCGCGACCAGTGCACTCCTGGGGTTGATTTTCGTGTGCCTACGCGCTGGCCATTCGGTTCGTCACAAAACGCACAGAACGGCCGGGCCGAACATTCCTGCAGACGGGGTCTACTCGAGGAGCGCGGTCACCCGGCTGGCTAGCTCTCGGGTCAAGTCCGGTGACGTGGTGTACGAGGTCTGATCCCTCGTGGTTGTGGTTCAGGCCGTGAGGGCCGCGATCGTGGTGGGCTGGTCGGTGTCCTCCACGCCTGCGGTGTGGCTGGCCTGGGATCGGGTGAGGATGTCGAGTCCGAGGTAGCGGCGGCCTTCGGCCCGTTCAGCGCCTCCCCGATGTCGAAGTTCACCGGTTTCCAACCGGGCGAGGTCGCTAAGTTGATGCTCGTGGTCGCGTTCGCGGGCCCAGGCAGCCGACCCGACTGGCCGCTTTGGGTCGAACCTCTCGACGACGTGGCCTGGCCGCACCGCGACTGCGCCTCGGCTTCGAGACCCAGGCGCGCTTGCTCGAGCCGTGATCCTCATCTTCGCCATTGCGACGAGATAGTCATCCACGCCATGCCAGCTCGCAGGCAATCCTGGGATCTCCTGTCCTGGTTCGAACGGCTCACGTCACTGCTGCGGGATCGGCTCGCGGGGTGCCATCCGGGCCGGATTGACACCTCGCCAGGGTGGCCTTTCGTAAACTCAATCCCGTGGCCGGCCCGATGCATTTTGACGCGCGTGCGGAGGCATATAACCGCGGTCGGCCGCCTTATCCGCACGAGCTCTGGGAGACAGTCGCGCAACTCGACCTACTACGCGCTGGGCGGCACGCCATTGACCTCGGCGCCGGCACAGGCCAAGCGACCGGCCCGCTACTCGCGGCAGGCCGACAGGACGCGCCGATGGCGCGACCATGGGTGGAACCGGTTGGGTTCCGACGGCGTCGAAGAGGTCATGGCTGTGAACCATGGGTGCCCGTTCCTGGGTTCGCTCGCGGTGGTGCTTGCCGTGGTCGGGTGTGGGGACGGGTCGGGAAGCAGCCCTGCGGCGTCGTCTGTGGGCGCCCCGGTGTTGGAGGAGGCAGTCAATCTGCCGACCAATGACTGGGCGGGTGGTGTGTCTGAGGAGGCACTGGTCGGGGGGACGCTCGCGGTTGACTCCGACGGATGCGTTTTCCAGGGCGGACGGGCTGGTCGACGGGTCTACGCGACGTGGCCTGCTGGGTTCTCTGCGTCGATCGGGTCTGATGGCGTGCGGCTCTTCGACACTGACGGGGTCGAGGTCGCCACGGAGGGCGAGACTGTTGAGATGAGCGGTGGTTACCACGAGCCGCCCGAGTCGCATCGGTGCCTGCCTGCGGGTGGGGCCGAGATCGCGGTGGTTCAGTCGCAGGCGACAGTCACTGCCCGCGGGACCGAAACGACCGCGTGAGAGTAGGGGGCGGCAATGGAGGGTGGCATGAAGCAGGCGGGCCTGAACGGCGTTTCCGTGTCGATCCCGGACACGTGGTGTTCTGATGAAGCGCGCTGCGAGGCACCGGCTCGGGTCGGCACGGCGGTGTCGATGTTCTGGAGTTGTGACCCTGATGATCCGTCAAGGTCATCGTCGGTGGCGTTGTTCGACGGTTCCCAGGCGGGCGCTAAGTCGCGGCTTGGTGATCTGCGACCTGCCGGACAAGTGGGCGGCTACAAGGTGCTGGCGAGCACCGCTGTTTGCCAGTTGAGTGCGCCAGGGCGGTGCTCACAGGGTTTCGGGGTCCCGGACCTGAATGCATGGTTCCTGGTCACCGTGTGGTCTGACCAGGGTGGCATCGAGGTGATCGGAAGAATCCGGGACTCCATCACCTGGAGTGGCGAGGGGTAGGTAGTCGTGCACCGGGTCGGTGCGACGGTCCGTCTGCCCCCCGAGTGGAGCAGCGTGCCAGTACGGGATCGGCTCGCGGAGAGTGCCGGTACGGGATCCCCTTGCGGTGACGGCGAGGATCTTCGGCGTCGAGGGGTTCAACGCACGGGCGGGCACCGTAGGACGTTCCCGTTTCGGCACACTCCGTGCGACGCGAGTCGCGCCGGCGGTGACCGTGCGACTCCCCACCTCCAGCCGCCGTCGCTCGTCTGAGGCCGATTTCGCGATTCGTGTCGAATTCGGGCTTGTTCGTTCGCTGTCGCGGTGAAACGGTTCCCATGACGAAAGGACACGACCATGAAGTACGTCATCATGTTCACGACCACGCCCGACCTCGAGGCAGAGGTGTCGCCTCAGCACGCCGAGCAGGTCTACGGCCGCACCTACGAGTGGTTCGGCACTCACCGCGAGGTGATGACCGAGTCCGGTGCGCAGCTACAGCCGGTCGATACTGCGACCACGGTCAGCTACGGCGGCGGCGGGCCGGTTGTGGCCGACGGGCCGTTCTCGGAGGCGAAGGAGGCCATCGGCGGATTCCAGGTGATCGACGTGCCCGACCTCGACGCGGCGATCGCCGTTGTCAAGACGTGGCCGCTGCTCGAACTGCCCGGCGTGTCGGTCGAGATCCGCCCGATCGTCGTCTACTGAGGGCACCTCGAGTCGTGGACGAATCGGACGCTGCGGCAGCGGAGTCAGGCCGGGCCGACGCCGCGGCGTCCGATCAACTCCTCGCCGAGGTGATCCGCGAGGAGTCCGCGCGGATCGTTGGGGCGCTCACAAGGTGGCTCGGGAGCCTGGATCTGGCGGAGGAGTCGGTCGCCGCGGCCATCGAGGAGGCCGTGCGCGAGTGGCGCACGCGCGGGGTGCCTACCAACCCCGGGGGATGGCTGACCCGAGCCGCCCGAAACAACGCCATCGACCGCCTGCGGCGCGAGAAGCGGTACCACGAGAAGCTGGCCCTGCTCCCCGAGCCGGAAGAGGCTGCCCCGCACACCGGCGCCGACGAGCCCGATGAGCGACTGCCGCTCCTGTTCGGCTGCTGTCACCCCGCGATCTCCCCGGACGCACAGCTCGCGCTGACGCTCCGTGCCATCTGCGGCCTCACCACCGCGCAGATCGCACGTGCCACCCTGACCGCGGACTCGACGGTCGCGCAGCGGATTGTGCGGGCCAAGCGCAAGATAGGTACCGCAGGCATCCCCCTGCGGATACCCGAGCGATCCGAGCGGGCCGCGCGCTTGGACATCGTCCTGACGGTCGTCTCCGTGATGTACAGCGAGGCCCACCTGGTCGCCGGCGGAGACGCGGCCGCGGACCGCGATCTCGCCGACGACGCCCTGTGGCTCACACGCGTCGTCGCACACGAATTGCCGCGCGAGGCAGAGGCGCAGGGATTGCTCGCACTGCTGCTGTTCCACCGAGCACGGGAAGGGGCACGCGCCGTCGATGGAGAGCTCGTCCTGCTCGCTGATCAGGACCGGGCGCGGTGGGATCGGCGACTGATCGCCGAGGCGCAGACCGTGCTCGAGGAGGCGGCGATGTTACGACGCCCAGGACGCTGGCAGCTGCACGCTGCGATCGCGGCGTGCCACTCCGACACGCGCGACGGCGGCGACACCGACTGGCTCCAGGTGCTCACGCTCTACAACATGCTGCTGGCGCACGACCGCTCGCCGGTCGTACGGCTGAACCGCGCGGTGGCGCTCGCTGAGGTCAACGGGCCGCGGGCGGCGCTGGAGGAGGTGGATGCTCTCGGGCACGCCCTCACCGGATACCACCTGTGGCACGCCGTTCGCGCGAGGATGCTGCGGCACCTTGGCCGCCGGGACGAGGCGTTGGCCGAAGACGTGTTCGCCTTGGAACTCACCGCGAACGACGCCGAGCGACGCCTGCTGCAGGCGCGGGTGGATCGCTGAGGCGTACCCGCCTCGACGCGCCCGCCGCGAAAGCGCCACCCCACCCGGAGATGCCAGGCCCGGCGGCGTTGGCGCCGAAGGATCATCGAAGAAACTCAGATGAGCCTGTCGATCCGGCGACGCGCCGTTCGCTGTGACTCATGACGGAGCCGGACTGGCCGGCCCGCGACCATGTGCAGGAGGCAGTCCCATGGCCAAGTACGCGATCCTCATCTACGAAGACCCGGCCTTCTACGAGAGCCTCTCGCCCGAGGAGTGGCCGCCGATCGTCGGCGCCCACGGCAAGTTCGTCGAGCAGGTCTCCGAGCTCGGTGGGTCCCTTGCGGGCGGGGACGCGCTGGCGCCCCCAACGGCTGCCACCACGATCAAGGGTGCTGGCACCGTGATGGACGGTCCGTTCGTCGAGACCAAGGAGACCCTCAACGGCTACTACGTCGTTGAGGCGCGTGACCTCGACCACGCCATCGAGATCGCCAAGCTGTGCCCGGCCCCCGCCCCCGGCGGTGGCGTCGAGGTCCGCCCGGTCGTGGACCCGGCGACGGTCAATCCGTTCTGATCGCGCCCAGCGACGCTGCGACCGCGTCCGCCATGCAGGTGGACGCGGTCGCTGCTTGTTGAGCGGTTGGGTACTCCAGACCAGCAAGTTCGCTCACCAGATCGATGTGTCACGTTGATCGCCGGTCCGAAGGCCGAGTCAAGGTGCCCCGGCTAGAGTTGGACCCGGTCGAAGCTAGCCGGATCAGGCGTTTCACGGCGGCAGGCCCTGGGTTCGTGCCCCAAGCCGATCGGCTACTGGTCAAGCTGCGTGAGGATCCTCGGGCGGGGCGTAGGCAGAAGCCGATCTCGGAAGGAGTCTTGGGTGCGGACCCGGGCTTAATCGGCGACCGGCTACTGGGACTTCGCGTGTTCAGCCGTTGGCACCGCTCCCGCGCGTTGTGCTGTTGTCCGCCGAGGCCACCAGGCCCTCGATGTCGCTGATCGCGTTCTCTCTCACGACGAAGTGGGTGATGCCCCACCGGCGGCCCAGTTCCTCGGTTTTGTCGAGGATCTCCTGGTGGGTCCCGACGAGCAGGAACGGGGACGCCAGCAAGTCCCGGGAGCTGGTGCCGGTCTCGTTGCTCAGCTCGGCGACCGCTGCCTCTGCGTCGTTGGTGATGGTGACTTGCTGCACCAATGCCTCGAGCACCGGGAGCTCCTGGCGCGACTTCGCGCCGTCGGAGACGTGCTGCAGCTGCGCCTCGAGCTCGTCGGCGTTCCATCGGACCTCGTGGTTGTGGCCGTCGGCCAAGGTGCGCCCGAGCCCGCTGAGCCCGACGGTGTCGGCGTGCCGTCCTGCCCAGTGCAGCAATCTGGAGTTGGCGCCGCCGAGGGTGAATGGAACCCGGTGCTGAACCGGCTCGGGTTCTGCTGTGGTGCCGACCGGGCCACGAGGTCGGGGGTGTCGACGTCGACCCCGTCGCCGTCGAGAAGCGCGCGGACAGCCTCAGCCACCGCGATGGCTCGGCGGACTCTCCCGCCGACGTCGGGGCGCGTACGACCCACGGCGGCCCACTCCGCTGGTGTGTGTCCGGCGCCGAGACCCAGGCGGGCGCGACCGCCGGAGACCAGGTCGAGGGTAGCGACGTCGCTGGCCAGCAGGGCAGGCTCGCGGACACCCGCGTTGGAGACGTAGGACCCCAGACCGAGCGTCGAGGTCACGCTGGCAGCGGCCGCCAACGCAACAAAGGGTGTGAGGCTGCCACTCCGGGATGGTCGGCGCACAGGAGTGCATCGAAGCCCGAGGTCTCGCAGCGTCGGGCGAGCTGCAGCCACGAGCGGGCGTCGCGTGGCCCTGCCTGGACTGAGAAGGTCGTCACGCGGCCAGAATCGTGCACGGCCCCTCGTTCTGCGCGAGCCGATCCGCACCGGAGCACCCAACGTTGCCCGCGGGGCATCAGCGGTCGGTGGTCGCCAACTTGCCCGCGAGGCCCACGAAAGCGACTGAGAAAGAGCGCTGGATCCGCCGGACGATGCGGGGGCGCTCAAGGACGTACTGTCGCGTCGCTGCAGCAAAGACACCGTAGGCGGCGAAGACGACGAACGTCATGGCCATAAAAACCCCCGACAGCACCAGCACCTGCGTCACGGCACCCCCCGAGCCAGGGCTCACGAACTGCGGCAGCAATGCGAAAAAGAACAACGTGAGCTTCGGATTGAGCAGGTTCGCCAGCACGGCGTTCCCCACCACACGCTTGCGCGACCCGCCCCGCTCACCGTCATCGACGGTGAGTAGGCCAGTGTCGTGCCACGTCATCCAGGCCATGTAGAGCAGGTAGGCGATGCCGAGCACCTTGAGCACCCCGAACGCGGTGCCGCTGGCTTGCAGCAGAGCCGCTGCGCCGGTGATCGCGGCCGCTAGGTGGGGCACGATTCCCCGGGTGCAGCCGAAGGCGGTGACCATCGCCAGCTCCCTGCCTCCACGCAAGCCGGCAGCGACCGTGAGCACGACGCCGGTTCCTGGTGTAGCCACGATGACGAGCGCCGTCAGCGCGAAGGCCAGGCTCATGCGCCCCATCATCTACCTCAGGGCAGCAGAGCGAACGATCCGGCGCGGAACCGTGCCGGATGCCGATCGGGTTGCAGGGAGGGCTTCCCGTATCCGGCGGGCCTGGACCCTCGACGGTGGACACGGGGTGCGAACATCCAGCGCGGCGACAACTCAGCCGTTGCTTGCCACACGCCTGTCCAGCTTTGCCTCTGCAACTGTCAATGCCACCCGCTTCGCTCGCGTGGTGGGCGTCTTGGCCGAACTGATCCATCGCAGGATATTTCGCCGCACAGAAGGTGGGAATGCTGCAAAATAGCTGTCTGCGGGCGTGTCAGCAGCCAGTGCTGCCGCGAGATCGTCCGGCACGATGAGGGCATCAACGGCGTCCATCGCGTCCCATGCCCCGCTTGCCTTCGCATCGTCGACTGACGCCTGTCCACGGGGATGCATGCGGCCTTCAACGACGAGACGATCTGCGCGGTCCTTGTACGACTTCGCCCACGGCTGGGTGCGGCGGGGACTGATCCGTTGCATCACGCGCTCATCATCGATGCGAAGCAGACGGCCGTCGCACCACCCAAAGGCCACGAGTTCGTCGAGGACGTCACCTCGCGACACGTAACGAGCCCCCACCACCTTCTTGTACGTGACCAGCCAGACTCCTTCTTCCTGCGAGTGGTGCTCCTCAAGCCATTCGCGGAGGCCAGAGCGCGACGTCACCTCGACTTCAGCGAACCTGTCGCCAGCCAATTTCCCCACACCTCATGCTAACGATCCGGCGGGCCCGCAAACACACAGCACGGGGCCACAGTCCCCCGCCTTCGTGAGATGTCCGGGAGCCGACGGTCCTGACAACCGTCGTCGACCCCGGCTGCGAGGTGGCAGCAAAGCAGGCGGGTGCCGATGAGGTTCCTCCTTATCAGTCGGCTTCGAGCCCGAAGGCGATCAGGGGCGCCAGTGCCGCGACGTGCGTTGCGACCCGTTGGGTCACCGAGTCGTCCAACCATGAGGACTTCGGTAGCCGTTGCTCGGCGGTGAGGGCCTTTAACCGGAGGTAGGGCGCGTGCGGATGGTCGGTGTACTCCCCGAACCCGCGCGGCATGGTCTTGACTGTCTCGCTCTCGTCAAGGACAAGTCCGTTCTCGGCCAGTCCGTCGAGAACGTCGGCGAACCCGGCTTTGTCCTCGATCATCCTTCGACGGATCGGTTCCAACCGTGAGGCCGTCGGTTGCCAGAAGCCCCCGGTGACGAAACCGCCGTAGGCATCGATGCGCACGTAGACCGCGTAGTCCTCGGCCGCCTTGGTGCCGTCGGTGGTCAGCAGCCCGCTGAGCTCGCTGCGGTAGGGCCGCTTGTCGGGACTGAACCGCACGTCCCGGTTCATCCTGAACATGGTCGCCGCTCCGCCCCGCAACGGCAACAGACCGTCTTGGACCCGCACGCTCACGTTCTCCAGCATTTTCTGGAAGGGCGCCTCGAGCCGCGTGTCGAAGGTGTCGCGGTGCGCGTGGAACCAGGCGGCGTTGTTATCAGCGGCAAGGCCCTCGAAGAACTCGAACGACGCCTGCGTGAACCCGCTGCCATGTTCACTCATACCGTTTCCTCCTCATTGATCGACCCCGCAGAGCGCGGGGCGTCGCCGGAGCTCCCGACTCCGCGGGGCAGCACGAACGATGTCAGCGTCGCGACGAGCATTAGCACCGCGCCTACCGTGAACGCCAGCTGGTATCCCTCCACGATGGCCGCGCCGGGGGCCGTGCCGCTCGCCTGCAGCGACTCAGCCCTCTGCAGGGCGAGGCTGACCAGGACAGCCAGTCCGATGGCTCCCGTGACCTGCTGTAGTGCCTGCTGCACGCCGGAGGCGAGACCAGCATCGGAGTCGGTGACAGCGTTCACCGCGCCGATCTGCAGGCAGGGGAGCACCAGCCCGGCGCCGAGGGCGAGGACGAGGCTGCCCGGCAGGATCTGGGCGGTGTAGGAGCCGTCGGGGGTGATCCGGGTGAACAGTGCGACCCCGATCGCGCTCAGGAGGGTGCCGGTGGCGATCACCGGGCGCAGGCCGACCCGCGGGGTGAGTGCGGTCGCGAGGCCCAGGCCGAGACCGATCATGAGACCGAACGGGACGAAGCTCAACCCGGTCTGCAGGGCCGAAAGGCCGACGACGTTCTGCAGGTAGAGCGTGACGAAGTAGAACTGGGAGAAGAACACCGCGAAGAAGAAGACCGTCACCAGGTTCGCCGAGAGTCGGGTTCGATCGGTGAAGAAGCGCAGCGGGACCAGGGGGTTGCGCGCACGGGTCTGGTAGCCGGTCGTCGCGACCAGCAGCACCGCCCCGCCGAGCAGGAACCCGAGCACCTCACCCGAGGTCCACGACTGGGTGGCCGCCTCGATGGCGCCGTAGACGATCGCGGTGAACGCGACGGTCAGCCCCACTGCGGAGGGCACGTCGATCCGTCCCCGCGCACCCACCGGGCTGCCACCCGAGACCAGTCGAGGCACGACGACGATGGCCACGATCGCGACCGGGATGTTGATCAGGAAGATCCAGCGCCAGCTTGCCAGCTCCACCAGCAGTCCGGACAGCAGTGGCCCCGCGGTTCCGCCGAGCCCTGAGATCGCGCCGAAGAGTCCGATGGCCTTGCCGCGTTCACCCCGATCGGTGAACAGCAGCGCGATCAATCCGAGCGCGGCCGGCGCAGCCAGAGCCTCGCCGATCCCTTGGGCGAAACGCGCTGCCACCAGCTGGCCAGGATTCTGCGCGAGCCCGCAGACCATCGAGGACAGGCCGAAGACGACCACGCCGGCGATAAACATCCGGCGACGCCCGAGGACGTCGCCGAGTCGTCCACCGAGCAGCAGCAACCCGCCTGCCATCAGCACGTAGCCGTCGACCACCCAGGTCAGTCCAGACATCGTGAAGCCGAGGTCCGAACCGATGGTCGGCAGGGCGATCGTGGCCGCTGAGCCATCGAGGATCAACATGAACTGGACCAGGAGCAACACGCTGAGCGCCGCCCACCGGCGTGGATCGGACCCGCGGCGTGGTGCGCTGTCGTGCGTGTCAACGGGGCCGTCGGGTTGGTTTGTCGGAGGAGTGCTTGCCACGACTGGCTCCTGAGTTGCTCGGACGACTGGGGCTGTTAAGGAAACTACACAGTTCTATAAGTTTGGGCCTCACCCGGGCAGACACTCACTCCTAGGCGGGCAAACTGGGGCCATGTCAGACGACCCGCGCATCACCCGGACCCGTGCCCGGGTGCTGAACGCGGCCTACCAGGTGCTCACCGAGGTCGGTTTCGAGCGCGCCACTATCGACTTGGTCAGCCAGCGGTCTGGGGTGGCCCGCAGCACGTTGTATCGCCACTGGCACAGTCGTGAGGCGATCCTGCGTGACGCCTTCGCGATGGCCGCGCTGGGCCGTGACCCGTCCCAGACCGGCCCGATCGCGGCGACAGGAACGCCGGCGGACCTGCACGGGGCACTCGAAGCAGGCGGACCAGCATTCGAGATGCTGCAGCGCTACGCCGTGACGTTCGCCTTCGGCGTGGAGCACCTGTGGGGTCGGATGGCCGTGACCATGGCTGTAGCAGCACTCGATGACACCGAGCAGCGCCAGGCACAACGTCTCTTCACCGACGGCACCCGTCGCGACTTCACCATCATCCTCGAGGCCGCCCGGAACGAGGGATCGGTCCCACCAGCGGCCTCACCGCAGTCCACACAGGACATGGTGACCCGCCTGATGGACCACGTGGTAGCTCCCCTGTTCTACCGCTACCAGTTCGCCGACCGGCCCGCATCGGAGTCCGAGGCCCGCGAGCTGGCCCGCTCTGCCTGGGAGCAGCTGGTCGACCTCCGCTGACGGGCGGGAGCGTCCTTCGGGCCGTCCTAGCTCAACAAGCGGCCCTCACACCTGCGCGAAGCTCCTCATCTCGGTGCAACGCCCACAAGCCAGCGCCCATCCCGCACCGGGTCGCTCCCGCGAGCCGATC
>JBBSPA010000094.1:0-13805 GCA_038259225.1 Propionibacteriales bacterium
ACCGGTCTGCTCCAGCAGGGCGGCGTCCCGCTGCTCCTGGGTGGTGTCGCGCCAGATCCAGCCTGGGGTCTTCAGCGCCTGGCAGCGGCACTTGCGGGCGCCACCGGTGTCGAACACCGCCTCGACGTCCTCGGTCGTTGCGCGGTTGGCCGGTCGCCAGGTGAACTCGGGCACACCGCAGACTAGCCGTCTAGCCCGGATCGGTCAGGAGGTCCGCGACCGATCGGCGTGTGAGAGTACGGGAATTCCTGTCCTGCAGCGGAAACTTGGGATTGCGATGTCGCTCACGCGGGAGCGTCGCGCTGCGGCTGCTCGCCGACATCGACGTGCTCCGTCACCAGGGTCAGGTGTTGGGGCCGGTGGCGTCGCCGCCGACGGTGTGGCGTGCCCTGGACGAGCTCACCCCGGCACGGCTGCGGACGATCGCCGCGGCCCGGGCTCGGCTGCGTCGGCACGTGTGGGCCAAGCTCCCCGGTAGGCTGCCGGCCTCCACGGTCGCCGGGACGGACTTGGCCGACGTCGTGGTCCTTGACGTCGACGCGACGATCGTGATTGCGCACAGCGAGAAGGAGAATGCCTCGCCCACGTTCAAGCGGACCTTCGGGTTCCACCCGATTGGGTGTGGTGCGACAACGCCGGGGAGTTCTGTCCGGGATGCTGCGCACCTTCGTCACCAACACGACCACCGGACAGCTTGCATTCCACGAAGCCCGGCACCGGGCCCACGGACACCTTCGCGACCGCCGAGGACATCACGCCCCTACCAACCAAAGACCACCGCAGGTGTCGATCCTGGGCGGGCGGCTCCGGTATCGAGGAAGATGAGGTGTGCCTGATTGGTGGCGAACGAAGTTCAGCCGCGAGCTGACGCGGCTCAGGAGCGACGGCCGTGCAGCGGTGCTCTGGTCGCTGCGGATCACGATCGCCGCTGTCGCCAGCTACACCGTGGGCACGCTCTTCTTTCCGGGCACTCAGCCCCTTCTCGCGCCGCTGACCGCAATGCTCGTCGTGCAGGTCACCCCTGTCTCGCTCCTGGCCAGTGGCATCGACCGGGTGGTGGCCGTGGTGGCTGGCGTCTCCGTCGCGGTCGCCTTCGCTGCGGTCCTACCGCTGCGATGGTGGAGCCTGGGTCTGCTCATCTTGGTCTCCATTACGATCGGCCAAGCGCTTCGCCTGCGCGCGAACCTGATCGAGGTTGCGATCAGCGGCATTCTCGTGCTCGGCGTGGGCTCGCTCGGTGCCGAGTCGGCCGCTTGGCAGCGCATCGCGGAGACGTTGGTGGGCGCCGCCGTAGGAGTCGCGGCGAATCTGCTGTTCCCTCCCAAAGTCGCCAGCGCGGATGCCGGCCGGGCCATCTACGGGCTGGCCGACTCGCTGGGCGCCCTGCTGCGTCGCGCCGCCGACGAGCTGGGCCATCAGGCGGCCGAACGTGCCCGGGTGGAGCTTGACGCAGGGACGTGGCTGGGCGAGGCCCGTCGCATCACCTACGACATCCCACCCATCGGCGCAGCCCTGGTCCAAGCAGAACAGGGTCGGCGCCTCAACGTCCGCGCCCTCGGTACGCCGAACGTGGGTCCAGGACTGCGCCAGGGCCTTGAGGCTCTCGAGCACTCGGCGGTCGCGCTTCGCGGGATGTTCCGAGCCCTTGTGGACGCGACGCACGATGATGCCAAGTGGCTTGACGACGCGAGCGCTTACGACGTGCTCCTCGGGCTCGCTCAGACGTTTCAGGAGCTGGCCGTCGCCGTCGAGACATTCGGTCAGCTGGTCCAAGGTGAAGCCGACATCACCAGACCCGTCAGCCTCGCCAACCCGCAGGACGTCCGCGGAGCTCTCGAGGGTCTTCATGAGGCACGCGCCAGGCTCGAGGATCTGGTGATGGCCGACTCGGACAGCGAACTGCTCGAACTGCACGCGGCCGTGCTGTCCACCGTCAAGCGAGTTCTTCGCGAGATCGACCTCGACGAGCGGATCCGTCGACAGGTACGACAGTTCCGCCCGGCCCGTCCAAAGCTTCTACAACCCGGCGTACCAACGGCGGCCAAACGGCCCTCCGCCCCACCGAAACCTACAGCGGATGAGCAGACCCAGCTGCTCCCCAAGGCCCTAGACAACCTCCGGGACGAGGAGCGTCCCTGACGACTTGGCCGCTTGAGATCGCCGCGGTCCGTGAGTTCCTGCATGCGCCTCTCGCCAACGCCGGGGCGACGGCGGCCTCCAGCACGCAGTAGTCCACCGCGGGATCGATCAACGTGTAGTCGGAGGAGGCCTCGGACCTCAGCCGGGGAGCCCGAAGTTCGGGACGATGCGCCAGGGATCCTCGACCGGTTGCTCTGCTCCCTTCGGCGCTTGGACGGCCACGTTGCAACGCCCATCCGACAGCTGACAGGTGAGGATTTCGCCCGTTGCCAAATCGCCTGAGGAGACAAGCGCCGCGGTTTCGTCGTCGAGCCATTCGAAGAGGTCGAAGCCGCTGGCGTCCGTGCGATAGCCGGTAGGAAGGCGGAGTTGCAGAGCACGGCCCGTTGCGGTGTCGTAGGCCGCCTTGGCGAGATGCCAATCGCTGTCGTAGTTGAGCTGCGGAACCAGCCTCGAACCGACCACCCTGAAGGACTGTCCGATGCCGTCGGTGGTGATGCCGGTCTGCCAGCTGCCGCCGACGACCAGCCCGCGAGGATCGGTCCTGACGTCTTCGGCGTACCCCTGTGAAGACGAGGGGCGAAGCTGCTGGGTCCGCACGTCGAACCGGTAGTCGGGGCGTGGGGAACCCGCGTACGAACCTCGGTTGACGTACACCCGTCCTCTGGTGAGGCCGTACAACTCGCAGGAGTCGGCGAGGGCGGGCCCAGTGCCGCAGAAGGCAATCTGTCGGTGGACCACCTCGCGGCCCGATGCGGTGTCGAAGACCACCAGGGCCGCTCGGTCGGCCTCGGTGCAGTCGAACCACGCGACGAGAGATCCGCTGTTCGCCGACATCACGCCCCTATAGGCGGAGAGAGTGAACTCGCCGTGGACGGCGCTGCACAGATGTGAGCCGATCTGTTCGGGCGTGCCGCCGTCGCTGAACCACGCACCCCCGTTGAGGGTGTAGACGAAACCGTCGTCGGTCACATCCATGTGTACAAAACCGTTGCCGGTCTCGACGACCTGGTCGCCGAAGTGGATGGTCCGGTTGTTGAGCCCGTTCCGGTGGACGTCGCTGTAGACGATCTTGCGAACCGGCGCCCGCGACTCATCCGGCGGGTGGCTGTTGTCGTCCGTCTGGTGAGGATCTGTGTCAGGAGCGTCCGCAGGCCCGCGGTCGGCTGAACGGTTCAAGGCGGCCCCGCCGACGGCGAGTCCGATCGCAAGGATCACAGCCGCCGCGCTCGCCAGCACGGCGGTAAGCCGGCGACGACGGAGCTGCTGCTCGCCTCGGTTCACGAGGGCGTCGATGTCGAGATCGGGAACCGTCAAGTTGTCCGCCCGGCGGGAGAGCTCACGCAGGCTGTTCACAGTGTCACCGCCGGTTCGTCGGGCGTCGGTGCTACGAAGTCGGTCCCGAGGTGTTCGCGCAGCTTGCCAAGGGCCACGAAGACCTGACGCTTCACGGTGCCGACGGAGCAGTCCATCAACTCGGCGGTCTGTGCCTCAGAGAGGTCCTGGCAGTAGCGGAGCACCACAGCGGCACGTTGCCGCGGCGGCAACAGGTGCAGCTCCCGCCACAGCTCGTCGCAGACCCCCACCCTGTCGGTCTCGTCGCCAACCACCGCCTCGGGCAGGTAACCGGTCGGCCGCTCGTGAAAGGAGCGACGGCGACGCCAGGAGATCGCAGTTGTCACGATGATGCGGCGCGTGTACGCCTCGGCCTTGGCCGGGTCCCGCATCCGCGACCAGGCGACATACGCCCGGACAAGCGAATCCTGCAGGAGGTCCTGCGCCAGCTGATAGTCACCAATGACCAGGTACGCCGTCCGGAACAGGCTTGCCGATCGTGCCCCGACGAACTCCGAGAAGGCCGAGACGTCCTGCTGATCCCGCCCAGACATCCCGCCTCCTCCCATCGATCCGGTCAAGAGGCTCGTTCATGATCCTCCACCCAGAAAGACGCATCGGGCGAGCCTTCAGGTTGAATGGCCCAGCGTGCGACCGAGGTCCGAAGCGCGAAGGCGCGCTCCCGCTCAACCTCCGGACCGGTGCGATGCGGGCTGCGGCCGAGCGCGCATGGACGCTCTTCGCCTCCGCGATCTGTGACGAGGTTTGGGCCATATATCGAGCGTCCGGACCTACGACATCCTCCCCCAGCGGTCAGGCGGTGATGGCGGCGAACAGCTCCTCGGCTGTCTTGCACCGGTCCAGTAGCTCGCCGACATGCTGCCGGGTCCCTCGGGACGGCTCCATCGTCGGGATCCGCTGCAAGGAGTCGCGCCCGGGCAGGTCGAAGATCACCGAGTCCCACGACGCGGCGGCGATCCGGTCCGGGTATTGCGCCAGGCACCGGCCCCGGAAGTAGGCCCTGGTGTCCTCGGGAGGGTTCGTCACCGCGGCGGCGACCTCGGAGTCGCTCAACAGCCGCTCGATCGACCCGCGTTGCACGAGCTTCTGGTAGAGCCCCTTGTCGGCCCGCATGTCGGAGTACTGCAAGTCGATCAGGTGCAGCTTCGGGCTGTCCCAGTCCAGCCCGTCGCGGTCGCGGTAGGACTCCAGAAGTGCGAGCTTGGCCACCCAGTCGAGCTGCTTGCGGCACTCGAACGGATCGCGGCGCAACGCCTCGATCACGTCGCCCCAGCGCTGGAGCACGTCGGCGGTCTGGTCGTCGACGTCGTCACCCAGCCGGGTGTCGACGTAGCGGTGGGCCAGCTCCAGATAGGTCTCCTGCAGGTCGAGCGCGGTCATGTTTCGACCGTCCTTGAGCTTGACCATGTGCTTGAGGCTGGTGTCGTGCGAGACCTGGTGCAGCGCGTTGACCGGCCCGTCGATCGCCAGGTCGGCGCTGATCGCCCGGTCCTCGATCATCGCGAGCACCAGCGAGGTGGTTCCGACCTTGAGGTAGGTCGAGATCTCCGCAAGGTTGGCGTCGCCGATGATCACATGCAGTCGGCGGTACTTCTCCGGGTCGGCGTGCGGCTCGTCCCGGGTGTTGACGATCGGTCGCTTCAATGTCGTCTCGAGACCTACCTCGACCTCGAAGTAGTCCGCCCGCTGGCTGATCTGGAAGCCGTGCTTGGCGCCGTCCTGCCCGATCCCGACCCGACCAGCACCGCAGATCACCTGCCGGCTGACGAAGAACGGCGTGATGTGGCGGACGATGTCCGGGAACGGCGTCGACCGCTTCATCAGGTAGTTCTCGTGAGCGCCGTACGACGCTCCCTTGTTGTCGGTGTTGTTCTTGTAGAGCACCAGCGGGTTCTGGCCCGGGATGTCCACCGCGGCCGCCGCCTTGGCAATGATGAGCTCACCGGCCTTGTCCCAGAGGACGATGTCGCGCGGGTTGGTGCACTCCGGGCTCGAGTACTCCGGATGGGCGTGGTCGACGTACAACCGCGCACCGTTGGTGAGGATCAGGTTGGCGAGGCCGATCTCCTCGTCAGTCAGCTGGCTGGGGTCGGCGGCTCCGCGGCTGAGGTCGAAGCCTCGCGCGTCGCGCAGCGGGCTCTCCTCCTCGAAGTCCCATCGGGCTCGGCGGGATCGCTGGGAGGTCGAGGCGTACGCGTTGACAAGCTGGGACGACGTGAGCATCGGATTCGCCGACGGCGTGCCGAGCACGTGGATGCCGAACTCGGTCTCGGTCCCCATGATCCGCCGCACCGTCATGCTCGAAGCCTACGGGCAGCGGGAAGCGGCGGTACGGGGCGTCAGATCCTGCACCGAGGCGGGGTCAGGAGTTGGGGTGGCGGCCGTCGGCGCGACAAGCACGCTTGGTGTCGACTTCGCTGAGATGCTCACCGTGCGCTCGGTGGCGGATCTGCATGACACCATGCACGGGTGAGCTTGCCTATGTCGCGTCCCGCCTTCGGTCTCGTCACCGCCCTGGTGCTGAGTCTCAGCCTTGCGGCGTGCGGCGGTGACTCCAAGCCGGACAGCACTGGCGCGTCGTCGGCAAGCGTCCCGTTGGACGCCATCGTGGTGACGAGCGACGCGTTTGGTGACGGGGAACCGATTCCGCTGGGCTACAGCTGCGACGGCACCAACACGTCACCACCGCTGCAGTGGACCAACGTGCCCTCCGCAGCCAAGGCCCTCGCCCTGGTCGTCTCCGACCCCGATGCCCCGGGCGGCACCTTCTACCACTGGATCGTCACCGACATCCCGGCCTCGACGTCGGGGGTCGACGCCGGTACGACGCCCGAGGGGGTCGTGGCGCAGAATTCGGCCGGCGACCCGGCGTACCTCGGCCCGTGTCCGCCGAGCGGCACCCACCACTACCGCTTCACGCTGTACGCGTTGTCGCAACCGATCGCGCTCGACCAGGGTACGGGCGCCGAGGACGCGCTGGCCGCGATCACCGCCGACGCCGCGTCCGGCGGGACCCTCGTCGGTACCTTCACCCGAGGCTGATCGCGGAGCTTAACCCCGGAGTTGACCGCCGGAATCGACCGCCGACGCTGACCCCGGCATACTCCGGCTGACCGCGGGTCACGTCAGCCCAGCAGCGACCGGGCAGCGTGTCCTTGGACCCGAACGGTATACCGACCGATGTGGTTATCTGGGCTCGTGATCGTGACAGTCCGGCGCCATCTCGACCTGATCACGTCGATCGGTCTGGTCGTGATGTGGAGCTCTGGCTTCATCGGCGCCGAGCTCGGCACCCGGACGGCCCCGGCGATGACCGTGCTGGCCTGGAGGTTCCTGGCGCTCGGCGTCGTCCTGGTGGCCGTGTCCACGGCCAGGCGCCGACGTCCCAGCAGAGCCGCGGTGCTCCGACAGGTCGTGCTCGGCCTGCTGTGCCAGGTCGCCTACCTCGGTCTCGTCTTTAGCGGCGTCCGCGCTGGGGTGCCACCCGGAGTCGCCGCGCTGATCGCGGCGCTCCAACCGCTGCTCGTCGCTACCGTTGCCGGTCCCCTGCTCGGGGAACGCACCGACCTGGTGCAGCGGATCGGCCTGCTGCTCGGCCTGGGGGGTGTGGTCCTCGTCGTCAGCGGAAGCCTGCGCAGCGATGGTGCACCGCTGTGGGCGTTCCTCCTGCCGGTGGCAGGGATGCTCTGTCTGAGCTCGGGGACCGTGCTTGAGCGTCGCTGGAAGCCGACTGAGTCGGTGCTGGAGGCGATCACGGTCCAGGCGGTGGTCAGCGCGGTCGCGTTCTTCGCGCTGGCCGGGGTGACGGGCGAGACAGCGCCGCCAGGTGACCTGCACTTCTGGCTGGCAGTTGCCTGGTTGCTGCTGTTGTCGAGCACCGGCGGCTACGGCTTGTACGTGCTGGTCTCGCGCCGGCAGGGCGCGACCAGGGTCAGCACCTTGCTGTACATGACCCCGCCGACGACGATGTTGTGGGCGTTCGTGATGTTCGGTGACCCGGTTCGGCTGCTCGGTCTGCTCGGTCTTGGGGTCAGTGCGACCGGAGTGCTGCTGGTCCTGCGTCGTCGGCGGCCAGCCGCAGCAGCAGGTCTGCCAGTCCCTGCGGGTTCGACAGCGCCATCAGGTGGCCGCCGGCGATGACGTACGGCTCCACACCGAGACGCTCCCGGGCGAGCCGTTGCTGGAACGCCACGGGAAAGAAGCGGTCGTCACCACCACTGATCACAGCGATCGGGATGTCCGGCCAGGTCGCGAAGTCGCAGACGGAGGCGAAGGCGCGGTCGGCCTCGCCGCGCTGATAGGGCTCGCCCTCGGCAGCCATCTCCGGAGCGACGTCGTGGAGGAAGTACTCCTGGAGGTCGAAGTCCATGGGGTAGTCAGCCACCCGGGCTGCCTCCTGCCGCGCGGTGACCGCGCCGGTGGCGTCCCACCACTCACCTGCCGTCTCTCCCGGGACCGGGATCATCGGGTTGGTCAGCACCAGTCGGCTTACGGGGATCCGGTTGCAGACCAGCGGTGCTGTGAAACCACCCATCGACTGAGCGACGAGGACGAGGTCATCGGTGTCGGTGCGCGGCTGCGCGGCTGCGGTGACGAGATCGCAGTACTCCGGCAGCCCGGCTGTCTCGTCGTCGCCTGGCAGGTCCACGGCGATGGCTGCATGGCCGGCCGCCTCGAGCGCAGGTGTCACGCGGGACCAGTACCACGCGCTGCCGCCGGCTCCGGGGATCATCACGAAGGTGGTCACGAGCCGGAGTCTAGGGGCTTGCGCCGACCGTCGAGCCACGTTGGTTGGGCCGCCCGGTGGATCGTGTCCGAGGAACTGTTAAGGCTGCGGCACGCCCTGATCGTGGGCCACGCCTGTCCGGGTACGAGCGCCCTGCACGGCGCGAGGCTGGGGCTTTCTGCGGGCGCCGTCACCGCCTTTCGCCCGTTGGGGTTTGCCTAGTTATCTATGCCGAAGGCTTGTGTACTAGGCAGACCTGCCTAGTACACAAGCTGTCTGGCTTGTTAACTAGGCAAACCCCAACGGAGCGGGAGGCTAGAGGTATTGGCCGGTGTTGGCGACGTTGTCGATGGACCGACCCGGCTCGGTGCCCTGCTTGCCGGAGATGAGGGTACGGATGAACACGATGCGCTCACCCTTCTTGCCCGAGATCCGCGCCCAGTCGTCGGGGTTGGTCGTGTTGGGCAGGTCCTCGTTCTCCTTGAACTCGTCCACGCAGGCCTGGAGCAGATGCTGGACCCGCAGGCCCTTCTGGTTGTTGTCGAGCAGGTCCTTGATCGCCATCTTCTTGGCCCGGTCGACGATGTTCTGGATCATCGCGCCGGAGTTGAAGTCCTTGAAGTACAGGACCTCCTTGTCGCCGTTGGCGTAGGTGACCTCGAGGAAGCGGTTCTCCTCCGACTCGGTGTACATCCGCTCGACCGTGCGCTGGATCATCGCGCCGACGCACTCCACCCGGTTGTCACCGAACTCGGTCAGGTCGTCGTGGTGCAGCGGCAGGTTCGACGTCAGGTACTTGGAGAAGATGTCTCGGGCACCCTCGGCGTCCGGCCGCTCGATCTTGATCTTCACGTCCAGCCGTCCAGGCCGCAAGATCGCGGGGTCGATCATGTCCTCACGGTTGGAGGCACCGATCACGATGACGTTCTCCAGGCCCTCGACACCGTCGATCTCGCTCAGCAGCTGCGGGACGATGGTGTTCTCGACGTCGGACGAGACACCGGAGCCCCGGGTCCGGAACAGCGAGTCCATCTCGTCGAAGAAGACGATGACGGGCGTGCCCTCGCTGGCCTTCTCACGGGCCCGCTGGAAGACCAGTCGGATGTGCCGCTCGGTCTCACCGACGTACTTGTTGAGCAGCTCGGGGCCTTTGATGTTGAGGAAGTACGACTTGCCCTCCTCGCCGGTCTTGGCGGCGACCTTCTTGGCGAGCGAGTTCGCCACCGCCTTGGCGATCAGCGTCTTGCCGCAGCCGGGAGGCCCGTAGAGCAGCACGCCCTTGGGTGGCTTGAGCTCGTGCTCCAGGAACAGGTCGGGATGCAGGTAGGGCAGCTCGATCGCGTCGCGGATCTGGTCGATCTGCCGGATCAGGCCGCCGATGTTGGTGTAGTCGATGTCGGGGACCTCTTCGAGCACGAGCTCCTCGACCTCGGTCTTCGGGATCCGCTCATAGATGTACCCCGCTCGCGCATCGAGCAGCACCGAGTCACCGGCGCGGATCTTCTCGGCGCGCAGCGGCGCCGCGATCCTGACCACACGCTCTTCGTCGGCGTTGGCGATCACCAAGGCACGTTCGCGGTCGGCCAGGATCTCCTTGAGCATCACCACCTCGCCCACCTGCTCGAAGCGCAGCGCCTCGACGACGTTGAGGGCCTCGTTGAGCATGACCTCCTGGCCCCGCTCGAGTCCGTCGATGTCAACGTTAGGGCTGACGTTCACGCGCAACTTGCGGCCCCCGGTGAACACGTCGATCGTGTCGTCGTCGTTCCTGTCGAGGAAAGTGCCGAAGCCGGTCGGCGGTTGCGCGAGCCGGTCGACCTCCTCCTTCAAGGTCATGATCTGGTCGCGGGCCTCACGCAGGGTGGAGGCCAGACGTTCGTTCTGCGAGGTCAGAGATGCCAGAGAGGACTGAGCCTCAGCAAGGCGTTGTTCGAGGAATCGGGTGGCCTGGGGCGCATCGGTCAGCCGGCGTCGGAGATCGACCACCTCGGACTCGAGGAAGCCGACCTGGGTCTCAAGATCATCGTTCGACCGGGAGTCGCGGGTGTGTCCGTCTTCGTGTGCAGTCACCGAAACCACCTCCGTTGGAGGACCACTGGGCACCAACCTACCCGCGCAGACCACGTTTGGAAGCAGGTCTGGACACGTGTCGGTATCAGTCTGTGACCAACACGTGAATGTGTGACCACCTGGCCGACTCGGCCTATCCTCCGAACGACCTACAGGGACCCTGTGACACTGCTCACGCGATCAGAGGCGCCGACCCTCGTCGGGAGCGAGGTCTTCGCCAGGATCGGCGAACTCGGGCGGACGCGGGCCAACATAGTCCGGTCCGTACGCCCCCGGTGAAGGTCGCCGGCTCTTTCGGGGCATGAGATGTCCTGGCGCCATCCTGCGCGCCGTCACCAAGAAGCCGGTGTGCCCGTTCATCCTGTGCTGCGGGCGGACGGCGAGGCCCTCGACGTGCCAGCCACGGACCATCGACTCCCAGGCGTCCGGCTCGGTGAAACCGCCCTGGCTGCGCAGCGTCTCCGCGAAGCGGCTCAGCTGGGTCGTCGTGGCGACGTACGCGCACACCATCCCGCCAGGCGCCAGCGCCTCCGCGACACCGGGCAGACACTCCCACGGCGCCAGCATGTCGAGCACGATCCGGTCGACATCGCGCTCCACCAGGTCCACGGAAAGGTCCGCCACCTTGAGCGACCAGTTCGGGTGGTCGGCCCCGAAGAACGAATCGACGTTGGACCGGGCGATCTCGGCGAAGTCCTCGCGGCGCTCGTACGACGTGAGCTGCCCTCCAGGAATGATCGCCCGCAGCAGCGAGCACGTCAGCGCGCCCGAGCCGACCCCTGCCTCGACCACGTGTGCGCCCGGGAAGATGTCGGCCATCGTGATGATCTGGGCCGCATCCTTGGGGTAGATCACGGCGGCACCGCGTGGCATCGAGGTAACGAAGTTCTCCAGCAGAGGGCGCAGCACCAGGTACTCCGTGCCGCCACTCGACGCGATCACCACCCCGTCGGGACCGCCGATCAGCTCGTCGTGCTCGATCGACCCCTTGGCGGTGAAATACGTCCGGCCCCCCTCGAGCAAGACGCTGTGGTTGCGGCCCTTCGGGTCGGTCAACCGGACCCGCTCCCCCGCGCGCAACGGTCCGCGGCGTACCCCCGAGAGCATGGAATCAGGGGTCGTCACGTGCTCCGGAGAACCTGGTGGGCTCATTTCGCGCTCTGGAAGGCCGCATCGACGTCCTTGCTGGCCAGCACTCCGTAGATGGAGCCGTCGGCCTCGATCAGGACGTACTCCGACGCCGGGGTGCGGTTCATCGCCCGTAGCAGCGGCTCGCCGGACAAGTCCGCCTCGAGCATCAGGCCGTCCTCGAGCCGGCGCGCCACGTCGCCGGTCGGAACCCACGGCCGGCGCTCCTCCGGGGTTGACTTGACCGCGTCCTCGATCACGATGCCCGAGGGCCGCCCGTCGCTGGTGAGCACGACGATCGAACCGGCCTGCGCCTCCTGCGCGCGCCGGATCCCCTCGGCCAGCGGCAGGTCTGCGGGTACGCCGATCGCCGGACGTGCGATGGTGCGAGCGATGATGCCGGGCAGCCGGACCCGCAACCTCGACACCTGCAGCGCCTGCGTCGCGCCGGCCCAGAGGAACGCGCCGAGCATGAAGCCGACCAGGTAGTCGATGACGGTCGCCCGGTAGCCCAACGCCGGGGCGATCAACGGTGCATAGCTGACCGCAGCGATCGCAGCCAGCCGGCCTCCCCATGCAGCGACCGTCACTCCGGTCGTACGCCGCTTGGTAATACCCCAGACCGCCGACTGGAGCACCCGACCACCGTCCAACGGCAGTCCGGGCACCAGGTTGAGCACCCCGACGATCAGATTGGCGCCTGCCAACGACGCGACGGAGAAGCGGAGCAGTCCACCGTCGAAGAGGTCGATGGCGACGAAGGCGACGGCCCCGACCGCCAGGGACGTGAGCGGCCCGACCACCGCGATGACGAACTCACGCCAAGGCGTCGATGCCTCGCCCTCGATCTCCGTGGCGCCCCCCAGGAAGTGCAGGTTGATCGAGGCCACCGGCATCTGGAACGCCCTGGCCGCCAGGGCGTGGGAGATCTCATGCAGCAGCACTGATCCGTAGAGCAGCACGGCGAAGGCCGCACCCACCAGGTAGGCCCAACCGCCGATGCCCGGCGCGACCTCCTGGATCCGCGGCTCCATCACGATCGCGATCAGCGCCACGATGAGGAACCAGGAGTTGGCGACGGTCACATCGATCCCGGCCACGGTGCCCAGCCGGAAAGAGCCCGAGGCTCTCTGGCGGCGGCATGGCGAACCGTGCGACTCAGGACTCACGGTGTCGAGGCTAGCCGCTGTTGTCGGCGCGGTGGCCTAGCGTGGGCACCATGAGCACCGATGTCGACCAGGTTCCTCCTGCCGCGGGGATCTCCTCGGACGAGGCCAGCCAGGCCGCGCACGAGGTCGTGGACGCGTTTGCGGGGCTTACTCGCGCCAACTCGCTGTCCCCGAGCCGGGCCAGTGACTTCATGTCCTGCCCGCTCCTCTACCGGTTCCGGGTGATCGACAAGCTGCCTGAGTCTCCGAGCATCGACGCGGTCCGCGGCTCCGTCGTACACAAAGTGCTCGAGGACCTGTTCGACCTCCCGGCGGCCGATCGCACGCACGAGCGCGCCAACCTGCTGCTGCCCGAGGTCTGGGAGCAGGTCGTCGAGGCAGCTCCGGAGCTGGCCGAGATGTTCGACGTCACCCCCGAGGGCGGCGACGCGGCGCCTACGCCGGACCTGGCGACCTGGTTGGAGCAGTGCCGCTCGTTGCTCGGTCGCTACTTCACGCTGGAGGACCCTCAGCGGCTCGAGCCCGCCGAACGCGAGGTCCATGTCGCGACCACGCTGGACTCGGGGCTGACCATCCACGGCTACATCGACCGGGTCGACATCGCTCCGACCGGGGAGGTCCGGATCGTCGACTACAAGACCGGACGCTCCCCCGGTGAGCACTTCGAGGCCAAAGCGCTGTTCCAGATGAAGTTCTACGCGTTGGTGGTGTGGCGTACCCGGGGGGTCATCCCGGCGATGCTCCAGCTGGTCTACCTCGGCAACGCCGAGATCTTGCGCTACGAGCCCGACGAACGCGACCTGCTCGCCACCGAACGCAAGGTCACCGCGTTGTGGGACGCGATCCAGCGCGCCACGGAGAGCGGTGACTTCCGGCCGCACAAGTCCGTGCTGTGCGGTTGGTGCGACCACCAGGCGATCTGCCCGGCATGGGGCGGTACGCCGCCACCGATCCCCGAGAGTCCTCCGGCGGTCGACGCGTCCCCGGCGGTCGGCGCAGCCTCGGTGGTCGAGCCGTCCCCGGTGGTCGAGCCTGTCGAGACCCCCGACGGTCCTTGATCTCGACAGGCTCGATCAGCGGACCCGACTCGATCAGCCGGACGGGACTCGATCAGCGGCGTCCTCGGTGGTCGAGCCTGTCGAGACCCCCGACGGTCCTTGATCTCGACAAGCTCGATCACCGGACCGAACTCGATCAGCGGCGTCCTCGGTGGTCGA